>JAEZUM010000056.1 GCA_023421075.1 Bacillota bacterium
TTTTTATACCAAGAAAGGAGAAATCTATGGAGAAAATCAAAATACAGGACGAGGAGATTGATATCGTCAGTATATCAGTAAAGAGCGTCAACTTATTAGTAATTGAATTTCCGAAGGGGATTGAATTAACCGGAAAGAACCTATCTGTGATCGAGGTGCTAACAGCAGGTGGAGTCTCATGTGCGACAATGAAAGGATATACCACTATCTATAGGGTTGACGGTACTATCATCATTTTAAGCAATGATGGATCCATCTACACAGAGCCGGAGCCATCTATTGACCCCGAGCCTTATGTGCCAACAGAGGAAGAGATTGCACGTCAAACAACACTGCAGGAAATCGCTACACTTAAGCGTGAGCTGGAGGATACCGACTATAAGGTAATTAAGTGTTCGGAATATCAGCTTGTTGGATTAGAATCTCCTTATGATATTTCTGAGTTGCACTCTGCTAGGCAGGTATTAAGGGACAGAATAAATGTACTGGAAATAAGTCTTATTTAGGGAGCTGTAAAGTTCCTTTTTTATTGCAAAGGAAAGGACGGAATATCATGCATGGATAATCTTATCGCTGTAATAATAACTGGAGTGCTGAGCCTGAGCGGTACGTTGGCAGGCTCTTATTTTTCACAACGGAAAAGTGCGGCACTGATATCATATCGGCTGGAGCAACTAGAGGATAAGGTCAATAAGCATAATAACCTAATCGAACGAACATACCGACTGGAAGAGAAAGCTGCGCTCCATGAAGAGAAGCTTAAGGTTGCAAATCACCGGATCGAAGATCTGGAAAGTAAGGTGAGCTGATGGAAAAGAAGAAAGGTAAATATTCCAAGGTTATAGTAGCAGCTGTAATAGTAATGAATGTATTGTTTACGGCAGCCGTTTTATATGTGTTCCTCAGGACTGGGAGCGAACCATCCACGCTTATTGCATCTTGGTTCGGGTTCACTACGGGGGAACTATTGCTGTTATCAAGTATCAAAAAATCGAAAATCAAGAAAGGATTAGGTGAAGAGTAATGGAATTAATCACATTTATCACAAACAATTTAATGATACTATTGGCAATCATAGGTGTATTGGCATTCCTTGTGTCGGCCATCACAGAAGTGACTAAGAATATCAGCCTCTTGAAGAAGATCCCTACAGATCTTCAGGTTATAGTACTTTCTACTGTACTTTGCCTGGTAGCATATTTTGCTTACATATCATACTTCTCAATTGAAATTCAATGGTATTATATAGCCGGCTGCATTATAGCAGCCTTTATTGTTGCGTTTGTGGCTATGTATGGGTGGGAAAAGCTTACGGTATTATATAACCGATTTAAGAAATAGGAGGAATGAAGTATGGCTATTAAAATAGGTAACGCCTCCATTGATGAAAGAAGAAAGGCGTCCGGAGGAACAGCTGGTGATCAGACAGGTAAGGAGATTTGCATCCGCGCATGGTACTCAAAGCCCTGGAATGTCTATCTCGAATGTACAGACAAAGCACTCGCTGATAAAGCAGCAGAGATCATGGAGCAGATCTGTGCGGATCCTAATTATGGCTATGATCAGGTTGATAGGTGGACCGGATATAATGCCATTAAAAAGAATAAGAACAAAGTAGCTGGAGCAGTAGGAGAGTTTGATTGCTCCAGTTTAATTATTACCTGTTACATACTAGCTGGACTACAGACCTCTGCTGACGGCTATACCGGCAATCTCCGGGCGAAGCTGCTGGCTACAGGCAAATTTAAAGCTTATACAGATCCGGCTCATCTCACATCTGATAAATTAGCAAAGCGTGGCAGTATCTACCTCAAAGAGGGCAGTCATGTAGTAATGGCATTGGAAGATGGTAATAAGCCAATCAATCCCTATAAGGAGCCTAAGGAGACTATCAAGCTTGGTATGGCCGGGGAGGGCGTTATGTGGGTACAGTGGGAGTTACGAGAATCCGGATACATCATAGTGAAGGTCAATGGATATGATAAAGAGCTAAAAATAGATGGCGACTGCGGACCGGTTACCGATGCAGGAATCAGGATGTGTCAGCGAGATCGCGGTTTAACTGTGGATGGTAAAGTCGGGCCTAATACACGCAAGTCAATGGCAGAATAGAGTGCTATACCGTTATGATTTACATAATAAAGCCCCGGTCATTGCTGGCCGGGGATAATTCTAAGAATTTTCTTCTGCATTGGTGATTGCTACTTCTGCAATGGAATTATTGCATTCACCAACATAATCTATGCAGTGACACGAAGGTGTTCTAAATGATAAGACGGTTTTATTTGTGAAATTTGTTAGACTAAAGTCGCCTAATGTTATAACATCCATTCCTATAAGCACATCACACCCACTACTCATCAAGTCAACTTCAATGACCTGCAGATTATTAATAATAAGGTCATTCGGGAGAAGAATGTCCACTAGATATCTTTTTACTTTAATCAAACCACCGGCAGTGCCTGTCTCTGTCTCACCAATGGGCACTAAATCTAATGTTTCCCTAATTTTCTTGGATATACATGTATGTGTTGCTCCAGTATCCCACACCGCATTCCACGGGGTGTTGATGTCATATGCTTGAGAACTGTTTCTATAATCTGATTTAACGCAAATATTGGTATTTAGGCGCCTTAATAGTCCGACGTTTGAAGTTAAAGTAAAAGCTTGCATATGCTCCCCCTGTGCACAAAAATATTCAAGCTATACATAAATCCATAATTGAACTTGTGTAAGCTGATGCGTCTCCGGTACACTCTTGGACTATAAAAGTGCCAAGTTCCTCAGATTTCATGGTAGTGTTAACAGCTGTTATAACATCATCATATACTCCTAGAACTCGCTTGTTTTTAATAGCCAGAAATTTATGTCCATATTGATTGAAAAAATCCATGTAGTTCTGAACGAAATAATCAAAATCTGCATTTTGCATATTTTCCATAATATCATCTCCTTATGATTTAACATTACCTTATTATGCCATTTTTTGCAATACATATCTCTAAAAGTTCATGAAATGTTAACAATAAACACATTTGTTAAAGGTGTATAAGAAAATCCCGCGTTGCTGCAGGGCCTCTTCTCTGTGATTCCGTCCATTCTAAAATTATCCATATATTCTTTGGGATGTATTTATGTTACCACGTCTGATCGTGGTTGTATAGTTGGCAAAAGGAGAAACTACCTATTATAATGTGACATATTGCACAATGATTATTTATGCAACAATCCTTCTATGAGTTTTTCTATGAGATTATGCTGAAATATCACTTTTAACCATTGCGATAAATTTAGAGAAACCTTAATTTGCAAGGGTTTGAGCAAAATTGACTACATATAAAAATATAAAAAATCTCATTGGTAATGAGGAGGTCAGCAGTTCAAGTCTGCCCAACAGCTTCATGAAAATCAAGGGTTGTAGCGATTTTAAAAAGTCGTTGCAACCTTTTTTCTATGACTTTTTCTATGCCTTTATTAGACGAGCTTTTTGTTATACTTTTTGATTGTATTTTTATACATTGTCTTATCCGTATGAGAATAATTATCGAGAGTGGTTTTTACGGTGGTATGACGCATCATATCAGCAACCATTTTCGGATTTACACCATCTCTCATCATATTGGTCCCGAAAGAATGTCTCGTGTCATAAAGTCTTATACGAGGTTCTATTTTATTCCTTTTAATAATTCTTTCAAACGCCCTGTTAAGATAACCCGGTGTCATAGGTCTCCAGTCATCTGTAAAGCAATTAATATATCCATCATCCGGAAAGTCTTTAAATGGCCTCTGCTGCTTCCATATATCCTCCTGTATGACTTTTACGCTATTAAGATGCAGAATAAGCTCTGGAGAGAGATAAACCTCTTCCTTGGCCTTATCGTTCTTCAGATCAGTGATAACTCTCTCTTTGTCAATGCCCTGTTCTGGTCTAAAACATTCTCCATCATAATCAGACCATCTGAGTCCGCATACTTCTCCGGGGCGCATACCGGTACTAAATAAAATAGTAAAGGCAGTATAGCAC
>JAEZUM010000032.1 GCA_023421075.1 Bacillota bacterium
TATAAGAAAATAAATATTATATTTGAAGGAGTGAAATAGATGACAAAGCTAGAATTCATGAACGAACTCGAAAGCTTATTGTTGGATATCCCTTTGGATGAGAGAGAAGAAGCACTCAAATATTATATTGGTTATTTCGAAGATGCAGGGGAAGATCATGAGCAGGAAATCATAGCGGAATTAGGCTCACCGAAGAAGGTGGCTGACATTATTAAAGCAGATCTTATCTCCAATTCAGCAGAACGCGATAACCGGGGATATTTCACAGAGACAGGTTATAAGGATACAATTGTAAATGAAGAACAGTTAGAAATCGTTGGAGCTGCAAAAACGAATCGTAACAGCTCTGATCATGCAGGGCAGACAAACGGGACTGGTTATTCACAGCAGAAGGGAACCAATCAAACCTCCTACAATCATGGCCAGAATAATGCGCATAATAGCAACTCCAATACCGGTTTGGTTGTTCTTGTTCTGATATTAGCATTTACGGTAGGTCTTCCGATCACCTTACCGATTATCGGTATTATAATTGGTGTGTTTGCAACAATTTTTGGACTTATCTTTGGCTTTGGAGCAGCAGGAATTGCATTAATCTGTGCAGGAATTGCTCTGTTTGTAGCAGGGATTATACAGCTGAGTGCTCCACTCATAGGATTAGCCTTCATCGGAGGCGGCTTATTGGTATTCGGAATTGGAATGCTCTTAACCATGGCTTGTGTGGCACTTTGTAAGACGGTAGTACCGGCTTTGATCAAAGGAGTTGTTAACCTTTGCAGATTACCCTTTAAGAATAGGAGTGTGATGGCATAATGAAAACATTTGCTAAGATATGGTTAGGGATAGCGCTGATTGCGATCGGTATCGGGGTAGCAATCCTGGTAATCGCAGTTGCATCCGGAGCGTCCTTTGAGGATGTACCCACCTTCTCCTATGAAGAGAGTTACGCAGATGTTACCGGTATCGATTTGGATATCGAATACGGTGAGGTTAATATAGTAGTAGGAGATTCCTTTACAATTGATGCGAAGAGATTACCGGAGAATGGTCTTGAATCTTTTGTGGATACGGATGGTACCTGGGTTGTTCGACAGGATTCCGAAAACAGAGACTTTGTAAATATCTTCGGACTGCACTTTTCAGTGGGTAATGTCTTTGGCTGGGGTGAGAATAGGGCACCTGAGATTACAATCACTTTGCCTAAGAATTTTGTTGCTGACAATATATCCTTAACGATCAAAGCTGGTGATGTAGAGGTGGATGAAATCCATGCGATTACAGGTGACTTCAATGTATCGGCAGGACGCTTGGTAGTGAAGGAGCTTGATATTGCCAGAGAATCGGAATATATTATCGGTGCCGGTCAGATGACCCTGAATAATGTAATGGTGAAGGATATTACAGTAGATTGTGGTGTTGGCGATGTTATGATCAGTGGCGATGTAAGTGGTGATAACAAAATTATTTGTAATGTCGGTAATGTGGAATTGGATCTAGACGGCGAGGAATCGGATTATTCCTATGACATCAGCGCCAGTATAGGAAATATCGATATCGATAATAATAGTTATCATAGTATTTCAAATCGTGTAATTAATAATGACGATGCTCAGAACAATTTATCATTAACTTGTGAAATTGGAAATATTTCTGTTGATTTTTACTAGAAAAAAGGTATGATTAAGACAAGATATAATATAGAATAAGGAGGTTTTATTATGGAACAGAAAAGATTATTTCGTTCTAACACGAATAAAATGATTTGCGGTGTATGCGGAGGAATTGCGGAGTATATCAATATTGACCCTACGATTGTAAGATTATTATGGGTTGTATTCTCCTTTGCCGGAGGCTTTGGTTTGTTAGCATATATAATCGCAGCAATTATAATGCCGGTTAAGGCGTAAATATTGCTTTAAGGATTATTATGGATACAAGAAGTAATGACAAGGCAGTTCATAGTGTGAAATAGAAAAGGTTACTTTAAGCAGTGTATGCAGCTTAAAGTAACCTTTTATTTGCACATATGCAAAGTGAGTATTTATGTCGTACTTTCTATCGTTTACACGATTGTAAAGCGAAGTATCAACTAAGTATGTGTTATGCTAATACCTTATGAATAATATCGATAATTTGTCCTGCTTCATATGGTTTTGCAAGGAATTCACAAGCTCCGAATTTGATTGCATCCACCATCTTTGTCTTCTGGCCTGCTGCAGTAACCATAATAACCTTTGCGGTATTATCGTGCTCCCGTATTCGTTTCAGAGACTCCAGGCCATCCATTACCGGCATTGTAATATCCATGGTAATTAAGTCAGGCTGAACCTCCTTGAATTTTTTTAAGCCGTCTTCCCCATTAACGGCCTCTGCAATTATCTCATGTCCATTTTCTTCTAAGATCGCTCTTAGGATTTTTCTTGATGTTTTGGAATCGTCAACAATAAGAATTTTTGCCATAGTAGCGCCCTCCTACTTAATTACTGCCTGATCATTAACTACAACTACAATATCGGTTTGTTCCCCGTTGATTATCATTGGTACAATATAGATATCTCCCTCAGATGCAAGTGTTTGGTTTATATAATAACCGGGGGGAGTCATATCGATATGAATATCCTCATGGCTTAACTTTGAGGCAAACATTCCGTTGATACAATTAATGAATTCACATACGGAATCATAAGCATCCTCATCCAATGAGGTATATTGCTCCTTGGCGAAAGGGTTAGCGATCTCCAGCAGAGCCTTATCTCTTCCTGCAAAGCCGAGAAAGATATCATGATCGCCTTTCATTTGTTGAAAGGCGAGGCCGTCAAAGGAGTAATCCTTCACTCTATAGGCCCGCTTTAGAACTACTTCACTGTTAATAAATCGTATGACATTACGGATTGCCAAACCGACACATTCGCCCAGCAATGGCGTATCCATATCAACAAATACGGGAATAATACGATCGATATCTCCGGATTTTAATGCTTCAAGCTCCTGATCAGTGAACTGATTCGCTTTCTTGTATTCTTCAAGAAGAGTTTCAAGCTCTTCCATTGTTATTATGTTTTGTTCGGTAAATAATTGAATAAATCTTAGATAGGAATTTCCTTGCAGATTAAGAAGATATTTAACCTCCTCCTGTAACAAATAGCCCTTTTCAATAGCAATGTCACCGAAGCGTTGATCCATTCTTTTTTGAATTTCATTAATTTCCTCTGCCTGTTTCGTAGTTAGTAACTTTTCCGATACCGCGATCAGCCCGAGTTTCGCTCTTGTTTTGTGATGCTGTTGCATTAAGTTGTAAAATTGTGATTGAGATATCTTATTCTTATCCACCAAGTAATGACCAAAATAAAGCCCGAACATGATATTTCCCCTTTCAT
>JAEZUM010000070.1 GCA_023421075.1 Bacillota bacterium
TCCTTCACCCTGAGGTCTGTTACCCTGATAGCCACTTCCCTGAGGTCTGTTGCCTTGGTATCCACTTCCCTGCGGTCTGTTGCCATGATAGCCTTCACCCTGAGGTCTATTGCCCTGATATCCTTCACCTTGAGGTCTGTTGCCCTGATAGCCACTTCCCTGCGGTCTGTTTCCTTGATATCCTTCACCCTGAGGTCTATTGCCTTGATAGCCGCTTCCCTGAGGTCTGTTGCCTTGGTAGCCCTCACCCTGAGGTCTGTTGCCTTGGTAACCCTCACCTTGAGGTCTGTTTCCTTGATATCCACTTCCCTGCGGTCTGTTTCCTTGATATCCACTTCCCTGAGGTCTGTTGCCTTGATATCCTTCTCCTTGGGGTCTCGGTCTATAGCCTTCACCCTGAGGTCTCTGACCTTGTTGTCCGTCTGCTCCTTGCGCTGCTACTCTTTGACCCTGTGAATACTCTCCGGTTCTTCCTGTATTACTAGAGCTTTGATATCCCTGGCTTCCGTTGCCATGCTGACCAGCACTTCCCTGGCCTTGATATCCCTGCTGTCCTTGCTTCATTCCACTTTGTCCTCCTGCCGGTCTTACTCCCTGTTGTCCAGTACTCGCTGTCTGCGAGGATACTGCTTGCGTATGCATTCCTGGGCGACCTTGTTCTCCAGCGGGTCTTTGCCCACTGCCTGTTTGACTGGGCTGCCCCTGTCTTATTCCATTATGTTGCTGGCTCATGGCAGGCTTCTGTCCCTGCCCGGCCGGTCTTGTCATTCCTTGTTGCCCCAAGGGTCTGTCTCCCTGGGTTACCGGTCTTGCGCTTTGGGGTGCTGCAGGTCTCTGACCAGCCTGACTATGTGCTGTCTGCGCTTGTGTATGCGTCTGTCCCGGTGCAGCGGTTCCTGCTGCATTCTGAGCAGCATGTGTCTTTGCAGTATTTGTACTACCCTGCGCAGTTGTTGTACTCGTCGGTTTAGCTGCCGTAGGTATCTGAGCGCCTCGAACAAAGTGATTCTTAACGACCTGAACCTCATTATCCTCCAGATTGCTGCTATGTGATTTCTTCACACCGAAGCTATGCTCCAAATAGTCCAGAATATCCTTGCTCTCTATCGAACTCTTAATCTGTCCGTTTATTTCATTTTTCAACTCATATATTTTCATTTTCGCCATACTTACTACCTCCTTATCTATCCTGCATCATTTTCAATTGCTTATCGATTGCGTCTGCTAAGCCCTTGTCAAGCACAGCTAAAGAGGCGCGAAACTCCTTACCCATTGCATGACCCAAGTCATCCTTTATGCCAAAGAAATATATTGGCACTTTATAGTAAGTACACATGTTGGTAAACATTTTCTTCGTATTATCCGATGCGTCCTCCGCTACTACCACCAGAGCAGCCTTCTTTTCTTTTACTGCCTTCTCAGTAGAGAATTCGCCACTTACAAGCTTACCTGATTTTGTTGCAATTCCAAACAGGTTAAATACCTTCTTTTCTTCCGGACTCAA
Source organism: Bacillota bacterium (assembly GCA_023421075.1). Taxonomy (GTDB): domain Bacteria; phylum Bacillota; class Clostridia; order Lachnospirales; family Lachnospiraceae; genus Mobilitalea. Next base: position 1,505 of record JAEZUM010000070.1, read on the forward strand.
GCAAAATCATCTCCTTTTCCAATGTCTCAATCAAATTCCCTGGAATGGTAACCTTGAGAGAACGATCCAAGCCCTTTGTTTTGATTGCTTTTTGCAGACAGGCTAAGGAACAGCATACATAAGCACCTCTGCCATTCTTCTTTCCTGTAGCATCGATAACAATCTCCTCCTCAGGAGTCTTAAGAACACGGATCAATTCCTTTTTGGGCTTCATCTCACCGCATCCGGTACACATTCTTAACGGTAATTTTTTTGCCATTCATATCCTCCTAACACAACCACCCTAAGATTGGTTTGTGCCAAGTGCGTCCTTTGCACTTTGATCTCGCAGGCACAAACTTTTTAGGTGTGAATTATGCTTTTCATAATTCACACTAGTATCCCATACTTTGTGATTCACTCTTAATATCGATCTTAAATCCGGTCAGCTTGGCTGCAAGTCTGGCATTCTGACCTTCTTTACCGATTGCAAGGGATAATTGATAATCAGGAACGATAACTCTGGCACTCTTCTCAAATTCATCTACAGTAACGGATACAACCTTCGCCGGACTTAATGCATTTTCAATCAGCTTGGCAGGATCATTACTCCAGTTAATAATATCGATTTTTTCATTACGAAGCTCATGTACGATTGCATTTACTCTGGCACCGTTCATGCCGACACATGCACCAACAGCATCTACATCCGGATTGTTACTCCATACTGCCATCTTTGTTCTGGATCCGGCTTCTCTGGAAATACTCTTAATCTCAACCGTTCCATCCTGTATCTCAGTAACTTCTGCCTCAAATAATCTCTTCACCAATTCGGGATGCGTTCTGGATACTGTAATTCGCGGTCCCTTCGTAGTATCCTTAACTTCGAGTACATAAAGCTTAATACGATCGGTAGGCTTGAAGATCTCACCTCTTACCTGCTCATTCTCAGTTAAGATTGCATCTACCTTACCCAAATTTATACTAACATTATTGCCTACATAACGCTGTACGATACCGGTTACGATATCCTTCTCTTTCCCGCTATACTGGGTAAAAAGTACCTTTCTCTCTTCTTCACGGATCTTCTGAACAACTACCTGCTTCGCTTTCTGAGCAGCAATACGTCCAAAATTCTTCGGTGTCACTTCAATCGCCATCATATCACCGAGTTCTTTTCTCGCATCCTTCATCTTAGCTTGAGCCAGGCTGATCTGCATGATAGGATCCGTTACCTCTTCCACTACTTCCTTCATAGCAAAAACATTTACTTCACCAGTTATTCTATCGATATTCACTTTAATGTTATCAGCTCTGCCATAATTGTTCTTACATGCTGCCACCAACGAGTTCTCCAATGCCTCAAGTAAAATATCCTTACTGATATCCTTTTCCTTCTCAATTTGGTTTAAAGCTTCAATGAGTTCCTTGTTCGCATCCATTTTTTTATTAAATCCTCCTTCATAGCGTATAAAATACATACCATATTATTGGAGGATTTATCCTCCCTTCTTAATGTAAAAATACAGTTCACTTTACGGAGAATATTATCCTCCTTCTTAATGCAAAATTCGAAATCTTGTAACTCTAAAAATCAAAGGTCAACCGTACCATGGCAATATCCGCTCGCGGTATCTCCATTGTCGTGTTATCCTCAAACTCAAGTGTAATTGTAGCTGCATCGTAGGCTTTTAATAGTCCGACAAATTCCTTCTTCTTATTTACCGCCTTATAGAGCTTAACCTCGATCTCTTCACCGAGACTTCTCTCAAAATGCTTATCTTTTTTCAATTGCCTCCCCAGACCGGGAGAACTAACCTCTAATACATAGGAATCCGAGATAAAATCATGTCGGTCCAGCAAATCACTTAATGCCCTGCTAACTAATACACAGTCGTCCACCGTGATACCTGCTTCTTTGTCAATATAAGCTCTTAAATACCAGTTACCACCTTCCTTTACATACTCAACATCATACAATTCGAAATGATTCTCTGCCAAAATAGGTTCCAGTAACTGTTCTGTCTTGCGCTCATATTCTTCATGTTTTGCCATTCAAATCCCTACTTTCCTAACATAATTAATTAAGTCATCTGTGACATTCCATTCCCTGATTATCCAGAGTATGTAGATGATAGAACATAAGAAGAGTGGACTTTCGTCCACTCCTTAATTAGTCTTATCATTTTGCACCATAGTTATTATAACAAAAGTAACCAAAAATTGCAAGCATTAAATAAATTAATCAAATTATGGCTCTAACTCATCTGATTAAACCGCTGCAGAAAATCTTTCGTTCTTTGGCTGGAAGAATTGGAGAATACCTCCTCCGGTGTGCCCTGCTCCACGATAAGACCTTCATCCATAAATATGACACGGTCAGCCACGTCTCTTGCGAAGGCCATCTCATGGGTTACGATTACCATGGTCATCTTCTCTTCGGCAAGAGAACGGATTACCTTCAGAATCTCACCGGTAAGCTCCGGATCCAGAGCTGACGTAGGCTCATCAAAGAACAGGATCCTAGGATTAAGAGCCAGAGCCCTTGCAATCGCAATCCTCTGCTGTTGTCCGCCGGACAACTCACAGGGGAAGGAACCTGCCTTATCCCTTAAGTTCATCTTATCTAATAAGATATATGCTTTCTCTGTTGCTTCTTTTTTATCGATACCCAGAACCTTGATCTGTGCATCTACAATATTTCGAAGAACACTAAAATGGGGAAAAAGGTTGAAGTTCTGGAATACAAGACCTACCTCCAGTATAATCTCATGCAACGTCTTTGTATCTGCATAGCCAAGGTCTGCTTCGGTATCAACCATCAACTTCTCATTAATCTCTATCCTGCCCCGATCTATCTTCTCAAGCTGTGTCAGACAACGAAGCAATGTTGATTTCCCTGAGCCGGATGGTCCAATGATGGCAACTACCTCACCCTCTTCCACTTCCAGGGATATTCCTTTTAAAACTTCTGTTTTATGAAATTTTTTCTCAATATTCTCTGCAATTAATAGCATTAATACCTCCAGGTTGACTGTGCCAATATAATATCATAAGGCAATTCCACTTAGTTCTTGTAATAATCCAGCTTCTTTTCCAAGAGCTTGAAGCTGACTTCAACTACTGTGTTCATTATTAAATAGAATAGCGCTGCTATAATAATCGGAAGCGTGGAAAAATACTTGGACTGCGTCGTTGTAGCGACACGAAACAGTTCCACCACAGCAATAACCTGCGCCAAAGAGGTATCCTTAACCAAGGTCATCAACTCATTCCCTGTGGCAGGCATAACATGCTTCACCACCTGAGGAAGAACAATCCGCATAAAAGTCTGAAACTTCGTATAACCCAGCACACGTGCTGCTTCATATTGTCCCTTCGGTATCGCCGCTATCCCACCACGGAATATTTCTCCGAAATATGCTGCGTAATTAATCGAAAACGCCAGGATACAGGCAACCATTCGATATTTATAATTATATCCGAATATGTAAAAGGGAGCATACATAAAGAAGATTAACTGCAACATAAGCGGGGTGCCGCGAAAAATCAGCTGGTATATCCGAATCGGAAAGCTTATAATCCAAATCCGGCATCTTCTGCCCAGAGCAACCAAAAATCCCAACGGGATAGAAAACAAAACCGTCAGAAAAAAGATACTGAGTGTTGTACCGGTCGCAGAGAGCATGTTGGGTATAAGGTAATCCAAGGGGACATTATCTACTATCATAAAAACCTCCAATGAGTTCTGGCTCGCATCATTTCGTTTCAATATCAGTAATAAAGAATCATATTTTCATCCTCTAACACTTTACCATATTACCACAGTGTCATATTCTTTTCAATCGAATCTTATCAAATAGTTTCGATCCTTCGTAGGAAATAATCGGTTCTTCTATTCATGAATGCCATCATCCAGGAGATTAAGACCATCCATGATAAATACAAAATCCTTTCCTTCTCGATTATAGAACATCGCACTGGAATTATTGATAAACTTCTGATAAATGACCCCAAAGTTCCATTCCTTAACACCGGTCACATTCATTCCGCCTTCCACCGGTACAGCAGATAATCCATTCTGACTATAATACAGAGTTCCTTTGCCACCGGTATAATCCTTTAGGAAGAACACGGTATCTCGATTATAGTTCATACAAAGACTGCGAACATTCTCACTGATCAGTCTCTCTTCGTTTTTCTTATCCAGGAAATATAAATTCTGCCCTCTTAGAAAATATATCTGGGATATATCTTTGGTCACCTTAAAATCTGAGACATCATTCGCCATAACCTCTAATGTTTCTTCTCCGCCGAGATCTGAAACTTTTATCAACCGTTCCTCCGGATCTAGGAAGAACAGCTTCTCATTGTCCTCTGTCAGTATAATATTGGTGACATCTCCGGTAACCGCAATATCCGTTACATTATAATTATTATCCAGGTATTTAATCGAATTATCATTACAGAGAAGTAGTTTTTCTCCAAAGCTTCGGAAGCCAAAACGTATAATACTATTTGACTTCTGGTTCACGAGGGTTCTGTCCGGTACAATAATATTATTAATCTGCTGATCAACAATTTTCTTGCTCTCCCCATCTTGACTACGCAGATAGAAGCTCCCGTTATTCTCTATTAATATCTCAGAACTGTCTTTATTCATATAGATTGCACTGCTTAAGCCCTCGGATAGCTTTTGTTCTTCACCGTTACTTCTTACATAAACCGCACCCATCATCCCATCAATAAATTGACCATAATAGATATGTTGTATATCAGATGAAATTGCAAAAACAAACATATTCTCGCCAAGCAGTTCCGGTTGCCCGCCATTTTGTATCAGATAGGCTTCTAAATTCTCGATAGCTCCGGTTTCTGATAAACGATAAGAAATATATGAAATTTTCTTACCACCGGATAATATGTAAAGTATTCCAAAATGCTTCTCCTGATTATCTATCATTATCTCCTTGTCCTTGGCGACATCGTATAGCATAAGGTAGAATTTATTGGTACCTCCGGAAATGGAATAAACCACATAATTCCCATCCTCGGATAACGCAAAATTATCGATGGTCGAGGTAAATTCCTTCATTCGGTATGCATTTACATAATAGCAGTACCTTGTGTTCCAATTGTAAAGAATCGCCGCTGTATGATCCGGAGTATAACTCACATACTGATAGCCCTCCAGCTTATATAACAGATCACCGAAAGCATTGAAAATATAAGTTTTCCCCTCCGTCGGATTGGTATAGACCTCGATCGCATCTTTTGCCATGAATTCATAGTCCGAACCCTCGTTTTCCCTTCCCAGAAAAAATAGTAATCCTACCGCCAGCAGAAGTCCTAAACTGATTCCAAGTACAGAGAAAATAAAGCTTTTGTCAATACCTTTCTTCTTTTGCTCGTCCTGGGTCTCTTCCAGGTCCTGATTTAATCCCTCGTACATGTATCGGCTTAGTGATTCCTGCTTCTCTTCCTGAAGACGGGATCTTAGCTCTTCATAAAGTCTTTGCTGCCTTTGTGCAACCAGCTTTTTCTCCTTACGTCTGGACACCTTATGTTTCTTTTCTGTTTCCTGCTGATCTGCATGCTCTTGTTTGGACTCACGCTTATCCTTTGTAAAATAACGATGTGAAGATTTACTACTTGAATCTTTCTCCGGCCTTCTTGGGTAGGATTGCTCCGAACTCATCCCCGAATCCACGACAAAAGGAGCCTCATAAGGAGTATCTGCCTTCGCAAATCCCTGATCAGTCTCATAAACCAGACTTTCTGCTGCTGCTATCTCGTTACCAATCAAATGAGAATCCGCATTACAGAAGGTACAATTCATATCTTTATTATCGAGTTCCCTGCCACATTGTTTACATACCATAGGACGACCTCCCTGGACTAATTATACAGACGAAGAAAGGATAACATGTAAGTGGATGAAACTACTTACTTGGCTTTATTATAACTTGGTAGGAATTATATGTCAAACCAACCAAGAAATAAAAGTACTCTGAAAAATTCAACGGGTATAGTCCAGCTTCGCATCATATGCTGTTAAATAAAAGACCCGAGAGATAGCTTCCCGGGTCTTATGTGTCAAATAAAATCATTCGATTGTAGTGATATCTGTACCAAACCATTTTGTTGAGATTTCTGCCACAGTACCCTCCGCCTTCAGTTCGCTAAGAGCCTTCTCCACCGCTGTACAGAGCTCAACATCTCCCTTACGGAAACCTACTGCATATTCATCCGGAAGTAAGGACTCCGCTAAAACCTTATAATCTTTACCTAAGGTAGTGATCATATAATTTGCCATTACGGTATCCATAAGAACAGCATCCGAATTACCTGTCTCCATGTCCATGAGCGCTGTATCATATTTATCAAAAGGGTTTACTTGACCCAAAGACTCACGGAACGCCTTATTTGCATCATCATTCAATGCTTCTTCTGCCGAAGATCCACCTTGAACAGCTAGTTTTAGTCCTTTCATATCAGCCATAGTTGCAATCGTGCTGTCGCTTTTTACTACCAATGAAATGTCGTTGGTCATATAAGACTTCGACATGGTCATATTCTCTTTGCGTTCCGGCGTAACCGATAAACCATTCCAGATACAATCGATATTCTTTGTAACTAATTCCTGCTCTTTGGCTTCCCATTTTATTGGTTGAAGTACCAATTCTACCCCAAGCTTCTCACTGACTGCTCGGGCAAGATCGACGTCAAAGCCGATAATATCACCATTATCATCTGTAAATCCCATCGGTGCAAAGGTGTCATCAAGACCAACAATAAACTTACCGTTATCCTTTATGTACTTTAAGGAATTGTCCCCGGAGGAATTCTTCTGGCAGGCAGTAAAGCTGAAAATCATAAGTGTTATCAGCAGTAAACTAATCAATCTCTTCTTCATATTTCTTCTCCTTTAATAATCCATATATGTATTATTGGCTACGAAACAAAGGCTTTTGTTTAGTAGCACTTTACCATATTACCACAACGACGCAAATAGTTCAATCGTCAAATATAGAAAAAATATTGGAATATTAATGGATATACTCATCTATATTTACAGAAACAAAACCTATAATGCACCATATAGGATGGAGCGAAGCTTACGAAACATCGATGGATTCGTTCCTCCACAACGTTGAATCATATAAAGCATCACCAGCTTCTCCTTAGGGTCAACCATAAAATAATTGCCCGTCCATCCGTCCCAGCCAAACTCTCCGATCGATCCGTTGCTGGCGGCTTTGACAGGATCAACCATGCTTCTCATCAGGTTGCCGTAACTATAGCCGGCCTGTGCATCCCAATTGAAGGTAATCGCCTGAGCGGATGTCAGCTGAGGCGTCTGCAGATATTCTACCGACTTTTTTCCAAGAATACGTACCCCGTTATGGATACCACCACTTACGAGCATCAGTGCAAACCTGGAATAATCTCTGATGGTCGAGACCAATCCTGCACCACCTGATTCAAAGGCAGGAGGTGCCAAAAAATCAAAAACGGCAAGCATATCTCCCGTAAAGGGAACCAGTGACTTCTTCTTCGTATTATAATCATATACCTCGGAGAATCGGTCCAGCTTCTCCTGCGGTACATAAAAATCGGTATCTTCCATATGTAGCGGAGTAAAAATCTCATCCTTAAGAAACTGGCCAAAACTTTTACCGGAAATCACCTCAACAACGGCGCCAATAACATCTGCCGATGCACCATATCTCCAATGATCACCGGGCTGAAATTCCAAGGGAACTCGTCCGATCCGATTCGCAAACTCTACCGTACTAACCTTCACTCCCTGATGATAGGACTTTTCCACCTCAGAGAAAACAGCCTGCATACGTCGTCCAACTTCAAAGCTTTCATCCGGATAAGCGATACCCGAGGTCATATTGAGTAAATCCTGAATGGTTACCGGACGTTCTACCGGTATTAAGCCCTTTTCGGTTAACACCTGCTGATTCCGGAAGCCTTCCAGATAGTCACTGACCGGCGATAAAAGATCAAGCTGACCTCGCTCATATAATATCATTGCTGCAACAGCAGTAACCGGTTTTGTCATAGAGGCCATCCGATAAATGGTATCCCGAATAACCGGAATTCTCTTCTCCATATTCGCAAAGCCCAGTTCATCCTCATAAAAGATCTCATTGTTGTGAATTATACGAATTGCTGCTCCGGCAATCTCACCATCATCGATTTCCTTCTGTATAATCACACTAAGCTGTTCCAGATTCTTATATTCCATAAGGTATCCTCCTATGATCTTGCAGTATCTCACATACTTGCGGTATCGCAGTTCCAATCATTTTTTGACTCAAGATTTCATACATTACTCGTTCTGCAAAAGTACTTAATAGCATGTATGCTTTCTAGATGACGATCGAGTCGGTCAAGTACTTTTGATAGTATATTATATACTTACTCTTATCTTCCTTGTATCGAATTCTGATATAAACGGTATAAAAAAGGTTCTATAATAAAAGTTGGGGTGTAAAAATCATCCCAACTTTTTGTTTTTTGTAATACAATACATCTATAAGAAGCCTCTAACAAAAAAATGCACGTCGACCAAAACAAACATTTTGCGGAGGAG
>JAEZUM010000063.1 GCA_023421075.1 Bacillota bacterium
TAATAAGTCTATTGCGGTGCGACAAGAAGTCGCTAAAAGGTAGTGTTTCAGTAAATGAAACCGTACTAGTTACTAAGTGCGTCCTCGCTCGAAACTGCATTCTGAGTAATTGGAATGTAGGTTGCAAGAGAGTTAATTGCCTAATGCAAAGCTTTACACAGAAGCAATGCAGGGTCTGAGGAAAATGAGAAAGTATAAACGAAAGTTGAACCTTTGTAATCTTCGTAAACTTAGATAAGCGTACTGTGGTTGAACAAGCTTAATATGGATAGGAAAGACTGAATCGCATTTCAATCGTGCAGTAACCCATAAATCCATCGGAGTATATTAGGATACTTAACTCATATGCATCTATCATTAGCGGAACTTGGTAAGCCCTATGCATTCCCAACAGGGTAGGACAATCGTAAGAAAGTTACAACATGCAGAGGGTAAAGGATTGTGGAGAAAGCGAATGCCAACAGAATGAAAGTTCAGAGGAATAAATAACTCGTTGGATAGGGAACATACCCAACCGAAAGGGAGCAGAATTCCACATGGTCGTCAACACGAAAGAAAACGGAAAGAAAATGCTTGAAAAGGAGTATGTTATGAAAACTGTTAATGAAAAACTTAATACGTCGGCTACTCCTACACATGTTGAAAGCTGGGACAGTATAAATTGGAGCAACATAAATAAATATGTGAAGAAACTTCGCCAACGGATTTTTCGTGCCGAACAATTGGGAGATACTAGAAAAGTAAGAAAATTACAAAGACTTATGATTAGAAGCAAAGCAAACCTACTTCTATCCATTAAGAAAGTTACCCAAAGTAACAAGGGAAAAGCAACGTCAGGAGTGGATGGGTATAAAGCTCTCTCAAATGAAGAGAGAGTGAAACTGTACAACCTTTTAAGGAAATACAACATTAAATACATCAATCCGAAACCTGCAAGAAGAACATATATCCCTAAGAAAAACGGAAAACTAAGACCGCTAGGCATTCCTACGGTCAAGGATAGAATATTTCAAAACATTGTGAAAAATTCTCTTGAACCTCAGTGGGAGGCACGATTTGAGCCTATAGCCTATGGCTTTAGACCAAAACGCAGTGCACATGATGCAATTGCAAATCTATTTACTAAATTATCAGCAAACAGCACAAAACCATGGGTATTCGAAGGAGATTTCAAAGGGTGTTTTGATAATCTTAACCACCAATATATCTTGGATTCATTAGGTGATTTTCCTGCAAAAGCAACCATCTCTAAATGGTTGAAAGCTGGGTATGTCGATAACAATACGTTTAATGAAACTATGACAGGAACGCCACAAGGAGGAATCATTTCTCCACTCCTAGCCAATATAGCACTTCATGGTATGGAGGAAGAACTGGGAGTTACATATTACTATGATAAAAGGGATGGTTATAAGCTGAGAAGAAACTGCGTTGGAATAGTCAAATATGCAGATGATTTTGTAATCGTATGTAAGACTAAGTCCGAAGCAGAAAACATGTTTGATAAACTGAAACCCTATCTCAATAAAAGAGGACTCACTTTAGCTGAAGATAAAACAAAAGTAACGCATATAAGTGAGGGGTTTGACTTTCTCGGATTTAACCTCAGGCAATACAAAACCAACAAAGGAATGAAACTATTAATTAAACCTTCAAAGCCAAGCGTCAAGAAAGCGTTTGAGACAATCATAAACGTTTTTGCTCAGCTTAGATGTAAACCTGTTGGAGACCTTGTCACTACTTTAAATCCTATTATCAGAGGAATTGGGAACTACTGGTCTTCCCAAGTATCTAAAGCAATATATAACAAAATTGACCACTATGTTTGGATTAAAATAAGGAAGCATTTGAAGTCGCTTCATCCAAACAAGTCATTCAAATGGCTGTATAAAACGTATTTCCAACCAGACCAAACAGGGATAAGTAAGAACAAATGGATATTGACAGACCAGCATAATAAAACAGCTCAACTAATGTACATGAGTTGGATACCTATCAAAAGACATGTCATTGTGAAATACAAGAACAGTCCTGATGATGCAAGTCTGAAAGAATATTTTGAGGAAAGAGACCGAAAAGAATTTGAAAGATACAACATTCTTAGTAAGCGTAAATTAGCTAAGAACAACGGTTACAAGTGTAGAATATGCAAACAATCATTAGTTAGCGAAGAAAGTCTGGAAATCAATCAGATAGTACCTAAATTACTGGGAGGAGAAGAAGTATATCAAAATTTAGAGCTATTACATCACAGCTGTTTTATTCAGCACCAGAAATTAATGGAGATGTATGGCGGAGGAAAACTTCTGCCAAAAGTGAAAGAGTATTTTGAAAGAAATCAAGCTGAACCGAAAAATAAGGAAGGTACGATACTGATGAAGAAGGCTTACAAGAAATTTAAATACCAATTTGTTTGAGATTAAGGATGACTTGAGCCGTATGTATGGAAACATACAAGTACGGTTCTTAAGGGGGAAAGAAGCCGAAAGGCTTCCTACCTACCTGACA
>JAEZUM010000087.1 GCA_023421075.1 Bacillota bacterium
TAAATGACGTGACAAAATTTGATTCCGATTTTGACTTGGTTTCCGGTAGATACGTTATAGATGCAAAATCCATTATGGGTATTTTCAGCCTTGACTTATCAAAGAACATTGATTTAAACATTCATAGTGAGGATGATGGCATCCTTGCAGTATTAAAGCCTTACATTGTTGAATAATTGATGCTTTTTATGGAGGTTGTCTGATAAGACAACCTCCATTTTTATACCAGTTCAGCCATGCAGATGTTCAATATGATATGCTGGAAAGCTTGCTTTCCCATGCATATCATATGAACATCTGTAAGGCACTCTGCCTAAGCGAGATGTAGCGAAGCGAAATCGAGCTTATGGCTGAACTGGTACAAAGTCCTATTCCTTTATTTCACATGAATTATCTCAACCGTATCTAATGCAGTACCGATTAATTCTGAAATCTTCTCATCCAGCTTCTCTTCCGATTTTCTGATTACCTTAATACTGGGTTTGGTTACCGGGTGCTTTGCCACAAAGATGGTACAGCAATCCTCGAAGGGCTGAATGGAGGTCTCAAAGGTATCAATTTCTTTCGCTATCTCCACAATATCCTTCTTATCAAAGGCAATCAACGGGCGATAAACGGGCATTGTACATACCTCGTTGGTAGCAGCTAAGCTCTGCATGGTCTGGCTTGCAACCTGACCGAGACTCTCTCCGGTAATCAATCCGAGACATCCTTCGTCCTCTGCCAATTTCTCTGCAATCTTCATCATATATCGTCTCATGATAATGGTCAGCTCTTCATGAGGGCACTGATCATAGATGTAGAGTTGAATATCGGTAAAATTAACGACGAATAATTTCATTGGTCCTGTGTACTTTGAGACCTTTTGTGCCAATTCCACAACCTTCTGCTTGGCACGATCGCTGGTATACGGCGGAGCATGAAAATAGGTTGCCGCCAGTGAAACACCTCGCTTTGACAGCATATAACCGGCAACCGGGCTATCAATGCCGCCGGATAACAAAAGCATCGCCTTACCGTTACAGCCAACAGGCATACCGCCCAGACCGGGAATAACGATGGAATACACGTAGCATTTGGTTCTGACCTCAACCGTAACACGTACACTAGGTTCGTGAACATCAACCTTTAATTCCGGAAAACGCTTTAATAAATAAGCACCCATCTCAATACAGATCTCAGGAGAGGTATAGAAATAATTCTTATCTGCTCGTTTTGCTTCTACCTTAAAGGTGAAATGACGGTCAGGATACATCATCTCTACATAATCACCGACACCTTTTGTAAGTATCTCCCATTCCGAACTCTCTATGACTGCCACAGGGCAGATGGAAGAGATTCCGAACACCTTCTTTAACGCCGATACCGTCTCTTCATAATCGTAACCCTCCGGGCACTCTACAAAGATCCTTCCCTGCTCCTTGCTAACTTCATATTCACCCAGTGATCTGAGTGAATCCTTAATACGGTCACGTAAGGCATTCTCAAATATAAAACGATTGTTGCCCTTCAAACCGATTTCTGCATACTTTATTAAAAAAGCTTTAAACATCTTTCCTCCATCTACGTGTATTTACACGCCATCTCAAATCGTATCTTTCATGGATCGATCCATGGATCGAATTTCTCTTGTTCTTCTATCTCTTACGGGTATACCTTCTTAGGGTCGGTAATAACTCCCTGATCTGTTCCAGAGTATAATCAATTTCTTCCTCGGTTGTCATGCTTGACATCGAGAAACGAAGTGTAGAATCCATCAATTCCTTTGCCATCCCAATCGCTGTTAACGTAACACTCGGTGTCGGATGGTGGGAGCTGCAAGCCGAGCCGGAGGATACAAAAACGCCTTTATCCTCTAACGCATGAAGAAACACCTCACTGCGTACACCGCGAAAAGATACACTCATAATATGAGGAGCAGTCTGTCGCAGCAATTCTATCGGATAATCCGGTGTGCATCCTTCCGGTACTCCATTGATGGTAACATCCTCTAAGCAACAAACCTCTCGGAGAAACCTTTGCTTCAACAGATACATTCGTTCTGTCTTAAGGTCAAAGTCCTCATAAAGCTCTGCTACTGCTTGTCCCAAGCCGGCAATAGCCGGAACATTCTCTGTACCCGAGCGAAGCCCTCTCTGATGTCCGCCTCCAAAAAGAATCGGATTTATCTTCACCTTATCGCTGACATAAAGAGCACCGATGCCTTTGGGTCCATGAATCTTATGTCCGCTGAAGGATAAGAGATCAATTCCCTCTCTTTTCGGATAGATACGGTATTTCCCGAAAGCCTGTACCGCATCCACATGTATGATTAAATCCTTTTTTCTATTTTTAAGCTCTTTACAGAGCTCCGGAATCTCTTGTACCGATCCTATTTCATTGTTCACATACATCAGAGATACCATCAAAGTATTCTCCTTGACCAGCTCAAATAGCTTCTCCTTAATCAGTTTGCCATGTGCATCCACCGGTGCAAAGCTGATCTCGAAGCCCATTTCCTCCAGATGTACCAGAGGCTGATGTACGGAAGGGTGTTCAATCCTGGTGGTAATTATGTGATTACCCCGACGCTTATTGGCTAAGGCAGTCCCGATCAAAGCAAGGTTATTCGCTTCCGTTCCTCCAGAGGTAAAAAGAATTTCCTTGGGTTCCACCTTCAGACTTGTCGCAATAATAGAGGAAGCTTCCTTCATATATAGCTCTGCTTTCACACCAAGACGGTGCATGGAAGAAGGATTCCCGTAATCCTCATACATCGCTTGTACCAGCTTATCACGGACACCTTCACTCACTTTCGTTGTAGCTGAATTATCTAAATATATCTCCATTCCTATTCCATCCTTGCAATATCATTCGGTGCCAGACGCACCTACGTTAACTAGTATACCACATCTATCCATAATTATGAAAGACATTTATTTCATATCGTCCTCTTCATGGTCAGTCCCGGAAAGTCCACGATAAAGTGGCCTGTTTTTCTCGATGAGTTTCAATACGCTATAGGGATTCACACTTAATTCACCGGCCTCAGTCTGAACGTAGATTCCAAGATGCAGATGTACGTCGAATTGGCCAATGGTTCCTTCTTTACCATATCCGCTGTCCCCCATAAAACCCAAGAGCTGACCGGCCAGAACCTCATCTCCCTCTTTCATACCCTCTGCGTAGGAGGCAAGATGAGCATAGTAGAAATATCCACCGGAAGAAGAACGTATTCCGATCCGATATCCTCCCTGCTCGAGCCAGCCTATCTTCTCAATAACTCCTTCGGTTATACTGATAATCGGATAGAAACCGCGAATATTGTTCTTCGCCATAATGTCACAGCCTTCATGTCTTCGCTTCCCTCCATAACTGCGAAGCTCACTCCAGGTATCTACATAGGTGATATCTTCATTATCTCCTGCAAGCTTTGGAACAGGGAAATATCTTATATCATTAAGAACCGCTTTATAATATCCACAAAGTCTCCGATACCCTGAGGAAGCCGATATTTGTGGAAGACATTTCATAAATACTGTTTCATCAATAAGGTTATTCTCCATTAAATCAAATTCTTTTGCAAGCATGCTAAAGGTCAGATAAGTAATCGGATCAACTCCGTTTGCTTGTTCAAGAACCGGGTATTTTGAGAATAGTTTGCTTATCCTCTGCTGCGCTATATCAAAGCTCTCCTTGGAAAGCTTCATTTCCCGGAACGCATCATAATTAATCCCTCTATGCTCAATATCTTGTACCAGCTGCTGTGACGACAGTTTATTTAACGAAAAGCCGGTAACAAAAAGAAATGGAAGCAAAAGAAGTAATATGATTAACTGATCAAAGTAACCATAATTAATCCGATATCTTATCCAATTCGTTCTACTATTCCTTGCTTGCCCCATACTTTACTCACGCTCCGATCATAATTGCAGGACAAATAATTATATGTCCCAATCGGAGGGTTTATAACTTATCATAACGAAGAACGGCTTTGCATGAGTCAAGTGCATACAGACAACCTTTGCAAGCTGTCTGATGCACTTGATTATGTGATAACTTATTTCAAGTACTAATTTGGTGACATTTCAGAATGAAGTGAAATTCAGCTTATGGCTGAGTTGTTACCTGATTTTCGGTCGTAGAATTTCCTGTCTCCTCACCAAAGATGAAGTTATGCAGAACCTTCACATTTTCCTGCAGATCCGGGATTAATACATCCATGCCGCGAACCTTAACGTTGTCTGTAAAGGTACCATCCGCCGGAATTCTTAATTGCGAGATTTCCATGGTTCCCATTTCGATAAAGTTGTTCAACAGTAGTTCAAAATTCTTACTGTCTATATCCGTAGTAATCATCGGAAGTACATTAATCATCATGGTAGCCAACTCAACCTTGCTTTTGGTCTTATACTTATCAAATATTGCGTTCAGTACAATACGATGTCTGTCGGTACGTCCATAATCATTGTTATTACCGGTGATGGTAGCTCTCTTACGCACCCTGGAATAACCCAAAACCTGATTACCGTTCATGAGCTGTTTTCCTTCTGTAACATTACGATACTGAGGCTTAGAGATATAATTTGTGGAATTCAAATATCTGGCCTCTCCTGCGGTTAAGGTTAACTCTAATCCACCAAGCTTATCAATGATCTTCTCGAAATTCTCAAAATTAACCATGACACAGCCATCTAACTGAATATCAAAATTTAAAGCGATGGTCTCATACATTAAATCCAGACCGCCTCTTTCATAAGCAGTATTCAATTTATTATCCTTGTAGCCGGGAATTTGAACCAGGGTATCACGCATCAGTGATGTTAACATCAGCTTATTCGTTATGGTATTCATGGTAGCTATAACGATAACATCGGTTCTACCTCTTCCCTGACCGGAACCAATTGCCTCTTCACCCAGTAAAAGAATATTATAGACACCCTCAACATGTTTTCCATCACCGGGATGCTCCGGCCAAATAATGGTGTTGGGATCCACTTCCTCCGCGTCGGATGCCAGATCCTCCTCATCCAGATAATCCACATCCTCAACAGCTTCAACATTTTCTTCAAAATTACCGGTCCAGGTAGACCATATAGTACCGGTCAGGTTTAGCCCCATCTTTAAGAGAATCTGATTACCGGGCTTCGTAAAGCCGAAGAAAAAAGCAAATCCAATAAAACATAGCATAGCAAGAGTTACGCCATTGCGAATTCTCATAAATCGCTGCCATTTCTGTTCCTTTTTGCAATCCGGGTTATTTGTCTGATCCATCTCCTCACAAATCTGACGAGCCAGGGCTTCATTGATTCCGTTTAATTCTTCCTCAATGTCGTCCTCGGATATCTGACGAAAGGAAACACTTCTGTCTGAAAAATCAACCGCATCATTGTGTACTTCTGCATCTTGGTAGTTTTCCATTGTTGCAGCCGGCTCTTCAATAATCTCATGTACTGCATCAGTAACCTCGGATGGAGTTCCCGTAACCGCCTGCTCTTCCTCCGCGATACGCTCCGTATCAATCGTATTGCTTGGCGTCTCAACATTCGTTTGACCGAAAGCCATCTCAATATTCTTATAAAAATTTTCATTAAATTCCGGATCATTATCGAAATCGAATGTTGAATTTACTTCATCCTTATCCATCTTTTTTCTCCTAATAAATATAAAAGCTTATTTGGAAGCTTGTTCCCCTTGTTTATCATTACTGACCGCAATCATTATGCTTTGATTTTCCCCTGAACCGTTTTCTCAAGCAACTGATATACACGAATGGTCGAAGGAATATTTAGTTTCTCTTCAACCGTATGCACATGAAACATATCCGGTCCGATGGAAATCGCATCAATACCGGGAAGCTTCTCGCTAATGATACCACATTCCAGACCGGCATGAATTGCCTCTACTCTCATCTCTTTACCGGTACTCTCTGAATATAATCTTTTATAGTGCTCGCGAAGTAAGGAATCCGGTTTATATTCCCAACCCGGATATTCTGCGTACTCACTGAACTCTCCTCCCAGAAAGCTGATCATATAATTCAGTTGATTACTCATATAATGCTTATAATTATAAAGTGAGCTACGGATTGCATCCGTAAACAACACATGATCTTCCTCTGTATTAAAGATACCCAGGTTTAAGGAGCTTTCCACCAGTCCCGGAATATGAGAGCTCATTACCTGAACACCGTTTGGCATATTCACTAACATGAACAACATTTTCTCAAAGGATACCGGATGCAACACCTGGAAGGTTCCTTCCTCCAGCTCCTCCAGCTCATAGCTCAAATCCGGCTCGCTTGCGGAGAATTCCTGCTGATAGCCCTTCATCAGCGTTGCGATGCCTTCTCTTATCGCTAAGTATTTTTCCTTACTGTCTCCTTCCAAAAGAAGCTCTGCTTCTGCTTCTCTCGGTATAACATTGTCCTTAAACCCGCCTTGCATACGAATCAAAGCGAACTCGTTCGTCTCACGAAGTTCAAAAAGAAGTCTTCCGAGGAGTTTCGGTGCATTGGCTCTATTCTTAATAATATCGGTACCGGAGTGACCACCCTGCATACCGCCTAGACTTAGCTTAATTCTCTTACCGGTTGCTTCAGTCCTTTGAATCGGAAGTGTACAATTGCAGCGCATACCACCGGCACAGCTGGTTAAAACGCAGTCCTCCTCCTCTGAATCTAAATTAATCAGATATTTACCTTTCAGCTGGGAAAGATCGAGTGCTTTTGCACCGTTTAGACCCATTTCCTCATCCGTTGTAATGATTGCTTCCAACCTGGGATGTTCCAGGGCTTCATCCGACAACATTGCCAGGATATATGCAACGGCAACACCATTATCTCCACCGAGGGTAGTTCCGTCCGCATGAAGATAATCTCCCTTAACCACCAGCTTAATCCCATCCTTTAAAAAGTCATGGGTATTCTCCTTAAGCTTTTCACAAACCATATCCATATGGCCTTGTAATATAATAGCAGGCTCCTCTTCATATCCCGGAGTTGCCTCCTTAATCATGATAACATTAAATGCTTCGTCCTGTGTATATTGTAACTGATGTTCCTTTGCAAAGGATACAAGGTAGTTGCTTACTGCCTGTTCATTGCCTGAGCCTCTCGGAATTGCTGAAATCTCACTAAAATACCGAAATATTCCTTTATAATCTAACTGTTCTAGGGTCTTATCCATCTTAACATTCGCCTTTCTGCTGTATTTTTCTGTGAAACCGATGAAAGAACCGAGAAGCAATCTCTCTATGTCATAATGAGTATTAGACGAAGGAGATCATTGCCCGGTTCAAGTTATTCACTATCAATATTATTATTTTAGTATTTCTCGTATCGAATGTAAATACTCTGAAAAAATCTCAGATTTACTATCAACGTCGGTTTATCACTGTATTCTTTCGTATTAAATATTTCAAACAATAGAAAGCATGCTTCGCGAGTTTTCCATTGTCATGAATCAAAAGCACTTCATTAATTCTTAAAGCTATGAATAGGAGCCGGGATTCTACCGCCTCGATTGATAAAAGCATCACAGCCAAAGGAATTTACACTCATTACCGGTGCGTACCCAAGTAAACCACCGAATTCTACACGCTCACCCACACCCTTACCGATAACAGGAATGATGCGGACTGCAGTTGTTTTCTGATTAATCATACCAATCGCCATCTCATCTGCAATGATTCCGGAGATGGTGGTTGCTTTTGTATCGCCAGGGATAGCAATCATATCAAGACCAACCGAGCATACACAGGTCATTGCTTCCAGCTTCTCCAGGGTTAATGCCCCTGCCTCCACTGCATTGATCATCCCCTGATCTTCACTGACCGGAATAAATGCTCCACTTAGGCCGCCAACATAGGAGGAGGCCATAACTCCGCCTTTCTTCACCTGATCATTGAGTAAGGCTAAAGCTGCTGTGGTACCGGGTGCTCCGACACGTTCCAATCCCATCTCTTCTAAGATCTCTGCGATACTATCACCGACTGCCGGGGTCGGAGCCAAGGACAAATCAATGATACCGAAAGGAATTCCCAGCATTCTGGAGGCTTCCTGCGCTACCAGCTGTCCCACACGGGTAATCTTGAAGGCTGTCTTCTTGATTGATTCGCAAAGCTGTTCAAAATCAGCTCCACGCACATTCTCCATTGCCTTCTTCACTACACCGGGTCCGCTGACACCAACATTGATCACTGCATCTCCTTCTGTAACTCCGTGAAAGGCTCCTGCCATGAACGGATTATCATCCGGTGCATTGCAGAAGATAACTAATTTTGCACATCCAATTGAGTCCTTCTCCTTGGTACCCTCTGCGGTCTTTAAGATAATCTCTCCCAGAAGCTTTACCGCATTCATATCGATACCGGTCTTCGTGGAACCAACATTAACAGAACTGCATACCCTCTCGGTACGGCTTAATGCCATAGGGATGGATTTGATCAGCAGTTCGTCGCTGGTGGTCATTGCTTTGGAGACCAGAGCAGAATAGCCGCCGATAAAATTCACTCCAACGGTGGTTGCTGCACGATCTAAGGTCTTAGCTATTGTAACGAAATCCTCTGTCGTCTTGCAGGCTGCTGCGCCTACTAAGGAAATCGGTGTAACCGAAATTCGTTTATTGACAATCGGAATACCATATTCTCTCTGAATCTTATTACCGGTAGCAACAAGATCCTTTGCGATGGTTGTAATCTTATTGTAGATCTTACGATTTAACTCGTCTAAGTCAGGGTCTGCACAGTCAAGGAGACTGATACCCAAGGTGATTGTGCGGACGTCAAGATTCTCCTGTTCAATCATTTTATTGGTTTCAATGACTTCGTTTATGTTTATCATTCTGATCTCCATTCTAATTAATGCTAGCTAACATGACTCTCTCCAAATACTAAATTCGATGCATCATGTCAAAAATGTCCTCACGCTGCGTCTTAATGATTACTCCGATTTCTTCTCCCAGCTTCTCCAACTCTTCAGAAATAATCTCGTAATCCTTGCTCACATCAGACATATCAACGATCATCATCATGTTAAAAAAGCCTTGAACGATGGTCTGGGAAATATCCAGAATATTGATGTTGTTATTTGCAAGATACGTACAAACCTTTGCTATAATTCCTACGGTATCCTTTCCTACTACTGTAATCACGGTACGTTTCATTCGATGCTTCCTCCTTATATCATTACCATACGGGAAGGCTGTTCCCGATGAGCAACACTCACATTTTTTGCCGAAAAATCACTGCCACGATTCGTTAGTTCACAGCAAACCGTCTCATATGCCAGCTCTTCATAATTATTTTCCTTACTAAGGTGTGCCAAAAATATATGCTGTAATCTGGGGTGAATTAAACGACTGATTAAATCGGCAGAGGTATCATTGGAAAGATGTCCTCTGTCTCCTAAGATTCGTTGTTTCAAATAATAAGGATATTTTCCGACCATAAGCATGTTCACGTCATGGTTGGCCTCTATAAACAGAAGCTCGGAACCCTCCAGAACGGACACGATATAATCATCATACTTTCCAAGATCCGTTGCAACTCCTACCTTATGTCCCTCTGCCTGCATGGTATAACAGACCGGCTTAGCTGCATCATGGGAAGTAGAAAAGGGGTTTACACAGATATCATTTATCATAAAGGTCTCATTTGGTGTTACATAACGATAGAGCTCACTCGGTATATCTCCCAGGCTTTTGATCCGATCGATGGCACAAGCTGTCTCATAGGTTGCATAAATGGGGATATGATACCTGCGCGCCAGTATTCCAAGTCCGGATACGTGATCCGAATGTTCATGCGTAATTAAAATCCCCTGTATTGTATCCGGCATGATATCGATCCCATTTAAGCCATTTTCAATGCGCTTTGCACTGATACCGGCATCTACCAGCAAATTTGTATTCTGACTACCGACATAAATGCAGTTTCCACTGCTGCCGCTTGCAATACTGCATAGCTTCATTATAATCTTCCTATTCTTATATTAATCTCACATCAACTATTACAATAAACAGAGTATCCCTCATTTCTACCGTTTTGTCAAGAAATTTTCTAGAAATCAACATACCGGTAAAACACAGAAAATGGAGATGGATCACAGTTGTTTCCAACCATTCCATCTCCATAAAGGATGATTATCAATCCATATCTACTTTGCTTTCTGAAGCCACCTCTTGCCATCAACAAATCTGGCTGCCAACATCGCGCATACTGTATTGCCCGTGGAATTGAGTACGGTTGCCGGCGCATCAATGATTGTACTGATTACTGCAATCACCGGAAGCGCAGCCGGAGGAAAACCAAAGATACTGATGATTAACATCTCTCCGATTAATCCACCGCCGGGAATTGCTCCCATCACCGCTCCAACTAGGAATCCAACTGCTAATATAGACACAATCGCACCCAGGCTGTCAATATCCTTACCAAATAGCCCGAATAGAAATACCACCTTTAATACTCCTCCGATCACGGATCCATCCTTGTGCGTATTTACGCCAAGAGGAATTACGGTCTCCGTGATATCCTTCGGTACACCAATCTTCTTCGTAGCATCCAGATTGACCGGAATGGTTGCTGCACTGGAGCAGGTTGCAAGTGCGGTTACCGTAGGAGCAATCGCATTCTTCCAGAACACCCTTACACCGGTCTTTCCTGCTGCCACATAAGCATATATGCTAAAGAACAGGAAGTAATTAATCACGGATAATCCCAGATATAACAGGAATACCCTCAGATACCCCTCGAGTATTTGTGATCCCAGCTGACCGATGACGGATGCAAAGTAACATGCCAAACCGATGGGAGCATAGTACATAATTATTTTTATCATCTTCATTAATACTTCAGAGGCGCCATTGACAAAATCTCGTACCGGATTTGCCTTCTCACCAACCATAACGATAGCAACACCAAACATTACGGAGAAGATAATCAGCGGAAGCATCTTGCTTCTGGAGAATAATTCAGAGAAGTCTCCGACAGTAATCGTATTCACTAATTGTTGCGGTAGGGACAATTGCTCTGCTTCCGCTACAATCTCATCTCCGGAGCCGGATAATATCGTACTGATCGTACTATCTCCCAAGCCCTTTGTAGGATTAACCACAAACACACCGATGATCGACAGGATACCGGATAATAGTGCAGTGATGGAAAATATAATTGCAATGTTAATAATGATTTTACCAAGACGGTTCATCGCGCTCATATTCGCGATGGATGAGGTAACACTAAAGAAAACCAAAGGTACAATCAAGGTAAACATCAGGTTAAGATAGATCTGTCCCAAAGGCTCTAATACCTTTGCTTCCGGCCCCATCACCATACCAAGAATGCCACCTACAACAACGGATAATAATAAAAGCAAAGACATCTGATAATTTTTAATAAAATTTTTCAACTTAAAATCCTCCCTTCTCTCTAATTCTATTATAACAGCATTTTTTGTTATGATAAGTGCCTATACTGTTCATAACATTGCAAATAGTGCCATGTTGATCCGGCGGATACAAAAAAGGACACCCCGAATCACATGAACCCGGGGTATCCTGAATATTTGATAATATAATTCAATAGCTTATATAATAACACTTAATTAAGTTGCCGTATCATTCACTTCTTGTATATCACTTGATTGCTCCGGTCTCAGCTCCCTGATCAGGGCAGCTACCTGTTGCTTAAGCCAATTCCTGTCACCGATATTCTCGATGACCTTCGGGAAGCGACTGCGAAACTCTTCCACTTTACATTGGTTCTGATAAATAGCATCAATCTTCTCGTCTGTGTATCCTCTTTCTTTTTTTAGCCAGTCTCGTCTTTGTTCCTCCTGTGCATAAACATACCAGACTTCATCGCATACGAAGTCGTAACCGGATTCAA
This sequence comes from Bacillota bacterium, assembly GCA_023421075.1. Lineage (GTDB taxonomy): Bacteria > Bacillota > Clostridia > Lachnospirales > Lachnospiraceae > Mobilitalea. Next base: position 11,869 of record JAEZUM010000087.1, read on the forward strand.
TCATCAGAGCGGTCTCGATCAATAGAAATGGTACATCCTGTAGGAGCCTATGGTGATCGATCTGTTTTTTCACCTCAATCAAAACCTTAGGGTGCGTAATTTCGTTGATGCATAGACGCTTTTCTTTGTCTTCAAATACAAGTGTGGCAAGCTTACTCCGATTAATCGTACCATCGGTTGCTAAAATTTCAGGTCCAAAGCAATCCACCACCTCGTTATAGCTGGCACCACCGGGCTCCATCTGTTGTCTTGCGATCTGATCGGTATCGATGACCACGGCTCCATACTGCTCCTTCATGATGCCTGCTACCAGAGATTTTCCGCTGCCTATTCCTCCGGTTAAGCCTATCACCTTCATCAGTATCTCCTATCTGCCCAAATTTATTGGCATTCATTTATTTCGCTTCAAACCAGTTGCTGCCTTCTTTCACTTCTGCCTCCAATACCACAGACAACTCAGCAGCTCCTTGCATCTCTTCTACCATAATCTTTGCAACGATTTCTACTTCGTCCTGATGTGCCTCAACCAAAAGCTCATCGTGAATCTGAAGGATCAGGGCACTGCGAAGATGTTCTTTCTTAAGCCTCTGATTCACCCTGATCATCGCAATCTTGATAATATCAGCCGCAGTTCCTTGAATCGGAGAGTTCATAGCAACACGTTCTCCGAAGGAACGCTGCATGAAATTACTGGAGGTAAGCTCCGGTATCGGTCTTCTACGACCGAATAAGGTGGTGCAATATCCCTGCTCCTTTGCATCGGCAACCAAGCGATCCAGATATTGCTTTACCTTAGGATAGGTTTCAAAGTATTTCGCAATATATCGTTCTGCTTCCTTTCTGGTGATGTTCAGATCCTGCCCAAGCCCAAAGGAGCTGATACCATATACAATACCAAAGTTAACGGCCTTTGCGCTGCTTCTCTGAGCAGGAGTAACCTCCTCAAAGGGAATATGGAACACCTCGGAAGCAGTAATACGATGAATATCCTTTGCTTCCCGGTACGCATTAATCAGACGTTCATCCTCGGACATGTGAGCCAATACTCTTAGTTCAATCTGGGAATAATCCGCATCCAAAAATACATAATCCTCTTTCGGAATAAATACTTTTCTGATCTGTCTTCCTAATTCCATTCGGATGGGGATATTCTGAAGATTCGGTTCCGTACTGCTGATACGCCCCGTTGCCGCTATGGTCTGATGGAACTTTCCGTGAATTCGTTCATCCTCTCTGATATACTCTGCCAAACCGTCGGCGTAAGTGGATTTCAATTTGGTTAACTGACGGTATTCTAATATCATAGCAACGACCGGATGCTCACTTTGAAGCTTCTCTAAAATATCTGCAGAGGTGGAGTAGCCTGTCTTTGTCATCTTACCATTGGGTAAACGCAGCTTCTCAAAGAGAATCACTCCCAGCTGCTTCGGAGAATTAATATTGAATTCTTCTCCGACCTGTTCATATATTGTTTTTTCCAGCCGTTCAATTCCAATCTGAAGCTTGTCCCCATATTCCTTCAGGGCCGTTTTGTTTACACGGATTCCTCTGACCTCCATGTCATAAAGTGTGTAAATCAAAGGCATCTCCACTGTCTCGAAGAGCTGCAGCATTTCAGAACGATATAAAAGCTCACGCAGACGCTCGGCGGCTCTCATCGCCACATAAGCACTATAGCAAGCAAAGGATAAGAACGCATCTGATTTCTGCTCTATTGCATCAGATAGGGAGGTCTTACCCAAGAGATCCTCTCTGGAGGGCACGGTAATACTAAGGTAATCTCTCGCTATATCATCATAATGATACGTATCCGTCAGAGGATTTAACAGGTAAGCTGCAATGGCAGCATCAAAAACATTATCCTCTTCCGATAAGGCAAGATAGTGCAATTGTTCCTTTAAGCCGATGACAGACAACACATAACTGCTATGTGCCAACTTCTCCGTTTTGTCACATAGATACTCCTCGGTGATAAAACCGGTACATCGGACAAAATATACTGCGTCTTCCTCTTTGCAGAGAGCAACTCCCAGAACCCTATTCTGATCCACAATCATCTGAAGTCCGATCGGATGGGCTCCTTTCTCCTCCATACTTGCAAAGATCTGATCTGCTTTACCCAGATCCTCAATTAAAAGAAAGCTCTGTTCCATACCAGTGGAACGGTCAACTTCCTTTGCCTGGAAGCGGGATAATAGATTCTTAAATTCCAAACGCTTAAAAATGAGATAAACATCCTCATTATACATATCCTCAAGACCTGCATCCTCGATATGATAATCCAGATCACAATCCACGCAAATCGTCGCCAACTTCTTAGACAGGAAGGCTAGTTCTTTATTCTCCCTTAGTGAATTGGCCACTTTACCGGGAGACATCTCATCAATATGCTCATAGATATTCTCAAGGGACTGATAGGTCTCAATCAACTTGCCTGCTGTCTTCTCCCCTACACCCGGAACTCCAGGAATATTGTCGGAGGTATCTCCCATAAGACCCTTTAAATCAATGAACTGGGTTGGTGTAACATGATAAGTGTTCATTACATCTGCTGCATAATAATCCTCAATCTCTGTTCCTGTTTTCTTTGTCTTAGGGATACGAATCTTGATTTTATCACTGGCTAGCTGCAAGAGATCGCGGTCACCGGAGATTACCGATACCTGATCGCCATCCTTCTCCGCTCTCTTCGCTAAGGTCCCTAGGATATCATCTGCTTCAAAGCCTGGTATCTCGAGAATCGGAATCCGCATTGCCTTCAGTACCTCTTTCATCACAGGAACCTGCTCGCGAAGCTCCTCCGGCATTCCTTTTCTGGTCCCTTTGTATTCGGTAAACATATCATGACGGAAGGTTGGGTGATGTGTGTCAAAGGCTACCGTCAGATAATCCGGTTTTTCCTCCTCCAGGATCTTAAACATAATATTAATAAACCCAAGCACCGCATTGGTATGCTCTCCCTTGGAGGTAGTCATATCCGGCATTCCGTAAAACGCCCTATTCAGGATGCTATGTCCATCAATTAGTACAATCTTCTTATTCATATCATATACCTGAGCCTTTCCTAACTAGATTGATTGCTGCGAAATATCTTATCTATTCATATAACCTTGCCACTCGTCATTCTGAGGCAAGCAATTCTTTTCGTCAGGGAACAATTTCTTTATTATCCGGAGCAGGAGAAGGTTCTAACCTTTTAAGGTATTCCTGCAATACAAATTCATAATAATCACTCGGTTCCTCTCGGAAAGAATCACGCAATCGAAAGTCACTTTCCGTAACCACTCTCTCCGTGACATCCCTATTAGCATACCCGATACTGATAATAAATGCCAGTAGTATTATCGTTAAAAGCAGAATTATTTTCTTTCTATAGTATGTAAACTTTGCATGTAAAATTCGCTCTCTGGAGCGTTCCAGCTTCTGATCCAGCTCTAAACCGAAATCAGAGGAAAGGTTCTTGTCTTCGTCCAATTGCTTCATTGCTGTAAGCAGGGCATAATACACCTCAAGCTCTTCCTTGCACACAGGGCAGGAGCTGACATGATTGATAAAATCTTCTGTATCTTTCAGATTAAGCTTATTATTGATGAATGGTGTAATCATGCTCTGAGCTTTATTGCAGGTCATATCGATTCACTCCTTATTCGACTGAAGTAATAGTAACTCTCTCGTATATGTTTTTAGTCAATTTAAAATATTATTTTGATACTTGAAATAGTATAATAATTGTGTTAGAATAAACCTCGTCACAAATGCGGATGTGGCGGAATGGCAGACGCAGCAGACTCAAAATCTGCCACATGTGAGTGTGTGAGGGTTCGAGTCCCTCCATCCGCAGTAGGATAAAGTTCTTGGGAGCCTTGATAGCAAGGAGTTCAGGAACTTTTTTATTGCATTCCATCCTAATATTAAGATTAATTTATATCATCGCTGTATGATATCCTTATTCCCAAATGGAATGTGTTTTATTACCTCTATCGAATCGTATATAAATTATAACATATATTTCATATTTTGCATCAATAAAAACTCCAGCCGGTAATCACCTCTGGAGTTTTATTTATTATCCGATATATTCACAGGCGGCCAAGGCTGCGATTGCGCCGTCAGAGGCTGCTGTGGCCAACTGCCTAACCGTTTTTGTTCTGGTATCCCCGGCAACAAATATGCCTTCCATATTTGTTTTACAATTCTCTCCTGCCTTTATGTATCCGCCTTCATCCAGCTCTACAACATTTGAAAAAATCATATTCTCAGGCATCTGTCCGATTGCGATGAATAAGCCGCTGATCTTGAGTTGCTGTTCCTCTTTGGTATTCTTATTGCTGACCTTAATCCCTTCCAATCCATCCGTACCCAAGAGCTCCTGAATCTGAGAATTCAAGACAAAAATCACATTATCCTTCTCTTTCAGAGACTGTAACAGTTTATCTTCTCCGCGGAAGGTATCTCTTCTATGAATCAAATATACCTTACTGCAATAGGAGGACAGAAATAGGGCATCTTCTAAGGCAGTATTTCCTCCTCCATTGACTGCGACCTCCTTCCCTCTGAAAAATGCTCCGTCACAGGTCGCACAATAAGAGATACCGCGACCGATCCACTCCTTTTCCTTCTCTAATCCCAAAGGTCTGTTCTTTGCACCTGTCGCTAATATAATACTTCTGGTTGAATAATTCCCTTTGTCTGTATTAACCGTCTTGAATGCTTGCTCCGTTGAGATTTCAACCACCTTCTCGAATTTAATTTCTGCCCCCAGCTCCTTCGCCTGTTCGAATAAGTTGGTAGCAAATTCATACCCTGATATATGCTTAATTCCGGGATAGTTCTCAATTTCAGGAGTGTTGATAATCTGTCCACCATACATGCTTGCTTCCAATACCAGTACTCTTTTTCCTGCTCTTACTCCATAAATCGCTGCCGATAACCCAGCGGTTCCCGCTCCAACTATAATAATATCGTACATGTTATCACCGTTTCTTCGTTCCTTCCGGGTGCTTGATTGCCAAACTGAAGTTTTTTCTTCAAAATCATATAGGCTCATACTTAACTCCCTTTCTCATTGCTTTCTATTTAATTGTTTACAATCTATTATTACTATACACGTTTCCCGCCATCTGGTCAAGTAGTTTCTTAACTGTTTCACAAATATTTATACAGTCTAATCAGGTAATGGAATTGCATCCATACCTACAATTTATTAGAATTAAAAATTTTTATTTTAAACCTGTAACCTTTTTTTTAGAATGCATATAATAATAGTAAAAATAATCATACATAAGCAAGGCTAGATAGAAACGGTACAGAAGCATGAAATGATACATAATTACTCCGCATGGCATAATATATTAATAAAGGAGTGATGCTATTCACCTTGCTAGAAACACATATTATACTTATTCATAATAACATAGGAAAAGGAGTAGCGTTCACGCTACTCCTTGTTTCCATTCATAAAAATAAAAGGCCGTTTCATTCATTATCTGTTATTAGCGTCGTTTCTGCTGGAATTTGAAGCGTTGTTTCTACTGGTGTTGTTGTTAGCGTCGTTTCTGCTAGAGTTGTTAGCATCGTTTCTGCTGTTGTTATTAGACGCATTATTTCTGCTCGTATTGTTCGCGTCATTTCTGCTTGAATTTCTTGAATTGTTATCCATTTTTGATCCTCCAAAAATTTATATTATTTATGACAGCAATATTATTTACCTTTTAACAGGCTAATATTCATATCATGTATATAAATCATAGATCATTTATAGACTTATCCATTCATTTTGTAAAAGGATATGACAAAAAAGGACCGAATACCGATATGTATTCAGTCCCTGGTTAGATTGATGTTAAAAATATTTCTTATTACCCCATAAATTACTCTTCTTAAGATCCATGTATTCGTTGTAAGCCCGCTCTAAAATCTGTTTTTCGTTGGCGAATTTCAACATATGATATGCTTCATGGAACTTGTAATACCCGGAGTCCATAAAAAACTCTTCTCTTTGTGGTTTGCTGTAATAGCTATCAGACATCATTAAATACCAATGAACATCCTTTAATACTGTATTTTGTGGCGTGCTGAAAGAATATTGGCTCTTCCCGATGTATTTTATAATGGAAGCATTCGTCCCCGCTTCCTCCAATACCTCACGAATTGCAGTTTCTTTATATTCTTCTCCCTCTTCTACGGTTCCTTTCGGTAGCACCCACCCTTCATATTTATTCTTATAATTTTTATACAGTAATAAAATCTTTCCTCTGAATATAACTACACCACCACAGCTCGTTGCTTCTACCATCGCAATTCCTCCTG
>JAEZUM010000090.1 GCA_023421075.1 Bacillota bacterium
CCTATGGTCCGATCATTCATAACGATGAAGTAGTGGCCGATTTAAATAAAAAAGGTGTTGTCGTCATTCATTCACCGGAAGAATTAAAATCGCTGCCTGTGGGAACAATAATCATACGCTCCCACGGAGTTTCGGAGTCTTTGCAAAAAGAGCTGTCCGCACATGGACATAAATTGATCGATGCTACCTGTCCTTATGTCAAAAAAATACATAAGGTTGTTAGGGAAAAGAGCAAAGAAGGACAACATATTATAATCATCGGGGATCGTACTCATCCGGAAGTGGAAGGTATTATAGGATGGTGCACTGATAAGTTCCACCTATCATCTTCCTCCGAATACACTGTAATCGAAAGCGAAGAAGAAGCAGAGAACTTTGTACTGCCCGCAAACCTACCCATATGCATCGTTGCACAGACGACATTTAATTACAAGAAATTTCAAGATTTAGTTGAAATTATATCAAAAAAGGGTTATGATATATTTGTTTTAAATACGATTTGCAATGCTACAGAGGAACGGCAGACAGAAAGCTACCAGCTGGCAAAGCAATCGGATGCTATGATTGTAATCGGTGGAAAGCAAAGCTCGAATACAAGAAAGCTATATGAAATTTGCAAAAAAGAATGTGAAAATACTTACTATATACAGAAACTAGAAGACCTGGATTTAAGTTTGTTTAAATCTTATCGAAACGTAGGTATTACAGCAGGGGCATCGACCCCAAACAATATTATCAAGGAGGTTCACACCGCTATGTCAGAAAAAAGTTTCGAACAATTATTGGAAGAAGAAAAGGTAGTTAAAATAAGCAACGGTGATGTTGTAGAAGGAATTGTATTGGGTGTAAAAGAAGATGAGATCATCTTAAATATAGGCTACAAGTCCGAAGGTATCATTACAAGAAACGAATATACCAATACACCTAATTTGGATTTAAGAACCGCTGTAAATGTAGGCGATGTTATGCAGGCTAAGATCCTTAAAGTAAATGATGGTGAAGGACAAGTTGCCCTAACCTATAAGAGATTAGCAGCAGAAAAGGGTAACAAGAGATTAGAAGAAGCGTTTGAGAACCATGAAGTATTATCCGCTAAGGTTGCAGCTGTATTAAACGGTGGATTAAGCGTTATTATTGATGAAGCCAGAGTATTCATTCCTGCAAGTCTGATCTCCGATTCTTACGAGAAGGATCTTGCAAAGTATGCAGGTGAGAAGATTGATTTCGTTATCACTGAGTTTAACCCGAAGAAGAGAAGAATCATCGGTGATCGCAAGCAGTTAATCGTAGCTAAGAAGGAGACCTTAAAGAAAGATTTATTTGAGAAGATTAAGGTTGGCGATACCGTAGAGGGAACCGTTAAGAACATTACTGATTTCGGTGCTTTCATTGATCTCGGCGGAGCTGATGGACTTCTTCACATCTCAGAGATGAGCTGGGGAAGAGTTGAGAACCCGAAGAAGGTATTCACTGTTGGTGCTACCGTTAAGGCTTTCGTTAAGGATATTCAGGGTGAGAAGATTGCACTATCCTTAAAATTTGAAGGTGCTAATCCTTGGATTAATGCAGAAACCAAATATGCTGTTGGCAATGTAGTTAATGGAACCGTTGCAAGAATGACTGATTTCGGTGCTTTCGTTGAATTAGAGCCTGGTATTGATGCATTACTTCATGTATCACAGATCTCCAGAGAACATGTGGAGAAACCCGCAGATGCATTAAAGATCGGCCAAGAGATTACCGCTAAGGTTGTTGAGTTCAACAAGGAAGAGAAGAAGATCAGCTTAAGCATTAAGGCGTTGGAAGCTCCTGAGAGAGAAGCAGAAGCACCGGTTGAAGCAACAGAAGAATAATTATTATTAAAAATTGTACAGGTATAAAATAGAATTAGGAATACGCAGTGCGTATTCCTAATTCCATAGTTAACAATATGTCAAACGAATGAAAAAGGAGATTTGTCTTGCTGGGTAGTTACGAAAACTTTAAACAATCCATTTATGAGATGACAAAGATTGATTTGAATTCCTATAAGGAACGCCAGATGAAACGGCGTATTGAAGCTTTAATCACTAAGCATGGAATAACCTCCTTCGCTGATTATATTATCAGGTTAAAATCAGATAAGATCGCTTTTGACGAATTTATTAATTACATAACCATTAACGTATCTGAATTTTATCGGAACCCTGAACAATGGGCTTTACTTGAGAATGAAGTATTCCCTTACCTGATTGATCATTTTGGTAAGGATTTAAAGATATGGAGCGCTGCCTGCTCGACCGGTGATGAACCATATTCCTTGGTTATGCTGTTATCCAGATTCCTTCCGCTTAACAAGATAAAAGTATTGGCTACCGATATTGATAAGACCGTTATGGCGAAAGCGCAGTTGGGCATTTACCACGTGAAAAGCTTAAAGGCATTACCTGAGGAATTTGTACAGAAATATTTTACTATGATAAATGATCGGACCTATCAGATTTCAGATCAAATCAAGGCTTGTGTCGAGTTTAAGCAGCATGATTTGCTCCGGGAGTCCTATCCACCTAATTGTGATTTGATTGTATGTCGTAATGTTCTTATTTACTTTACGGATGAAGCAAAAAATAAAATCTATTCGGATTTTCATAAGGCATTAAAAAAAGACGGGTTATTATTTGTGGGTAGTACAGAACAGATTATTCAGGCGCAGCAAATCGGCTTTCATAATTACAAGTCCTTCTTCTACAAAAAAGCTTAATTACATAATCACATGTATAAATATTCGATCACGAATCATGGAACCCCCGTATAAATACGGGGGTTTTACATTGCATTTTATGCCTATGCATTTGTATAATAATTCAGTCTTTATTGATCGATTGAATTACTGATAGGATTGAGCATATTTATTTAAAATGTGGTTGATTTTTAGTATAATATCGAGTATATTGTTTTATAGATTAGCTTACCGCCATAGGAAATACTATGTTTTGTAAGATGATAAACTAACAGCACATTATAAAGAATAATTTTACGTGAAACGTAATACTGTGAATTAGTAAAAGTATGTAAGGGTATCGGCAGATCGTTAGGCTCTTATTTTTTACGGTCTTTATAATGATGAATGGGAGGAACTATGCAGAATATGATTACGGTTGTAGTCGATGCAATGGGTGGAGACAACGCTCCCGGAGAGATTATCAAAGGAGCTGTACTAGCAGTTCAAGAAAGAAATGACATCAAGGTTGTATTAACCGGTGATGAAGATACGCTTCGCAAAGGGTTAAGTGAATATGATTACGATAAGGAGCGTCTTCAAATCGAACATGCACCTGAGATTATCACCAATTGTGAAGCACCGGTGCTGGCGATCCGCCGGAAGAAAACTTCCTCTATTGTAGTAGCCTTAACGATGGTTAAGAACAAAGAAGCGGATGCTTTTGTTTCCGCTGGAAGTACTGGAGCAGTTCTAGCAGGTGGTCAGTTGATTGTCGGACGAATCGCTGGTGTAGAAAGACCTCCGTTAGCTCCCTTGATCCCTACGATGAACGGCGTTTCACTATTGATTGACTGCGGTGCAAATGTGGATGCCAGATCCTCTCATCTGGTTCAGTTTGCTAAGATGGGTTCCATTTATATGGAGAACGTTCTCGGAATTAAGAACCCCAGGG
>JAEZUM010000075.1 GCA_023421075.1 Bacillota bacterium
GGCTAGTATCGTTCTGATTTTATACGGAGTGAAACAGCTTGCAATTGAAGTTACCTTCACCCGCTTTGCCGCATATTTTATCTTTGTTCTACTGATGACTCTGCTATGGTATGATCTTCAGATGCTGGTCCGAACCATTCCCTTCTTCACGATCTCGGCAAATAATATTGCACGAATGGGGGATACGGTTCTGGAGCTGTGCTTGAAGGTTCCGGGTACTCTGTTTAAGGGTGTGTACAAGGTTATCTTCTATTTCTTTGTGCCCTATGGAATTATGGCTACTTATCCTACAGAACTGATTGCCGGTAAGCTGACCTTTCCGGAGCTGATCTACGGCTGTTTTATTGTAGTATTGTTCACCGTCTTCACATTATGGTTCTGGAGCTTCGGACTAAAACATTATAAGAGTGCTAGCAGCTAAAAAGAAAATACGATAGAATGCATTATTTTATCAAGGGGATGTTTAAATAATTGTTTCACAAATTGTATAAACATCCTCAATCTTGTTACATAACTTCTATCATAACAAAAATCATTGTCGGATTCAGAAGCTAAGATATAATATCGGTTATCGCTTTTTACTTAAGTACTTTTATGAATTTAATACTGTTTTATTACGTCCGCCTTCTTTCGCACTATATAGAGCCTTGTCAGCTGCATTAATAAAAGAAGTAATCGTGTTTGTTTGATTAGGAGTTATCGTAGTAACTCCTAAACTTAATGTAACAAAGTCTGATACTTTAGAATATTCATGTTTTAGTGAAGAATTGATAACCGATTTACGGATCTCTTCTGCAACCACCATTGCCCCATCACTTTCAATGTCCGGTAAAATAACTGCAAATTCCTCTCCACCATATCTGGCAACTAAATCGTTCGGTCTCTTTACATTGTATGATATTGTTCTTGCAACCGTTTTAAGGCACTCATCACCCTGTAAGTGACCATAATTATCATTATAAGCTTTAAAAAAATCGATATCTGCCATGATAAGAGAGATCGGTTTACCTGTACGCATAGCATTCTTCCAACTTTTTTCCATATACTGATCAAAGTTCCTTCTGTTTGATATCCCTGTAAGTCCATCACATACTGACAAATATTCCAGTCTATTATTATCTTCCTTAAGTTCTATTAGTTCATTAACCTTCATTTCGAGTAATTCGGCTTGTTCTTTTATAACAAATTTTTGATTATGTAATTCTAAAAATACTCTAACTTTACTCTGTAAAATTATTGGTTCAATTGGCTTAAATAGATAGTCTACAGCACCTACCTCATACCCTTTGAATATGCACTTTTGCTCTTTACTAATAGCTGTTACAAATATAATCGGTATATATCGTGTTTTCTCACTACCTCTCATTAATTCCGCTACCTCAAAACCATCCATATCTGGCATTTGCACATCTAAAAGTACAAGAGCAATCTCATGATCAAGCATTAAACTTAATGCTTCGTTACCAGATGTCGCCTTTAGAATAGAGCAATTAATGTTATCTAGAAGACTTTCCAATACAAGAAGGTTTTCTGGTCTATCGTCAACTATCAATATGTTTGTCTTATCTTTAAGGATCATTTTAACACTCCTACCATTTCAACTAATTTTTTTGCTATATTTTCAACTGATAATATATAATCGACATTTGTAATATCTATTGCTGCTTTTGGCATTGTATCTGCCAATGCTGTCTTGGGTTCTTGTACAATTGCAATTCCACCATACTCCTTTATCCTTTTCAAACCTAAACTGCCATCTCTGTTTGCTCCTGTTAAAATCACTCCAATAAGGCTTGATTTGAATGAATCTGCAGCTGTCTCAAATAGAATATCAATAGAAGGTCTTGCGTAATTAACTTTTTCATCAACCGTAAGTGATAATGTTCCATCTTTCTCTACTAGCAGGTGATAATTAGGCGGAGCCACATATACATTACCTGGCACTACCCTTTCTTTTTCATCCGCTTCTTTTACTGCTATTTTGCATAATCCATTAAAGTATTTAACAATATAATTATCCGATTTCGGACCGACATGTTGTCCTATGATAATAGGTGCTGCAAAAAGAGGAGGCATCGCAGATAATATTATACTTATTGCTTCCATTCCACCAGTTGATGCCCCTATAACAACTGCACTATAATTACTTTTCTTACTATTCTTTATCATATAATACCTTCAAACTTCAAATGATTTTTGATAGATTTTTTCATTCTCTATAAACGGTTTAAAACGATCGGCATGTAAGGAATTAATTACACTCTCCTTGGAGCCTAAACAGAGAAAGCACCCGGAGCACAGACTATCTAAAAACAATTTGATTACTCTGTTTTGAAGTTCCCTGCTAAAATAAATCAAGACATTACGACATAAAATTACATTCATTTCTCCAAAGACACCATCCGTAACCAAGTTGTGCCCAGCAAATACAATTCTTTCTTTCAGTGACTGTTCAAGAATCACAGAATCATATTTTGCTATATAATAGTCAGAAAATGAAGCCTTTCCTCCACCCTGTTGGTAGTTGTAAGTGTAGTCCTTGATGGAGTCAATCGGATAGATCCCTTCTCTCGCTTTATTCAAAACTATTTCATTAAAATCGGTAGCATATATCTGAGTCCGTTCATACAATCCTTCTTCCTTTAGTAAAATTGCCATCGAGTACACTTCCTCACCAGTGGAACAGCCTGCATGCCATATCTTAATAAATGGGTAAGTTTTTAAAATAGGCACTAATTCCTTTCTAAATGCCTTATAAAAATGTGGGTCACGGAACATTTCGGTTACATTAATCGAAAAATCCGATAATAATGTTTTAAAAAACTCATTATCATACAAAATCTTATATTGCATATCTGTAATGCTGCAAATATCAGAAAGATTCATCCTTCTTAGGATTCTTCGCTTCATGTGTGCATTGGAATACCCCCTGAAATCATACCCATATTTAAGATATATGGCTTCCAGTAACAATGCGATTTCTATATCTTCATTCTCTTTTATCTGTTCATTTTCATTATTCATTTATATAACCATACCCTTAACAGAGATGTAAGTTTGTCAGTATCTAGTGGTTTTGTTAAATAGTCACTAGCTCCAGCCTCAATACATTTTTGTTTATCATCCTTCATCGCTTTAGCTGTTAGAGCAATTATAGGAATTTTTCGATACTTTTCATTCTTGCGAATTTCCATCATCGCAGTGTACCCATCCATTTCCGGCATCATAATATCCATTAGAATGAGGTCTATATCAGGATATGAATTAAGCTTTTCAATTCCCTCTTTTCCGTTTCGTCCCACAACAACCCTCATACCTTTGTCTTCAAGTACACTTGATAGAGCAAACACATTTCTCATATCATCGTCTACTACTAATATTTTTTTGTTTTTAAGTGAATCTTCCTTTTCCTGTTCTGATTTAATTGCTTTGATTTTCGTTTGTTCGATCTTAGAATCCAAATCATGCAAAAATAAAGTGGCCTCTGCAATCAGTCGTTCTATCGATCTCGAACCTTTAACAATTATACTTTCTGAGTACTTTCTTAGCTCAATTTCATCATCCGGTGTTAAGACTTTTGCTGTATGTATGATAATGGGTAGGTCATCAACATTTTCAGCTCTGAGTATTTTTAAAAGTTCAAAACCTGAAATATCTTTAAGATTAAGATCCAGTATCATGCAATCAATCTGTTCCTTCTTAAGTACTCTTAAAGCATCTGTACCATTATCTGAAGTAATTATCTGAATATCTTTATTTCCGATAAACTGAATTATTTCTTCTATTTGCTCCTTGTTTTCATCTACGACCAGTAATCTTCTAAATGGTTTAGAACTCATAGACGCAATTTTATTAAAAGCCCTATCCAAGTTCTCTAAACTCACAGGCTTTTGTAAATAACTTACTATACCATCCAAATCTTCAATCGAATTTTGTAACGCGTCCCCTGATATGACATGTACAGGGATTTTTTTCGTATCTGCATCCATTTTCAGCAGCTCTATAACCTTCCAACCATTCATGTCCGGAAGACCAATATCCAATAACACTGCATCAGGCTTATACTTCTTTGTCAGTTCCAATCCAGAGTTTCCACTCTCTGCCAAGATACATTTATATCCTTTTTCTTGTGCCAAATTCATTAAAATTTGTGAAAAATTATAATCATCCTCAATAATGATTATATGCTTATCCTTTGGCTGAATATCATTGCGATCATCTTGTACATTTTTTAATATTTTGCTTTCAACCCCTAAATCTTTGGTTGGTTCTACTTGATATATCTTGCTGCTCTCTTTCTTATTTTCATGTTTATTCTCCAAAGGGCTTTCAATCGTATGATTGATTGGTAAATACAAGGTAAAAGTACTACCTTTATCAGGTTCACTTTGCAGCTCTATATTGCCGCCAAGATTGATTGCCAACTCCTTGGATATGGACAAACCAAGGCCTGTTCCTCCATACTTTCTACTAGTTGTACCGTCGTACTGTTTAAACGCATCAAAAATAATATTTTGCTTGTCCTTTGGTATACCGATTCCTGTATCTGCGATTGTAATCCGAAGCATTTCCTTTCTATCTACATTCAAAGCTTTATCTTCTTGATTGATTGAACTACCAGCGGTAAAGGTAACGGTACCTTGGGAGGTGAACTTAAACGCATTGGATAATAAGTTATTAATGATCTGTTGAACCCTTAGTGAGTCGGTAACGATATTTCTAGGTAACTCCTCTTCAATGTTAACGATAAAATCCAGTCCTTTTTGAACAGCAATCGGCCGAAAGGACCTCTCAACATATTGTACAAGCTCCTCTATGTTCCACTCTTCAAAAACAAACTCTAATTTTCCTGCTTCTACTTTTGACAAGTCTAATATGTCATTAATCAATTTTAGCAAATCTGATCCAGACGAATGGATTGTCTGCGCAAATTGAAGCTGTTTCTCCGATAAAGGCGTATTATCCTTTTTTTCTGCAAGTATTTGAGATAAAACTAAGATACTGTTTAAGGGAGTTCTTAGCTCATGAGACATATTTGCAAGAAATTCTGACTTATATTTACTTGCAGCTTCAAGATCTTTTGCCTTATCCTCTAGCTCATTCCGTGCATGTAAAATTTCATTTTTTTGTAATTCTAAGCTTTTCGTCTTTTCCTCTAGTTCTTCGTTAATTGCCACTAATTCCTCTTGTTGATGCTGCATTCGAACTTCAGATTCCTTTAGTGCTCTGGTTTGTTCCTCAAGTTCTTCATTGCTTTGCCTCAATTCTTCTTGCTGCACCTGTAGACGTGCCTCTGAATCTCTTAAAGCTTTCGTTTGCTCTATAAGTTCCTCATTGCTTTGTCTTAATTCTTCCTGTTGAACCTGCAATTCCTCCGTTTGTTCAAGCGTCTTATCAAGAAGTTCCTTCATTTTTAGTCGTGATTCGACCGATTGTATACTGATAGCAATGCCTTCACTGATATTCTCAACAAATTCCAATTGTAAATCACTGAACACGTTGAATGAACCTAATTCTATAAGGCATTTAACTTCTCCATTTAAAATACAGGGAACGATCATAAGGTTTTTCGGCACAGCATCGCCAATCCCGGAAGATATTTTAATATAATCATCCGGTACATTTGATATTAAAATAGATTTTTTTTCCAATACAGCCTGGCCAATTAGCCCTTCTCCCCTTCTTACTGAATCGGTTAAATTCTCAACCCTCTTATAAGCGTAGCTACCAACCAATATAAAAATATCTTTCTCAGTCTTTATATACATAGATCCTATCTGCGCATTTACATATTTTGCTACAAAGGATATTATACTAGTTGACAATGTGTGAATATTCTGTTCAGTCCTTATATTCTCATTTAACTCAGCCTGCCCAGTTTTCAGCCAGCTATGGTTTTTATCATTGGTTACAATTGTTTGCAGTTTTACCATGAACATATTGAAATACTTTGCCATATCTCCTATTTCATCAGTAGAATCCGCGTTTAATCTAACCTCAAAATCCGGTTTCCCTTCTGCTATTTCTTTAAAGGTATTCGTAACTATTTTTACTGGTCTAATAACAAAGCGGACCAATAAAATGGTAACAAGTATTGAAAAGAACAAACTAAAAAGTGTTAAAACAAACATACTGATGATAGTTTCTTGATTACTTTTTTCAACAACATTATTCAGTTTGTCTTGCTCATCTATTATGGATAACTGAATTTCTTCCGCTTCAGAGGTAATCTTTGGACCAATCTCATCCATTTGATTAATAATATTATCGCTTTCTTTAATAACTAAAGTAATATCCACAACACTATTTGAGTAAGTTTCTTTATCTTCAATAATCGTATTTAGGACTTGTTTTAGGCTAGAGTCATCAGTCGCTTCCATACAATAATTTAACCATTTGTCTAACTCAGTAAGTTTCGTTCCTGCAACTTGAATTTCCTCTGTATCATGACTCTGTAGATATTTTAAAATGTAAAGTCTAGCACCTAACAGACTCTGTATTGCCATTGAAGCTCCATAATGAAGTTCTTCATAATCGTTTTCATAGGAGGTGTCCAATAGGAATACTATATTTTTCTCTAACTCAGGTCCCTTTATATTGAGAATATCATTATATATGTCATTTTGTCTCTCTTTTAATATAAAAACATTTTCAAAGAATTCTTTATACATATATTTATATTCTAAAATAAAACTTAATTTCCGTTGTAGTTCTTTGTCATTTATTATATTTTCAAGTTCGGAAATGTTAAGTTCCATCATCGAGAAAGATTCTTCAAAAGACGTTTTGTATTTACTTTCTCCTGTTTGCATATAATTCTTAAAGGCTATACGACTGTCAAGAAGATTAGTTTGCACATTACCCGCAAGAGTATCGGTATAAGTAATTTCACTATAATAAGTAAAATTATGGCTAGAATTCAATAAAGCAAGATAATCAATAATAACTGTACAAATAAGAATTATTATCACTGTTCCGAATCCTACTGAGAGTTTAGAAGCTAATTTTAAATTTTTGAATAATCTCATTGTCTTCTCCTAAAATTTTAACTTTTTTAAATATTTCGACACAATATCATATATTATTTATTATAGATTGATACTTATATTTCGTCAATTTAAACTGTATGGATAATTCCATAGAAACTGTATGGATAATTCCATAGAAATACTTAATAATTTCATTTTAAGCAAGTAATGATTCCCCATATTTAATGTAATTATAACATACATCATAAGCGTTAAAATAAAGAGATACAAATAACAAAAGCCAGCCAATACGCCACGTATCAGCCAGCTAACTCCTATCAAAATTATCTAATGTTCACCAAGCCACTCAAACGCATAACGAAAACTTTCCGGTGTTAAGCCATGTCCTTTCTCATGAAGTACAAGTTCAACCTCTTTATCCTGTTGCTTCAGCAGATCATACATGATCTCAGCTTGTTCGACAGGAGCACGCTCATCCGTCTTACCATGGCAGATTAACAATGGTGTATTGATTAATTCCGGCCAATAAACCGCTGATCGTTTCTCATATTCCTCCGGTACCTGTTCCGGGCTTCCACCAATATATTTTACCAATACATCCTTCATCCCCTGATCACGAAAATGATATAGTTTTACGAGGTCAGATACACCGTATGCAACCACCGCTGCCGATATCCTGTCCTTTCCTGCAAGATATTCCTCCTTGAGTACACAATAGGTTTCAAGACCACCTCGTGAAGCGCCGAGCATATACAACTTTCCATTCCCAAAGGGTAACAGCTCTGCAACGTCAATCAGACTGATTACATCTAATACATCAGCGCCTCCATATTCGTCTTTCCCTGTTCCTCCATCATTATCTCTATACTGAGTCGCTATTACGATATAACCCATATGCGCGTATAGACAAAGCTGGTCAGGAGTAACCTCCCCAGGTTACCATTACCACCACGATTATAAATGAGGACCGGGTAATCATTCTCCAGATAATCGGCTGGTGCTGATATATAACCAACCACCTCATATTCACCACTTTTGTACCTTAATTTATAATTCAATTTATCATCATTGGCTTCGGGTAAACCTAAAAATTCTGCACTAGACCGATATGATTCATAGTAATGTGCACTTAGCTTTATCTCCTCGATCGAAATAACTTGATCCAATCGATCAATATCGTCGATTCGATTTATTTCTTTGCTATCTACTTCAGTTGCATCAGCACTTTCTAAAGATGGAGCTTCCTTTATCTTACACTCATTACTGTTATTCCGGGTACAGCCTGTAATGAAAAATAAGAAGAGGAAGTACATAATTAAGAATTTCCATCGTGAGCTACGATTCGATTTCATGTGTGTTCCTCATACCTTTATTTAATATTGTATCATATCTGTACAGTATACATCATTTTACAATTCTTGAAAATATGTTATAAAATTTTGTAATAAAAAACAAGCAGTTATACAAAAAAATAACCACCAGCTTTCCTGTTCATTAAGATAATTCATTCAAATGCAGTATTTAAAGCAATTTCTCCTCAGTAATCTATCCTAACAAATGTAGTTGTAATCCCATTATTCTGCAATATCACAAAGGCTTGCTCCAATGTACTCTATCAATGCATCTCTGGGAATGCAAAGCTGACAGCCTCTCACTCCCGCACTTACCGTGATTTCATCATAAAGCACCGCTGTCTCATCCATATAAGTAGGGAACCGCTTCTTCATTCCGATCGGGGAACAGCCTCCCCGGATATAACCCGTGGTATTCAGTAAATCCTTCACCGGTAGCATTTCGATCTTCTTATCACCGATCACGGAGGCAGCTTTCTTAAGGTTCAATTCCAGATTCACCGGAATACAGAATACGACTATCCCCTTCTTCTCACCCTTCGCTACTAAAGTCTTAAAGACCTGCTCCGGGGGCATATCGATCAGTTGTGCTACATGCTCACCACCAAGATTATTCTCATCCACCTCATACTCCATTGCTCGATATGGTATACCGGCTTGTTCCAGTAACCGCATCACATTCGTCTTTATCATGAGTGTCTTCTCACCTCTTCTACCTGCTCGTGCAATGGTTTCCGGACCTTTTTGCGGGTAACCTCAACAAGTCCGAGTGCTGTCATATCCACAAGCGTAGTTTTAACCGGATCCCTCTTCAGATACTCCTCCAGTTCCTCCATCAGCAGCTCCTTATCCTTCTTCAGTTCCATGTCAATAAAATCTATAATTATGATACCCGATAGATTGCGAAGTCTGATCTGTTTTGCGATCTCCTTTGCTGCTTCGCGGTTCACCTTCAGGAAGGTCTCCTGTACCTGCTTCTTACCGGCAACTGCTTTCCCGGTGTTCACATCAATTACGGTTAAGGCTTCGGTCGGTTGTATTACCAGCGTTCCACCGGACCTGAGCCAAACCATAGGACGTACTGCCTCCTCCAGCTTGTCGTTCAGTCCATAGAGGCTGGCAAGGCTAAATACTGGGTCCTGATAATAACGTAGTTTATTCAAATCCTCAGGCTGATAAATCTCAAGGAATTCCTTCATATTATGATACAGCTCTTCATTGTCCGTAATAAATTCATTTACATTATCGGTATAGCTGTCCCTGATATCACAAATATAGTTCGGCGGAGTCCGAAACAACAAGGAGAAACAGCTTTTGTGAACTCCAAACCTTCTGATATTTTCGTAGGCTTCAATCAGCTTCCTGATCTCACCGACAATCTTATCCTCCGGTACATTCGCTGCATTCGTACGGATGATAAAGCCGTACTCCTTATGCATATAGCTCATCGCGATTGCCTTCAGTCTTTTGCGTTCTTTCTCCTCCACAATTTTGGATGACACACCAACAGCCGGTTTTCCATATGTTAAGGCAACAAACTTTCCGGTAAAATTCAGATTTCCGCTGACAACCGGTGCCTTCGTCTTTACGTCCTCTTTCACCACCTGCACGATTATCTCATCGCCAATCTTAAGCTTTACTTCGTTGAGCTTGACTTCCTCTGATCGATATTCCTGAGCGGATGCCTGGATGGGATAGCGGTTCTCACCCATGGAATAATAGCACATCCTTCCATCGGCGATCTCCACAAAGGCTGCATTAATATTTTTAACGATATTCTTAACCTTGCCCAGATAGATATTACCCAGGATACCGTCTTCCTCAGAAGTATTTAAAGAAACCTGAACCATGTCCTTACCTTCAAAGGAAGCAGAAATAATCACATTATCTTTTTTAGTTATAACAAGCTTGTTCTCCATTTCTGTCCTCCCTCTATATTGGAATGTTTAATTATTTAAATAATGAGTAACTTATAATCGTCAATTTGCAAATCTAACCTCAGTTACATGATGCAGAATATAGTTCATTGAGCAACTGTATGAATTTCGTCACTACGTAATTCGTTCAAGCGAAAGCGTGTTGCGAATGAATTATGTTCTGCATCATGTTATTATAAATCTGAATGTGCAAATTGACGTAATTATATTTTCATATCTTGAATACTACTACATTCCTATATTATCGTTCTACCTGATCCAGTGCAGCCAGCTTTCCGGTCTCCGTATTTCTGGTATACACTTCGATTCGGTGTGACTGCCAGGCGAATTTGTTATACTCTATATCAAGATACTCACAGAATGCCTCCATAACAAGCTCCGGCTTCAGATTCGAAGCGCTTCCCGTATCCACCTGCAGATATACCTTAATTCCATTCTCATAGCGATCTGCAACACTTTCGGTCCTATTCATTGAAGCTTGTGCTGCTTCTCTAAGATGCTCCTCAAGCGTCTCGATGCGCTTGTCCTCATAATCCTCTTTGCTAAAGGCAGCCAGAGTAATCATCGGCTTGATATCTACTTCTTTCTCACTTTTCTTTGTCTTCTTGCCGATAACAATCTCGGAGGAATTCAGAAAAGCAGTAAAAGCCTTAGCAAAGCTCTCTTGATCGGTTATTTCGGAGCCGAGATCGTAGCCATCTCTTAATTGTACCAGATAATCGGCTGAGGATACCAAGGACATCGCTGTTATAATCTTGACATTCAGCTCATTATCCTTAAGCGGGTGGTACCCGATGATACGAAAACCCTCTGTAATCACAGCATTCATTCGTTCTATCATAACCTCCGGCGCATCTGCGGATAATAGCTGAACATCCAGATATTCGCCGTCACTGGTTAAGCCGACACCCAGGGGTGCCGCGAAGGACATAATCTGATGAGGACTGAACCCCTTACTGTATTCACTATCAATGTTCGCGCGACGAAACAGCTTCTGAAAATAACGCATTACATCCAGATGTCCAACAAACTTCATCGCACCATATTTTTGAAATTTAATTCTTGCTTTCATCGGTAACCTCCTCCATATCTGCGATAACCAGACCTTCTTCAAAACATACTCCGCCGCCAAACTCCTTAGCGCCGCAGTTTGCACAGGCTTGCTTACAATTCGGGGTTACCTTTTCTGCCTTGGCTCTCCTATATTCACGCAGCAGGAACGCCTTGGTCACACCAACATCAATGAAGTCCCAAGGGAATATTTCCTGCTCATCACGTTCTCTACTGTTGTAGAATGACATGTCGATACCATTCTCTTCAAGGGCTATCATCCATTTATCATAGTTAAAGAACTCAGACCAGGAATCATAGAGACAGCCGGCCTTATAAGCATCATAGATCGCTCTGCTGACTCTACGGTCACCTCTGGCAAAGACTCCTTCTAACTCGGTTACCTCTGCTTCGTGCCAATTGTATTTGATACTCTTAAAGTTCAGCTGCTCCTTCATCTTGCTCTTTAAGAAGCGCTGCTTATCTACATATTCCGACCCGGTAATCATTCTGGACCACTGGAAGGGCGTAAAGGGCTTCGGTACAAAGAAAGAAGTACTGGAGGTTATACTAACCTTACCATTTCTCTGATCCTTCGGAATGGTATAATACTCTCTGGCGATTCGGTCAGAAAGAATCGCAATTCCTTCTACGTCCTCTTCTGTCTCCGTAGGAAGACCCAGCATAAAATACAGCTTTACTTTATTCCATCCGCTCTGGAAGGCCTTCATAGCACCACCAAGTATAGCTTCCTCGGTCAATCCCTTATTAATAACATCTCGCAGTCTCTGCGTTCCGGCTTCCGGAGCGAAGGTCAGACTACTCTTACGAATGTCCTGTACCTTACTCATGACATCCAGTGCAAAAGCATCGATTCTAAGGGACGGCAGAGATATATTCACTCCCTTGGTACCAAATTCTTCAATCAGAAAATATACCAATTCCTGCAGACAGGAATAATCACTTGAGCTTAAGGAACTTAAGGATATTTCCTCATGCCCTGTGGATGACAGCATATCATAAGCACATTTCTTTAAGTATTCAATGCTTCTCTCCCTGGTCGGACGGTAAATCATACCTGCCTGACAGAAACGGCAGCCACGAATACAGCCTCTCTGTATCTCAAGCACCACTCTGTCCTGTGTCGCCTTGATAAACGGAACTAAAGGGTTTAGTGGATAATAGGTATCACTGAGGTTCATTTCCACCTGCTTCTTCACTGTGCTTGGAGCATGTTCATTATTCGGGGTAAAGCTTTCAATCGTGCCGTCTTCCTTATATTTTACATCATAAAAAGCGGGCACATACATTCCTTCGATCTGTGCCACACGTTCTAAATATTCTTTTCTGGATTTTCCGGCTTTCTTGTATTCCTTATAGGAATCGATGATCTCATTATAAGCAGTCTCTCCCTCTCCGATATAGAAGAAGTCAAAAAAGTCTGCAATGGGCTCAGGATTATAGCTGCAAGGGCCACCGCCGATCACAAGAGGATGCTCCTCGGTACGATCCTTGGCATAGATAGGTATCCCGGACAACTCAAGAATCTGAAGAATATTGGTATAACACATCTCATATTGTAATGTGATACCAAGGAAGTCGAATTCTTTCACCGGATCCTGACTCTCCAGTGCAAAGAGAGGAATATTACGCTCTCTCATCAGCTTGTCCATATCCACCCATGGAGAATATACTCTCTCGCAGTAGGTATCCTCACGACGATTAAACATATCATACAGAATCTGTATTCCTAGATGTGACATGCCTATCTCATATACATCGGGAAAGCACATACAAAAACGGACATCCACTGCTCGTGGGTCCTTCACTGTCATATTAACTTCACCCCCGATATATCTGGCTGGCTTCTCTATGGTTAATAATATCTCATCGGATAACGCTAATTTTCTCATTATTAAATCCTTTCATCTCAAACACGGATAGTACCGTCCATTTACTATCCGTTATTATAACTGAAATGAAATAAAATTACAATGAACTTATTCTTTCAATAGCGTAATCACATATTCCTCAAGCTGCTTCATACTGTCATTTCCGGATACGTAGCTCTGAATCTTTGACGAGGTAAATTCACCGATTTTAAAGTCAAATCGATCAATCAAAAAAATACTGAGGAATATAACAAACGCACATACCGTTCGAATAATCAAGAACCGAAAGGCTGCGATCTCCTTAAGGGAATCCTCTTCGATGTTCTCTGACATTCCATCCTGAAGCGGATGATATGGTCTTGCCTTTTTATTCTGCTCCACTTCCGCATTTTGCAGTGCACTATCAAGGTAATAGCTGTCATATGCTTTGGCAGTACTTTGCATCGTGCTTAACTGCCTTAAGCAGGATTCTCTTGCCTGTCTGATATATTCCGCTCTGGATACCGGAATTGCGGGATTATAATAATCTAAGGATACCAACGGATTCTGAGCAGAGGTTTCCTTATTATCCGGCAATGCTTTCTGTGTCCCCATATTCTGCCCCTTCTTTTGCAGCTTATCCTTATCATAAATACGTCCTGTTAAGAACAGATTCTCATCAATATGATTATGTAGGTTTTGCTCAATCTGCTGTACCATCTTATCCTCCACCTTTTTGTCCACCTTGTACCTCCTCTCGAATTAGACACTTGAAAATGCTTGTTTCATCTAATTCATTATATTGTTCTCCGAGAGTAGTTATGACATCAATCACTGAAATAAAGCCAGTGAGTTATTTATCAAACAATGGAAGCCTTAACCGGATAAATATCACTAATTTGTGGACATGAAATAACAATTATGGTAGCATTTATATATAATTGGCAGAAAGGAAAAGTTAAAATGTTTACAGATGTACAATACACCAACTCAGCTCGCTATAAATGTCTGGAATATCTTAAAAAAGGATCTATGGATTTATATTTATGCTATTGTGGTTTAGAAAATTGTTCATCCGGTCATTTCTACGGTCCACAGGTAAGAACAGAATATTTAATTCATATTGTACTTAGCGGTAAAGGATTCTATAAGGTGGGAAATAAAACTTATGAAATAGGTCCGAACATGGCTTTCCTGATTTACCCCGGTGTTACTACCTATTATGAAGCCTGTAAGGAGGATCCATGGACCTATATCTGGATCGGCTTCAATGGTATTAAAGCGGAAGCTTCTCTAAAACAAGCACAATTTTCCCCTGAGAATCTTGTTGTAAACATTGAAAATACAGAACCTTTTGTGAATTATATCAATGGCATGTTGAATTCAAGTCAGTTGACCTTTGGAAACGATCTTGCCAGAGAGGGCTTTTTATATCTATTTATTTCAGCCTTAATACAGGATAGGCAAAACCAGGTAATTGTTGATGAAGTACATGATTATTCTTATCAAGTATATGTGGAGCATACCCTGGAATATATAGAACATAATTATTATAAGAACATTAAAGTTCAAGGCATAGCGGATTACATCGGCATTAATCGTTCCTACTTAACGAACTGCTTTAAAAGTGTCCTGAAAATCTCCCCTCAGGAATACATCCTGAATTATCGTATGAATCAGGCCAGCACTCTCTTAAAAAATACCAATCTTCCGATTAATGAAATTGCCTTACAGGTGGGTTATGATGATGCCTTGAATTTTTCAAAGTGCTTTAAGAAAATCTTTGGAGTAAACCCCAGTAACTTCCGAAATTCAACGGAGAATCTTGTCATTACTTCAAAAACATCCTCGATACAGACTTAAGAAAAATACCAGCAAACATTCTTTGTTATAACGATAGAAAGCACGCTTCGCGAACATTCTATTGTCATGAATTATGAAATGAGGCAATCCCTTACTAACATGGGCTTGCCTCATTGTTTCATAGTAATTAGTTGATTTATCGTTTCGTTTAGCTTCCTTTGTTATTTATTATTTCTTCAATTAGTTTATAACAATTCTGTCAAAGTCAGGGCGTCGATATTCCCGGAGCTTCCGTGATCTAGATTGATCGTATTATGAAAGCATTTTTAATTCATACTGAAATGCCTGATAGTCACCCCAGGGAATCGGAAGAACAAAGCCGGCATTCATTAATGCTTCTCCAGTGTATATTTTATCTCCGTTCACTTGATAGGAGGCTTTTTCCTCTAAGCCCATTAATAATACCATTTGAAAGTTTGCGTTGGCATGACTTTGATGAAACACCACACTCAGAAGACTTTGTCTCTTATCCTCCGAAACCATCTGCCAAGCAGTGAATTCATTATTTTCATACGGATTGGTTAGGCGATAATAATCTCCATAATTAATAATTTCGTAATTGCGCTTATAGAGCTCGACCTGAAGCTTAACCTGCTCTTTTTCCTCCATTGATAACTTACTGACATCCAACTCATATCCAAAGGTTCCTGCCATTGCTACCACACCACGGGTATGAAACGGAGTTATTCTACCGGTCTGATGATTCGGAACTGCAGATACATGGCTTCCGACGGTACTAATGGGATATCCAAAGGAGGTTCCATATTGAATCTTTAATCGTTCGATGGAATCCGTATTATCCGAACACCAGATTTGTGGAACATAATACAGCATACCTGCATCATAGCGTCCTCCGCCACTGGAGCAGCCTTCGAACAAAACATACGGATAATCATTAATCAGTCGCTCCAACAGCCCGTATAGGCCCAGGATATAATCGTGAAATACCTGTCCCTGATGCTTCTCATCCTTCAAGGATGACCATACCTCCGCAATGCTTCGATTGAAATCCCATTTTATGTATTCAATATTGGCGCTATTTAAGATTGCTGAGATAGAATCATAGATATATTCTCTGACATCCTCTCTTGACAAATCCAAAACAAGCTGATATCGGCATCTGGTGATCGGCCTGTTCGGAATTCGCAGACACCAATCCGGATGATTTCGATATAAATCACTGTCTTCATTTACCATCTCCGGTTCGAACCACATACCGAACTTCATACCTTCGGCATTTACCCTGTCACAAAGCTCTCCAAGAGAGCTTCCCAGCTTCGTGGTATTTGGCACCCAATCACCGAGACTTGAGTAATCGTCCTCTCTTTTCCCAAACCAACCATCATCCATGACCAGCATTTCGATTCCTAACTCTGCTGCGGATTTGGCTATTTGAACCAACTTATCCGTATTAAAATCAAAATAGGTAGCTTCCCAATTATTGATCAATATCGGTCGGCGAGCATCTTTATACCTGCCTCTGCAAAGATGCTTCCGATAAAGCTTATGATAATGATGCGATAACTTCTTCAAACCCTCCGAGGAATAGCACATAACTACTTCCGGCGTGCAAAATTCCTCTCCGGGCTTTAGCTCATAACGAAAGAATCCCGGATGTATCCCCATAACAATTCTTGTCTGACCAATTTGATCCACCTCGATCTGAGCTTGAAAATTGCCACTGTATAATAATGAGAAGCCATAGCATTCCCCCATAGTCTCCGTTGCATTTTGATCGGCTAATATGATAAATGGATTATGTTGGTGCCCACTCGTTCCACGCATACTTTCCACCGATAGCTTCGCTCGACCGACTTGAACTCTCTCCATCTCTCGCTCCATCGCATGCTTTCCGTAGAAATGAATTAAGTCAAAGTGATTGTTCGGGAATTCCAGACAGGAGGACATCGCTTTCGTCAAATCAATTGCTTGCTTTCCACCATTCCTTATTTTCGCGGCTCTTGTTATAACATCAAATTCCTCGATTACACCATAATATAGATCAACCTCTACCGCTGACACCGGATCAACACAGGTAATTATTAGCGTCTGCATTATCACAGAATCTGTTTGATATACGGCGGGCAGGTTCTCCAGTTTATATTTTCCCTCCATAACTTTATGGTACTTATATCTTAAGTCTACTGCACAGCTGCCATCCGGATTAATGACATCCAGGCAGGAGATCCGAAAATCTCCCATACCAAAGGTAGAATATTCCTGGAGCTGTGTGTCCATGGAAAAGGTTCTGTCTCTCCCGGCTTCGTTTGGATTCCCGCAAAAGCTTCGGTCCTTCGTCTGCACCAGGTAGTCCAGGTTATCTTCTACCTTCTTTCCATAGTAAAGATGCAATAAGGTTTGATATGGTCCAATTTTAATATGATATGATGAATTATTCGTATGTAATAGAAAGACTTTATCCTGTTCACTATAGATGATCGCCAATTTTATTTCCTCCATATAAGAAAGTATATTTATTATTGATAAGGATAAAGGTGTTAAAACCTTCAACTATATAGCTTTGATAATTTGCACAATCAAGACAACATTGATAGTGATATAGAGGATAGTTTGATGAGTAACTGTATGAAGTCGTTGGTACTTAGGTACTGTATTTTAGTACCTTATGTACCACTACGTACTTCATCCAAGCGGAAGCGTGTTACGAATAAACTATGCTTTATGTCACTATTCTTTAAGATAAATTGTGCAAATTAACAAAACTTACACATGAATGGTTTTAACACCTTAAGTATTAGAGCTTTCCTCCGCTCGTCGCAATACCTTCAATGAATTGTTTTTGGAAAATAATATAAATCAGCATCATCGGCCAGATTGCTAATACAGATGCCGCCATTAACTCCGGGTATTTTACAGAATACGCACTTTGTATTTTGGATAGTGCAGAGGACAATGTTGCCGCATTTGTTTGTGAATTTACGATCAATGGCCACATTAAATCCTTGAATGCAAATAATGAGGTAAAGATTGCAAGCGCAACAAGTCCTGACTTTGTCAGAGGAAGCATGATCCTCCAGAACGTCTTCCATATATTACATCCATCCATTCTGGCAGACTCTTCTAATTCCTTCGGTAGTCCCATGAAAAATTGTCGAAGCAGAAAGGTGCCGAAGGCACTTACCAGTCCCGGAAATAATAGAGCAAAAATCGTGTTTCTCATATTTAAGAAATCCACCATTAAATACTGCGGGATAATGAATATCTGAACCGGGACCATCATCTGAAATAGTACAATGCCAAATAAGAAATTCTTGCCGGGAAACTGCAGCCTGGCGAATGCATATGCTGCCATGGCTGAGAAGAAAACCGCACATAACACTCGTAGTAGGATCATTAAAAAGGTATTTATGTATAGTTGTATAAAATCATTATTCTTCCATACTGTTATAAAGTTCTTCCACTGGGGAACGGAGGGCAAAATAACATATGGATTCATAGAAGTTGATTCGGTTACGGTTTTTAATGACGTCAGTACCATCCACAAAAACGGAAATACCATAATAATGGCTCCGGCTAAAAGCAAAGCATGAATGATTATATTGGAAATCAATATCTTTTTTTTCATAATAACAACCCCTTTCCCCTACATATACTTTACCCATTTTTTCTGGGCCTTCATTTGAATGATTGTAATCAACATAATAATTGCCAAAAGTAACACAACAACAGCAGAGCCATATCCCTTATTCGTGTATTTAAAGGCATTATTATAAAACAGATAAACCAATGATACAGTGCTGTTATATGCCGGATTTGCTACATCAATCATCATATAGATAACGTCAAATACCTGCATCGCAGCGATAATACTGGTAACAGCAACAAAAAACAAGGTAGGTGAAACAAGTGGCAGTGTAATGTTGAAGAACTGATTCAAAGCGGAAGCACCGTCAATATTACTTGCCTCATAAAAATCTCTGGGGATTTCCTGCAAGCCTGCTAATAAAATGACCATGCAGTATCCAATCAGGCTCCATATTCCTATTACAGCAATGGAACCTAAGGCGATTTTGGGATTTTCCACCCATTTGACCTTATCCAGACCAAACCGGTTCAAGAAATGATTAATAAAACCGAAGTTATAATTATATAGCCAATTCCATACCATAGTTACAGCAGCCGGTGCTGCTACCATCGGTATAAAATAGATTGTTCTATAGATATTTTTGCCCTTTATGCTCTTATTCAGGACGACAGCAATGATCAATGCAATGATCATTGTTGCCGGTACTACCAAACAGGTATAAACTATCGTATTTCGTACAGCATACCAGGTCTGTTGTTCAGAAAACATCTTAATATAATTGTCGAAGCCAACATATATATTCCCTTTTCCGAAGGCTCCGCTCTTAAAAAAGCTCAAATAGATCGTCTGAATGATCGGAATGATGTTTAATACAAACAATCCGATCATGGTTGGTGCAATCATGATATAAGCCCATTTCCACTCATTTAGGACATTTCGTCCGATTCTTCTTTTTCTGGTGCCACGCTTACTATCTCCGGTCATTGAAAACCTCCTAAACCCCTATCCTATAATCCTATGTATCTTCATGAAGATCGTCCTTTTGCTTGACGCACTGACAGGGTTGTCGCATAATACTGATCGACTGCTTGGATTATGCGACAGCCCTACCCTTTTCCTTACTTATTGTTCCTGAGCGATTGCCTCATTCATCATCGTTGCAACATTCTTGCACGCTGCTGCAACATCACCACCATTGTTATATACATCGCTTAATAATTCATAAGCCTTATCTTCCCATACACTGGTCTGATTTGTATATGGTCTGATCTGTGCATAGCTGAGCATATCCAAATATGCCTTTACATTAAATTGGGGATATGCTGCAGTCCAAGCATCAGCTGTACCATTGAAGGCAGAGATCGCAATACCAAGCTCAGCTTGTTTCTTTTGTCCTGCTTCATTACTTAAATACTCAATCCATTTCCAGGATTCATCGGGATGCTTTGTATTTGCTGCGATTGCATTGCCAAGTCCGTTGAAAATTGATGCACGGCCACCGTTATTTGATTTCGGCAATACTGCTACATCGCAATTCTTTGCGATATATTCATTTGCTGCAAAACCGGACAAATTCCAAGATCCGAATAATGCCATCGCCACTAGACCATTCTGGAAAGCCTCACCTCTCGCCGCATCATCCGAGATTGCAGGAGAAAGACCTTCTCTAACAAGGTTAAAGCAGTATTCCATCGCTTCAATTGTCTTAGGATCATCATAACCGGATTTCTTATCTGCCGTTACAATCGTTCCACCATTCTGATATACGAAGTTATAATAACCTTCCTGGCTATGAAGAGGTGACAGTACTCCGTACTGGGAACCATCCTCTTTTGTTAACTTCTTGGCTGCAGCCTTCATATCATCCCAAGTCCAGGTATCATCCGGGTAAGCCACTCCTGCTGCATCAAACATCGTCTTGTTGTACCATAAACCAATCGTATCAAAATCCTTCGGAATTCCATATTGCTTACCATTCACATTATAAATCTGTCCCAAGCCAGCCGGATAATTGGCTAAATCAATTGATTCGCTGCTCTCGATGTAGCTTGTCAAATCTAAGAGCTGATCATTTGCTGCATAATAATAAATATTGTTCGAATGCATCCAGAAGGTATCCGGTAAAGATCCGCCTGTTGCTGCTGCCTCTAATGCTGTCCAATAGTCAGACCATCCATTTACCTGAATGTCTACATGAATATTCGTTTCTGCTTCAAAACTATCTGCGAGCTGTTGAATTAACGCTGCCTGATTGGTATCCCATACACCATAGGAAATTGTCACAGCTTCGTTTGTTGCGGGAGCAGCCTCCTCTGCAGGTGCCTTGGTTGCTGCGGGGGCCTCTGTGCTTTTTGCAGCCGGTGTTTCATTTGTTGTTTCTTTCGCTTTTGACCCACAACCAGCGAAAAGGGAAACTGCCATAACCAGAACCATAAGAATACTTAATAACTTCTTCATTTACCACATTCCTCCTCTAAACGTTTGTTCTTAAGAACTGAGCTTATTTTATCATGTAAAAAATGGAAGTTAAATGGAGTTTTGTAATATTCATATGTAAAAATGTGCAATTGCGCAGATTTTTCGTGGATATTACCAATCATCCGAATTAATCCGAGTGGTTTTTGAATCTTCTTCCGGCTGAATCCAAAAAGCCGGCATCACATTATGATGCCGACTGAGCTTCTTCTGATTAACTCTTAAGATACTTTATCGCAATTTGAGTTCTATGTTCTAATCCGGTTTTCTCCAAGATCGTACTGATGTGGTTTCGAACCGTTCCATTGGTCAGAAAAAGCTTCTCTCCGATCTCTTTATTTGACAGACCCTCCGCAATCAACTCTACAATCTCCATCTCCCTTGGAGAGAGAAGCATCTTAAATAAATTACTCCCGGATTGACCATTGGATACCCTACCTCGTATAAATTCCAGAATATCTGCCTGAAACACAGTACCCCCGGTATGTATGACACGAATTGCCGAAAGAATCCGATCTGCCGGGCTGTTCTTGAGAATATAACCGTTAATTCCGGCGCGAAGAGCACGAAGAATGAGATCCGGCTCATCAAAGGTTGTCAAAAGCAGCGGCACCGATAGCTTTCTCTCTATAATATGTCCCGCCGCCTCAATTCCGTCCATGACCGGCATACGGATGTCAAGCATAACCACATCCGGCTTAAGTTCCTTACATAATTGAAGTGCTTCTTCACCATTCGTAGCCGCACTAAGAAACTCCATATCCATCTGCGTCTCAATAATCATCTTTAAGCCTTCGCGAATAATTGCATCATCATCGGCAATCAATACTCTAATCATAGTTCACCCCTTTACTCTTTCTTGATTATACCTAACCTAAATTATCTTCAATTAAAATCAATAGGTAAATATATTCGTCACAGAAAAACCTCGCTCCCCTTTATGGAAGAAGCATTTCCCCTTTGCATGAAGTGTTCGCTCCTCCATCGCCTCCAAACCCAAGCCTTTCTCAAAATTACCCTCAGACTTGCCATTGTCCTTGTATTCTACCTTAATCAGCTTCTTATATACCTCAATGTTAAGGATAAACTCTGTAGCATTGGAATGCTTTAACAGATTCGTAAGGCACTCCTTGGTATTATCATGAATACAGGCCCATATCTCGATATTGATAACATCCAGATTACCGGAGGTATTCAGCTTCGTATCTTTGTTATAACTGACCTTAAACTCCTCCAGCATGGCATTGATCTCATTGATCCCGACCAGATATCGCTCGACTCTCTCCTCTCTCAGCGCCATACGAATCTGATCCACGCCGTCTCGCAGATTAGCCACTGCCTTCTGTACGCTTTCTTCTGCCTTCTGCGGATTATTCTTCAGTAATAATAAAGCCGCCTCCAACATTATGATGCTTCCTGAGATACCATGCCCTACCTGGTCATGAATACGTGCAGCGATTCGGTTCCGTTCTTCGACAGATGCATTCACTTTGAGCGTTTTTATTAAGCTCTTCACATCAATGAGTTTTTTATTAAGTTCATTGATTCGGTCGTGCTGATTCTCATTTTTCTCTGATAATACCATAAGCTTATGAATAATATACCGGCAAAATAACAGCAGGGAAACCAGTATTATGGTTATGAGTGATGAGGTGACATTCGGCGCAAAGATAAAAAAGGATAACAGCAGGATTACCCCCAATATATAATAGAACATTCCGGTCTCTAGAATCACATCCAGCAAATGAATCAGAAGAACGATGTATAACGGAAATAATCGATCAATCCCCATGGCAAAGCAGGCAACAATACTCAGTATGGTTGTTATCCTCATTAATTTAAGCTTTTTACCATAGCGGCTAAACAGAAGCTCCAGCACAAAAACACACGCAAAGCTAAGAGTCGATATTACATTCACGGTAACATCGACCTTAGCGGGATAAAATAAAATAATTGATGATAGAACAGCCACTATTTTAGCGATAAAATAGAGGAATGGTTTTTCCATAACGAAACCGCCTAACTGTTTTTATATTGTTGTGAAAAAAGAACTGCTCCTATCAAAAAGGATAATATGATAAATAATGATAGGATTATAATATTCGGATATATGTTAGCAAGGGGATTCGCTTGTATCCTGCGCAGCGCATCCATAAACCAAAACTGAGGCAGTACTCTGGCCATCTTTTGCAGGGAATCCGGAGCCATATCCAGAGGAAAATAGGCACCTCCAAGGATACAACCGATGGTTGAAAACCCGATGATGATTGCAGTCACTGCATTCCTTGATTTTGTCGCCAAGGATACCAGCAGAGAAAAACAAACGGTAAACAGGGAGAACAACATTAGCAGAAAGAATACTACTCCGATGGGGACTCCAATCTGTATATCCTTAACATAAATAAACAAAACAAACAATCCTACCATGATAATCGATAAAACCAAACCAAAGAATCCGGATCCGATGATATATTGGACCGGTTTCACCGGGGTTGCCTGGATGCGATTAAATACTCCTTTTAATCGATCCTCTACGATCATGAAGCCTAAAATGACACTGATGGTAAAGATAAACATAAGGAAGAAGCCCACTGAATTGATAAAGCCGCTTTCTCCGAACAT
Organism: Bacillota bacterium; assembly: GCA_023421075.1. Lineage (GTDB taxonomy): Bacteria > Bacillota > Clostridia > Lachnospirales > Lachnospiraceae > Mobilitalea. The sequence continues at coordinate 23,707 of JAEZUM010000075.1, forward strand.
TTCCGCCTGATTTATCGTAGCCGCTGCAGTTTGTGTCAGAGTGATATCCTCCTTTTGATACTCAAGAAGAAGCTGATCAAAGCTCTGTGCATTACCACCTGCACCGGCAGCCAGGACCCGTATGCTATCTATATAACTGTTAATATACGCTTCGACAAAGGCAGCATTTTCATAATCCTCCATGGAGGTAATAGTAATCTCCGGTGTGCCCTCCGCCAGGATTGTCTCTAGAAAATCGTCCGGTATTTCTATTATAACGGATATATCTTTATCAAGCAACTCAGTAGCAAATGCATCGTAGGAATTATTTTCAAGCAGCAGATACTCCAGCTCTTCCTTCATATATCTCTTAAAATCCATTGACAAGGTACTGTTATCATAGTCCAGAACGCCGACACTTACCTTAGCGATTGTCGCATCTGCCACCAGATTTCCCATGGAATATAGAAGAAGGGAAAGCATCGCCGCACCGACGACAGAAAGTATCACGGTATAATAGTATCTCTTCAAATTCAGTTTTATTATAATCAGTATGTTCTTCATCGTTCCTCCTCCTTACGGCTGAATAGGAATGCACCAACCATAAGTGCAGCTATCGTCGTTATAACACATCCCAGTATCACCTTATTTGCCAGCTGGAAACGTCCAAAGATGGCAACATCAAAGGCAGCCTGCTGGAAGATATAATTAGGCATGATATTGGTTATCCCTTTAATATCAATCTCCTTCGAATAGGTTCCACCGAAGAACATCATAATCCATACCACCGGCATGATGACGATAAACGGTGATATCTTAAAAAGAAGCCCTACGATGGTACCCAGAGAAACCATGCAGAAGGTAATCACAAAAAACAACAGAAATAGATACAAGTTACTGGCAAGAGTAGCACCATAGCTAGCCTTGAAGACAACTACGCTGATTGACATAATGATAAATATCTGTAACATTGCTTGCGGTGCCATCCCACAGACCTTCTGTAGGAACATGGATATTCTGTTTTGCGGTGCAATAATCAGACGATTGATCGTCCGGTTCTGTCTCTCCCCTAAAAAAGCATTTGCACCCACCAGCATACTCATAAAGGCGATCATAACCACCATTGATACCGCATAATAGTCGATCATGGAGCGTTCTACCCCAAGATTCTTCTCTACCGTATAATCCGTACTCACCGACTGAAACCCCATAAGCTTTTCCGGAGCCTGCTTATATACTGCTGTGAAGGTTCGATTGTTCTGAATAAATCCGTTCAGAATTGCCTGAACCGTTCTGTTCTTCACACGGTCCGTACCTTCATATACCTGTATCGTAAGAGGTTCCGCCGTAAATCTTACCGCTGCTGTGATTTCATCCTGGGCTGCCGCTTGCTTTGCATCCTCAAAATCGGTCACCTGATGAAAGGTTATCGTGGCGTCATTATTGATCGCAGTGATAAATCGTTCAATTGCAGCGGCTTGATAGGGGTCCTGTGTGTCCATCTGATACTCAATCTGAAGCTTGCCGATGGCACTCTCCGCAATATCTGACTCATCCAGCAGATTTCCCAATAGAAATACCAGCACGGCCGGAAAAAGAATAAAGAAAAACAGGTAAGATTTTTCTCGGATAAATTCCTTCGTTTCTTTGATAATTATATTAAACATTTGATCCCTCCACTTGTTCTGAACTAGATTTCGAATTATCGCATTTCATGTCCGGTCAGGGTTAAGAACATGGTATCCAGGTTCGGCACTTCCGTCTTGATATTAAAAATCGGTAATCCGAAGGCCAGAAACTGTTCCATAATTCGAGTGATACTGTTTTGTTCTATGGAAACATCAATGCGCACTGTATTTTCCTCTGTGGCAATTGCTTTTACATAGGGCATCGTTTTAAGCTTCTTTTTAATATCTGTCTCAAAAGAGGCTTCACTAAGCTTCGTTTCAATATAAATGGATTGGACATCGGTAACTAGGGATACCAGTTCTGCCTTTGTGCCGCAAGCAATCATCTGCCCTTTATCAATTATAGCAATTCGATCGCAGATCTCTTCCACCTCATTCATGTAGTGTGAGGTATAGATTACGGTTGTTCCTCTGTCTCTCAGAGTACGGATGGAACCAAGAATATGCTCACGGGACTGAGCATCCACACCCACCGTAGGTTCATCCATGACGATCAGCTCCGGTTCGTGGGCAATCCCACAGGCGATATTCAATCTGCGCTTCATGCCACCGGACATCTGCTTGGGTTTCATATTCTGCCGATCCGATAAACCAACAAACTCCAGTGCTTCCTTGGCTGCACTTGTCAATGCCTTTCCTTTCAGTCCATAAAGGGAAGCAAAGAATTTTACATTCTCCAGTGCTGAGAGATGGTCATAAACCGCAATATCCTGAGGAACCATTCCGATCAGCTTCTTAATCTTCATCTTATCCTTACGAATATCATAGCCACTTATCTCGATATCCCCCTTATTCATATCCGATAAGGTTGTAATAACACTGAGTGTGGTTGATTTTCCTGCTCCATTTGGCCCAAGCAGACCAAAGATTTCATTCTTGTGTACGTCAAAGCTCAAATTATCGACTGCGGTAAGCTCTCCGTATTTCTTCGTAAGATTTTTAACCGATACGCACTGTGACATTCTAAATCCTCCTACTTATTCCTTCTACTATTGTTAATCCGGTCTTCGTACCCCCTAACCGGAGTTCTCAGTCATAGCATACTCCGGATAGCACCATTTCGGAAGTGACTCCGGTTACAAACCTAATATGACATTTGTCATGTCTTTTACATGACAAAAGAAAACTTCAGAATGCATATTAACTTTTGTTGAAAAATAAAGGGTAATCATTTATAATGTCTTTAGTTAAAGACTGACAAGATAAAGCATTCTAATATAGAAAGCACTTGTAAGAATTAAGGAGGAAAACAGATGTCTACCAATGTTTATGACATACTACAGGAACGTGGGTTTATCGAACAATGTACCCATGAGGACGAAGTAAAGGAATTATTAGGAAAGGAATCCGTGACCTTTTATATAGGCTTTGATGCAACTGCAGACAGCTTAACGGCGGGACATTTTCTTACCGTAATGGCAATGATGCATATGCAGCGTGCCGGACACAAGCCCATCGCTCTCTTAGGCGGCGGTACCACGATGATTGGTGACCCTACCGGCAAATCAGATATGAGAACTCTGATGACCGTAGAAACCATCCAGCACAATGCAGATTGCTTCCAGAAGCAGCTCTCCAAATTTATCGACTTTGAGAATGGTAATGCGATTATTGCAAATAATGCTGATTGGTTGTTGGATTTAAATTATGTTGAGTTTTTACGAGAAATCGGTATTCATTTCTCAGTAAATAAGATGCTGACAGCAGATTGCTACAAGCAGCGTATGGAAAAGGGTCTTACCTTCTTCGAATTCAACTATATGCTGATGCAGTCCTATGACTTCTGGAAGCTGAATAAATTATACGGCTGCTCTCTTCAGCTTGGTGGTAATGATCAATGGTCCAACATCCTTGGCGGTGTCGATTTGATCCGTCGTAAGGAACAAAAGCCTGCTTTTGGCTTAACCTTTAAGCTGTTAACCACCAGCGAGGGCATCAAGATGGGTAAGACCATGAAGGGTGCTGTATGGTTGGATCCGAATAAGACGACTCCTTACGAATTCTATCAGTACTGGAGAAATATCGAGGATGTTAAGGTTGAGGAATGCTTAGGCTTATTAACCTTCCTTCCGATGGACGAGGTTAGAAGACTCGGTGCGCTTAAGGATGCTGAAATCAATCATGCAAAGGAAGTTCTTGCCTTTGAGATCACCAAGATTGTACATGGCGAAGAAGAAGCTGCTAAGGCTCAGGAAGCTGCCAGAGCTTTATTTGGCGGTGGCATGAAATCAGAGGACATTCCTACTACCACTTATCCTGCAGCAAAATTTGCAGAGGGAATCGATCTGATTACAATGATGTGCGATGCAAAGCTTGCTACCTCCCGCTCCGATGCCAGACGTAATATCGAGCAAGGCGGTGTTACCGTAAATGATGTTAAGGTTACTGACTTTGCTATCGTCTATACTGATAAGGATTTTGACGCGGATGGTGCTCTGTTGGTTCGTAAGGGCAAGAAGGCGTTCCATCGTTTTATGGCCAGCTAGTGTCGAAGAACGTTAAAGATTTATACACTTCTATAGAATAAAAAATGGGGAGTTGAGATTATGCCTTGGTGTCCGAATTGTAATGCTGAGTATCAGGATGGTTATACAGAATGCTCAGACTGTGGTGTAGCATTGGTAGAAAATTTAGAGGAGGAAGCTGTTGAACTAGTACCGTTCTTACAGGCGGAAGATAAAAAAATAGCAGAAAAGCTTGCCAGTTATTTTAAATATTCAAATTTACCCTCTGAGGTATCCTACAGTGAGGAGCATGAGGTTTACATCGTCAGTGTCCCTCCCAAGATGGAGAAGGAGGCAAGAAAGCTATATCAAGCCTTCTACTTTGTAGAACGAGAAAATATTGCAAATAAAAACTATAAGAATAACGATGCGGATAATTCGGAGGAAGAAGCTGATACTGATGCGGTTGAACTCGAGAGCATCGATTCCGATACCCCGGATCCTATGGTAGAAACACTTGTGGACGAATATGTACCCGGACACGCGGATCAAGATCAATCAGAGGATTACTACGACACTACTGAGGAAGAGGAAGAAGATGTTGATAAGGGTGCTTATGTCTTTAAAGAAGATCGTTATAAGGATCTGGCAGGTACGGTAGGAATTTTCCTCTTCTTCGGTGTAGCAGGCTTAGTTTTTGTAGTACTCAACATGGCAGGTATCTTATCCTTACTGAACGGTTGGATCCCAAACACCGTTATGGGTGCTATGTTTATCGGTTTTCTCTATGTAGCCCTTAGTACAAAACAGAGAGCGAATAAAATACGCGAGGAAATCGCGGTCGAGAATAAGCTGACCGAAGAAATTAATTGCTGGATGAAGGATAATGTAACGAAAGAGTATTTAGAATCCATTTACAATAAGGATTTATCCGAGGAATTGAATTATATCAAAATGACCGATACGATTAAGGAACAGCTGACGAAAGAATTCGGTAATCAAAACCTCTCCTATCTGGATCGCCTCGTTGAAGAATATTATAATAATAATTTCTAAATCGAAAAAGAATTAGAAAGAAGCATATTCGAAATGTATGCTTGGCAATTCAAAAATATCAGCTTAGCAGATACTTTCTGAGGCATGTATTAAAAGCAAGATTAAGGAGAAGTTCGTGAGTGACTGTGGTCATTCCTGACTTCTCCTTTTCCTAATTACTCGGTAGTTTTCATTCTTAATATATCTTGAAAATCACTTCAGTTCCATCTCCCATACTTCCATTTAAATAAATTATCCATTCAATTGTCAACTCTTGTACCTCGTATGGTTGACAATGTATCTTTCTATGGTATACTTATCACATCATATATGATAAGGACGATACCTATGGAATTAAAGCATCAGGTTCTTCAGATTTTGGAAGAAAACCGTGGAAACTCAGTGAATGGCGCAAAGCTTGCAAATGAGCTGTTTGTTACCCGTAGTGCTGTCTGGAAGGCAATCAAAGCCTTACAGAAGGAAGGCTATCACATTACAGCAGTGACAAATAAAGGCTATTGCCTTCAATCTCACAATGATATTGTTTCAACCGAAAGCATCCGCCCCTATTTAAGTGGTGATGCAAAGAATTTTCAACTCGAGGTTCGTCAGAAGGTAACCTCAACCAATACTCTTGCTAAGGAAATGGCGGCACAAGGAGCTGCTGAAGGAACTGTACTGATTGCCCTGGAACAGACGGAAGGGCGAGGACGTATGGGTCGATCCTTCTATTCCCCTCAGTCCTCCGGAATCTATTTTTCCATTCTTCTTCGACCAAACCTTAAGTTGGAGGATTCGCTCTTGATTACGACTGCTACTGCAGTTGCTGTCTCGCAGGCGATCGAAACGGTCGCAGGCGTTCAAGCCGGTATCAAATGGGTCAACGATATTTATCTGGGCGAAAAAAAGGTGTGTGGAATACTGACCGAAGCATCCTTGAATTTTGAGAGCGGAAGTCTTGAATATGCCATAGTAGGAATTGGAATTAATATCGATACCAACGACTTCCCGGAGGAGATCCGTCAAGTCGCCGGATCGCTGTTTGGTGAGAAGCCGACTGGAACTCCGATCACTTCCATTCTGGTTGCAGAGGTACTTAACAATCTCTCGAACTGTATGAATACCTTAACCGACAAGATTTATCTTGACGAATACCGTAGGCGCTCCTTTTTAATCGGCAAGGATATTCTCGTACTAAAGGGTAAGGATACCTTTTACGCCAAGGCAATTGATATTGATGACAAAGCCAGACTTGTTGTGGAATATGAGGATAAGACCAGAGAGGCTCTCAATTCCGGTGAGGTAAGTGTACGAATGAACAATAGCACGAACTGTTAACACGCTTCGAGCTCCATTAAAAAGACTGAAAGGAAATTAACACAGCATGAATCAATCCAATACAATCAATAAAACTCAGAGAATCAGTACCAGAGATCTGGTTCTGACCGGTATGTTTACTGCTATCCTTTGTGTAATGGCACAGATAGCAATCCCGATCCAACCGATCCCCTTTACCCTCTCCCTGTTTGCACTTTTCCTCATCGGTGCACTGCTGCAACCCCGCTATGCATTCCTCGCCGCCTTGGTATATCTCCTCTTAGGCGCCTTCGGAGTTCCGGTATTTGCAGGCTTAAAGGGAGGACTGGCACATCTGACCGGTCCCACGGGTGGTTATCTGATGGCCTACCCTCTGATGACCCTCATTACGGCAATATTCGGTCAGCTCGGTAATAAAAAACACAGAATAATTGCACTGAGCTCTGGTATGACCATTTCTTTATTCCTCTGTTATCTGATCGGAACCTTATGGTTTACCCATATCACCGGTAAGACACTCTATGTTGCTTTAACCTTATGTGTCTTTCCTTTCATTCCCTTTGATATCGTTAAGATTGTACTGGCGATCTCGGTCAGTCTGCTCATCCGAAAGGCTTTGATTAAACAACAATAAACATAATATAATCTGAATCGAGTAGGAGGCGGTGACTAACCGCCGTCCTCTCACAGCACCGTGCGTACCGTTCGGTACACGGCGCTTTCAATAGTTGATGTGCACAGACTGATAAGCCGTGGCTAAGTCATAAAAGCCACTG
>JAEZUM010000024.1 GCA_023421075.1 Bacillota bacterium
TGTAGGAGGTGTAGAACATGTTAAGAATGAACCTTCAATTTTTCGCTCATAAAAAGGGTGTTGGTTCTACCAAGAACGGTAGAGATTCCGAGTCCAAGAGATTGGGTGCTAAGAGAGCAGACGGTCAGTTTGTTCTTGCGGGAAATATTCTTTACAGACAGCGTGGAACAAAGATCCATCCCGGTGTTAATGTAGGACGCGGTGGCGACGATACATTATTTGCTTTGGTTGATGGCGTTTTAAAGTTTGAGCGCAAGGGTAGAGATAAGACACAGGCTAGTGTTCACCCGGTAGAAGCGAAGTAATTAAACATTCGTAGATTAACCCCAAATTCTCGTAAATAGGATTTGGGGTTCTTTTATGCTTTATTCTCATGGTATATAATGGGTGTATCATAAACATATTTTTGTTTATTTTGGGAGGGGTAGCTTTGGAGAAGCAGGAACTGAAAAGTTTATTGGTGAGTATCCTTGAAAATAAGAACGTCATACTGGAACAGGTTAAGCTGTATGAGCTGGCAGTCCTTTGTCTGGATTATATCGGTGACACGGACATGGAACTGAGAGACGACCTGATACTGACCAATCTGTGTAATTGGATTATGGACAAGAATTTATCGGAGATCGAGGTGAAGAACCTGCTTCTGTTATTACTTGATTCCGAACATCTCCTAAAGGGGTTGGGAGAAACGAATGATACTGTATTTGGAAGAACCTTCTCGGTTCTGGTCATTGCCACGATCATTTACAGACATAGAAATGATAAGTTTCTGTCTGCCACAGAGCTTCGTGATGCCTTTCAGACAGTGATCCGTTTTTATTTGGAGGATATGGACGTCAGAGGCTATGTTGTGGAAAAAGGTTGGGCGCATGGTGCAGCTCACGGAGCAGATGCTCTGGATGAATTTGCAAGATGTGACGAAATCGGCAGAGAAGACTTATTACTTATTATAGATGCAATATTTAAAAAGGTGAATATCAGCCATTATGGTTATACTCATTTTGAAGAGGAACGAATGATTACCGCAGTAAAGGCAGTTCTAGGAAGAAAGCTAGTGACTTCTTCGGAAGTAGAAGCTTGGATCAGAAGCTTTTGTAATTTTGAAAAGACAGGGATCTATCATGAGGATATGGTCAAAGAAGTGAATATCAATTCCTTCCTGAAAAGTCTGTACTTCCGCCTGATCGATATACCCGAATATCAATCCTATGCGGCCATCACGAAAGAATGCCTTCATCAGATAAGTCGCTTTAAGAATATTGAATAAATTGACGGAGTGCCTTATGCTAATGAAAGATAGTATTCTGTTAATCCATCACTGAGATTACGTGTTGAATTTGATGTTTATTTTTATTATAATAAGCATGATAGATTTTGGAAACAATAGTTATAGTTTGAAATAGAGAGGAAAGCGTAGGATCATAAGTAGTACAAATTAACTGATCATACGCCCAACAGGTGATAAAATGTTTGCAGATAGAGCGGAAATATATATAAGGTCCGGTAAGGGTGGCGACGGCCATGTTAGCTTTCGTAAGGAAATCTTTGTCCCGGCCGGTGGCCCCGATGGTGGTGACGGTGGAAAAGGCGGAGATTTAATTTTCGAGGTGGATGAAGGTCTGAATACCTTGACCGATTTTCGATTTGTACGTAAGTACAGTGCTGAGGACGGCGATCCCGGCGGCAAGAAAAAATGCCATGGAAAAAACGGTAATGATCTGATTGTAAAGGTACCCCCGGGTACCGTGATCAAGGAAAAGGAATCCGGAAAAGTAGTGGCGGACATGTCACATGGTAATAATCGTGAAGTTATTCTTCGTGGCGGTCGCGGCGGCAAAGGAAATCAGCATTATGCAACCCCGACCATGCAGGTCCCGATGTATGCACAGCCCGGGCAGAAGGCACAGGAGATGAATGTAGTACTTGAACTGAAGGTAATTGCAGACGTAGGCTTAGTAGGATTTCCGAATGTCGGTAAGTCAACCTTATTGTCCCGTGTAACGAATGCAAGACCGAAGATCGGTAATTATCATTTCACTACCTTAAGCCCTAATCTTGGTGTAGTTGACCTGGAGGGCGGCGGATTTGTAATTGCAGATATTCCGGGATTAATCGAAGGTGCTTCTGAAGGTCTTGGATTAGGACATGAGTTCTTAAGGCATATAGAGCGTACTAAGGTAATCATTCATCTTGTGGATGCCGCATCAACCGAAGGACGCGATCCCATCGAAGATATCGAGAAGATCAATACGGAGCTGGTTGCTTACAATGCAGAGTTAGCAAAGCGTCCGCAAGTTATCGCAGCAAATAAAACCGATGTAATGATGGATGACGAAGCAGAAGAGATTATCAAGAAAATTAAAGATAAGTATGAACCTATGGGTATACCGGTGTTCTCCATATCCGCAGTCAGCGGTAAGGGAATGAAGGAGCTGTTATATCATGTAAAAGGAATGCTGAATAATCTGGACAGTACACCGATCGTATTCGAGAAGGAATTCTTCCCTGAGGATATGGCAAGCTCTAACCTGCCCTTCGAGGTATGGAAGGAAGACGAGCATTTATATGCTGTGGAAGGTCCCAGAATTGAGAGAATGCTTGGTTATACCAATATCGATTCTGAGAAGGGCTTTGAGTTCTTCCAGAAGTTCCTGAAGGAAAACGGTATTCTGGAGAAGCTTGAGGAGCTTGGAATTGGCGAGGGTGATACCGTCAGAATGTATGGCTTAAGCTTTGATTACTACAAATAATCTTCAGGTTACAGCGACTATAAAATCAAGTTAATACAAGTAAAATTAGAATGGTATGTTTACTTTTGAAAGGAGTATACTGATGACAACAAAGCAAAGAGCTTATTTAAAAGGCTTGGCAATGACAATCGATCCGATCTATCAGATCGGTAAGTCAGCTTTAACACCTGAGATTACGGAGGGAGTATCCGAAGCACTGGAAGCAAGAGAACTAATTAAAATCAGTGTGTTAAAGAACTGTGCGGATGATCCGAAGGAGATGGCGCAGATCTTAGCAGAGCGTACCCACTCCGAGGTGGTTCAGGTGATCGGCAAGAAGATTGTATTATATAGAGAATCAAAGGATAAGAAGAAAATTGATCTACCCGTCGAAAAGAAACCCAAGAAGCCGGAGCAATAGATCGAACAAAGCCTGAAGAATAGGAAGGCGATAACTGATGAAAAAAATTGGAATTATGGGAGGAACCTTCAATCCGATTCATAATGGACATTTGTTCTTGGCTGAAAATGCATATGAACAGATTGGCTTGGATCAGATCCTTTTTATGCCCTCAAAAAATCCTCCGCATAAAGCAAAGCCGAATATGGTTACCGATCAACAGAGAGTGGATATGATTCGTCTGGCAATACAGGACAATCCTCATTTTGCCTTATCAACCCTTGAATTGGAACGGGATGGTTATACCTATACGGCGGATACTTTGACACTTTTAACGGATAGAAATCAAAATGTACGATATTATTTCATTGTTGGAGCAGATTCCCTGTTTTATATGCATCAGTGGTATCAACCGCAGGTCATTTTTGATCGTTGTACCGTGGTGGCTGCCGGAAGAGACCATGTAGATCATACAATGCTTTTCAAACAGGCTGAGTTCTTAAAGGAGCAGTTTCATGCGGATATTCAATTGGTTGAGATGCCAACGATTCAGATTGCCTCTGCGGATATCCGTAACAGGGTCGCGGGGCATAAGACCATCCGCTATTATCTGCCGGATCAGGTAGTCCAATATATCAAACAGCATCAGTTGTATTGTAGTTAACCGGAGGAAGAAATCTTATGGACTTAGAATTATTACAGGAAAGTATGAAAGAGATTTTGAAGCAACCGCGTTATCTTCATAGCATCGGTGTGGAAGAGGTCGCTTGTGACCTGGCTGTGATTCATGGCTATGATGCAAAGAAAGCAAGTGTGGCCGGAATTCTTCATGATTGTGCCAAGAATCTATCCGACGAAGAATTATTACAATACTGTAAGAATTATCAACTGGAAGTGACCGAGATAGAAGCCAGATGTCCGTTCTTACTACATGGTAAGGTGGGTGCTGCGTTTGCCAAAGACCGCTACGGGATTAACGATTCGGAAATCATCAATTCCATCATCTATCATACTACTGGCAGACCAAATATGAGTTTGCTGGAGAAAATCATTTTTACGGCAGACTACATTGAGCCTTATCGAAAACCTCTGCCAAGAATAGATGAAATTCGTGCAATGGCGTATTCGGATCTGGACATGGCAGTACTTATGATACTGGAGAATACACTTGGATATCTGGAACAATCACAGGCTGAAATCGATACAATGACAGTAGATACTTATAAATATTATAAAACTATGCTTGGTATACAAAATAAGCCGGAGAGCTTGTGAACAAAACATAGAGATTGAAAGGGGATTGCAATGGACAATTCAAAGAAAATGGTCAGACTTGCTTATGAGGCATTAGAAGAGAAGAAGGGTGAAGATATCACAGTAATTGAGATTAAGGATATTTCGATTATTGCGGATTATTTTATTATCGCAAACGGTACAAATTCCTCCCAGGTGGATGCTCTTATGAATTCTGTATCCCAAGCCTTGGGTAAGAACGGCTATGAGCCAAAGCGTATCGAAGGTGTTAGAAGTGCCAGCTGGATTCTTATGGATTATGGCGATGTTGTAGTACATGTATTCTCGAAGGAGGATCGTCTGTTCTACAATCTGGAGCGTATCTGGAGAGACGGTAAGACGGTAAGTAGAGAGCAGTTGGAAGATTGATTAACCTATTGAAAAGATTTTCTTTGGCCTAATAATAGTCCTTAAATATAGTTATATTAAGGATTATCTTCAAAAGTAAGTATTATCGAAGTTGAATTATAGGTCCTATTAATAAGGAATGCATTATAAAAGGGAAGCCGTTCGGCTTCCCTTTTATATTCAGTATATAAAGCAATGTGTTAATGCTTTTATTTCACTTATTCTTACGGGAACATACGGAATAATCCGATTACCTTACCCTGAATATTCAGATCCGATACAATGATGGGCTCCATGGTATCATTCTCCGGTTGTAAACGATAAAAACCATTCTCTTTATAGAAGGTCTTAACGGTTACTTCTTCTCCGATCAATGCGACAACAAAATCACCATTCTTAGCATGAGATTGCTTCTGTACTAAGATCTTATCACCGTTATAAATTCCGACATTAATCATACTTTCACCCTTTACCTTTAACATAAAGGTGTCCTCATTCGGCATATATTCGGCCGGTATCGGGAAGTAACTGTCAATATTCTCAACTGCAAGAATCGGTTGACCGGCTGTGATGGTACCAACGATTGGTACATTCACAAGATCACGTCTTGTCAGATTAAATTCGTCATCAATAATCTCAATTGCACGCGGCTTGGAAGGATCACGGCGTATGTAGCCGTTCTTCTCTAAGGTCTCGAGATGGGAGTGTACGGACGAGGTCGATTTTAATTTAACGGCTTCACAAATTTCACGAACAGCCGGGGGATATCCTTTGTTAATTATCTGAGATTTTAAATATTCAAGAATTTCTTTTTGCTTATTGCTTATTCTACCATAGCCCATATAAGTATCTGCCTCCGTTTCCTATTTGCACCATTATAACATACCTGGTTTTAAAATGCAAAACTTATGTTCTGAAAAACGAAAAAATGTTTGTAAAACAAAATATATGTTCGAAATCTGTTGACAAACATACGTTTGCATTATATAATCGGTATATAGAAACAAATGTTCGTATCATATGTTCGGGTGTTTCGATAATCGAACAATTTTTTAGAAAATTTATTTTACAAAGACATCGGATGACCATAACCCATACTATACTGAGATCAATGAGAGATACCGAACGGTCATCACTCATTTGAATACATGATGAAAGATAGCCTGTTAATCGGAATCTTTCATGTAGAAGAAGCTTTCGCGAAGCTGACAGAAGAAGATACAGTTACAGAAGAGATAAATCCTTGGGAGGGTATGAAAGATGAATAGAGCAGCAGATTGTATTATGGATGGAAGCAGATATTATCAGCTGAATAAGAAGAGAATATGGAGATTCGGAATAGCGGTATTATTGCTGGTTGTAATTTTTTCCGTATTTTTTATCACCAAGACCGTAACCGCACAGAGAGCGATGGATCGCACCAAGTTGGTTACCACCGTCGAGGTGAAGAAGGGTGATACGCTTTGGAGTATCGCATCCACTTATTTTACAGAAGAATATAATGATTTGAACGAATATATCGATGAGATAAAAGATAGTAACGGATTGGTTACCGATGATATCCATGCAGGCAATTATATTATCGTTCCCTACTATGCCGATGCTTCTAACCATGCAATTATGATGGAATAAGCACGATACAACCAGGATATCGGGCAAATGCATCATGTAATTGTGATAAAATAAAGCACTGCGATCGAATAATGCACTTGACAAAATTACATCCTATGAATATACTAGTGGAAATAAGTGAAGCGAACGCTTCACTGAAATGAATAAAAAGCGATGATGAGAAGAGTAACTACCCGTAGGGTCTACAGAGAATTCCGTTAGCTGAGAAGGAATAACCTGATATGTAGTGAAACAAGCCTCGGAGCTTCATACGGATCCTAATACAGGTGATGCTATGACGTGAGTTCACGTTACAGAACTAGAGTATATTCGTACTCGATGAGATTAATATGGTGACATATTAATGAAATAGGGTGGCAACGCGAAGATGATATCGCCCCTACAGAATGATCTGTAGGGGCGTTTTTGTGTACTTTTTTATAATATACAAGGATCGTACGCATGATAGAAGAACATTTGGGAGGCTGTTATGAATAACCTACAGAGGATAATATAATTAAGAGAATTGGAGTGAATGAAGATGAAGAGTAATATTGAGGAAAGACCGGTTTTTCCGAAGAGAGTAGTAATCACAGCCGGGATGCCATATGGCAATAAGGAGCTTCATTTTGGACACATCGGAGGAGTATTTATTCATGCAGACGTATTTGCCAGATTCCTGCGGGATCGAATTGGAGCGGAGAATGTGATTTTCGTATCAGGAACGGATTGTTACGGATCTCCGATACTGGAAAGCTATCGGAAGCTTCAGGAACAGTCCGGCGCTGGTATATCAATCGAAGACTATGTGATGATGAACCATCAGAAACAGAAGGAAGCACTTGATCAGTACCAGATTAGCTTAAATCTATACGGTGCCTCTGCTTTTGGGCTAAGCGGAGAGATTCATGACCACGTCTCGGAAGAGATATTTGAAGCTCTTTATCAGAAGGGATACCTAAAGAAATCCTCCACACCACAGTTCTATGATCCGGAATTCGGGGTGCTGTTGAACGGACGCCAGGTCATTGGACAGTGTCCCATTCAAGGTTGTTCCTCCGATAAAGGATATGCGGACGAATGCTCCCTCGGACATCAATATATGCCAAGTGAATTGATCAATCCGAAGAGCACCTTATCCGGTAAGACTCCGGAGGTAAGACAGGTGACCAATTGGTATTTTTGTCTGGAGGAATTCGGAGAGCTTCTTACACATTATATCAAGTATCTTCGAACAGAGACCAATGCGCGGAAATATCAGTTAAGTGCTATGGAGGAATTCTTGAAGAAGCCATTAATCTATATCAAGAAAAACCAGCTGGAGCAATTGGAGACAATACGAGAAAATTTACCAAAGCATACACTGATTGAGGAGAAGAATAAAGCTTCATTTACATTGGAATTTGATTCATTAAAGGAGAGAGAGGATGCAGAAGGTCTCCTTAGCGAGTATGGGATCTATTATCGGACCGGCAAGACCTTGGTTCCTTTTCGTCTTACCGGTAATATTGAGTGGGGTGTTAAGGTCCCGGAGAAGGATGGACTGGATCAGTTGACCTTCTGGGTATGGCCTGAATCCTTATGGGCACCGATCTCCTTTACCCGTACTTACCTGAAACAGATTCATAAGGAAGAAGCGGAGTGGAAAATGTGGTGGTGTTCGGAGGAAGCCAAGGTCTATCAGTTCATTGGGGAAGACAATATCTATTTCTATGGACTGGCAGAGATGGCGATGTTCATGGCATTACAGTCGGATCAGCCTGGTATCACACCCGGGGAAGGAGAACTGACACTGCCACATCTGATTGCCAATAATCATGTTTTGTTCATGGATAAGAAGGCTAGTTCAAGCTCTGACATAAAGCCTCCCATGGCTAAGGAGCTGTTGGATTATTATACGCCGGAACAGCTTAGAATGCATTTCTTAAGCTTGGGTCTGGATACGAAGAGTGTCAGCTTTATGCCACAGGTCTATATGCCGGAGAAGGAGGGGCAGGATACGGTACGAAAGGAAGGCAACCTGCTTACCAATGTATATAATCGACTGGTACGATCTTGTTTCTATACGGCACAGAAATATTATGGTTCAAAAATTCCGGAGGGAAGCATTCGTGATTCCATCCTGAGTGAAGCAAGAAAAACCATTCTGACCTATGAACGTTATATGTACAACCATGAATTTCATCGCGTCACAGAGGTACTTGACAGCTATATCCGATCGATGAATAAGTATTGGGTGAATAATATTCGAACCGCTGAGACGAATGAGGATGATGCTCTTCGAAGTCAGGTTCTTATCGATACTCTGCATGCAGTCCGTACGATCGCAAGCCTTCTCCATCCAATAGCACCGGTCGGATGTGAGATGATTCGTGAGTATCTTAATGTAGGGAAAGAAATCTGGAGCTGGGAGAATATCTTTGCTACACTGGAGGAGTTAATCGTAAATAAGGATAATCATCGATTGAAATTCCTGGAACCGCGAGTGGATTTCTTTCAGAAGCATGAATCACAATTAGAGGCTAATTAAACTAACATCATATATTTATTGAAAATGTATCCATTCAGGTTGGAGAAAACTTCTCAGTATTTCATTATCAGAAGGTAGTAGAAGCGTTTCTTAAACGGAAGGCTTTGTGTGATCCATTGGCTGACGGTGAGGTTACCTTGTTCTATCTACCCGGCAGACTTAGTCTGGCAGAAGGATAGCTTCATTATAACAAAATCATGTAAGGGCTTTATTCTTCCGCCAGCTTATCCGAAGATAAGTTATACGGAAGCATAAGGTCCTTTAAAGTTATTTTAAGGTTATGATGCTAAGATAGTCGTGTGAAAGAATTCGTTCCGTCACAGGGTTTTATGACAATTATAAGGAATGGATTTCATCCTATACGCATGTTTATTTGATATTTCGACATCGTTGGGTTATTATAAGAATAGGAAATATATTAATATTGTATTACGCAATAGGAAGAGTTCATTTTTTCAGGAGGTTACATTATGAGAATATTATTGGCCGAAGATGAGAAGGAAATGTCCAACGCTCTGGTGGCAATATTAAAACATAATAATTATTCTGTTGATGCGGTTTATGATGGTGCGGATGCATTGGACTACGGCTTGTCAGAAAATTATGATATTATAATTCTTGATATTATGATGCCGAAGAAAAATGGGCTCGAGGTGTTGGCAGAGCTTCGAGAAAAAGGGATACATACCCCGATTCTAATGCTGACAGCGAAGTCACAGATTGAAGATCGAATAAAAGGCCTGGATACAGGAGCCGATGATTACCTCAGTAAACCCTTTGCCATGGGAGAATTACTGGCTAGAGTTCGAGCTATGTCACGGAGAAAAGCGGAATTTACTCCGAACCTAATCCAGCTCGGGAATATCAGTTTGAATAAAGAGAATTATGTATTGTCCAGTGGAGCTTCCACAATCCGGTTAAGCAATAAAGAATTTCAGATGCTGGAAATGCTGATGAACAATCCGAAACGATTGATTTCTACGGAGCAATTCATGGAACGGATCTGGGGTTATGATGCGGAAGCCGAGATTAATGTAGTTTGGGTGTATATCTCGTATCTAAGGAAAAAGCTGGAGTCCCTGGGTGCTACTGTAAAGCTGAAGGCTGTTCGCGGGGTTGGTTATACACTGGAGGAGAACGAATGATTAATAAGTTAAAGCGAAAATTTATCATGATTACAATGAGCTCCTTATGTCTTGTGTTAATACTTTTAGTTGGCACCATTAACATCATGAACTTCAATCAAACCAACAAGACTGCAGAGGAGACGCTACGTATATTATCGGAAAATAAAGGTGTGTTTCCTGATTTTAAACGGGGACTGGAGCCTCCGAGAGACAAACGACCCGGCTTCGAGATCAATGAAGAGACAAGATTTCAGACTAGGTATTTTATTGTTAAACTGGGCGAAGACGGTTCGATCACAGCAATTGATACAAGTCATATCTCAGCAGTATCCTCCTCTGATGCACTGGAATATGCCGATGATGTCATGGCCTCAGCCAAAATCAGTGGATATTCCGGCTTTTATAAATACAAATTGGTAGAGACCACGGATGGTTCCATGCTTATCTTTCTGGATTGTCGGAAAGAGCTTCAGATGGTGCTCTATTTTCTCTTAACCTCCGGTGCAGTGGCGCTAGGAACACTCCTACTGGTATTTATCCTGGTATCGGTATTCTCCAAGCGAGCAATTAATCCGATCATTAATAATATGGAGAAGCAGAGACAGTTTATTACCGATGCAGGGCATGAAATCAAGACACCCTTAGCAATCATTTCTGCCAATGCAGATGTTCTGGAGCTAACCCATGGTGAGAGCGAATGGATAATGAGTATTCGTAATCAGACCTCACGGCTGGATAAGCTGGTGAAGAACCTTTTGACTCTTTCCAGAATGGAGGAGGATAATATAGAGCTCTCTTACCATGAGTTTAATTTGAGCGGCTGTGTGGATACGATTGCAAGATCCTTTCTGGCTGTCGCGGAGAGTCAGAATAAGAAGCTGACCCTTGATATTCAACCGGATATCCTCTTTCAAGGGGATGAAGGCTGCTTTGAACAATTGGTTTCCACCTTGCTTGATAATGCTATGAAGTATTCGAACGATTGTGGTGAAATATCAGTTTATTTATCCACCCATAAGAAGAATGTGAAGCTTCAGGTTCGTAATACCGTCGAGAATCTAGATCATAAGAATCTGGATCGTCTCTTTGATCGTTTCTACCGTGCGGATGAATCAAGATCGCGGGAAACCGGCGGTTACGGCATCGGATTATCAATCGCAAAATCCATCGTGGAAGCACATCATGGTAAAATCACTGCTACCGGTGAGGATGGTAGAACCATTTGCTTTACCGTGACTCTATAAAACAGATATAAAGGTATTAACATAAAGTCAAAATCATAAAGTCAAAATCATAAAGTCAAAATCAAAAAGTCTTAATCATAAAACAGCGAGAGTAAGAAGTATAAGGGATATCAAGTAATTTAGGACATCGGAGCAGAATCCGATGTCTTTTTTTGCACCAACATATTCATTGATAAAAAAAGGTTAATTCAGTTTCCGGCTGTCTGCGTCCCCGTACTAAAATTAAAGTAATTTTTAGGTAGATTTTAAAGTTCATTTAAAGTTGAGCTTATACAATAAAAACATAAGATAACGAATGGATTTGAAGAAAAAGTTAAGGAGGTTAAAATGGGTCAAGCAGAAGGAACCTTTAAACGTTATGAGAAGAAGTATTTAGTGAATGAAATGAAATATCGGCAGCTTCGTCAATGCCTGAAGGATAAAATGACCATAGATGAATACGGAGAGGCGGATATCTGTAATATCTACTTTGATACACCGTCCTATCTTCTGATCCGCAATTCACTGGAAAAGCCGGTTTATAAGGAAAAGCTTAGGCTACGAAGCTATGGAACTCCGATGGAAGGTGATAGGGTATATATCGAGCTGAAGAAGAAGTACAAGGGGATCGTATATAAGAGACGGGTTAAGTTGGAGCTTAGTGAGGCGGAGCAGTACCTCTATTACAATAAGCCTATGAATCAGCCCACTCAGATAACCAAGGAAATAGACTGGTTCATTCATTTCTACCGGGATATCAGACCGGCAATGTACATTAGTTATCAAAGAATTGCCATGTATGGTATGGAGACGCCGGAGCTTAGAATAACCTTTGACCGTAATATTCTATGGAGAGATACGGACTTATGGTTGGAATATGGTTCTTTCGGAAATCAGCTTCTGGAGGAAGAAGAACGGTTGATGGAGATAAAAATACCGGGAGCAATGCCAATCTGGTTATCCCATATGCTTGATGAATTAGAAATCTATCCGGTATCCTTTTCAAAATACGGAAAGGGTTATCAGGAGTCATTAACGAAGACCAATAACGAGATAATTAAAGGAGAAATATTATATGCTTAATACAATATTAACGGATACCTTATCCATCAATTCCTTTCTGATCTGCATTCTCTGTTCCCTGGTTCTGGGAGCTCTGCTTGCAACAGTACACAACCATTTTAATAACAGCAGTAAGGGCTTTGTTATTACGATTGCTTTATTACCTGCCATTGTACAGATGGTTATCATGCTGGTGAATGGTAATCTTGGAACCGGAGTAGCGGTCATGGGTGCGTTCAGTTTGGTACGCTTTCGGTCTGTACCAGGTAATGCAAAGGAAATCAACAGCATTTTCTTAGCCATGGCGGTCGGTCTGGCTACAGGAACCGGATATATCGCTGCAGCAGTCTTGTTTGTTCTTATTATCGGTGGTGCGAGTGTAATCTATAACGCTACCGGCTTTGGAGAACCAAGACAAAGGGAAAAGGAATTAAAGATAACCATACCCGAAGGTCTGGATTATATTGGTGTCTTTGATGATTTATTCCAGACATATACCTCGAAAAGTGAGCTGGTGAAGGCAAAGACAGCCAATATGGGTAGCCTCTATAAGCTGGAATACCGAATTAAGATGAAAAATCCTTCTGAGGAAAAGCAGTTTATTGATGATCTGCGCTGTAGGAACGGTAACCTTGAGATCATCTGTGGAAGAGTTGCTGTAGGCAGTGATGAATTATAAATTAGAATTAAGAAAGAGAGGAAACTATATGAAGAAGAAAATAATGAGTATTATATCACTCGTATTAATCGTGACAATGCTATTAATGGGTTGTAAAACAGCTACTGAGGAGGCACAAACTGGAACTACGTCAACCGATAATCAGAGTGCTACGACGGAAGTGATTACAATTGGTTCGTCTGAGGTAGTCGTAGATACCGAATTTACCGCGAATGACCTTGAAGTCGGCTATGAGGAAGCAACTGCAACAAAGATTATCCTAAATGGTAATGGTATCGCCGTATCCGGTGATGGTGCATCTGCAACAGATAATGTTCTTACCATTACACAGGAAGGCAGCTATATCCTGGAGGGAAGTCTGAACGATGGACAGATTATCGTTGATGCAGGTGATAACGATAAGGTACAATTAATTCTAAATGGGGTAGCAATTACCTGCCTATCCAATGCTCCGATCTATGTAAAGAATGCCGACAAGGTATTCCTTACCTTAGCGGCAGGAACGGACAACAGTCTAATTGATGGTGCCCAATATATCCAAACGGATGAGAATGAGGTTGACGGAGTCATCTACAGTAAAGCGGATCTGACCTTGAATGGTTCCGGTTCCTTGTCTATAACCGGTAATTATAAGCATGGCATTGTATCGAAGGATGAGTTGGTCATCACAGGAGGCATTTATAATATCACAACGGTTAAGGATGCAATCAACGGGAAGGATTGTGTCAAGATTAAGGACGGCGTGTTCACCTTAAGCTCTGAGACAGGAGATGGAATTCAATCGAAGAATAGTGATGATTCAACCAAAGGGTATGTTTACATTAGCGGAGGCACGATTGATATCCTTCAAAGCGAAGAAGGAATAGAAGGTACGGCAATCATTATTGAAGATGGTGTTATTACAATTAATGCTACGGATGACGGCTTTAATGCAGCCAGTGGAAGCACTGACACCAACGAGAATACAACACTGCCTAATCAGGGAACAGTACCCTCAGCGGATACCATGAGTAGCCAGGAAAATGATAATACAATAGTATCTAATATTGTTGTTACAGAGAGTATGGAAACAGAAGTGTCTGCTTTAAGCTCTGCTACTACAGACACCTCTGCGGATGACTCTAACATAGCAAGAGGTCCGGGTGGAGCGAGACGTGGTGGAGCGGCGCCGGATGGTCAGGCACCGAATGGAGATTTCCCCGGTGGTATGGGAAAGGGAGGTTTTGGTGGAGGAGATGCTTTCGAAGTTGATGAAAACTGCTATATTCAAATCTCAGGAGGTACGATTACAGTGAATGCTCAGGGGGATGGAATTGATTCCAACGGATCTCTTTATATCTCGGGTGGCACGATCTATGTAAATGGTCCGACCGAAAGCATGAACGGTAGTATTGATTACACCGGCACAGGTGAGATCACCGGAGGTATCGTTATCGCTGCGGGTAGCGCTGGAATGGCACAAGGCTTTGGTGAATCCTCCACCCAATATTCTATATTGTACAATCTGAATACCAGTGCAAAAGCCAATGATACGATTACACTGACCGATGAGAAGGGAAAGGAAATTGTTCAATTTACACCAAGCAAACAATATCAGTCTGTTGTAATCAGTACACCGGAACTAGTCCAAGGAGAAACCTATACCTTAACCTGTGGCGATCAAACAACAGAGATCACCTTAACCTCAATCATTACCAGCAATGGTCAGAGTGGGTGGATGGGTCAAAGAGAAATGGGTCGCTAAGAGGTCTGCCCTCCAATGTTTTGTCGAAATAAAAGAGATAACCGCGAACCATGCGTTATTTTCTGGTGAATTAGTCCTGATTTACACGATGGGTATTTGTCAAAAAATAGGTTCTTGTGCTATAATAATACAAAACATGGAATATAATGGCATTATTTGTGGATAATACATTAATGGAGGGCAGATGTTTTATGTTAGCCGATGAAAAAGAAGAGTACCATAGTAAGAATGTATGTAATGTGAACCTGGAATGCAATCAAAAAATAGACACTAAGAAGCTTATGAAGATAGAAGAATTACGTAAGAATCGTAATTCAGAATATCCAGACTTCCTAAAGGTCTATTTTTTGAATCAAAGATTTTATATTAATAATGATTTTACAGAGGATGCGACGTTAGGCTACACCAAGGATCTTACCATAACACTTTGGAGTAAAAAGGCAGAGCAGATATTCGGTTATAAGAAGGAAGAGATCCTTGGACGGAATTTGTCGCTCATTGTGCCGGAGCATAAAATGAGCGAAATAAGAAATTTTTTATATAAATTGGAGAATGGGGATACGATTAAAAGCTATGATTCTATAAGGATACATAAAAATGGAAAACTCATTCCGGTTGGGATATCGAATATCCCTTTATATAATGATAAAGGGGATTTCGATGGGGTCTTCGTTCAGTACCGGGATATTACAGAGAAAATTCGGTTGCAAGAACAACTTGAATATACGGAGGAGTTATGGCGTAGTGCAATCCGTGGAGGTAAATTCGGGGTATGGGAGTGGAATATAGAATCAAATACGTTCCGATTCCATAATAAAATGTATGAGCCTTATGGATTAAATAACGGAAAAAAAGATAAGAGCTTTGATGATTGGCTTCGATTTGTTCATCCGGAGGATGTTCCTAAAATACTGAGTATGTTATATAATGCATTACAAGGAACAAGTTATCTATGTGAGTTTCGTACCTTGGATAAGGACGGTCAATATATCTGGGTACGAGGTAAGGGTGAAGTTACGGAATGGGATAATAATGGGAATCCTATCAAAATGATCGGTACGAATGAAGATATTACAGATCGTAAGCGGATTGAAGAAGAATTAGCGGAAAAATGCAGACTGCTTGAGAAATCCCAGAAGGAAGCAGAGCTTGCGAATCAAGCCAAGACGAAATTCTTGTCGTTGATGAGCCATGAGATACGGACTCCGATGAATGGTATTTTGGGTCTTATCCATTTGCTCACAAAGACAAAGCTCGATCAAAAGCAAGCGAAGTGGCTTAATATGCTTCAGGAATCGGTTGATTGTCAAATGATGATCATTAATAATATGCTGGATATTTCAAGAATCGAGGCTGGAAAGATTGAACCGGAGAATAATCTTTTCAACTTGAAAACACTTGTAACTGAGGTTTTTGATCAGCTGAGTGTTTTATGTAAACCCAAAAGACTGGAGGCAAGGCTTTACTTTGATCGTGATATAAAGCATATGGTGATTGGAGATAAATACCGAGTAAAGCAAATTCTGCTTAATCTGATCAATAATGCTGCCAAATTCACAGATCACGGATCAGTAGCTCTTGAGGTAAGGTTGCTCCGTTCAGAGGAAAGTGCAGAGTGCATTGAATTCAAAGTGATTGATACCGGAATCGGTATTTCGGAAGGAGATAAGGATAAAATATTTGATAGCTACTTCCAGGGTAATCTGTCGGCTAAAAAGAAACATATGGGAACCGGACTGGGCCTGTCCATATCAAAACAGCTGGCTCTCATGATGGAGGGAGATATTGAAGTGGATAGTATTCCGGGACAGGGAAGTGCTTTCCGGTTTGTCTGTAAGTTATCAAAATATAAGAAAACGGAAAGGTCCTCTGATATAGAAAATCAGGAAGAAATATCCACTCTGCAATCAGTTGACCTAGATATTTCGAATGGTCAAAATATTGTAAGAGATGAGATTATTCTTTGTGTGGAAGATAACGAAATCAATTTAGAGATTCTCGAAGCCATTATTAAAAACTATGGTTTTCATCTACTAACTGCAAGTAGTGGGGAAGAGGCACTTAGTTTGCTTGAGAAATATCAAGTGGATATTATATTAATGGATATCCAGATGCCAGTTATGAGCGGCTACGAGTTGACGAAGCTGATTCGAGAGAATGAAAGATTGAAGGATATTCCAATTATCGCGATGACGGCACATGCGATGGAGTCTGACAGAAAACAGTGCCTGGATGCCGGAATGAATGACTTTATTCCTAAGCCGATTGATATCAAGAAGCTGATCGGTGTTATCTCCAGATATGTTGATTAGTCATGTTATAATTAAAAACTTGCCAGTGCTTACCTGTTGATTTTATCTGTATTTGCTTTGATCTTACCTATAAAGTTACTGGTGATCTTACCTAAGTTGACTCATATATGATATTATGGTAAGATACTTTAGTAATTTATGAATGAAGCTTATCTGCTGGTATGTTTTTCGGCCCAGCAGAACGGGGGAAATATGACACTGGTTATTGGTATTATTACAACCATAATAACACTCTTGATCATAGCACTGGAGGTTATGATCGGATACGAAAGAGGAATAAGAAAGAATGTGATTCGAGCGGTTATGTTAATCTTAGTAGCATTTCTGACACTCTTGATAACACCGCCGATTGTTGAACTTATCGTACGCGAATTGATTTTAACAAATAAACTATATGATTATTTATATGGCCTTACCGGCATAAATCCGATCAGTTACGGATTTGTTATGGAGAGTGCCGTGAATATGTTTACGGTATTTCTGAACCCGTTTGTATATGTAATATTATTCTGGGTTCTGAAGTTGATCTCCTTTGGAATATACTTATTGATTGATCGATACATAATGAAAAGAAGATTAACGAATTTATTTCCTTGTCCTACGAAGAAAAGCAGTATAGCCGGCGCTGTACTGGGAGGCATCTATGCCATATTCATTGGAGCAATCTTCTTTATGCCGGTTAGTGCTTACTCTGAATTGCTTCATAATACGGAGCAGACGACAATCCTAGCGGATCGTGAGGAAGGTGTGGTATCAGAGCTGTTTGGTAATGTAAATTATGAAATAGCGGTCAGTTACCAGAGAACACCTTCGTATTATTTCTATAAATATACGGGGTCCAAATTCTTTGGAGATGCTGTATTTGAAACACTTTCCGAAAAAGAGACTGAAGTTACCACGGTCTCGGTGGAGCAATATATCCCGTCTATTGCAAGGGTATATCGAGCAGCCAAAGTATTACGAGATTCAAAGGGATCTTTGGAAACAGCGAATCTAACAGAGTATATAACATCCTTCAATCTTATTATTGATGAATTTGCATCACAGCAGCTTATTATAGGAACAGATCAGGAGAAGCTCTCATTGATGAAGGAGATATTACATCAGAATGAGGCGATTCAAGCCAATAGAATGCTGAAGGCTATTACAGACAATATGAAATATAACTCATTATCCGATATGCAACAGGATATGAGCGTTTTGGTTGAGTTTTCCAGCTTGCTGAATGAGAAGAAGCTGTTAAATGATCTCTTCACGAACTCCACAGAGCTTTCTACAAGAGAATTGATCACAATGCTGGAGGATGATCTCATCCTAGAGATTGCTGATATGCTTTATTCCATGAAACAGGCCGATATTGTTGTGCCAATGATAACCGAGAAGCTATTAGGACTATTATTTAATGATGGGGCTGCAGGAGAAGATGCGTTGTATCAGATCGAGAATTTCGGTGACACGAAGCAGGACTTTATCGAAGTATGTAAAGCCGGTAGACAGCTTGCATATCTTCTCAATTATGAAGTGAATAAGGAGGAAGCGTTAAGCTTCCTGGATGAAAGCATAACCACCTTAAGAAACTCTAAGCTGATTCAGAAGGAAAGACTGTTGGGAATAGAGGCAATCCTCAGGGATAAGCTGGTGATCTTTCAAGAATTGGATCAATAGCAATCAGTTATGATTAGAAAAGAAGTAGAACTTAACATAATATAATTATGAAAAAGATTGAAGCCGGCATCGTCCGGCTTCAATCTTTTTATGCCATGAATTTCAGAATGCGATTAGGATGTAGGCTTTATTACACATTAAAACTGGTGATTCCGCTATCAATGGCTTGCAGAATGATTTCGGCCATACGGGTAGTTGATTCTGGCATGCCGTCTTTCAACCAGATCTGTAGCATGCTGACACAGCCTGCCAGTCCAAAGGCAGACAAGTATTCTTTGGTTCGCTCATCCACGCCCTGGTAAGGATGATAGGTGATAAAAATATTCATAATTCGTCGTTGAATATCGAGATCACAATTATCACTAAGAAGAGCCTTAAATAAATCGGAATTTTCTTTTATATACTCCAGGATTTGGTTCAAGGTCTGAAATGAAATAGGCTTGATTTGGTTATAATGTTGTTTATCCAAATGCTTTTTGATGTTTTCGATAACCTCATTGCAGGTGTATTCCAGAAGAGCATACTGATCCTGATAATGGGAATAAAAGGTACTTCGATTAATATCTGCAATTTCACATAGCATTTTAACGGATATTTTTGAGATATGATTATCTTGTAACAGCTCAATCAACGCTTCTTGTAATATTAGTATTGTTAATTTAACGCGGCGGTCCATTTTCTCCTGCTTCATGATACACCTCATAAGTATAAATTTTTTCTAAATTACCAACAAATCAACTGAATATGTTGGATTACCGACTTTTTAGCCAACAGTGTTGGTTGAAAGACTACACTATGTTTATTATAATTCATATAATATAAGAATTCAACGAATTGTTTCAAACACGGAGGGAATAGTGAACACAATAGCGAAGTTTATAATTAAACACAGAAAAAGTATAATCACGAT
Source organism: Bacillota bacterium (assembly GCA_023421075.1). GTDB lineage: Bacteria > Bacillota > Clostridia > Lachnospirales > Lachnospiraceae > Mobilitalea. Next base: position 19,634 of record JAEZUM010000024.1, read on the forward strand.
ATTTATCCTATTGGCATTGGTTAGTGCGGTACTACAGGCCTTTGTTAAGAAGAATTACGATATGGTAGATTATCTGCCCAAGGAAGCGGAATCAACCAAAGCTCTTTCCATTATGAATGAAGAATTTACAGAAACTATGCCGAATGCCAGTGTAATTATCAAGGATATTACAGTGACAGAGGCACTGGAATATAAAGAGCAGCTTACCAATATAGAGGGTATTACACAGGTGGTTTGGCTTGATGATATGATTGATCTGAAGCAGCCGCTGGAAATGAACGATCCGGATACGGTCGAAGATTTCTATAAGAATGGGAATGCGTTGTTCTCGATCACAATTGCAAAGGGTACGGAACAGGAAACCTGTGCCAGAATAAGGGATTTCATCGGCGAGGATAACCTGTTGGCCGGAGAGGCGCCGGATCTTGCAGCAATGCAGGAAAGCACGAAAGCAGAGGTTATGGGTGCTATGCTCATTCTTGTTCCTGCAGTATTAATTATTCTGATTTTATCGACCTCCTCCTGGATAGAGCCCTTATTATTTGTTGCGACGATAGGAATTGCAATATTAATTAACATGGGTACGAACCTTTTCTTAGGGGAGATATCCTTCATGACCAACTCCATCAGTCCTATCTTACAGTTGGCGGTATCTCTGGACTATGCAATTTTCTTAATGCATAGCTTTGCAGATAACCGCAAGAAGTATTCGGATGTAGAAGAAGCCATGTATCATTCGATTAAAACCTCGATTGTTACGGTAGCAGCCAGTGCACTAACCACCTTATTCGGGTTTATTGCATTAATGTTCATGAAATTCGGAATTGGAGCGGATCTTGGGATCAATCTTGCGAAAGGAATTATCTTTAGCTTTATTACCACGATGATTTTCCTGCCGGCTCTTACTCTGAGCTGTTATAAGCTGATGGATAAGGCAAATCACCGCCCGTTTATGCCCAGCTTTGAGAATATTAATAAGGTTTTATCAAAGCTCGCTCTTCCAATCATCCTACTCGTCATCGTACTGATTGTTCCTGGTTTCCTTGGTCAGGGCAGAACAGAGTTCCTCTACGGTAATTCGGGGATTGCAGCAAGTAATCGCAGCGGGCAGGATCGCCTGGCAATGGAGCAGGAATTCGGAAAGTCTACCATAATGGTATTGTTGGTTCCTCGTGGAGATATTGCGAAAGAGAAGAATTTAACACAGGATATTAATGCGATAGAACATGTTACCAGTGTTTTGTCATATGCAAATACGGTTGGAATAGCAATACCGGATCAGTTTCTTAGCGAAACAATCACTGAGCGCTTCTACTCCGAGAACTATGCTAGATTGATTATTTATACCGATACCTCTAGTGAGGGTGACACTGCCTTTGATACGGTAGAGCGAATCAGAACTACTGCAAAGGCCTACTATGGCGATACTTCCTACTCTTTGGGGCAAAGCACAAATCTATATGATATGAAGAATATAGTTGAAAAAGATAATACGTTAGTTAATGTAATTGCGATTATCTCGATATTTTTCGTACTGCTATTTTCCTTTCAATCACTTACACTACCTGTGATATTGGTCATAACAATTGAAGCAGGCATTTGGTTTAACCTTGCAATTCCATACTTCATGGGAACACAGATCAACTTTATCGGATATCTGGTATTAAGTACGGTGCAGCTGGGAGCAACCGTAGACTATGCGATATTACTTACGGATCATTATATGAACCATCGAAAAGAAATGACAGCGCGGTTGGCAATTCATAAGTCACTGGGTGAAACCTTCAAATCCATATTGGTCTCAGCATCTACCTTATCCATTGCCGGCTTTACCTTATATGCGACCTCCTCTAACTCGGGAGCAGCTGATATTGGTTTATTGCTTGGAAGAGGTACCATATTCTCATTTGTAATGGTACTTTGCTTCCTCCCTACGATGCTGGTTATCTTTGATCAGGCCATCGCAAAAACAACACGAAAAAAATAATCCTCGAGATCAGGGATTCAATTGATACTCTGCAGTTAGTAATGAAAAGGAGCGAATAACATGAAATTAAAAAAAATAGTATCGGTTGGTCTGGCAGCAACCATATTGATCGTAGCAACTACCATTAATCCATCTTTTGCAACAGAGAACAAAAATGGAACGAATCAAACTACGAACGTGAATCTGACTGCAGCCGTAGTTAGTAATAAGAGTGAGGTGGTATATGCCAAGCTATCCGTACAGGGAGATGTAAATGCGGTATATGTGGTAAATCATTTTGAAGTTGAAAAAGGCGGCAGTATAATCGATTATGGTAATTATAGTTCCGTTAAAAATCTTACCGAAAGTAAACCCATCGAAGCGGCAGGAGATAAGCTCACCATGCAGGCAGAGGAAGGAGATTTCTATTATCAGGGAAATCTTGCTTCCATGGACTTACCATGGCTTGTAGAAATATCCTATGAATTGAACGGTGAGGCGGTAACCGGGCAGGAGGTTGCCGGGAAGACAGGCGTGCTTGGAATTCATATAAAGACAAAGCGCAATGATAAGGTCGATTCGGTGTTTTATGATAACTATATGCTGCAGATATCACTTACCTTAGCAAGTGATAAGTGCAGTAATATTAAGGCGCCCGAAGCTACCATTGCGGAAGCAGGGAGCAGTACCATGCTTGTATTTACCGTAATGCCGGAAAAAACAGCTGATTTTAGTATTGAGGCGACAGTAAAAGATTTTGCCATGAGTGGAATAGAAATATCTGCTATGCCCTTCTCTATGAGTGTCGATGTGCCGGATACCGACGGTATGCTAAAGGATTTTAAAAAGCTGCCGGAAGCAATCTCAGAGTTAAATGAGGGAGTTGGGAAATTAGCCAAGGGAACCACAGAATTGAAACGAGGTGCTGACCGACTGAAGAACGGATCCGGTGAATTCGAGTATGGTCTCGTCGAATTAAAAAAGAATTCTACCAGAATTACAGGTGCATCTGCTCAAATCAGGGAGGCATTGTCTAACATATCTGTTTCACTTAATCGTGGGACTTCAGGTGCAGATCTTAGTAGTATGGCACAGCTTCCGGCTGCCTTAAGTGAATTATCCGGTGGATTAAAGGATATCTCCTCAGGCTTAAATCAGTTGAAGGACGGCTATGGAAAAGCATACAATGCCCTTGATACATCAATCCTTAATATACCGGATGCCGCAATAACAATGGATCAGATCAATCAACTATTTCCTGATGCCGGCAAGGAACAACGCACAATGCTGAACCAGCTTTATGCATCCTATATGGCAGGGCAGGGTGTAAAAGGAACCTATGCACAGGTGAAGCAAGCCTTTGCTTCTGTTGCACCGACTCTGGAGAATATCACGGTAAACCTTGATAAGATTAGTGGAGCTCTGGATGAGATGTCAGCTCAAATCGGAAGCTCCTTAACCGGTACGGATATCACAGCACAGCTTACTCAGCTTACGGAGGGACTTACTGAACTGGCCTATAATTATTCCCAATTTGACAACGGACTCAAGGACTATATGAATGGTGTCGCAACCTTAAGTTCCGGGTATCAACAGTTTGATTCCGGACTTAGCGAATTTGTAATCGGAGTTTCGAATATGAATCATGGGGTATCAGAACTATATGATGGTACAACTACCATGAATAATGAGATTTCCAAATTACCGGATCAGATGCAGAAGGAGATTGATACGTTAATGGAGGATTACGACAGTTCAGATTTTGAGGCCACCTCCTTTGTATCGGATAAGAATAACAACACAGAACTGGTACAGTTTGTTATGAAATGCAGTGAGATAAAGCTTCCGGAGGAAGGGAATACAAGCAAGGATAATTCAGATGAAAAGAAAGAAACCATAATCGATCGCTTTCTAGCTTTGTTCAAACGAGAAGAGAAATAAGGATAAGCAGAATACAAGAGTAATAAGATTGATATTTTACGTATAATAACCCGCTCACTCTATGATAGTATTGAGGTGAGCGGGTTTTGTATGTCTGTCGCTTATATTTCTACTCGTTTGAAGGTATTTAAGTGATTAAAGGCTGATTTTAATGAAACAATTGCAATCAATTTCGCTTACTGTTTGATTTTAACTGCTAATACAGTATAAATGGCATCATTTATTTTAGACTTCTTTACAATATCAAAGCCGATTGCTAACAATGTATTTTCCAGGTCCTCCGACGGAATACGAATGGACATTGGGGGGCCATCCATGATTAAATCGTCCTTTTCGTACTCCAGACATAATAAATGTCCTCCTGTTTTTAGCACCTCAAATATTTTTGTGAGTGCTGTTGAGAGTGAACTTACTTCGTGAAGAATTAAGGAAGCCATAACAAAATCAATACTGTGATTTTGAATACTTAAGCTTTCTGCATAATCTTGAAGCAATTGAATATTGCTCAATCCCTTTTCCTTTGCCTTATTTTCTATGATGCTAAGCATACGTTGGTCAGGATCAACAGCATATACTGTGCTTGAAGTGCTCTCAGCCATTGGAATAGTAAAATAACCTGAGCCGGCACCGACATCGAGCAGGGTATGATTTTTTTGAATGGGCATTTGACGAATTAGAACTTCAGGGGGAATGAGTTGCTCCCTTTGTTTGCTATCTAAAAAGGCAATTTTGTTAAAAAATTTTTGATCTGGTTGATTGTTAGGATACATGTGATTCATAATAATACCTCCTATAAAATATAATGTGGACTGTAAATATCTATAATTGCACTAAAAATTTAAAACCGAAATTGTTATAGCTAGTAAGTCCTTTTTAAATAACGTCGTAAATACGTTTTTCTTTCAGGTAATTCACCATTTTATCCTCAGCTTCTCTCATTACCTTTTCGATGTGACAAGCACGACTTTCATCCATTTCACAAGTGAAAAGAGCTCCACTGCCTTCAATGGCTTGAATGACATCAAAAAAGCTGATTTCAGTCTTATGCTTTCTAAGGCTATAACCACCATTTACTCCTGGGGTAGACTGAATAAGATCAGCCTTGACTAATTGAGTGAGTATCTTGGACAGATAGGTAGGTGATATATTCATGTGACTGGCTAGAGGCTGTAGACTTAAATTGTCTTTACCTTCTTGCTTAACCAAATAGGTCATTATATGCAAGGCATAATTGGTTGCTTTCGTATATTTCATAGTTGTGTCTCCTTAAGGATATTATAGACTATAATTATCTTTATTATATCATCAGAATTTACTTTGTCAATCGTTGTTTCAAGCAATAACAATATATTGACTTTCAATAGAAGGTTTATCGTTGCACCACATATGTTTATTCACTAAATAAATGCACCAATCTCTAAAAACGGGAGAAAATAAAGTAAAAAAAACGATAATTTAAAAATAAATGCGATTAATATGTTGATGAACTTTCATTGAATGCTTATAGGACATGTGCTAGTATAAAGTTATAAATGTAAATTATTTACAAATCGTGAAACGATTTACTACATTTATAAGAATTATTTACAGCATGAGACTATATTCAAAAAGGAGAGACGACGATGAAGAAAAGAAAGTTCTTAAAGCGATTCATTGCTATGTTGGCTGTCATTTCCATGGTATTTCTAGATCTGTCAGGATCTGGAATTCGGGTAGCTAATGCAGCAACGGCAAAAGAAGACCCCGTCTTTAAAGAGACAAGCTTCAGAAAAATTTTGGTTGGGAAGTCATATGATTTCGATATCAAAAACAAACCCTCAAAATCAACATACCAATGGAAAAGCAGCAACAAGACAGTTGCTACAGTTGATAATAAAGGTGTTGTAAAGGCAGTTACCCCTGGTAGTGCAAGCATCACCTGCAAGATTACCTCAGGAAAAAGCAGTATAGTCCTAAAGGCAAAAGTATATGTGAAAGAACCTTCTAAGATGCCGGCTACTAAGGTTGAGATAAATAATATGATTCATTCCATGGTAGTGGGTGAAACATATAACTTAAATTGTACATATACACCATCAAATGCTTCTGAAGCTGTAAACTGGACATCAAGTGATACTACTGTTGCCCAGGTTGATGCGAATGGTGTTGTAACAGCATTAAAAAATGGTACGGTTACGATAAAAGCTACCACACTTAATAAATCTCGTACGGATAAAGTAACAATTAAGGTATCTCCGAAGGTTGTGGTTCCACCTACAGCGACACCCACACCTACCACGACACCTACTCCTACTCCAGCTGTAGCGACACCAATTCCACCTTCAGCGACAACGATACCTACTCCGCCTACAGCGACCCCCACCCCTACAGCGACTCCTACCCCTACATTGACCCCTACCCCTACCCCCACTGTAGATGTGATTACCAATGATAAGGGATTTACTGCGGATGGAAGAATAGTAGCGAATTTTGGTACACCTAAAGTTGATGGTGTGATAGATGAGGTCTGGAAGAAGGCTATCCAGATTACGCCGCCAAATATCAATAATGCTGCGGTACAAGCAACAGTAACCTATAAGGTATTATGGGATGATAATGCACTTTATGTTCTTGCTCAGGTGACTGATCCTAATATGACCGTTACACCTCGCAATGCTTATGAACAAGATTCGATTGAAGTATTTTTAGATGAGAATAATGATAAGACCTCCTCATATGGTTCGGACGATTTACAATTCAGAGTGAATTATGAGAATACACAGTCAGTGGGAAGTGGTGATCTTAGCCGATTCTATACTGAGACCAAGACAGGAGAAGGAAATTACATTATTGAAGCAAGAGTCGAATTGCAGAATCCTGCAGCAAACAATAAGATTTATGGTATGGAATTACAACTAAATGATGGTATTGGATCCAGCAGAGCAGGAACCATTACAATATTTGATAAAACCGATAGTGCCTGGAGTAAACCATCCGTATTTGGTGAAATTGTACTTACCGGTAAAAAGTCTGGCGATGTTCCCGGACTAAATCCATATAAATTAATCAAGTTAATCGCTTCTGCTGACAAGATGGATGTTACAGCGGTATTATTTACGGAAAGCGTAAAGGCAGCAAAAGCTGTGAGAGCAAACGATGCATCAACTCAAAAGGATTTGGATAACGCTTATGATAATTTGAATCGTGTTATTACCTATGTAAACGCGGTTACAAAAGCAGCAAAGATGGATTTATCCTTATATCAGTCTGAGGGTGTAGCTGCTGTTAATGAAGCAATCGAAGCTGCTGAACTACTTCTTGCAAAGGAAATCGCAACAGCAGATCAGATGAATGAAGCAATTGCTGCATTAGATAAAGCAATTGCAGAGTTAAAGGTACTTGGTTTGGACAAAGATGGAAACATGGTCGCTAAGTTTGGTTCACCATTGATTGATGGTGGCATCGATACGGTATGGGATAAAGTTGACTTTGTCCCGGCAACGGCATCGGGTTCCGGATCTACCGATACAAAAGCTAAATTTAAAGTATTATGGGATGATAAGGCACTCTATGTGTTAGCAGATGTTACAGATAGCGCACTGAACGTATCCTCAGGAACTGTTTATAACAGAGATTGCGTAGAGATCTTCCTGGATGAGGGCAATAATGCCATAGAGAATATCTTCGACCTCGATGATACCCATTACAGAATCAGCTGTACGAATAGTCTTTCTGCAGATCGCGGTAGTTTGGATCGGTTATATACGAACGTAGCGAATAAGGTCGATGCGGAAGGTAAAGTAATCGGTTATATTCTTGAAGCTAGAATTGCACTTCAAAATCCGGCAAAGGGTAACAACATCTATGGTATTGAGTTACAGTTAAATGATGCTAAGGGTGGAAGCAGAACCGGTACTTTGAATGTATTCGATAAAACAAGCAGTGCTTATGCAAGCCCAACCAAATTCGGTAAGGTTGTTCTCAGTGAAAAAGAGGATGGAGATGTAATCGGCTTCAATCCATATGATTTATTGAAGATGGTGAATATCGCAAAGGACATTCAATTAGTACGATACACCGATGCAACAGCAGCACTGGTAAATGCACTGGTTGCTCAGGCAGATGCAACGATTGCTACAGGTGATCAGGATCAGGTTGATGCACTTTATATTTCTTTGGATCAGGCAATTAAGGCTCTGATTCATAAAGACATCAAAGACGTTGAGCCGGAAGTAGCAAAGCTTAAAGAGTTCAGAAGAATTCCTGCAGAGTATCTTACAGCAGCAGCTTATGACGATAAGGCAAAAGGAACTGTTGTTAGAGATTACTACGATACCTTTGAGTATAGTGATGCCGGAGTACCTGGTACTCCAGTTCAAAAAAATATGTTGGTATATCTTCCGGCTGGCTATAAGGCAGAGAATAAAGATAAAAAATATAATGTATTATACTTAATTCATGGTACATCAGAAGATCAAAACACAGTATTTGGTGATGATGATGTAACTGTAACGACTGTAATGAAGAAAGTACTTGATATGATGATTGCAAATGGTCAACTTGATCCGATGATCATTGTTTGCCCTACCTATAGAGGTATGGAATCAGGTAGATTACAGTATGAAATGATCAATGAGATATTACCTTACATCGCTACGAAGTATAATACTTATGCTGCATCAGGTTCTAAAGAAGATCTGAAGGCTGCAAGAAATCATCATGCCGTTGGTGGCTTCTCACAAGGATCAAGCTGTACCTTTACGATTATGAGGAACTGTTTTGATTACTTTAAGTATTATCTGCCCGTAAGTGGTGGTCCGGGAAGTGCAGATTTTACAAGCGTCGTAAAAGGTTACGCATTGACCGATTACTATGTATTCGCATCTACCGGTACAGATGATATTGCTTATAGCGGTATGGTAAATGCAATTCCGGCTATGGCAAATCAGAAAGATAGTGAAGGTAATCCGATCTTCAATTATAATGCAGATTTATCACTAGGTAACTTATACTTACTATTACTGAATGGTGGTACCCATACCTGGCAATGTGTAAATCAGTATTTATATAACATTTTGCCGGATGTATTCTTCGCTGAAAAAGAAATTCCTGTAATCGAAACGGATGAGAATGGATTTACAGCAGAAAAAAGAATTGTTGGTAATTATGGTACACCCAGAATTGATGGTGAAATTGATGAGGTATGGAGCAAAGCAATCGAGATTAAGCCTCCGAATACAAACAATGCGGCAGTAAAAGCAAGTGCAACCTTTAAGGTATTATGGGATGACTCTGCACTCTATTTCCTTGCCCAGGTAAAAGATCCCAACATGACACTTGATCCGAGTCAAGCATATCAGAAAGATTCCGTCGAAGTGTTCTTAGATGAGAATAATGATAAGACATCCTCCTATGGTTCGGATGACTTACATTTCAGAGTAAATTACAATAATGATCCGACCTATGATAAGGGTGATGGCAGCCGGTTCTATACCGCTACCAAGATCGGTGAGAACGAATACCTTGTGGAAGCAAGAGTTGAATTACAGAAGGTTGCAGCAAACAATACGATTTATGGTATGGAATTACAGGTAAATGATGGAATTGGAACGAGCAGAGCCGGAACCATTACGGTATTTGATAAGACGGATGGTGCATGGAATAACACAGCCTTATTTGGTGAGATTATTCTTGCAGGTAAAAGACCCGGAGATGTTCCCGGAATAAATCCATATAAGTTAAGGGCCTTAGTTAAAACTGCTGAGAGTCTTGATGTATCAGGATTTACCAAGGGAGTTGGAGCCTTCACAGCGAGAATAGAAGCAGCGAAAGCAGCAATTGATACTGCAACAACCCAGGCTGAGATAAATGCTGCTTATAATACCTTGAATGATGTAATGACGTTTATGGGTGTTATTAAAAAATATGCTAATATGAACTTAGATGCCATCCATAATGGCGAAGAGGTAAAGAAAGCAGTAGTAGCTGCAGAGGATATTCTTGCTAAGGCTGATGCAACACCGGAGGAAATGATGCTGGCGATTGGCGCATTAAATACAGCAATCGAAGGGATTGGAAGCTATAGCTTAAAGGATGTATATGCAGATAAATTCTTAATGGGTGCTGCTGTTCATTTAAATGGGTTAGCGGATGCGAACTATACGAATAATCTATTATCACAATACAATAGTATTACTGCTGAAAATGATATGAAGCCGGAAGTATTATTGGATCAAGCTGCAACAGTTAGTGGAGGTGCGATTGTATGTAACTTTACGAAAATGGATCAATATTGTGATTATGCAGTAGCACATGGTTTAAAAATGAGGGGACACACCTTCGTATGGCACAGTCAGACACCGTCTTGGTTCTTTAGAGAAGGATTTAATGCGAGTGGTGCATATGTAGATGTCGCAACCATGGATCTTCGTCTTAAGCAGTTTATAGATCAAGTATTTGGACATATTAATGAAAAATATCCGGGTCTTTTCTATGCTTACGATATATGTAACGAGGTTGTTTCTTCTATGAGTATGGGATCAAACAACTGGAAAACTGTTTATGGAGATTACTCTTATGTTACAAAGGCATTTGAATATGCAAGAAAAGCTTCAGAAGGTACCGGCATTAAGTTGTATTATAATGATTACAACGAGTATGATCCTGGAAAAGCAGAACAGATTATTGATTTATTAAAGGATGCAAAAGCAGCCGGAAATATTGATGGTATTGGCATGCAAAGCCATGTAAATATTGCATACCCGCCTATGGATCAATACAGAGAAACCATTGAGAAATTTGTTGCAGCAGGTTATGATGTTCAGATTACAGAGCTTGATATTGCAACAGCGATTGATGGTAATGGACCGGCACCGGATGCAGCTATGGCAGCTAAACAGGCAGAAATCTATAAAGAATTGTTCCAGATCTATATTGATTTCAAAGATCAAATCTCATCGGTAACATTATGGGGTATCAATGATCAGCATTCCTGGCGTGGATCACAGGATCCATTGATCTATGATAGAGAATACAATGAAAAAGATTCTTACTGGAATATTATTTCGGTTGGTTTACCGGGAGTTTAAAAAAGCCTGGTAACGAAACGGACGATAATGGTTCTAGGAAGGAAGACAGAAATATTACTTAATAATGTAAAGAGAGTAACATAGTGAAATGCACCTCAAATGTTAGACTACAATCTAATATTGAGGTGCATTTTCGTTATACTTAAAAATTATGTAATTTATAATAGAATAGAGGAAATCCTACATGGATAAGGAATTGAACGAACAAATACATGTAGTGTATGCTACAGTCAATGACAGATTGAAATATTAGTGATATATTGGAAAACACTAGGGTTAAAATAATTGACATAATGATAAAGAAGAGTTATAATTGATAATCATTATCAATTTAAAAATATTGAGTTAACACGAATTGAGGCACGTCATCTTGCAACAGGATGCGTCATCCTTAGATACACACCAGTTAGATAGGAAGGAGACCTTATATGGGACGTATAATCCTTATGATGAATGTGACATTAGATGGTTGTTGTGATCATACGCAGGGGATTGCGGATGAGGAGCTCCACCAGTATGCTATGGACCTCATGGACCAGACCGATGGCATGCTATTTGGACGTAAAATCTACCAGTTGATGGAGAGTTATTGGCCGGACATAGCCAGCAGCGGCGTTGGGACTCAATTCGAGATCGACTTTGCAGACAAGATCGATGAGAAACCCAAGTACGTTGTATCACGGACATTGGATCACGTAACGTGGCATAACTCTTTCTTGTTGAAGGGACCGGTTTCTGAGGAAGTGTCAAAGCTATTGGCTGAAGGGAAAACCCTACTAGGTAACGGCGGTCCCGGTCTTGGGTCCACCCTAGCACAACTAGGCTTAGTGGATGAGTATCATTTCCTAGTACAGCCAATCATTGCTGGGCATGGCCCGCGATTACTTGGAGGCGTTAGCGAACGACTGAACCTGACCCTGACGGAGACCAAAGTCTTCGGATCCGGTGTCGTGCTGCTCCGTTATACTCCCGGCTCATAGAAGATGCAAACTTGGAGACATTAGATCGAATTTCAAGAATTTCGTGGAGTTAGAGTCAGCAATATCTGCAAAACGGAACCTATAAATAATTTAAAAGGGCTATAACAAAACAAAAATGATGTTGTTGTCCTAAAAAAGCAAGGAGGAAAACATATGCTAGATTTTAGGCTTTCTATATTACCATTTTTCATTATTATTGTCGCAAACTTTTTCCTTAGTTGGTTATACTATTCACCCATAGTTCCATGGTTTAAAACATGGCAAATCGGTGTGGGAGCAGATCCCAATAAAACGAAAATGACCGAGGAAGACAAGAAAAGCATGCCGAGACTGATGGGAGGTGCTGTCATTGCATCGTTCCTGCTTTCTTATGGACTGCAGATTATCATACATAGTGTTAATGCCACTGATTTTACATCCGGAGCTATCGTTGGATTAGTATTATGGATGGGATTTGTCATTACACATAGTCTGGACACACAATTTGAAGGTAGAAAACCCATTGTTCTGGTCATTAATAATGTTCTTTATTTGTTGACCTATACGATCTTTGGCGGCATTGTAGCAGTATTGGGATAAAAAAAGTTTTGATAGAGTATAAGTATTTTTTGGAAAAAGGAGGTTATTCAATTATGGCAAAATATGTAGATGGATTTGTTCTGGTAGTGCCAAAAGATAAAGCGGATGAATACAAGAAAATAGCAGAGATTGGCCGTGATACATGGATGAAGTGTGGTGCGCTTGAATATTATGAATGCCGTGGCGACGACCTTATACCACAGGAAATGGGTGATGAGAAAGCGCGTGCATTTACTGAAATGACTGGAGCAACTAGTAGTGATACCGTTTGGTTTTCTTACATAGTCTTTAAATCCAAAGAACATCGAGATGAGGTCAATGCAAAAGTAATGGAAGAAATGGATAAGCAGATGGAAGAATATAAAGACATGCCGATGCCTTTTGACATGAAGAAAATGGCTTATGGTGGTTTTCAAGTTGAAGTAGAAGGCTAGAGACACAATATGTAAAGTTACGAAGCTGCTCTCAGCAATGAGGGCGGCTTTTATAGATTAAACAGTGAAAATGGATTTTCAAATAATGGAACATATCGAGGGTATTAATTTGTGCAAAATTGATTTTAAATAGGTAGGACTGAGATTAAAAATAGTTAGGATTGAGATTCTTATTTAGCCTGTTATAATATAGTGAAATAAGTGTACTTATATCCTTTCATATTAATTAAGATAATTTTATTTATTACACAGGAACTAGTATTGTAATAAAGTCAGAAGGAGTGGCTATATGAAGGATTTTTTGCAAAAACTTTTAATACCAAGTCCGCATGAATCGGTAATCAAATGGCTACTGGATTCGGATCCTTCCATCTGTTGGCAAGTGATGCATGATATTTTAAAGGAACCTGAAGATAAGAGTAAGGACGAGCGATCGAGAATTGCAGCCGAGGGTTGGGGCTTCCACCTTATCTCTTCGCAATCACCAGAAGGTCTTTGGTGGCCTGATCTCGACCCCTGGCCATTGAAAAATACATTATTTACGTTGGTAATGCTCAAGGATTTTGGGTTGGACCCTGCCAGCAAAGAAGCGAAGCAAATAATCGGAAGGATCCGGGATAATGTAACTTGGTTATATCATGATAACAGTCCCTTTTTTGATGGTGAGACTGAACCTTGTATCAACGGCAGGGTGTTGGCAGTCGGAGCTTACTTCGGAGAAACTCAAAGTAGATTGGTCGATCGGCTGCTCAGTGAGCAGCTGGTGGATGGAGGATGGAATTGTGAGGCTCCACCAAGCAAGCACTCATCATTTCATAGCACGATATGTGTTTTAGAAGGGCTACTAGAGTATGAGAGGCATCATGGTGCCGACTCTGTGGTGACCGAGGCTCGTATCCGTGGCCAAGAATATCTTATGGATCGGGGTATGTTCAGAGCTCGGTCAACAGGTAAAGTAATCGATAACAGTTGGACACTCTTCTCATATCCACCGACATATCATTATGATATCCTTCGAGGTCTTGAGTATTTACGAAGTTCCAATACAACCCCTGATGACAGAATTTTGGAAGCAATAGAATTGATGGCGATGAAGCAGCAAAATGGAAGGTGGCTTCTTGAGAACTCTCATAAAGACCTTATTCCTTTTGAAATGGAACAGGAAGGTTCGAGCAGCCGTTGGAATACGCTGCGTGCTATGAGAGTTTTGGATTATTTCAGAAATTTTATATAAAATTCATATCACAGTTATATACTTGATCGTTCCAATTTTCGTATAACTAAATATTAATGTACTTTATAATAAAATAGAGGAAATCCTTGCTGGATAAGGAATAGAGTGATAAAGTACATTTTTTATTGAATGTAAAATGGCATTGTTTATGATGTTAGCGATAGGTGGAAGAATGGAGAACATCATTTCGAAATTTTATGAAGAGAACTAGCCTAGGGGTTGCTAATAATAGCATCCTCTTTCCATTAATAGAAATATATGTTAAAAATTCAAGGGCTTAATTATTAAAGATTTGTTCTGAAAGCTCATAAAATAAGGGTTTAGAATTTTCAAGATTATAGTAATTAATATGAAGTCTCCTCTCGCATGTATATTTACATCATGATGATGGGAACGGTTCCGAGCTTGAGAAGGACGGGTAGTATGAATTGGACTAGTATGAATTGTTTCTTAATGAGTATATAAAAGAAACTGTACTCAATACATCAAAAAAACGGAAATCTAAATTAGGAGGATCATGTATGAAGAGAGTTACTATATTGATGTTAGTGAGTATGTGTTTGTTAACCGCATGCGGTAGGCGCAGCGAACCTATTCCGTCACCTATATCCACAGAGACTCCGGCTCAGGTTCCATCGATAGAAGAAGCTGAAAACCCTGAGCAACTCTTTGAGATCAAACTTACTGAGGACGGCATGAAAAATCCGTATGGTGTTGACATTAATTCACTGGGTCATATTTATGTCAGTGATTCGGGCAAGAATCGGGTACTGATTTTCGATTCGATGGGAACACTGATCGCTAAGTGGGATAAGCAAGGCAGCGGCGAAGGCGAGTTTAATACCAAGGGGTTTGGTGGGCTTGCTATTGACGCGAACGATAATATATTTGTAGTAGATAATGCCAACTACCGCATTCAAAAATTCGATAAAGGTGGAAACTTTATTACTCAATGGGGTGCTAAGGGGACAGAGAATAGTCAATTTGTGCGTGCTATTGGTATTGCTGTAGACGTTAACGGTAATGTATATGTGACCGATGATAGTAATCCTTATGTGCAGAAGTTTGATAATGATGGTAAATTTCTAATGCGCTTTGGAGGTCCTGGAGATGGCGGTGGGACTTTCAGACATGCCACCGGTATTGCAGTGGATTTGAACGGTAATATCTTTGTGGCAGATTACGAAACCAAGTTCGTTCAGAAATTCGATACGAGTGGAAGCTTCGTCACAGCCTGGATGATGGGCGGGGATATCAATGTTATTGGTACTCCTGAGGGTATTGCAGTGGATGCAGAAGGAAATGTCTATATTACCGATTATGATCAGGGGCGCTTGCAGGTGTTCGATAATGATGGTAATTTTCTCTGGGCAGTGGGCGGAAAAGCTGTAAACTCAAATCCGTTTAAACATCCCACATCAATCGCTTTCGATGGCGCTAGTAAAATGTACGTTGTTAATCAGTCGACTGCGAATTTGACAGTGATAGAACTGCCATAATCTTTGCTTGAATTTGTCGGAGAGGAATGAACTTAGCATTCATCTGGTTTTAATGAGATTTCTTCTACTTCCCTTTTCTCTGGATGGTCAGGAACAGGAGAATCAGTTCGACCGCAAAGGGAGCACCTGTAATCTCATCCATTATAATACAAAATCCGTACTACCGGTTGTTTAAAGTTCATTTTTAGGCTGTTTTTTTAGTTATTTTTCCCTCTACTTTTCTCTTAACTTTACAACATTAGCGGCACTACGACGGCGGCTGTCCTCAATCGCTGCGTAGTGTTTCTTTGTGGTATTTACATCCTTGTGTCCAAGAACATCGGCAACCAGATAGATATCACCCGTTTCACGGTATAGGCTGGTACCATAGGTACTACGGAGCTTATGTGGTGTGATTTTCTTAAGCTTTGTAACGGTGGAGGCATATTTTTTTACAAGATTCTCAACAGAACGAACATTGATCCGCTTTTGCTGAAGGGAGAGGAAGAGAGCGTTGGAATGCCCCTCACAGGGAACGATCTGTTTGCGTTCTTCCAGATAAGACAGAAGTGCTTCTTTGACCTCTTCGCCAAAATAAACAATAACCTCATAACCACCTTTTCTTCTTATCTTAATACCGTTATTCTCGAAGTCAACATCATTGATGTCAAGACCGACGCATTCGGATACACGAATACCGGTTCCAAGGAGGAGTGTCATCATGGCCAGGTCACGCAGCTTCGTCTTCTCATGATATTTTTGCTGTGATTTCGTCATGTTATTTGCAGATTCAACCTCATCTAGAAGCTTTGCGACCTCATCAATTTCAAGACGAATAATCTCCTTCTCATGAAGCTTGGGAACACTGATGAGAGAAGCTGGGTTTGTACTAATCATTTCTTTCTTGAAATAATAATTATAAAAGCTGCGTAGGGAGACCAGCTTACGCTTCTTTCCCTTCTCTGTATTTAGATGTTCCTTTTCCTCGGAATTCTTATAATAGGTCAGATAATCCAGGTATTCTTCAAGATCGATGGCCTTAATCTGATCCAACAGCTCAACTCGAAATTCGGTGATCGGAGTATTCTTAAGAGAAGGGTTGGAGTTTTTGAGCCACTCGAAGAAAACGCACAAATCATAGGCATAAGCGATTCTCGTCCGCGACGAAGTAGTCGGTTCGATACCACGGAAGAAATATCTGCAAAAGTGGGGGAGTCTTTCTTCCAGCATTCTAAGCTTCACTGTATTATCTATATTTATCTGATCGTGATAGTTACGTTCTACCATCTTAACATCCCTTTCTAATCGTTATATCGTACATAAAAATAAAGCATATTTATATGAAATTATATCACTTTTTAAACGATTGGTTTGGTCCATCCTGCAATTCCACTAGTCTGTATCGCGTGAAATAATCGTTCTCTGAGTCCGGGGCTTTCCATGCCCAAGGATTTGATTAATTGCTTGACATATTCTCGCTTGGTATAACCGTCAACCGGACAGGGGTTCTTCACAACCGGCAGGTGGTAGGCGTTACGAAAGCCCTTGATATCCTGCTCCTCAACATAGATCATCGGTCGTATTAAGGTGATATCGGAACGATCCAGGTAGGTGACAGGAGAGAAGCAGTGGATCCGACCTTCATAGATTAAGGACATCATCATCGTCTCAATCACATCATCGTAGTGGTGGGCATAAGCCTCTTTGTTACAACCCAATTCTTTTGCTTTGGAGTTAAAAGCACCTTTTCGCATCTTTGCACAGAGTGAACAGGGATTGCTTTCCTTCCGATGCTCAAATACTATGTCTGCAATTTCTGATTCTACAATAGTATAATTTATATCCAGCTCCTTGCACAATGCGGCAACCGCTGTAAAATCTAATTCCTGGAAGCCCATATGTACGGTTATAGCCTCAAGTTCAAATTTTTTTGGATAAAAGCGACGGATACCGGAGAGTGCATACAGGAGTGTAAGGCTGTCTTTTCCGCCGGACACACCAATCGCAATCCGATCACCGTCTTCAATCATTTTGTAATCATCCAGAGCTTTTCTAGTATAACTAAGTAATTGCTGCAGTTTCATTCTATACCTCCATGATGGTACTCTGTGAAGAACCATCGGCTCATACATTTCTATTCTCTGACATTATAACACAAATTTCCCATTATGAAAACCTTCGGAACTCTTATTGTTTGAACTCCTGCCATCTATGACACAGCATGTATTAATCGATAGGAGGAATGGTCTGTGAGAGATTGGTGAAAATAAGTAAAAAACAGGAAGATTTATATTCTAAAGCTGTAGATAAAGAATGGATAGCCATGTAACAAATGAATAATGTCAGCACGCCTTTTATCGACTGCTGTAGATTGAATATGGATTATGATGAAAATTATAACTACAATGGTAGAATTATGAAGAATGCCATGTTTTTACTACTATATAGTTACGTTTATCCTTTGTATTTTGGAAATAAAGGTATAAAAAACAAATATTATGTGATAAATTTGGAAGCTGACACAGTTTTAACATGTTTTAATATTATCGTAATATCTATAATAACCAACGATAAAGTCGGAACCTGTAAGAAACGGTTATTCTGTTCTTACATAGGCCGGGTAAGTGAGATTATTACGACAGGAGGTTGAAAAGTACAACGCATGCAGCAGGAATTACAAACGATAATTAACATTACAAAGGATAATGAGGTTCGCAACCGTCATATAAAGTATAAGCTAGCCTTTTTTGTGGTTATAGCTTTGCTCCTATTGGGCTTTTTCAGCAGCTCTGCGCTGGCGGCATCCGGACTACGAATATATAATTATGCATCAAAAAAAGAAAGTACATATCGTGACAAACAGGTGATGGTAACCCTCAATGGAACAACCGTCACAAAGAGTCAGACACCGGGTATCCTGGTGAATGGAATAGCTTTGGTTCCTTATAACGATGTATTTGATAAATCTGAAATCGACGCAGATTGTGTCTATGACAAAACTGCGGGTACGATATCCATTTCCAAATACGGAAAGACCCTTCAGATGACCATAGGATCTACGAAAGCAAGGTTAAACGGCAATACGGTAACACTTCCGATCGCACCGATGAAAGTCAAATATTTGGAGGCAGGTATCATCAAAGTTCTGGTACCTTCCAGATATGTATCGGAAACCTTAGGGTTGAAATATACCTGGAACAGTAGTAAAAGCACCGTAGCCATCGAGAAAACTACTCTAATCCTTTCTTATAATGGTGGTAAACAATTTGAATATACCGGAGCTTTGGGTAAAGTTACGGTAAACGGTAAGAATATTGATCTCGGTAATATGCCAAGCATCATTACCAACAATACAGCAATGCTGAGAGCCAAGGCAGTATTCGCAAGTTCAGCAATTGGGGCTTCCTACTCTTATGATCATGCCAGTCAAACAATTACATTGACCAAGGGAAGTACGGTATTGGTGATGACCATCGGTAATAAGACAGCTTATCTGAACGGAATTGCAGCCAAGCTGGATACAGCGCCTATGATTATTACCAATCATAGCTCGGGTACCCAATATGTCATGGTTCCCGGTAGCTACACCGCTTCCTGTCTGGGCTATAATTACAAGTGGAACAATACGACCAGAACCTCGATGATAACCTCACAGCAGGCAACTACCCCCGGTAATGCCGGCGGAGCGAACAATTCACCGGAACTTGGTGACAGTGGAGTAATTATTGAGACAGGAACCATCTTAAATCAATGGATCACCGATCCATCCACCTACGGGATAAGCAGTAACATTCATAGTTTGAATTCTGATACAGTATTATCCACTCCGGGTGTTCTAACCTCGGTTAGCAGAGATTATACCGTAATGAAGCCAAATTCAGAGACCTTTATGATTACTTCTACCGGCAGTATGGGGAAGATTACCTCATCAACATCGGATCGACAGCTTCAAATTCAAATAGCGGATCTTACCGGTACAGATACGACTTATCCGGCATACGGAGTAATCAGTAATTATGTGAATACCATCGGTACCTATGCGAAGCAGGATGGACAGACAAGTATTTTATTTGATTTACTTTCCTCTGATTTCACCTTTGATTTATCACTTTCACAGGACAAGAAGATACTCTATGTAACCGTATATTATAATGCGCTTACCTCTGCTGTGATCGGAACCAATACAGCGGGAGATTATGTTACCTTAACCGGTATCAAGCCACTGAAGGTTACGATGAATAAGACAAACGGTTATATTAATGTTGAGCTACCTTATACCATCAACAGTCTTGGTGATGTTTATGCGAACATTGTTGGCTCCAAATACATAACCATGTTCTATACTGTTGGTACTGCAGATAAAACTCAGCTGATTATCGGCGTGAATGAAGGCTATGATTATTACATATCAGAGCAGGATAACAAATACTCCTTCCTGTTCCTCACACCGGGTACCGGACAGCAGCCGTCAAACGATCCTGCGACACAGCCGGGACCTTCGAGTCAGGTGGATCCGAAGGAATGTGAAATTACTATACCTAAGCCGGCTGGATTAACCGCAACGATGATAACGGATGAAGATTTATACTTTGAGAACACCTTTGTTCTTCGCTTAAGCGGTGATTATACTTCAACCATCAGTCGTTCGAATATCATCAATACATCGGGTAGGGTAGAAGATATCCGGATCAGTCTGAATAGTAATAATGAGACGGAAATTCGTGTGAAGACTTCCAGACTTCAGGGCTACGAATATACGATGGATGATAAGAACATCTACATTAATGTCGGTAATCCAAAGGATATTTATCCAAATATCGTCGTTCTGGACCCGGGCCACGGCGGTGGTGCAAATGGAGCTGAATATTATGGTACCAAAGAAAAAGATCTGAACTTTAAGATACTATATACCCTGGGTAAGAAATATTTTAATCAGGATACCTCAAAGCTTAAGGTCTACTATACAAGGATTCGTGATGTGGATATGTCTCTTAGTGACCGTGCTGCTTTCGCAAGCAAATACGGAGCAGATCTGTTCGTCAGCTTACATATGAATGCGAATCTAAACAGAACCGTATATGGAACAGAGGTATATTACTCCTCCAATAATAATGATCCTAACAATGCAGGATTGACGAGCAGAATATTAGCGGATCTCTTCTGCGACAGAATCTCTGGTAATCTTGGCACGAAGAACCGTGGTTCAAGATCAGAACGGTATACGGTTGTCTATAAGAATACGGTACCGGCAGTATTGATTGAGCTTGGTTTTATGTCAACAGAGAGTGATTTTGCAAAGCTGTCTGATCCTACCTTCCAGGAGAATGCAGCAAAGACTATCTATGAGACCTTGTTGGAAGTCTTCCGTAAGTATCCGACCGGAAGATAACGATCTTTTACAAAAGCATTTTATGACAAACTAATATAAAGCCTGTCAGAGCCTACTGTAATCACTGGCTTTGATAGGCTTTTCTACAACACGAAGGAGCTGACTGGAATGACAAATAGAAGATATCAACCTGTATGGAAACGTTATATTAATTTTATCCTTGCATTAGTTCTTATCCTTATAGTGCCTGCTGTCAGAGTAAATGCGCAGGAAGCGAATAAGGATAAGGAATTTCAGGCAGTATGGATCTCGTATCTGGAATTTTTGGATCGACTAAAGGATCCGGTAACCGGTAAGACCGGCTTTACCGAGGAGCGTTTTCATAAAGTAATTGACGAGATGTTCGATAATGTGGCAAAGATGAATATGAATGCCGTAGTGGTTCATGTTCGACCCTTCGGTGATGCAATGTATCCGTCGAAATATTTTCCCTGGTCAAAATACATATCAGGAACCCAAGGTAAGAATCCCGGCTTTGATCCTCTGAAGTACATGGTTTCGGCAGCACATAAGAGAGGTCTTGCCTTCCATGCCTGGATTAACCCCTACCGGATTACCAGTGATACGACCAATGTCAACACCTTATCGAAGGATAACATCGCAAGAAAGTGGCTTACGAATCAATCTTCGAAGGATGATCGCAACGTCTTATCTTACGGCGGTGCCTTATATTATAATCCATCGGATATATGGGTTCAACAGCATATCCGCGATGGGATCCAAGAGATTGTTAAGAATTATGATGTCGATGGGATTCATTTTGACGATTATTTCTATCCAACGCTGGGAACAAATTATAAAAAGAATTTCGATTATAAGGAATATGAGAAATATAATAGCTGGTGTAAAGAGAATGGTGTGAAAGCGAAATCCATCGCTGACTGGAGGCGAAACAATGTAAACCGATTGGTGAAAAAGGTCTATTCGGATATAAAGAAGATCGATAAAACCGTAGCATTCGGTATCAGCCCCGGAGGCTTTCTGGATTTTCTATTATTGAATGACCGATATTATACTGATATCAAGACCTGGCTTAGCGAGCCTGGATATATTGATTATATCTGTCCTCAGTTATATTGGTCTTTTAGCAGCAAAGAGTTTCCCTATGATAAGACTTTGGACCGATGGCTCGCACTCAGAACCAATCCAAACGTGAAGATGTATGTCGGATTAGCAACTTATCGAGTAGGAACTTCCCTGGAAATGGAGTGGAAGGATCCTAATATTCTAAAGAATATGGTTGAATACGGAAGGAAAACAGGAAATGTTGATGGATATGTACATTTTCGCTATGATTTCTTCTATAAGAAATCGACCAGCAAAGGCGTTAATAGCCTTCTCGATCTATTAATGCAGCAAATAGTTCCACAAGTCTAGGACAAGCAATATTATCTAAAATAATTATTCTACCTTGTATATGGGATTATCGAACCGAAGTGATCGAACCTACGGTGCGTTAATCCCATATTTATTTACTCAAATATCAAAATATTAATAAGGATTAGATGAAAATATAGAGTGGTACTATTGTGTTAACTATTGTAAAATAAAATTAATAATGAACTAATTATGTTACAAATCGTATCAATGGACGAATTCGTGATGGAGAAAGAGAGGAAAGATTATGCAAGACTATCTAAAATTGATTGATGAAGTAATTGAAAAGGGAGTATATAAGGATAACTGGGATTCCCTGGCGAGTTATGAGCTTCCCGCTTGGTACCGTAAATTAAAATTCGGAATTTTTATTCACTGGGGTATCTTCTCGGTACCTGCTTTTAATAATGAATGGTATTCCAGAAATATGTATATTCAGGGTACGGAAGAATTTGAGCACCATAGAAAGACTTATGGCGAACATAAAGATTTTGGCTATAAGGATTTTATACCAATGTTTAAAGCGGAGCAGTTTAAAGCAGAGGAATGGGCGCAACTCTTTCAGGAGGCCGGTGCAAAATATGTGATACCGGTAGCTGAGCATCATGATGGGTTTCAAATGTACCAGAGTGACATCTCACATTGGAATGCATATGAGATGGGCCCGAAGAGAAATGTGATCGGAGAATTAAAGGATGCCGTTAGTAAGTTGGGATTAACCTTTGGCGCCTCCTCACACAGAGTGGAACATTGGTTTTTTATGAGCCACGGTAAGGAGTTTGAGAGTGATATCAAAGAGCCCATGCAACGGGGAGATTTCTACTGGCCTGCGATGCCGGAGCATGGTCATCAGGACTTATTCAGTGAAGCACCTACCAGTGAATTCTTAGAGGATTGGCTTATTCGCTGCTGTGAGATTGTTGATAAGTATAGACCGAAGATTATCTATTTCGACTGGTGGATTCAGCATAGTGCAGTGAAGCCCTATCTGAAGAAATTCGCAGCCTATTATTATAACCGAGCCAGGGAATGGGGAGAAGAAGTCGTGATTAATTATAAGCACGATGCCTTCCAGTTCGGCTGTGCTGTGGTAGATATCGAACGAGGTCAGTTTGCAGAGGCTAAGCCTTATTACTGGCAGACGGATACCGCAGTTGCACGTAACTCCTGGTGCTATACCGATCAGAATGTATATAAAGCTCCGAAGGAGATTCTATGTGACCTGGTAGATATCGTAAGTAAGAATGGCACACTGCTTCTGAATATCGGCCCGAAAAGTGATGGCACGATTCCGGAGGCAGATAAGAATATTCTGCTGGAGATTGGATCCTGGCTGAAGGTGAACGGGGAGGCAATCTACGACACCAAAGTATGGCGAAAATCAGCGGAAGGTCCGACTCAGATTGTCGAGGGACAATTTGCGGATGGTAGTGCCAAGGAATTTACCAGTGAAGATATTCGATTTACCTTGAAGGGCAGTTATCTGTATGCAACCGTGCTAAGCTTTCCGGAGGACGGTATAGTACGGATTAAGTCTCTGGCAGAAAAGGATGCCTCAAAGCTACCTCATTTCCATGGAATCATTAAAGAGGTATCGGTACTAGGCTACGAGGGTGAGATCAGCTGGAACAGAGACGAAGAAGCATTGGTTATCAAGACGAATGGAATCAAGACAGAGCTTCCGGTGGTCTGTAAGATTCTGTTTGATTGATAAATCTGGCTTAAACAAGTCAGATTATGACGAAATGTGTAATTTGTTACACAAATGTTACAAGTATTACGAAAATATTTTAATTCGGTTGATTTTCCTGAGAATATTTGCTAAAATAGGTCTAAATAACCATACTTATGAAGCTGTTAATGAACGGGGAAAACCATGAAGATTAAGGATAAAAAAATCATTATAGTAATATACATGATAACAATGATCATCGGATCAGCAATTTTAGTCTATTATCCGACCGGATCACAGCTGCAGAGCAACGAAAAATCAGCTGAAGCAGCGAATCTGAAGGCTAGTAAGAGGGCGACAGAGGAAGCAGAAGCAGAGGATTCCATTACACTAATGAGTACGGATGCAATTCCCGGTCCTAGTGTAACTCCGACGCCTACTCCTGTACCGACGCCCACACCGCTTCCTGTGTATCCTCTGGAGGAGGAAGGATTTCCGGTTGAGCTGGAAGAGCTGGTTGAAACTTATTATGATGCTAAGGTGAATTGCGATATTGAAACGATGAAAAGTATCTCCTCCGATCCGGAGAACGTAATCACAAAGAAGCAATTACTGAAGCTTGTTGAAGGAATTGATGTATATAAGAATATTAAGTGCTATGTTAAGAAATCGTATGAAGAGGATACCTATATTGTCTTCGTATATTATGATATTAAGTTCATCGGATTGAAAACGCTGGCGCCTTCTTTATCGAAGCTCTATATTATTACGGATGATACCGGTGAGCTGAAGATTTATGATGGTGAATTTACAGAGGAACAGAGGAACTACATTGCTGCCAGAAGTGAGGATGAGGATGTTATCGCACTGCGAAAGCATACGGATCAATTGGCGGAGGAGGCTAAAGAGCAGGATAAGGACTTAAAGGCATTTTGGGAGATACTTGACAATTACTAGACGAAGGAGACATATCTATGTGGATTCTATTTGCATTCGGTTCTGCTTTATTTGCCGGTATGACTGCGATTTTATCGAAAAGTGGGATTAAAAATACGGATTCCAATGTTGCGACAGCAATCAGAACGGTAGTAGTCCTATTGTTTTCCTGGGTTATGGTGTTTGTTGTAGGTTCCCAGGGGACCATTGAAGAGATTAGCGGAAAGACCTTACTGTTTCTTGTCTTATCCGGCATTGCCACAGGTGCATCCTGGTTATGTTATTTTAAGGCATTACAGCTTGGTAATGTGAATAAGGTTACACCAATCGATAAATCCAGTACGATTCTGACGATGATTTTAGCAATTTTATTTCTTGGAGAAAGCCTTACTATTACAAAAGCAATAGCGATCCTTCTCATCGGGAGTGGCACATATCTGATGATTCAGAAGAAACGGGAGGAGGAGATTCCGGAGGTACATAATAGCCGATGGATCATGTATGCTGTATTCTCCGCTGTATTCGCCAGTCTGACCTCTATTCTTGGAAAGATCGGAATCGAAGGAGTAGAATCGAATCTTGGAACAGCGATTCGAACGATTGTAGTACTGATCATGGCCTGGATGATCGTATTTGCCACAGGTAAGCAGCATCTGGTTCAAAAGATTGATCGTAAGAGCTGGATATTCCTAATTCTATCCGGTTTTGCAACCGGCGGCTCCTGGTTATGTTATTACAGAGCGCTACAGGATGGTCTTGCTAGCGTGGTAGTACCGATAGATAAGCTTAGTATTCTTATAACAATTATATTTTCCTATGTATTTCTTAAGGAGACTCTGACCAGGAAAGCACTACTCGGATTAATCCTGATTGTCGGAGGAACCTTATCGCTTCTGATCAAATGGTAGTTACGAAGCAGAATAAAAACGTTAGATTTGCTCCATGAAAGCGTCATTGTTTTCATGGAGCTTTTTGTACCGATCAGTTGTGAGGTAAAATATGGTAGATGTTTTCATTATTATAAGATATAATTACGATAAAGACTTATTCCTCCGGAGGAGATAAATGAAAAATAAAAGATATCACAGAATAGTTAACATAATATCGTTATGTATAATTGTAACTTTTTTATTCATTTCCTGCACACATAATAACGGAAATAAAGCAAGGAACTTATTGAATGATCAAATAGATGATATACCGGATAAATCTACCATAGAGGAAGATTTTTTAATTGATAGTGTATCTTAGGTATGAAAGGAGCTTAACCAAGTGAATTCCCTAACATTATTTCATTTTTATACATCCGATTGGTTTCAGAAGGCACTGGGCTCTCCGACGCAGGTTCAGGAAGAGGCATGGCCTTCCATCGCAGAAGGAAATCATACCTTAGTATCGGCACCTACCGGAACCGGTAAGACATTGTCTGCCTTTCTGGTGTTTATTGATCGTTTAAAAGCCCAGGCCAGGGAAGGTACCTTACCACAAGAGCTTCAGTTGATCTATGTTTCTCCTCTTAAATCCCTAGCCTCCGATATTCGTGAGAATCTAAAACGACCACTGGAGGGAATCTATGAGGAGGAGCTGTTATCAGGCAATTTTAAGGAGGTACAACCGCCTGTTTTGAGTATTGCGATTCGTACCGGTGATACTACGCAGAGTGAGCGTAGGCAGATGATCAAAAAGCCTCCGCATATTCTAATTACGACACCAGAGTCCTTATATCTGATGCTTACCAGTAAATCCGGTCAATCGATACTGCACACTGCAAATGCAATTATACTGGATGAACTGCATGCGTTGATTGATTCGAAGCGTGGAGCTCATCTGATGCTATCAATCGCCCGTCTGGACAAGCTATGTGAGAGACCGCTTCAGCGGATCGGTCTGTCCGCCACCATAGAACCTCTGGCGAATGCAGCTTCGTATTTGGCACCGGACCCGGTGCGGATTGTAGCTCCGAAGATGCATAAGAACATTAAAATTGCTGTAACCAGCCCACTTCCGGATCGGCGTAGCGGAGTCAAGGACTCGGTATGGCAGGAGGTTGCCAGAGCAGTCTATGCTCATTGCAACAGTGCCAGAAGTATTATCGCCTTTGTGGAAGGTCGAGCATATGCGGAGAAGCTTGCTTACTTTGTGAATCAAATTGCCGGAGAAGGCTTTGCCCGGACACATCATGGAAGTCTGTCAAAGGAGCAGCGGTTTGAGGTAGAGAACTCACTTCGAAGCGGTACACTACGGATGTTATGTGCTACCTCCTCCATGGAGTTAGGAATCGACGTAGGCGATATCGATCAGGTATTTCAGATTGGATGTCCCAGGTCTATCTCAAGTACGATGCAGCGGCTTGGTCGTGCCGGACATAACCCGAATCGGACCAGTGTAATGCATATCTTTCCTAGAACGGCTTCGGAAGGAATCTACAGCGGCTTTACCGCGGAGGTAGTCAGAAAAGGAGGAGTAGAACATTTAAATCCACCCAGACTCTGCCTGGATATTCTGGCACAGCATCTGGTATCTATGGCGACCGGTGATGGATATGAGGTTGATGAGGTGATGGAGCTGTTACCTAGAGCGTATCCGTTTCGCGAGGTAACTAAGGACGATGTGAAGGATGTTCTCGGTATGCTGGCCGGAGATTATGAGCATGAGCGCAATATACCGGTTCGCCCCCGTATTCTTTATGATCGAATCAACGAGCGTGTGTATGGTGATCCTTATAGTCGTATGCTGGCTGTATCAGCAGGAGGTACCATTCCGGATAAAGGTCTGTACACAGTTAAGACAGAGACCGGAGTGAAGCTGGGAGAGCTGGATGAAGAATTTATCTTTGAATCAAGGATTGGAGATCGGTTCTTACTGGGTACCTTTGCATGGCAGATTACTAAGATTCAGAAGGATACTGTCTTAGTAACTCCGTCCAATACTTACGGCGCAAGATTACCCTTTTGGAAAGGGGAAGTCAAAGGCCGTAGATTGCAGACAGGTATTGCTTTTGGTACGATACTTCGACGATTATCTATCGCTGCAGAGATCGGAACTCTTAACAAGGAACTCATAGAGCTGGGCCTTGATGACACTGCCGTCTCTGAGGGAGAAGATTTCATCAAGAGACAGCTTGCAGCAACAGGAGTATTACCCGATGACAAAACAATTC
Organism: Bacillota bacterium; assembly: GCA_023421075.1. Classification (GTDB taxonomy): domain Bacteria; phylum Bacillota; class Clostridia; order Lachnospirales; family Lachnospiraceae; genus Mobilitalea. The sequence goes on from JAEZUM010000024.1 coordinate 47,847, forward strand.
TGATCGAACATTTCCGAGATGAGACCGGTAATCAGCAGATGATGGTTCATTCTGTATTTGGACGACAGATCAATTCCCCTTTGGCGATTCTTACACTGGAGGCGGCCAAACGGTATACCCATGCCAATATCAGCTTTGTGGAGGATGATGACGGATTTTTATTATTCCCTTACGGAGAAGAGACCATACCGGAAGGCTTATTACAACAATTAATACCGGGGGAAGCCAGAGCGGTCCTTGAAGCTGTTCTCCCCGTAACGCCACTTTTTAATATGAACTTTCGGTATAATACCGCGCATGCTCTGATGATGGGAGTGCGTAAGTCAGGGCGCTTACCCTTATGGGTTCAGCGTATGAGAAGTGCAGAAATGCTGGATTCGTTAATCAAATATGAGAATCATCCCTTAATTCGAGAGACGAAGAGAGAGTGTCTGGAGGATTATTGGGATCTTCCCGGACTGGAATATGTCTTAAATGGAATTCATTCCGGAATGATCCATATCTGCGAGTTGTTTGTTGAGACGCCTTCCCCAATGTCATTTCTTCTCAGACAGCAGACGGAAGCAGCCAATATGTATGATTATTCTCCGACACCGATGGGAATTCATCGTGCAACTGAAGAGGCGTTAAAGGATGCTAAGTTGATTGCGCCGGCCCCCGAGCATTTACTACGGGTTTCGGAACGGAAGAGGTTGCCGGAGGATGAGAAGCAATTGCATACCTTGCTTATGATCGAAGGGGACCTGATTGCCGGAGAACTTGATGTTCCGATTGAATGGCTGGAGCTTCTGGCGAAACGTGGACAGGCCTGTTACATTGAACCGGGCTTATGGATTGCCGCGGAACATCAGGAGAGGTATCAGGCAGCTCTGTCAGAGGGCGATAAGACTGCAGGAAGACAGCTGGTGCTTCGTCAACTAAGATACCGGGGACCGCAAACAATTGAATTAGTTACGGAACGTTATTTCTGGAATGAAGCGAATACCAGGGAAATACTGAAGGTCTTATGCAGGGACGGCGAAGCGATCGAGAGCGATGGTTTGTATTATCATGCTGAGCTTTATGACCGGGCGAGAAAGGAGACCATCCGCAGCAGAAGAGAGCAGATCAAGACCTTACCTTCAGAGAACTATGCTGCTTATCTGGCAAATCGAATCTATCTGGCAGCTGCACCGGCAGAACAATTAGAGGCAGCACTGATGCAATATTCGGATCTGTCCATACCGGCAGCACTTTGGGAGAGTGTACTGCTACCGGCAAGGGTTACCAAATATCGCCCCGAATTATTGGATACTATACTTGCCGGAGGTAACTTCTTCTGGCGGCTGCACACAGAGGAAGGACTCAGCTTTCACCGCTATAAGGATATCGACTGGGACGTAGATGCCTCCGAGACGATGTTGGAGCTAGAGGGTAAGGAACAGATTATCTATGAAGCCTTATATCGTCGGGGGGCCAGCTTTATGCAAAGGCTTACCGGTCTGATAGAGGATGAGTCACCTTATCCTGTACTGATCAGTCTGGCTGAGAAGGGGTTGGTGTGTGCTGACAGCTTTCTGCCGATTCGTCAATGGCTTAATAAAGAGAAATTAAACAAAGCAACAATAAAGCAACGGGTATCGGCCCGAGCCAAGGCAATGTCCACCGGGAGGTGGGAGATTACGCATCCCAAGAAGCACTTATCCATGGAAGAACAATTAGACAGATGCTTTGACCGGGTGGTTATCTTATCCAGAGAGACTGCTATCGGATTAGCCTGGAGTCAGGCTCTCGAGACCCTCCGTGTTTTGGAATATACCGGTAAGGTGCGTAGAGGATATTTTATCGAAGGCTTATCCGGTGTTCAATTTATCAGGGATAAGGATTTCGCAGCTGTTATGGCAGCACTTGGGCAGCCTGGTGAAGACATTATCTGGTTGTCTGCTGTAGATCCTGCCCAACAATGGGGTAAGAGTCTGCCTCATCTAACGGAACGATCCTTTATGAATGTTGTAGGAACTGTGGTGGCACTACGATCCGGTATACCGGTGGCAGTTCTTGAACGCTCGGGAAAGCAGCTTCGCGTGTTTGATATGTTGTTCCTGGAGGAGGCAATGAAGACCTTTGCCCTTGAATTCAACAGGCATCGCATCTATTCTTCTCAGAATCGCCTTCTTATTAAGGAATATCCACCGGAAGCGGTCCAGGCATTGTCCGGTGCAGGATTTAAACGTGAATTGCAGGATTATGTATTATACCGAATATAAGATGATATGACAGGAAAAAGTCCGACATTCGCTTGCGATGCCGGACTTTTTCGTAATTGTATGTTATTAAACCATTATATAATAATATAGTCTAATGTTCGATGATGAATTAATTGAAGCTTACTTAGGTTATTTTTAGGATATCAAATTGTGAATTAAATAATAACCATAGCTGTGCATTATAAGTCATGATGTTCCATATCCCACTATTATAAATTTGATATGTGCGATTTGACATCAGCAGGGCATTGACACTTCTGGCATCGATAAACCATACGATGTGCATTATTGGTAAGCTGATATCTGTCTGTACATAGCTAAAATATGGTGTCTGAGAATCCTCATCAAACAGGATAACGGAATTCGTGTCAGCAGCCAATTCTAGGGTGGAGCTAAGGCGGAGTGCTGTGATACTGGATTTTTGGGGAACATAGGGAAGCTCCCAATCGTAACCGATTACGGACATTCCTAAAGTGATTTTATCCGGAGATACATAGGTTAAAATCTTGTTGATGTAGTCATCGATTATATTTATGTTACTGACCGGCATAGGGGGTCCTTCGTTCTTACCCCATTTTAGCTGCATGAATATCATGTTATCTACATACATACTAAATTCAGAATAATCAATATCCTCCGTAATTTGGTTGTCACCGTAGTTAATGGTCATAAAGAATAGTAGATTTTCCTTCTTTAGTAGTTCGGATAGCTTCTGAACATATACTTTAAAATAGGAGATATTATCACTGTTTAAAAGATTGAACACAATATTAAGCCCACGATATCCTTTGCTTTTCATAATATTAATAATTCCATTGATTACCTTCATTTGGTTTTCTTCACTTAGAAGGATTCGGTAGGCGGTATCGACATCCGGTTCTCCCTGGAGTGTTAGGATGGATAGTAATAAGAGCGGAATAACCTGATACTCATTTGATAATCGAATCATTTCCGTATCATCACTGTAGGTATATATCTCAAGATCCTCCAATACCCTATAATTAAAGACGGATAGATAGGTAAGATTGGGTAAAGTTTTTTTGAGTGTTTCGGTTTTAATAAATGGAAAGGTAAATCCATTTGTTGCCATAGTTCCTTCGGTATTATAACTGATTACCAGGGTCTCTCCGGGGGTTAAATATCCCCGATCCATTATAAAGGAGTTATTTCGAAGCAGCTGCATTACGGTGACTTGATAAGAATCTGCGATGCTTTGCAGAGAATCTCCCGGTTCAACGATATGGGACTGCTTTGGATAGGCAATAATAAGAGGTTGACCTTCCACTAATTGTAATTGATTTTCCAAATCATTCTCGTAAATGAATCGGTTAACATCTATTCCAAAGCGTTCGGCGATCGAATGAATGGTATCATTTTGCTGAACCACATATATAGTCATATTATTCCTCGGAGGAATGGTTTAGTTTATTATATGCGAATGCTGTTTATTTAGTATTCTTGCTGTCATTATCTTCGTTAATAATAGCAAAAGGAAGAGCCCGGTATTTTCTACCGGACTCTTCCTAAACAGAACACAGATCATATATATTTATATGATATAACAAATTATTATTCTACGTTAACCTTGATGGTAACCTTTCTGCCATCTACATAGGCATAGATGGAAGCAGTACCGGGTGACACAGTTGAAACAACACCGGATGCGGAGACAGTAGCAACAGATTTCTTACTGGAAGTCCAGGTGATCTTACTGTTCGTTCCTAAGATGGAAAGAGTCTTGTTATCGCCCATGTTAAGAGTGAATTCCTTGGTGCTCGCCTTTATCACTTTTACCGTTGAGGTTAGCTTAATGCCATTAACAGTAGCAGTAATTACAGTGGTTCCGGGACCTTTCGCGCGTACCCTTCCATCATGCATAATAGCTGCAATTGCAGTATTTCCGGAGGTCCATTTGACAGTACCGGGAGCACCGGCCACCTTCAACGTCTTGATAAAGCCTGACCAGCCGTCGAGTTCAAGTACAACCTTCTCATGATTGATACCAACGACACTTACCTTGCTGTTAATTCCCTTCCCATCGACTGTAGCTGTGATGGTAGCGGTACCGGCAGACTTCGCTGTTACTTTACCATTTTCTGATACGGTTGCGATGGATGGATCACTGGAAGAGTAGGTTACTTCACTTTTTGCACCAAGTACCGGTAAAGAAGTGGTTTGGTTCTTCGTCAGGATTACATTTTCTTTCATGAAGATAACATTTACTTTACAACGAATTCTCTGTCCGGCGACAGATGCGGTAATGGTAACAGAGCCGGGAGCCTTCGCAAATACCTTACCACTTCCGGATACCGTAGCTACATGACTGTTGCTGGTGGTCCAGGATGCCTTCTGTGAGGTACCTCCGACACGAAGGGTCTTATAATGATCGACCTCCAGAACTAGATTGGTTTCATTAATATATATTCCACTGGCAGCCTGTGCTGTCTTGATATCTTTTGTAAAGGGGATGGATGAAAGAGTGACTATACTGAAAATCAGTATGAATGAAAAAAGCTTGCGCATTTTTTTCATATGACTTGCCTCCTTATGTTCTGACAATGATGATATGAACGAGTTACCAGATACCAATGGAGTCAGGAGAGCATCCTAACCCGTAATCGCATTGATAAATTCATTATAGGTTAAATCGACATAAGGTTCACTATTAAATTATTGGCATACAAAATGCCTGGAAATGTCTTTTTAAGAATTTCCAGGCAGAGTAATGAAGTAGATTTGAAACAGCCTAACCTTTATTTCCCTTTAGAATAAGGAACCGCCGCTTAAAGAAAGAATTAAGATAAGGGGTAAGATGCCGCTTAGCCCGTTATTGCAGCCACAGTCATTATTTCCTGTGCATCCTCCGAATAACCCGCCGTCCCCCGTGCACATGGTAAGTAGTAGAATTAAGAAAATAGGGCTGATACAATTGTCATTTCTGTTATCGTTGCAGTAAGAATTGGATGATAAATCACTCATAGTTGAGCCTCCTGTTGATTTTAATTTTTATAGTTTATCATATGCAACGATTTGATATATTTACATATATCAATGTGACTTGATCACATAAGGAACCCATAATCATAACAGAAGATTGCGAAATTTGGACTATGAATGTAATTGAAAACACTAGAGGTTTATATTAATATGATTATAGATGAAAAGTATGGTGCAATGGGGGGGAAGATCAGATGAACAATATCATGGATTATCTGGATTGGAGAGGTGATTTAAGCTTTGAAGCAGATCCGATGAATGAGGTCGACAGCCTTATCTTATCCACCCTGACCTATATAGAGTTTGATGGGCTTGTACCATTTGAGGAAAAGGGCAGTACGGTTGTTCTGTCCGAAATTGCACAGCAGGCCTATGATGCCATTGATTTTTCATCACCGCGCTGTAAGGATCCGTTCTTTGAACATATTCCGGAATTATTATTGAAAGCAGCAGGTTCACAACGCTTTGGCAGTCTTCGATTATCCTATTATATTAACCGCCTTAATGTCGATGCCTCGGAGCAGTTTTCTGCAATCGTATTCAGCTTTTCGGATCGCCTTCATTATATTGCATTTCGTGGGACGGATGATAACCTGATCGGATGGAAAGAAGATTTTATGATGAGTTTTTTGGATGAGGTTCAGGCTCAACGGGATGCGGTAGAGTATACCCGATTTGTTTTGCACTATCTGGAGGGAGAGATCTATCTCGGCGGTCACTCGAAGGGTGGTAATCTGGCGGTTTATGTCTCCGCTAATATTCTGGAGGCACAGGATCGAATCCTTGGAATATATAATAATGACGGTCCCGGATTTCAGGAGAAATTCATAGAGAGTGAAGGGTACCACCGGATCGTTCCAAGAATCCATACCATTCTTCCCAAATCCTCGGTGGTCGGAATGCTGATGGAGCATCTTGAGGATTATGTGGTTGTAAACAGTAACCAGAAGGGAATTATGCAGCATAATGCGATGTCCTGGGAAGTTCTTGGTAAACATTTTGTATATATGCCCGGTGTGGAGAAATCAAGCATCTTCTTAAACCAGGCACTGCGCCAATGGCTCAGTGAGATCACAGTCGATGAACGTGCAGCTTTTGTGGAGGAGTTATTTGATATAATTAATGCCGCAGGGATGGATACCATCAGCAGTATCACAGCGGAAAAAAGACTTGCAGTGAATGCAATGATACGTGCTTATAAGAGTATGAGTCCGGAGACCAAGCGGTTTATGAAAAAGTTAATCTATAAGTTTATTGAGGAAGGGCAGAAGATCTTGAAGCAGTCCATTGAAGAAGAATTGAGTATCAGCAAGCTTCAGCTAGAAGGTACTGTTACGAAAATAAGAGGGAAATCCTATATCAAGCTTAATAATTAATAGCAACTGCTATGAGTAAAAGGAAAAGGGAATGTTTATGAGGTTACGCTATGGTGGTGGAAGCGCATATAATAGGAGTAAAGCGGTAGGAAAGCCAGGTGACATATGCCAGAGAATATTACTCCGACCAATTATATTGTAATCAATCTCCGAAACCACTCCCTAACCTTATATAGAAACGGAGTCATCTTTAAGACCTATCCGGTCGCGGTTGGTAAGGCGGCTACTCCAACTCCCAGGGGAACCTTTTTCATTAAAAATACAGCAGTGAACCCGGGAGGTCCTTTCGGTGCCAGATGGATGGGATTATCGGCGACCGGTGGAAGCTATGGAATTCACGGAACAAATAATCCGGGTTCCATCGGTAGGAATGTCTCCAATGGTTGCATTCGTATGTATAATAAGGATGTCATCGAGTTGTTTCCACTGGTTCCAATTGGAACACCAGTAAAGATTGTATAAAGAAAAGGCTATAAGCGTATCGATACCCCCGGAGAAGTCATATGCTTCTTCCGAATCGTATTTATAATCGCTTATAGCCTTTTGATGATGACAAGGGAATTGTTTGAACAAATTCATCTTGTATTATCTATAGTAGATGTAATTTATTAGAAGGAACCGCCACAAAGGCAAAGGATTAAAATCAAAGGTAAGATTCCGTCTAATCCGTTATCGCAGCCACCATGACCATGACCTCCGCCAAAGAGACCTCCGTCATTGCCACCGCACATACAAAGTAAAAGGATTAAAATGATTGGGCTGAAACCACCATCGGAGCCACAGCCACCGTGTCTGTTGCAAGATGCAGATGATATATCACTCATATATGAGCCTCCTATTTTTTGTTTATACTCTAACATATGCAGGAGTTCAAATATATTTACAAATATCTATGTGATAATGTCATTTAAGGGGAATAAAGGGTATAGAAGCTTTCTTGAAAATTGTTTATAATAATATCAAGTACAGATCTATATTGGTTGAAACTTCGTTTACCTTCACTTAAAAAAATCGATATATTAGAAGTTGATTATGATATTTATTATTTTATATACTAAATTATGATTGCTAAATCGAGGAGGATTATTAAATATGACGGGCTTAATTCATATCTATGAAGGAGATGGAAAGGGAAAGACGACTGCTGCCATTGGTCTAAGTATCCGATGTGCAGGAAGCGGCGGTAAAGTTCTCTTTGCTCAATTTTTAAAGAACAACAGCTCCAGCGAGAGTGCAATCCTGATGAAGCTTGAGAATATTAAGTATATGGCATTATCTGAGAATTTTGGCTTTGTCTATCGGATGACTCCGGAGACGAGGCTCCGTGCGAAGGAAGCCTACGATGGTTTATTAACCTCATGTATTGAGGAGGTAACAAGACACAATTACCGTATGCTGATATTGGATGAAATTATTGATGCTTATCATACCGAGTTGATTGATCGCAGGCGGTTATTAGATTTTCTTAAGAATAAGCCGGAGCAGCTGGAGATTATCATGACCGGAAGAAATGCGGATGAGAAGCTTATAGAGAATGCTCATTATGTATCTGAGATTAAGAAAATCAAACATCCCTATGACAGTGGAACACCAGCCAGACTCGGGATTGAAAGATAAATCGATTAAACCTTCGTGTATCACCTGTAATTATAGACTATATGCTTCTTTCAATTCTCATATTGCTATTATGAACTAATATAGCCTCCTGATTACTGATTGGAATCAGATTCAGTTTAGAAGAGTAGTTGTCTATTATTTTTTGTGCTGCCTTCTGAAAGGGTGAACTTTCATAATGTGGCACAGGATAAAAATCAACTAACCCTAAAGCATCGAAGTTCGTCAAATCGGGAGCTTTTTTCATATTGTCCATTCCCTTTGCATATTCAATATTGGCAGATGCAACGATTGCACCGGCGGATTCGCCGATGTATAGTTTTCCTGCGTTCACTTCTTCAATAATAATTTTATCAGTCCCGGTTCGTTTTAATTCTTGTAAAAGATAAAATGTGTTTCCTCCTGTTACATAAATAAAATCATTATTCTTTAGCTTTTCTTCTATTTCAGGCTTGCTGGCGGTTGATATTTCAAGTGTTTCAACAACTAGTCCCATTTTCTCAAGTGCCTTCCTTCCGGAGGATACATAAAATACAACCTTCTCCACCATACTTGCAGTAGGAATAAAGGTTACTCTTTTACCGGCGAAAGCTGTTTCGTAATTAGTTAAGATTTTTGATACATCGTTAAATGAAGATGACAAAAATAGTTTTTTCATATCGTTTCGTTCTCCTTTTTTTTCTCTGGTAATTATAGTATACTATAAAAAGGTTTCATATTATGATACCATTTATCAAATTTATAAGGGGTGATCGATTATCAGTAAAACGGAACGTTTAGGGGATATGATGTTATATCTAAATGATAAAAATACCTTTCATCTGAAAGATATCATTAAACGATATGATATATCAAAAAGTACTGCACTAAGAGATATACAAGCATTAGAAGAAATCGGTATGCCGATCTATTCTCAACCGGGTAGGAATGGCTACTATGGAATTCTTCAAAATCGTTTATTGTCACCTATTGTTTTTGATATAGATGAAGTGTTTGCAATGTATTTTTCGATGCTCACCTTAAGAGCTTATGAGTCTACTCCGTTTCATCTTAGCTTGGATAAATTAAAGCAAAAATTTGAAAGCTGCCTTTCACCTGCTAAAATCGAATTGCTTCGAAAAACAGAAAAAGTGTTTCGGTTAGGAGCTATTTCGCAGAGCAACCATTGTAGTTATTTGAAAGAAATTTTACAGTATGCCATAAATGAAAAGGTCTGTGAAGTGAAGTATAGAAGTAATGAGACGGATAAAAGCTACATTTTACAATTTTTTGATATATCCGCAATCTTCGGTCAATGGTATGCGACCGGTTATAATTTCAAAACAGAGAAAATTCAAGTACTACGATGTGACAAGGTTGTCGATCTTCATGAAAATAGAAAATACTTAGCAATGTCATTCGATGAATTTGCTAAGTATGAGGATGAGTTATTTAAGGCTTCTGATGCAACAGAGTTCGAAGTAATCGTGTCTAATAAAGGAGCAGACCTATATCAGAAAGAACATTATCCTTCCATGCAACTGGATAAAGTAAATGAGCAATATTATATTCGTGGCTTCTACAATCCAGGAGAAGAGGATTTTATCGCGAATTACTTTATCGGATACGGGACTACAGTATTATCAGTGCATCCGGTTGAATTATCCAGGCTAATCATGGAAAGGCTGGAACGCTTACAGCAACACTTTATGGCATTTCAGCACTAAGCTCAAATGTATCGATATGTTATTTGGGTTCTCAATCATCTATATGATATATTTAATATCAATGGTTCGATCTCGGAAGACATCCTCCAGTTCCTTTCGGAAATATTCTGCCATTTCTCCGAGGCTTTCCTTGGTGTAGACGTATTTTCCATAACCGAACTGACCGTATTTGTAGCTTCGCTCCTCGTCCTGCATCGGGAGCTGATTCTCCGGAAAAATCTCTGTGATTACATTCTTCGCCTGTGTGGTATAACGATGGGAGATTACTTCAAACGTTAAGGGATGATGAAGCGTAGCCGGAAGACTTGCTTCCAGAGCGAGCAGCAGTTGATGATAATCTTCCTTCCAATGCTCATAGAGGAATACCGGTGCAATCAGAAAACCGGTTGGGTACTGACCGGCAATTACTTTTTGTGCTGCATCGATACGTTTTGCCAATGAAGGAGTTCTGTTTTCGTAGTTTCGGATCACCGGGTCGGTATTCAGGGTGAACCTTATCTCCGTATGATTACGATGATCAATCTCCAATAAGGTATCAACATCGGTGTACTTGGTTACAAATCGAAACCTTCCATATTCCGACCGGCTGAAGTATTCAATGGCCAATTTCAGTAGGTTTGAATAGGGCTCTACCGGTATAGGATCCGAAGTTGCTGAGCCTTCAAAAATTGTAATTTCGGAGGGTCTCTGCCGGATTAAAGTCTCAGCCCTATCTAGGATTTCATCAATATTAACATTAATCCTCATATAAGGTTTATCCCCCATATTTGTATTTAGATAGCAGTACTGGCATTGTCCGATACATCCGGAAAGCAAGGGTAGCTGATAATGAGCGGAGGGTTTGCAGGTCTGGAAGGAGGTTCCCTTCTTTAATCCGACTACCAGAGTATTCTTGCCTTCCTGATAGAGTTGTGGCAGTGTATCCCCGGGAATATTTTCTTTGATTTTATTTCCACTAAGCTCTATGATGTCAATTTCTTTATTGGTTATAAAACGTTGATAAATGTGTTTTCCAATAGGATAATCAAGTGCATTCTTTTCAAATAAAATTCGCTTTGGAGTGAACATGGTAAGACCTCTCTTATCATTCATACTGATGTAACAATTCTATTATTTGTATTATCACAGTAAGTATTCTTCAAAACGGAAAAGGTAACGATTGATATCTTTGTATTGGGATGATACTATACTATAGTAACTCGTGAATTGATTAGGAAGAAGCACTTGACCTATTAATCAGAATTGAGGAAATGCATGCATACAAAGGGATGGTTTATACTTATCATAATTTTCGTTGTTTCATTGATTACCGGATGCAGTGAAACCGGTGATCGTAAAAAGGTGATGGCTTCGGACTTGACGTTATTCGTAGCAACGGATATTCATTATCTGGCAAAGGAGCTGAATGATCAGGGAGAAGCATATCAGAAATATATTGCCTCCGGAGACGGTAAGCTGCTTCATTATATCACGGATATCGTGGATGCTTTTGTACAGGATACGATAGAAAAAAAACCGGAGGTTCTTATCATCAGCGGTGATTTGACCAACAACGGAGAAAAGGAAAGTCACAGAGAACTGGCAGATAAGCTGAAGGAGATTGAGAAATCAGCCGGAACGAAAATCTATGTCATTCCGGGAAATCATGACATTCAGAATCCATGGGCCAGAGGATTTCAGGGAACAGAGCAATATGTAACAGATAGTATCATGGCCGAGGAATTTCCCGAGATTTACAATGATTTTGGATATGAGGAAGCAATCAGTAAGGACGCAGCATCGCTCAGTTACCTCGCGGCTCCTTCTGAGAAGCTGTATCTCTTAATGCTTGACACCAGTATCTATGATTTTAATGAAATGATAGGCTCTCCGATGACGAACGGTCAGTTAAAGCCTGAGACACTGGAATGGATCAAAGAATGCAGTAAGCTTGCCAAGGAAAAGAATGCACAGATCCTCACTGTTATGCATCATAATCTATATCATCACAGTAAGCTTCTGAATTCGGGCTTTACGATCGATAAGAACGACGAAGTCCTTCGGGTATTTCAAGAATGTGATATGAGGTTAGTGCTTAGTGGACACATTCATGTACAGGATATTAAATCCGGTGAGGGAGATGCTCCGATCTATGATATCGTCACAAGTGCGCTGAGTGTGAATCCGGTTCAATATGGGGTGATAGAATATACTGCCGGTACCGGGTATCAATATTCTACGGACCAGGTAGATGTGGAAGGCTGGGCAAAGCGGGAAGGGATTACGGATGAGAATCTATTAGGATTTCGTGATTACGCAAAGCGATATTTCACGCGAACCTCGTATGAGAAGGTATACACTGCTCTGACCGAGAGCGGTGTTTATACAGAGGAAGAAGTTCTTCTTATGACAGATACCATGAGTCTGCTTAATACGAATTACTTTGCCGGAACAACTGCCGATATCAAGGATGAGGTAATGAAATCAAAAGGGTATCAGCTCTGGAAGGCTGCGGATGATACTGCCTTCCACAAGAATTATATTATCAGTATGGCCGAGGACAATAATCAGAATCAGAATGAACTCATGATACCGATCAAGGAGTAATCGAAAGAAAAATGATAATGATGAAAAAGAGTGATGTAAGCTTGAGAATTACAGGTTTACATCACTCTTTTTAAGTCACTTTATCTTAAATATTGACATATGATATCAATAAGAAGCAGAAGTTGTGTTAATGTGATAGATCAGGCTGAGAGAAAGAAATCTTACCTGTGGGAGGTTCGAGCGGAATGGAATTTACGATCAAAGAAATGATTGATATCGTCACAAAACGATTGATTTTAATAATACTCTGTACCATTGTAGGATTAGGCGGTTCCTATGTAGTTAACAACTATATTATAAAGCCTTCCTATACAGCCTCGGTGCAGCTATACGTCAATCCCGACGATACGGCTACGTCTACGAATATCAACGAGCTATATTATGCTCAAAAAGTAGTCACTACTTATATTAATTTTTTACAGACGAAGAGCTTTTATCGACAAGTACTGGAGGAAAGTGGCTTACCATTCTCCCTGAAGCAGTTAAAAGATATGACGAGCATACATTCCGTGAATGATACGGAGATCTTCGAAATCAGTGTGACCTCATATGATCCGAAGGTTGCTTTTCGTTTGGTCGAAACGATGCAGAATATTGTACCGGAGCTTATTATGAAAATTAAAAGCTCTGCAGTGATCAGTATTGTGGATCCCGTTGTCGTACCGACCTTGCCCTCCGGACCAAATGTTATCTTGAATACGGCTTTTGGTGGTATGGCTGGGTTGGTGATTTCAATTATCGTCGCCTTCCTAATTGAAGTATTAGACGTAAAGGTTAAGGATCAGGAGGAATTAACAGAAAAATATCATCTGCCAATTCTGGGTACGATACCTCTGCATCACGGACTGGACAGAAATAAATTCATATTCAGAAGGCTTTTCTTTACTCTGAAAAAGAAAAAAGATAAAAAACCACCAGTAATTCTTCGAAACGATGAGACGAAATTCTTTGTTACGGAGGCTTATACGGCATTAAGAACAAACCTTCGATTTATTCTAAGAAAAGAAGGCTGTAAGAAGTTGCTGATCAATAGTCCGTTACCGGAAGAAGGAAAGAGCACTACCTGTACGAATATCGGAATTACCATCGCTCAGACCGGAGCGAAGGTATTATTACTGGATTGTGACTTGAGAAAAGGGACACTACAGCAATTTTTTAAGGTGAAAAGTGCACCGGGAGTCAGTGATATTTTGTCGGGGATGAAGGATGAGAAGGAGGTACTTCAAGAGACTTCCATTACGAATCTTCAGGTAATAACCATGGGAGCTATTCCGCCGAATCCGGCTGAATTATTATCCAGCACACAGATGGAGGATCTACTCCGTAGGCTTGAGAAGAATTATGACTATATCATCATCGATTCTCCGCCGGTAAATATCGTTTCGGATGCTTTAAGCTTAATTAAATCGGTAGATGGTGCTTTAATTGTTGTTAAGGAAAACGTTACAACTTATCCGAATATAACCAACGCCTTGTCCAAATTTAAACTTGCAGATGCAAAGGTGCTCGGCTTTGTAATCAATGGGACTTCTCTTAATCAGGGTAATAAGTCGAAATCCCAATATTACTATTATCATAAGAATAATGATGATTGATCTTCATACCCATCTGCTGCCGAATGTCGATGATGGAGCCGGATCGGTGGAGGAGACCATTGAATTATTGCAGCTGCTTTCTGAACAGAAGGTCAAGATCGCCGTCTGTACACCGCATTTCTATCCGTATCTTACGGCACTATCTGAATTTTTGGAAATGAGAAACACAGCATTTGCAATGGTTTCCGGCGTGTCCAATATTAGGCTGATTACCGGCAGCGAAACGATGCTACACGATTATTTGTTTCATTACCCTGACCTGAGTGAATTGTGCATCGCACAAACCAGATATCTTTTACTCGAGATGCCCTTTACCAAGAGCTGGGGAAGCAAGGTATATGAAGGTCTGAATACTTTAATCAATTATTATAAAATTATACCGATTATAGCACATATTGAGCGTTATCCGGCCATAAGAAGAAATAAGAGGGCGCTGAGAAGACTTCTTGATATGGGGTGTCTACTACAGATGAATACCTCATCCCTAGTGAATAAGCAGAGCAGGCATCGGGCAATCAGACTACTTAAGAAGGATTATATCAGTGTGTTAGGAAGTGATTGCCATAACCGAAGCGAAAGACCTCCAAGAATTGCCTTACCGCTTGAAATCATTAGGAAAAAAGTTGGATCTACTGTTGTAGAACGGATGATCCATAACGCTGAGCTTATCATTCAAGATGAGATAATCCAATAAACCCATTTATAAACCCATTTATAAACCCATTAATAGACACATTAATAAAACTATTAATAAAACTACTAATTAACCTCTTAAAAATCCTCTTACCAATCCGTGCATTTCCTACTTTCTATGAAAGATGCACGGATTTTTTATTGGACGAAAAAGAACACAATGGAAGCCCCGGAATATATTAATACTAACAAAGTCCATAAAACGACATAAAAGCAAAGAATGCTGTCGCTTACGGGATAAGTGACAGCATTCTACATCCGTGACATTAGGGGGCATAAGAATTGAGACAACTAAGGTATCGTAAGGAGCTCGTATTTTTATCTGACATAATCATATTATCGATTGTAAATTGTGTATTATTTCATTACCTTCCGGAAAGCAATGGCACCGGAAGTGATAATTTTTTTTATATATTACCTCACCTGGTTCTATTAATTGTTTGTGGAGCAATTACACAATTTTGCTTTAAGACCTATAACAGCTTATGGAGATATGCCGAGGGCAAGGAGTATTTACTGTTTATTGCAGCAGGGGGGACCGGCTTTATAGGCTTTCTACTTTTGGATCAGATTGTATTTTCAAGTAATATATCAATTATTTTTTGGTTGATTTCATATTTGATCTCGATGTTTGGGATGCTGCTCGAACGACTTTGTTATCGTGAGTTCCGACTATTACAGAAAAGAAAAAGGAGAGAGGATAAAATCCCGTTGGCGATTATCGGAGCAGGGGAAGCCGGTGTCAGATTGGCAGAGGAGGTTAGCAGAAATCCAAACAGTAAGTATCAAACCATATATTTCGTGGATGACAGCATCGAAAAGATCGGTAAATTGATCCACAACATTGAGGTAAAGGGTCCGATCCTTCAGCTGGACACTATTCTGCAGGATACACCGGTTCAGGAAATCGTCGTAGCAATTCCGTCTATTCCGGCGGAGAAGCAAAAGGAAATTCTGAAGGTCTGTGCCAGCTCGAAATGTCGTGTTCGTATATTGCCGGATACCTTAGCTCTCCTGCAAAACGACAGTGAGAATGAATTATGGCGAATGGTGCGTGAGATAAAGATCGAGGAGCTGTTAGGCAGGGAACCCATTACCCTTGATAATCGTGAGGTAGAGAAATTTATCGGAGGAAAGGTAATCATGGTGACCGGGGGAGGAGGCTCTATCGGTTCAGAGCTGTGTAGACAAATCGCTAAGGTGAGGCCGGGCAGACTGGTCATTGTGGATAATTATGAGAACAACGCCTATGACATTCAGCAGGAATTGCATCAGATCTATGGAGATCTACTGGACATACGAATTGAAATCGCATCTGTCCGCGATAAGGAGAAGGTAGATCAATTATTCGAACGTCACAAACCAAACCTGGTATTTCATGCGGCAGCACATAAGCATGTACCATTAATGGAGGATTGCCCGGAGGAAGCCATTCTTAATAATATCTTTGGAACCTATCATATGGTGCAGGCATCGGATCGTTATGGAGTAGAAAAATTTGTACTGATATCTACGGATAAAGCGGTGAATCCCACCAGTATCATGGGTGCCAGTAAAAGATTCTGTGAGATGATCCTCCAGAGTATGAAGGAAAACAGCAGGACCGAGTATGTGGCGGTGCGTTTTGGGAATGTACTCGGTTCCAATGGATCCGTTATACCGCTATTTCGGAAACAGATCGCTCAGGGGGGTCCGGTTACCATCACGGATAAACGGATGGTTCGTTATTTTATGACTATATCAGAAGCGGTTGGACTCGTTCTTCAGGCAGGTTCTATGGCAAATGACGCAGAGATTTATGTACTTGATATGGGGCAGCCGGTTAAAATCATCGATCTGGCTGAGAATCTGATACGATTGTCCGGCTATGAACCTTATACGGAGATCTCCATTGTTGAGACAGGACTTCGTCCCGGGGAGAAGCTTTATGAGGAACTGCTGATGAATACCCACGAGGAACTCATCGCAACAGCAAATCATAAGATATATATCGAACGCCAGACGAATATACGGCAAAGTGAATTACAAGACAATCTGGAGTTACTAACGCATTCTCTGAAAAGTAAATCCTTCTCCGAGATCAAGAAGACCCTGATGCAGGTAGTACCAACCTACCGGGAGCAGGTGGATGCGAACACCAGAAAGGGGAATACCATTGAGAATGAGATTTGGGATAGCGAAGATGTGGATAAAGATACCAAGGAAGAGATATGGGATACCGAGGATGAGGATAAAGATACCAAGGAAGAGATATGGGATACCGAGGATGAGATTAGGGATGCAGTGGATGAGAATGGGGATATAGGAGAAGAGATTAGGGATATAGAAGATGAGATAAGGAATGTAGGAGAAGTTATATGGGATACAGAGGATGATATGAAGCATATTGAGGAAGAGATTAAGGATATAGGTGAATAGATGGAAAGAAAACGTATTAATCTGGCCTCTCCTCATATGAGTGAGGAGGGCTATGAAATGGAGTATATTAGGGAGGCTTTCGCTACCAATTGGATCGCTCCCCTTGGTATCAATGTTAGTGAATTTGAGAAGGAAATGACAGAGAGAACAGGGGCAAAGGCTGCAGCAGCCTTATCAAGCGGAACCGCAGCGATTCATATGGCACTGAAAGCCGCCGGAGTGGGTAAGGGCGATATCGTGTTTTGTTCTACCTTCACCTTTTCGGCAACTGCGAATCCGATTATCTATCAGAATGCAATACCTGTCTTTATTGACAGCGATGAAGCGACCTGGAATATGAGCCCGGAGGCACTTCGTGAAGCCTTGATACGTTACACCGCCGCCGGTAAAAAGCCAAAAGCGGTAATTCTGGTTCATTTATATGGATTAACTGCGGATATCTCCAAAATCACAGCGTTATGTGAACAGTATGAAACCATACTGATCGAGGATGCAGCTGAGAGTCTGGGCACTCTATACCGGGGGAAATCCACGGGAACCTTTGGTAAATTCGGAGTTTTCTCCTTTAACGGGAATAAAATTATTACCACCTCAGGTGGGGGAATGCTGGTGGCCGATGAGGAGGATACAATCAACAAGGTGAAATTCTGGGCAACACAGGCAAGAGATGCTGCCAGGTATTATCAGCATAGTGAACTCGGTTATAACTACAGGATGAGTAATGTATTAGCCGGGATTGGCAGAGGACAATTGAAGGTCCTCGATCAAAGAATCGAACAAAAGAAACACATCTTTGAGTACTATAAGGATGCTTTTTCCGGTATTGCCGACCTAGCAATGATGCCTGTCAACGAATGGAATACACCGAATTACTGGCTTAGCTGTATACGCTTACACAACAAAGTTAAGCCGCTCGATCTTATTCTTTCATTGGAGCGTGAGAATATCGAAGCAAGGCATATCTGGAAACCGTTGCATCTGCAGCCCTTCTTTCAGGCTTGTGATTATTTCGGAGAGGATGTTGCTGAAAATATATTTCTTACCGGTGTCTGCTTACCCAGCGATACGAAGATGAAGGAAGAGGAGCTACATAGGATAGTAGAATTGTCTACAAGGGTATGGAGATAGGTATGGAAACAGCACAGAACAGATTCTATCAAAAATATCTGAAACGACCACTGGATCTTTGTTTCGCACTCGGTATTCTGATACTGGCATCTCCGATACTTATCTTAATAACGGTATGCATACGAAAGAATATGGGGCCGGGGGTTCTGTTTCGGCAGAATAGACCGGGACAGAATGAGAAGATCTTTACCATCTATAAATTCAGAACTATGTCGGATGCCAGAGATACGAACGGAGAATTACTGGAGGATAAGGAAAGATTGACAAAGCTTGGCACCTTTTTGAGGGACACCTCTTTGGATGAGCTGCCGGAGCTGATCAATATTGTGAAGGGGGATATGAGCTTTATTGGTCCCAGACCCTTACTGACCTCTTATCTGCCACTTTATGATGAGAGACAGAGACATAGACACGATGTTCGTCCGGGACTCACCGGTCTTGCTCAGGTGAATGGACGGAATACTCTAGGTTGGAATGAGAGATTTGAACTCGATCTACAGTATGTTAATCACATTAGCTTTACAGGCGATGTAAGAATTATAGTGAAAACAATAAAAAAGGTCTTTACCAGAGAGGGAATTCATTCCGTTACATCCGTTACGATGGAGGAATTCAAAGGAGATAATACGAAGAGCGAGGACAGCAGAAAACAGCTGATTATCGTTGGCGCAAGCGGGCATGGAAGATCGGCTGCCAATGTGGCAATGAAGATGAAACGATGGGAAAGCATCTTATTTCTAGATGATAACCCGGAGATCACTGAGACAATGGGAATAAAGGTAATCGGGAAGACCTCGGATGTATCGCGTTATGCCACGGATTCTGAATTGTTTGTAGCGATAGGCGATAACAAAGCAAGACAAAAGCGGATGGAGGAATATGAAGCACAGGGAATGAAGCTGGCCGTACTGATTCATCCGGATACTAATCTTGAAGAGCAGGTGACTATCGGGGTCGGAACAATCATCATGGCAGGAGCAATCATCAACTGTTGCTCCGTGATCGGAAAGGGCTGCATCATTAATACCGGAGCTACGGTAGATCATGACGCTAGGATCGGGGATTATGTTCATATATCGCCGGGAGCCCATCTGGCGGGTACCGTAAGGGTTGGAGCAGGCAGCTGGCTGGGGATTGGAAGCGTGATCAGCAATAACATTACGATTACAGAGGACTGCATCCTTGGTGCAGGCTCCGTTGTAATCAGAGACCTAACGGAGACAGGTACCTATGTCGGAATCCCGGTAAGGAGATTATCAATATGAGAATTTTGATTCTATCAAATTTTGGTATGGGTTTATATAAATTCAGAAGTGAGCTGATTAAGGAGCTGTTACAGCAAGGACATCGGGTTCATCTTTCTCTACCGCAGGATGAATACACTGATAAGTTGGTGGAGCTGGGGTGTGATTATACACAGGTGAATATCGATCGGCGCGGTACGAATCCGATCAAGGATCTGAAGCTATTATTTCACTATCTCTCCTTGATGAGAAAATGTAAGGCGGACTTGGTCTTAACCTATACAATAAAGCCCAATATCTATGGAGGAATCGCATCTAGATTAAGAAAGATACCGTATTTATCTAATATCACAGGCTTGGGCTCAGCATTTGAAAACAAGGGTATTCTTGAGCGGCTTACCCGTCAACTATATTCCATTGGTCTTCGTAAGGCACAATGTGTGTTTTTTCAAAACGAGGTCAACCGATTACGCTTTATCAAGGATAAGTTAGTAAAGGGAAAGACAAGGCTTATTCCAGGTTCCGGTGTCAATCTGGCAGAGCATTGCCTGGAGGATTACCCACCGCAAGAGGAAGCAATACGACTACTATTCATCGGACGTATTATGAAGGAAAAGGGTATCGATGAATTATTTCAGGCAGCAGAACAGGTCAAGAATATTTATCCTTTCGTACAATTCGAATTGATTGGCTTTGAGGAGGATTGTTATTCGAAGCAGCTTCACGAGTATGAGGTACGAGGTATCATTCACTATTACGGTACGCAGGAGGAGGTACATTCCTATCTCAAGAGAGCGCATGCACTTCTTTTACCTTCCTATCACGAAGGCATGGCAAATGTTCTACTTGAAGCTGCAGCGACAGGACGACCGGTACTTGCCACAAGAATTCCCGGATGCATCGAGACCTTTGAGGAAGGCAGCAGCGGAATGGGCTTTGAACCACAGGATGTGGAAAGTATGGTTAAGGTGATACTTGATTTTATTGAGTTGCCCTATGAGAAAAAACTGGCTATGGGGCTGGCCGGAAGAAGAAAAATGGAACAGGAGTTTGACCGAAATTATGTTGTTGATGCATATATGGAGGAAATCAACCAGGTTACGTCTGGTTACGTAACCTCTTAGGGGTAAATTATATGGACTTATATGAAGCGATAGTAAATAAAGAAGAGATGATAGCAATCATCGGTCTAGGGTATGTTGGATTACCGATCGCAGTTGCTTTTGCCGGTAAGGCAAGGGTGATTGGATTTGATATAAATGAAGAGAAGATTGAATTGTACCGGCATGGAAAGGATCCGACCAAGGAGGTTGGAGAGGAAGTATTACGAAATGCTGCGATCGAATATACGTCGGAGGAAGAACAGTTAAAAAGAGCCGGGTTTTATATTGTTGCGGTGCCGACGCCACTGAATTTGGATCATTCACCGGATTTTAATCCATTAATCAATGCCTGTCATATTGTCGGAAGACAAATGAAGCAGGGAGCGTATGTCGTATTTGAATCTACCGTATACCCGGGAGCTACTGAAGAGATTTGTATACCGATTCTGGAGGAAGAATCAAAGCTGCGGTGTGGCGAGGATTTTAAGGTTGGTTACTCACCGGAGCGGATCAATCCCGGCGATAAGAAGCATCGGTTCCAAACCATTGTTAAGGTGGTCTCGGGCATCGATTCAGAGTCACTTGAGGTAATTGCCAAAGTATATGAGTTGGTAGTAGAAGCCGGTATCTTCCGTGCGTCCGATATCAAGGTGGCGGAGGCAGCGAAGGCGATTGAAAATGCGCAACGGGATATTAATATTGCCTTCATGAATGAACTTTCCATTATTTTTCACAGGGCAGGGATTGATACAAAGGAAGTGTTGCAGGCAGCAGGTACCAAATGGAACTTTATTCCTTTTACTCCGGGATTGGTAGGAGGTCATTGTATCGGTGTAGACCCTTATTATCTAACCCATATGGCTGAGCGACAGGGGTATCACTCTCAGATTATACTATCCGGTCGCAAAATCAATGATGACATGGGAAGATATATTGTGAGAAACCTGGTGAAGCAGCTGATTCTGGCTGATATTCCGGTAAAAAAAGCAAACATTGCGATACTGGGGTTAACCTTCAAGGAGAATTGTCCGGATATCCGAAATACCAGAGTTGTTGATATGATTCAGGAAATGAACGAATACGGAATTCATCCGACGGTAACCGATCCTATTGCAGAAGCAGAAGAGGTTCATAAGGAATATAATATTATACTTACACCCAGTCATGACATTAAAGATATGGATGCAGTTGTAATTGCGGTTGGACATGAAGCATATCAGGCCTTAACCATGGAACAGGTAGAGGGTTTTTATAGGAGTGGATCGAATCAGAATAAGCTGCTATTTGATATTAAAGGAATCTTTTGCAAAGAAGAATACCTTGCTACGGGTTATCGATATTGGAGCTTATAAAAAGGATGGATAATATATGGGTTATGAAACAGTTACTTTTCACAGGAGGGATACCTTTCTCGTCACAGGTGGAGCCGGATTTATTGGCTCCAATTTGTGTGAAGCATTATTGACAAAGGGTTATAGGGTGCGTTGCTTCGATAATCTTTCTACCGGAAAGAGGGAGAATGTTGCACTTTTTCTGGGGAACCCGAACTATACCTTTATCAAAGGAGATATCAGAGATTTTAGCTCCTGTATGGAGGCTTGTAAGAATATTGATTATGTTTTGCATCAAGCTGCCTACGGAAGTGTCCCAAGAAGTATTGAGAACCCCCTTCTATACGAAGAGATTAATATCAAGGGAACATTGAATATGCTGGAGGCTGCAAGACAGAATAGAGTCAAAAAATTTGTCTATGCATCCAGCTCCTCCGTATATGGTGATGATACCAATCTTCCTAAGCTTGAAGGTAGAGAAGGGGCTCTCTTATCACCCTATGCTCTAACCAAGAGGGCGAATGAGGAATACGGTAAGCTATATACGAAGCTCTATCATCTGGAAACCTATGGATTACGGTACTTTAACGTCTTTGGAAAACGGCAGGATCCGAATGGTGATTATGCTGCGGTAATACCGAGATTTATCAAATTGCTGTTGGAGGATGAGGCGCCTACGATTCACGGTGACGGCACACAAAGTAGGGATTTTACGTATATCGAAAATGTAATTGAAGCAAATCTGAAGGCGTGTCAGGCCTCCGGGGAAGCAGCCGGTCAATGCTACAATATTGCTTTTGGTGAAACAGAGAATCTGTTGGAGGTCTATCAGAAACTCAATCAAGCATTGGGAAAGGAGCTGCAACCGATCTTTGGCCCGCCCAGACAGGGTGATATTAAGCACAGTAATGCAGATATCAGTAAAGCCAGGAGGTTACTGGGGTATGAGCCAAGTTGGAGCTTTCAGGAAGGCTTGGCAGAGGCTATCGATTGGTATAAGAGGAATCTATGAAGATAGGAGGAGTAATATGGGGGAGCTGATACGAGTCTTACAGGTCTTTGCAACCTTAGATCGTGGCGGAGCAGAAGCAATGATCATGAATCTGTACCGCAGTATGGATCGTGACAAAATACAGTTTGATTTTGTCGTCAAGGAGAATACGAGAGAATATGAACATGAAGCGGAGATAAGGAGTCTTGGCGGAAGAATATATCGCCTGCCGGCATATCGTATCATCAATTATTTTAAGTATCAACAAGCCTGGAAGAAGCTGCTTACTGAGCATCCGGAATGGAAGATCATCCATGGACATCATATTACTCCTGCAGCAGTCTATATGAAGGTGGCAAAGAGGCATAACCGAATTACAATCGCACATAGCCACAGTACGAAGGGTGTGTCTGCCCTGAAGAATATGATTAAATTTCTTCTGAGGCTGTCGATGATGAAACAGATTGATTATCCGGTAGCGTGTTCGAAACGTGCCTCCGATTGGATGTTTGGCAATCGCTTTCATAACGTAAAGCTGATTAAAAACGCTATCAATGTTAAGAAATTTCAATATGATGCATGTGTAAGGCAACGAATGCGGGATCAGTTTGGATTAAAGGATAAGTTCGTAATCGGTCATATCGGCAACTTCACAAAAGCCAAGAATTATCCCTTTCTTCTTAAAGTGTTTCATCGGGTAATGTTGATGAATGGAAAAGCGGTATTAGTTCTGGTAGGCAAGAAGGAGAATAATCCGGAGATTGAGGAGCTGGTGCGCTACATGGGGATGGAGAGCTCGGTACTATTTACCGGCGTAAGAGAGGATGTTCCGGAGCTTCTTCAGATGATGGATTTATTTCTGTTTCCCTCTCTTTATGAGGGGCTGCCGGTTACTTTAATTGAAGCACAGGCAAGCGGACTTCGGTGTATTGCATCCGATACCATAACCGATGAGGTGAAGATCACGGATCTATTAGAGTTTCGATCACTTAAGTCATCGGCACAGAGTTGGGCAGACAGCGTGGTTCAGATGTTAGTAACTAAACGGGATCGAAAGAGCGATCAGGAGGAGATCAGAAAAGCCGGCTATGATGTGGCTTTCTCAAGTAAGGAGCTTGGGAGCTTCTATCAGAATATCCTGACTAACCATGTTGAACGATGATATTTTATTAACCGTGAAATGGAAGGAGGTATAAAATGCCTATAATCGTATATATCTTTCTTACTGTTATAGTATGTTTTGTTGCTTCCTTGAGGCCCGGAGACAGCTTAAGGGAAGCAGAACAGGAGGATAATTCAGGAGCTTTTGCTGGGTTCCCGACAGCGAATAAGGTGCCTTGGATCAATCTTACTATCATCACCCTTTTACTCAGTATTTACTCAAAGACATTGGGAATTACAGGTGATCTGGTAGATCGGGTGAATTATGCATTTAGCTTTCTATATCGATATCCTGCTTCCTATCACTCGTTGGAGGCTCTGTGGGGTGAGAAGACGGAGCCGGGTTTCATACTGTTAATTCAACTGATTCGGCGTTTTACAAGAGATCCCGATTGGTTTTTCTTTGTTACTACCTTTTTATCTGCCGGAATCAGTTTCTATGTATTATATAAGATCAGCAACAAATACGTAGCCGGAATTGCTTTGTTCATGCTGAGTCTGTATTTTTTTCAAAGCACGTACCTGATCAGGCAATCCCTTGCAGTTGCCTTCGCCAATGTGGCTGTTATGAATTTGTTGAACGACAAAAGAATGAAATACTTTATATTTACCGGCATAGCATGTATGTTTCACTCCACCGCCTTTATTATGTTGCCGGTTTATTTTGTGTTCCGGTATGCAAGAACCAAGAGAATATATGTGATTCTGGTCTTGTTTTTTATCGTCTTATTCCTTGCCTCCGGTCCTTTATTCGCAACCTTGATACCGGGGCTTCCTTATGTTGGCCAGTATATCGTGCTAGAGAATTTTGAGTATGCCCTCGGGGATGGCAGTCCCGCTGCCATCATCAAAGGGTTTCCCTTCTATCTGATTACTTTCCTGGCGCTGCTCAATCGAGAAGCACTCAGAGTGAAGATGAAGCATGCGGATATATTCATTTTATCATCCCTTTTGTACTCTATGAGTTGGTTATTAACCTATAATATGTATTGGCTGTTTCGAATAGGCTGGTTTTTGATGCTTCCTACACTTGTTCTGATTCCGGAGCTGTTCAAGGTTATAAAGGATAAGAAGGAGCGCATGTTTCTAGGTAGTATTTTCATACTTTCCTTACTGTTTATCACCTTCCGTCAGTTGGTTTTGGAATTATTTTAGTGTTTGAGAAGAGGAGCAGAAATCATGAGTGTAATATTAACGATATTTACACCTACCTATAACAGAGCCTATTGTCTGCATCAATGCTACGAAAGTCTGCGCAGACAGACCTCCAAGGATTTTATGTGGCTGATTATAGACGATGGGTCCACCGATGGGACGTATCAGCTGGTACAGGAATGGCAAGCCAAGGAGAACGGGTTTGATATTATCTATTACTATCAGACGAATGGAGGAATGCATACAGCGCATAATCAAGCTTACCGAATGATTACCACAGAACTAAATGTGTGTATTGATTCGGATGACTATATGACGGAGGATGGGGTAGAAAGTATCATAAGCTTATGGAAGGATAAGAAGGGTCCGCAGTATTCCGGAATTGTTGCACTCGATGTATCACCAAAGGGGAATATTATCGGGAAGCCTCTACCGGAGAAGGAGAGTATACGCCTTTGCGACTATTATCAAAAGGGAGGGAAAGGAGATAAAAAGCTTATCTTCCGAACCGATGTCATGAGGAGCTATCCGGAATACCCTGTATTTGAAGGAGAGAGGTTCGTTCCTCTGGGGGTTAAGTATCTTCTGGCGGATCAAGATTATCAGCTGCTGATTTTAAACAAGCCTGTCTGCGTCGTGGATTATCTTGAGGATGGATCTACCCGTAACATATATAAGCAATATGCCAATAATCCAAGGGGATTCGCTTATGAACGGAGGATCTATATGCAGTATGCTGACGGAAGGTATAATAAATTTAGAAAGTGTATTCATTATGTTTCCGAAAGCCTTATGGCAAAAGACAAACATTTTATTAAGACCTCACCAAAGAAGCTCATGACATTCCTTGCAGTCCCCTTTGGTTTTATATTTTACCGGTTCACGATGTATAAGGCCGGTAAGTAGGATGAGATCGGTAGATTTCGATTGAGTTAGGGGTATCTATGAAAAAAACCGCGTTTATCCTCATGGTACTGGCGATACTGATGAAAGTCATCGGCTTTTCCAGAGAGATTCTAATCTCTTATTATTACGGAGCATCCTATATCAGCGATGCTTATCTCATTGCGCTTACGATTCCGGGAACAGTCTATACGATCATAGGAACCGGTTTAATCACAGGCTTTATCCCTATGTACAGTCGTATTGAGCGAGAAGCCAGGGTAGAGGAAGCGGATGTCTTCACCTCGAACTTTATTAATTTTGTTATGCTGTGTTGTGCCTTTCTGGTAATTATGATATACCTGTTCACCCGACCGATTATTCATCTGTTTGCAATTGGGTTTGAAGGAGAGGTATTGGAGTTAACCGTCATCTACACCAGAATCACCACCTGCAGTATTTTCTTTACCGGAATTGTATCCGTTTATAGTGGTTATCTGCAAGTGAAGGAAAAGTTTTTGTTACCTGCTCTCATGAGCCTTCCATTCAATATCTGTATTATTCTGTCCATACTGTTAAGCTATCGTTATAATCATCGTATTCTTGCATACGGAAGTGTTGCAGCTGAGCTGGCACAGTTCTTATTTTTGCTCCCAATCGTATATCAAAGCGGGTTTCGGCATAAACCTGTGCTTAGATTTGGTGATAAGTATTTAAAGCAAACCATCCTGCTTGCTATGCCAATCATATTAGGAGTATCCATCAATCAGATCAATATCCTGATCGATAAGACGCTTGCGTCGCAAATTGCGGAAGGTGGCATTTCTGCATTGAATTATGCCGGTAAGCTAAATGGTACAATTCAAGCAATTTTTATTTCCTCTGTCGTAGCAGTTCTTTTCCCTGCCATCTCAAAGATTGCGGCAGAGGAGAAGATGGACGAATTTAAAAACTATCTTCAAAGAGCAATGATTGTGACGATACTGTTTCTTGCGCCTGCTACGATTGGAATTATGCTTTTTTCAGAACCGATTATCGTGCTTCTCTACGGAAGAGGAGCCTTTGATGCTATGGCAATCAATTTGACGTCCTCCTCGTTGTTCTTCTATTCGATCGGTATGCTCGGTTTTGGTCTGCGGGAGATCTTATCCAGAGCCTTCTATTCCTTACAGAATACAAGGATACCCATGATCAATGCAATCATCGGTATTCTGATCAATATCGTTCTGAATATTATCTTATCCCGTGTTATGGGAATTGCGGGACTTGCATTGGCGACAAGTATTGCTGCCATTGTCACAATCGTTCTGCTATATATAGGACTTAGCAATAGAATCGGTGCTTTGATCGATAAAACAGGGCTTTCTGCGATTGGCAAAATACTGATTGCCTCCTTTAGTATGGGTTTATTGGCTAAAGCAATCTTTACCTTATCTTATCCGATCATGACTCAAAGCCATGCCTTGTTTGCTTCTGTCATCACCGGAGGCATGTGCTATTTCCTATTTGTCTATCTGTTGAAGATCCCATATACCATTGAACTCCTTTCGGATTTGAGGGAGTACCTCAGTAAGCACCAGAGAGAGAAGTCTTCTAGGTATTCCACAAGTCCTGAAGCAGACCTGTATCATGAGGCGGAAGCATTAGTACAGAATGAGAAGAACAAGATAGTCAGATATCGACGAGAGGCACCATTTATCGGAATTGTTATCGTAACCCATAATAATCCGGATGGCTTAATAAGGACACTGGAACAGATCAGAACCCAAACCTTTTATCGGTATAAAGTATATATAATTGATAACGGGAGTACGGTGAATACAGAAGAAGCGATTCGTAATCATCGAATACATTTTCGAAATATTACTTACTATCGATGGAGTACTGACCTGGGCAGAGCTGCGGGCTTTCATTATGGATTTCGTATTGCTTATAATCAAGGTGCAGCGGCAATCTGGGTGATGGAGGATAAGGCAATACCCCATCGATATGCCCTGGAAGCATTGGTGAAGGCGTATCGTGGTCTGCATGGTAAGGTCTGCCTTATCTCAAGTCTTACCGACAGCTTTGAACCGGATACATTGGCAAAAATCAGGTTTCGGAAGCCGATTGAGTATATTGTAACCGAGTTATCGTTTCAAGGAGCCTTGATTCCGAGGAGCCTAATCGAAGCGATTGGCGTGCCAAGAAAAGAGCTAAACAACGGTTATGAGGCGGAGGATTATTTCCGTCAGGCACAACATCAAGGATATTGTATCTATCGGGTCAGAGATTCCCTGCTACTATGTAAGGAAAATCATGCGGAGGTTCGCAGAAGGAAGGGGTGGAGAAATAGGTTATTTCGGAAGAGCTAAATCGTATCCTGACAAATGAAACTTCTATACAACGTAAAGGCCGTAGATCATGTCACAGAAATACGGCCAATATCATTAGAAGATAGGGGCTAACCCATCAATCTCGTCGAATCCAGAAGAACAGTCTTCGAAGCAACCCCGTTACCGTACCGAATACGATATTAATCAATATACTCAGTAGGATAAAACGTCTTGTAAAGCTTAAGCAAGTGAACTCAAAAAGTAGCATATCCATTGTAGCTATCCCTTTGAAAAAGAATAATCCTGTAATCATTGCAGTAAAAGTAAGTAAATCCATGATCAACGCTACCAGTACATTGATTTCCGTTCTCAAACGGGATGCTATACTAAAAGCCAAAGCTCCGATTAAGCCGGGGACTAATAATACTAATGCGAAACGTATCAGTTCCATATAAACACTCCTTTAATATAAATATTTAGTGATCTGCTACCATAATACGTTCCAAGATGAATTTTTGTTACAAAATATGTCGAAATATGATATATAAACTTATAGAAGGACTTCTGTGAATGAGAAAAAGTCACTGAAGAATATCTATGTGTATCGTAATGTCTATGGAAATGTCAACACGAATCTGATACTATAGTCTTTATTCGAAATGTTTGATATAGGATAAGCAGAGAGTCAAGATAATAGATTAGGAGGATGTGTATGGAATTTGGAGTACAGATATTTGGATGTATGGAGGAATGCAAAAAGGATCCGGAAGGCTTTTTTCACAAATTAGCAGAGGCAGGCTATCAGCAGATTGAGCCCTGTATTTTATTCGATGATCCGGTGATGATGGCTGAGAAAGCAAGACGTGAGGGGAATGAATTTATGCTTCATCTCCTGACGATGATCTGGTTACCGGAGGAGGTACCGGAATACCTTAGGATAATGAAGAAATATGGACTGTCAATTTCCAGTGTCCATGTTTTTGCAGAACAAATAAATGAGTCGGCAAACCTGATGATAGAGACGGCTCAGAAGAATCAGATCAGTGCATATGTGGTAAATTGTAATCAAAAGACCATCGCATTGGATTATCAGGAATTTGCCAAAGAATGTAGTCGGTTAAGCAATATACTGAAGGAACACGGCATCGAACTATGGATACACAATAACGGAGCTGAGATAGAGGCGAAGACAGACTACAACGGTAGACAGGTAACGGTTTTAACTGCTATCTTGGAGCTATGCAGAGCGGATCAGGTTGGAGTTCAGATCGATGTGGGCTGGGTCTTATATGGTGGTGTTGATCCGGTGGAGTATCTTCTAGATCGAAAGGAGTTTGTCCGATCTGTACATTTTAAAGATTTAAAAAAGGACTTTTTAACCCGAACCGATGGGGATATCTTTGCCTGCCTTGGTGACGGAGCGCTCAATGTGAAGGAGATACTCGGTTGCATTCCGAAGCTGAATCCCGGAATTACCGTGCTTGTAGACCAGGATGCCAGTGATGGTGATATCATGGAGGATATGAAGATATCCTATCAGATATTAAAGAAAGAAGCGATATGATCCTAACACTCAATAGAAGGAGTATGAATGAGAAAGGAACTGCAATATTATACAATTGGATCGTCTTACGGAGGAAATCAGAGCTGGTTTCCGGATCCGATGATGAATCTTGGTGGCTGTGGAGCGGCGACTGCTTGTGACAGCTGTATCTGCTTGGGCCTGAACCAAAAGAAAACAAAGCTATATCCATATGATCTTCATCATTTAACGAAGAGTGATTATATTCGATTTGCTATGGAAATGAAGCCTTATCTTCGCCCCAGAATGCAGGGAATTAATACGCTTAAGCTGTTCATTGATGGCTTCTCGCAATATCTTTGGGAGCACGGCGACAAGAGTATTTTGCTTGAAGCGTTTTCAGGAGATAATACACTGGAGCAAGCAAAAGAGGTAATCCGTCATCAGATTGGACGAGAACTTCCGATCCCGTATCTGCTATTAAGACACAAAAGTCAGGCGATGAAATTCTTTCTCTGGCACTGGTTTCTGATTGTAGGTTATGAAGAGTTTGAAGAAGATTTTTATGTTAAGGTAGCAACCTATGGCAACTATCACTGGCTCTCGCTGAAAGAGCTATGGAATACCGGATACAAACAAAAGGGTGGTATGGTGTTAATCGAGGGTAATACCTTCAAATAAGGAGTGCGGGAGGGTATATATTTCACTTCCTAAGGCATATATAATACTAAAAGAATAGTATGGAGTTAAGGATGAAGATTCATACTGTTTCGCAAAATGATACTGTTTTTACCATTGCCGATACCTACAACATTCCGTTAACTAGGCTATTAAGGGATAATGATCTTCCTCAGGATTATACGCTATCGACTGGACAAAGCTTAATTATTACCAACCCATACATAACATACATTGTCCAAGAGGGAGATACCTTATCCGGAATCGCTAGGTCGTTCGAGGTATCGGAGATACAATTGCTTCGCAATAATCCACAGCTTATGGACAGAGAATTTCTATATCTGGGCGAAGAATTAGTAATTCGCTATGAGCACAGGGATACCATTCAGGTAAATGGGTACGCCTTTGCCAGTATCTCTAATAAAGTGTTGCTAAAGTCCTTACCTTATTTAACCTACCTTACAATTATTAGTTATATGGTTTCAGCCGATGGCTCCATTTCAACCGTGAATGACAGTGAGATTATTGAGTTAGCGAAACTCTACCGAGTAGCGCCGGTAATGATGATTTCTTCCATCACCGAGGATGGGGTAGGAAGCTATGGTACGAATCATGCCATCTTAATCAGTCAGGAGATTCAGGAACGTTTGATTAATAATATTCTGACGGTACTGAGAGAAAAAGGATTATTTGGAGTGAATCTGGGCTTTCAATCCATTCTAACGGAGGATCTTCCAAGCTACATTGATTTTGTCACCAGAGTGACAACACGCCTAAATAGTGAAGGGTATCAGGTGTTTGTTACTCTGGTACCATCCACCTACGGTTATATCTCCGGGATTAATATGGAAATTCCATATTTTGAACAGATTGGTCAGGCCACCAACTATGTTATTCTAATGTCTTATCAATGGTCCAAGGAATTTATGCCAACAGTAGCACAGACAACTGTTAATTTTCTGAGTAATTATCTGTATTATGTTATGAACCGAATTCCACCGCAGAAGATATTCTTAGGATTGACCAGAATTGCTTATGACTGGGAATTACCTTATGTTGAGGGGAAGACGATCGGAACAGCTCTTACCAATGTGGATGCAATCAATCTTGCGAACCAGACCGGTGCGGTTATTCAATATGATGAGGTGACGCAGACACCGTATTTTAACTATAATACAACCGGTGTCGAGCATTTTGTCTGGTTTAAGGATGCCAGGTCGATCAAAGCCATTGTTGATCTGGTAATTGAAAATGATCTGAAAGGGATCAGTATATGGAATGTCATGTATTTTGCACCTCAGACCTGGCTAATTCTCAATACCCAATATGAGATTGAAAATGTTATATGAGCATTTAAATGAAGTAATATATGTCGAGTAGAGACACGACCATAATATTACTTCATTTTTTGTAATGCACTAATAAAAAAATCCATGGTAAATGTTAACCCTTACATTTTTATTAATTTTTATCGGTATTATGGTTCTTTTGCTTATGATATGATAAAATGAGTGCAGAAAACGAGAGAAACAATAAGGAGTGCTAAGGATGAATTTATATATGGTTAGTCTGGGTGGCAAGGCAAAAGGCTGCAATATCGAAGTACATGATGTTCAGTTTGCCGCCGCCAATCACATCGATGAAGTAATCGAGCTCATGAAAAAGAACTGGTATGGCTTGGCTGAGAAATTACATATGGACAGTTACAAGGAGATAACCGGTGCAGACGGGTATCAGGTACGTCTGACGAAAGAGAAGCCGAACAGTAATAAAGGGTTGTACTTCGTACATTTTGGAGGTTATAAGGCTGATTCTACACAGGAGCTTCATGACATCGGATTCTATGTCGGGGAAAATGACAAGGAAGTCAAGGCTAGAGCTATGATAACATTTCAAGTGGCTGAGATTGAGAATCATGTGGACAGTCTGGTTCCGGTAGAAAGTGTTATCTTAAGTGCAACCGGAGAGACGTATTATATTGAGCTTAGTGAAAGCATGGAGAGCTTTGACCGAACTCCGGATTGGTTTGGTTATCGTAGGTTGGATCTATAAATCGTTATAAGTTGACAGAAGGTGTGATTTCGTCAATAATAAAGAAGAGTAGTCTGTCAGGAACAGATTAAAGGAATGGATTATACAGTGGAAAAGGTGATTAGATGTCGGATCGAAGCGATGAAGAATTATTAAAACAACAGATTATTGATATTATGAATGAAGAGCAAGGGGATGAAGTCCCGCAACCGGAGAGAAGGTACGAGGCTTCGCCTGAGGTCAGTAAGACTCCTAAGAGAAGGAAGAAAAAGCATCCAGTCTTGAAGGCAGTCAGTATCACGTTACTGACACTATTGATCCTTGTAGCTTTAATACTGTTAACACCTCCTGGACGGAGTATTATATATAAAACGACCAGTACGTTTATGTATAATAATATGAACAATGAAGAGGTTATCAAAGAATATGAAGAGTCCGGCGAAGTCGGACATGCGAAAGGTGCACGACAAGAGGATTATGTAACAAATTATCTTATCTTTGGTATAGAGGAATTCGGTGGAGCAAGAAATACGGATTCCATGATGATAGCTTCCATCAATACAAAGGATGATACCTTGAAGCTGACTTCACTGCTTCGAGACAGCTATGTGGAGATTCCAGGATATAAAGCGAATAAGCTGAATTCTGCTTATGCCAAGGGTGGAGCCAGATTACTGGTGGATACCATTGAACTGAATTATAAGGTTCAGATAGATGGCTATGTGTCGGTTGATTTTAAATCCTTCGAGAAGATTGTCGATCTGGTCGGTGGAGTGGATATCGAACTCGGTAAGGAAGAAGCAAAATACCTGAATACGACGAATTACATATCAAAGAAAAAGAATCGTAATGTAAAAGCCGGAATGAATCATCTGAACGGTAATCAGGTGATGGGTTATGTTCGTGTTCGTAAGGTGAAGACTCTTGGAGGAGCTAATAACGATTACGGGCGTATTGTTCGCCAGCAAAGAGCCTTGAAGGCTATCTTCAAGAGTTATATATCTCCGAAGAATCTGATTAAGTTACTCCCGGTTACGAAGAAAAGCCTAAGCTATGTGACAACAAATATGACACAGGACCAGCTGGAGCAAGCTATGTCCGATGTGATAGAGAACAGAATGACCAAGCTTGATACCTTCCGAATTCCGGTTGACGGTGCCTTTGATGCGCCCAAGAAATACAACGGTATTACCTATCCTATCGTACTGGATTGGGATACCAACCGTGTTGAATTATATCAATTTATTTATCATGATACCAAGGAAGAGGCAAGGGCAGCATTGAAATAGCACGATACGAAATGATGCAAATTCGATTATTAGAAGAAATATTTTTTTGATAAACTTATATTATTGTTGTGGCCTGTTTTAAGACTAAATAGCAAGGAGCTGTCGCACTAGATGGTATTCAACCTCCAGTGTGACAGTTCCTTGTTTTGTTTAAATATCAATTTTCTTATACTTGCCTATTTTATCTTCTGAATAATCTACGGAAGAAGCAAACGATTGCACAAAATATTTTCTTTAGGAAAGTAAAAATGGAACAGAAAATATTTCTTAAAAACTCGATAATAGCTCTTAGTATGCCAAGCACAATTATCACCTCCTAATTCAGTATATTACGATAAATCAATTAAGTGCTACCTGAGGTCCAATAAAGTCGAATAATGTTATTATGAGGCTTGGTCACTATATAAGGTATTGTTTGGAGATTAACTTACTATATTTTGTATGAAAAATAAAAAAATGTGAACAAAGCACATTGCATTTTCATCTCCCGTGCTTTATAATACGATTCTCAATATTAGTACATACAAGGAGATAGTCCATGAAGACGATTAAACGAAACGGTGCAGAAGAAGCATTTGATATAAAGAAAATCATTGCTGCTGTGAAGAAGGCAAATGAATCCGCAGATAAGAGTTACCTGAATGAAGAGCAGATTATCAGTATTGCAGAGTATGTAGAGTACAAATGCCTAAAGTTGAACAGAGCGGTATCCGTGGAAGAGATTCAGGATATGGTAGAGGACCAGATTATGGCGACCGGTGCCTTTGATCTGGCGAAGCGTTATGTTAAATATCGTTATCAGCGCTCTCTGGTACGAAAGGCGAATACCACGGATAACCGGATTCTATCCTTGATTGAAGGAAATAATGAGGATGTAAAGCAGGAAAATTCAAATAAAAATCCAACCATCAACAGCGTACAGCGAGATTATATGGCCGGCGAGGTAAGTAAGGATATCACCCGCAGATTACTCCTGCCGGCAGATATCGTAGAAGCGGATCAGGAGGGCATCATCCATTTCCATGATACAGATTACTTTGCACAGCATATGCATAACTGCGATCTGGTGAATCTGGAGGATATGCTGCAGAATGGGACGGTTATCAGTGAGACCAGAATAGAGAAGCCGCACAGCTTTTCAACGGCTTGTAATATAGCAACCCAAATCATCGCACAGGTTGCCAGCAACCAATACGGCGGTCAAAGTATCAGCTTGGCACACCTGGCTCCCTTTGTACAGATCTCCAGAAAGAAAATATATGCTGAGGTTCAGGAAGAGATAGAGATTCTTGGAACAGACGTGACGGAGGAGCTGCTGGAGCAGATCGTCGAGAGAAGATTACGCAAGGAGATTAACCGAGGCGTTCAGACGATCCAGTATCAGGTCATTACCCTGATGACTACCAACGGACAAGCACCGTTTCTGACTGTCTTCATGTATCTGAATGAAGCAAAGGATGAAGCAGAGAAGAAGGATCTGGCGATGATCATAGAGGAGACGCTGAAGCAGCGCTATCAGGGTGTCATGAACGAAGCCGGTATCTGGGTTACCCCGGCATTCCCGAAGCTGATCTATGTCCTGGAGGAAGATAATATCACAGAAGGTACCCAGTATTATTATCTGACCGAGCTGGCAGCAAAATGCACCACGAAGCGTCTGGTTCCGGATTACATCTCTGAGAAGAAGATGAAGGAATTAAAGGAAGGAAACTGCTTCCCGGTAATGGGGTGTCGCAGTGCCTTAAGTCCCTGGAAGGATGAGAACGGGAATTATAAGTTCTATGGTCGCTTTAATCAAGGTGTGGTATCCATCAATCTGGTGGATGTGGCGTTATCCTCCGGTGGAGATATGGAGCGTTTCTGGAAGATCTTCGATGAGAGGCTGGAACTCTGCTATAAGGGTCTGATGATCAGACATAAACGTCTGAAGGGAACCCTATCCGATGCAGCGCCGATCCTTTGGCAGCATGGCGCTCTCGCAAGACTGCAGAAGGGGGAAACCATCGATAAATTGCTATACGGTGGCTATTCTTCGATATCGCTGGGATATGCAGGACTTTATGAATGTACCAAATATATGACAGGCAAATCCCATACGGACCCGGAGGCAACTACCTTTGCTCTGGATGTGATGAAATATATGAATGTTGCTTGTGAGCGTTGGAAGGCAGAGACCAACATCGGCTTTGGTATCTATGGTACACCGATCGAAAGTACTACCTATAAATTTGCGAAATGCCTCCAAAAGCGTTTTGGAGTTGTAAAAGGGATCACCGATAAAAGCTATATTACCAATAGCTATCATGTGCATGTGACGGAAGAGATTGATGCTTTCACCAAGCTTAAATTTGAAGCACAGTTCCAATCGCTCTCTACCGGAGGTGCGGTAAGCTATGTTGAGGTTCCCAATATGCAGAATAACATTCCTGCGGTTCTTCAAATTATTCGCTTCATTTATGATAATATTATGTATGCCGAGCTGAACACCAAGAGTGATTGCTGTCAGGAATGCGGCTTTGACGGTGAGATTCAGATCGTGACCGATCATGGTAAGCTAGTATGGGAATGCCCGAAATGCGGGAATCGAGATCAGGATAAATTGAATGTGGCGCGCAGAACCTGCGGCTATATCGGTACCCAGTTCTGGAATCAGGGAAGAACTCAGGAAATAAAGGAAAGGGTGCTGCATCTCTAATATGAATTACGGATCAATTAAGAAGACAGATATTGCCAATGGAGCCGGTGTGAGAGTATCACTCTTTGTCTCCGGCTGTACCCACCACTGTAAGGGCTGTTTTAACCCGGAGACCTGGAATTTTCATTACGGAAAGCCCTTTACGAAGGAGACGGAGGAGGAGCTCATTGAAGCTTTATCAAAGAGTTTTATCAATGGCTTATCTCTGTTGGGTGGTGAACCGATGGAACCGGACAATCAGCGTGTTTTGCTACCTTTTGTGAAAAAGGTAAAGGAACTTTTCCCGGAGAAGGATATTTGGTGTTATACCGGATATGATTATGAGCAGGATTTACTAGGTGAAAGCAGAGCACATTGTGAAGCTACACAGGAGCTGTTATGCTATATTGATGTTCTGGTGGACGGTGAATTCATCGAGGAGCTAAAAGATATCAGCCTGCAGTTTCGAGGGTCCTCCAACCAGAGAATGATCGATGTGAGTGCGTCGTTGAGCAGCGGTGAGGTTAAGCTGTGGGAATTAAGAAAATGAGACACAATATAGTTCGTTACTTTTCTTAATCTTTACAAAGGATTAACGAAGACTGCCTTTTTGTATAGGATAGATTGATTTATAATTGCATTACAACATAGCATTGCAATGACAAACAAGATGAAAATCCTTACATATTGGAAAGGTGGTGCTTCCTATGCTGGAGCTACTTCTGGTTATAGTGGTGTTCGCAATGATAGGTTATTTTAACTATAAAGCCATTATTCAAAAAAGCGAGCACTTAAAAGATCTATATATTAAGTACTATTTTGATCATTACTTGAACAATAAGAAGGTTAAGAAAAACTGAACAACGATTGCCCATATAAATGCCTCTTGATTGCATTTATATGGGTTTTTTTTGTCTAATATTCCGGTTTGACCTGATATAAGAAGCTGAATTACCAGTAGTTCCCGTAATTAATTTGTAAATCTCCATGTAATCTTCACATTTGTACGATATAATAATTATGTAATATATTTAATAATATCGTAACATATCCGGAGGAATACATGAGGAAGACATATAAGATTTTTACGTTTTGCGCAGTAGGAGCCATCGCCTTTGCAAGTCAAAGTACAATTGCAAGAGCAGAAGAGACACCGGTTGCGGGAATGAACCTGGTATTACATAACTATTTTCAGAATGAAGAAAATAACATGAACAATATAATCGATTATCTGAATGAGCTGGAGCAATACAAAGGGATTTCCTTTGCCAGGGTAACCGATTATGTAAATATAAGAAGTCTACCCAGTGAAGAAGGAGAGATTCTCGGAAAGCTGTATAACAATTCGGCAGCAACGATTCTAGAAAAAAGCGGAGATTGGTATCAGGTAAAATCAGGTTCTGTTACCGGTTATATTAAAGCACAGTTTCTGGTTACGGGGGAAGAAGCAGAGAAACTGGCTAAGGAAATCGGAACACAGGTGGCAATTGTAACAGCCGATACCCTAAAGGTGAGAGAAGAACCTAGTACAGAGGCTGGCGTTTTAACCCTGGTCGGAATGGGTGAGGAACTCCTGGTCAAGGAGGTTAAGAATGATTGGGTTAAAATCATTACTGAGGGTTCGAAGACCGGTTATGTATCAGCAGATTTCATTGATATCAAATATGAATATGAAGAAGCAGTCTCCATAGAAGAAGAGAGAGAACGTATTCAAGCGGAACAAGAGGCAGAACAGGCGGAACGATTGCGACTGGCAGAGCAGGAGGCCATTCGCTCCGAACAGCAAAGAAGGGCTGCTGTATCAAATACCAGAGAGCAGACAGAAAATACTTCTAGTAAGGCCACTTCGAATAATTTGATATTAAAGAATACCAGTTCATCCGGTATTCGAAATAAAATTGTAGAGTATGCGCAGCGCTTTTTGGGAAATCCATATGTATGGGGCGGTACCAGCTTAACAAATGGCGCAGATTGTTCCGGTTTCACACAGTCCGTATTTCGTGATAACGGAATCAGTATACCGAGAACCTCCAGAACACAGGCACTCGGTGGAAGAAGAATATCAATCGATGAGATGCAGCCGGGTGATTTGATCTTTTATGCAAAGAATGGGACGATTAATCATGTCGGAATCTATATCGGTAATGGGAAGATAATCGCGGCAAGCAGTCCGGAGACCGGAATCCGAATTACCAGATACGACTATCGAGACCCGTATCGGGTAGTAAGCTATATCAATGACTAGTTAAATAAATAATTATTTCAAATGAGCGATGTCGAATCATATGGCACCGCTCATTTTATTCGAATGCGGGTTTTTCAGGTTCACAACTTAACGCATGCAATGCTGATTGAATATTCCATATTTTCTGTTTGTGAGAAATATACTTTTTTATTGGAATTGTGATGATATTGAACTTAACAAATAATTAATGGATTTCATATTGACATAACCAAATTTATCGTTATATAATAGTAACACACCTCCCCACGGGGGTGGGGTATAATAAAAGGAGGATGAATATGACGAACAAATCATTTCAAATACAAGGAATGACCTGTGCAGCTTGTGCTAAGACAGTTGAGAAGGTGACCTTGAAGCTGGGCGGAGTAACCGACGCCAATGTTAATTTTGCTACAGAAAAGTTGAATATAACCTATGATGAAAGCCAGCTATCCATAAGTGGGATACAGGAGGCTGTTGAAAAAGCTGGTTATAAAGCTATATCCGATGTGGTTCATAAATCATT
This sequence comes from Bacillota bacterium, assembly GCA_023421075.1. Taxonomy (GTDB): domain Bacteria; phylum Bacillota; class Clostridia; order Lachnospirales; family Lachnospiraceae; genus Mobilitalea. Next base: position 87,332 of record JAEZUM010000024.1, read on the forward strand.
TAAAATAGAGGGTATGACCTGCGCCTCCTGTGCAAAAACAGTTGAAAAGGCTTCCGGAAAATTAGAAGGTGTAACCGAAGCAAATGTAAATTTTGCTACTGAGAAACTAAGTATAAGTTATGATCCTACAATCGTAAAAGTTTCAGATATCAAAAATGCGATTGTTAAGGCAGGCTACAAGGCAATTGATGATGAAGTCGCAGTAGATGCGGATAAGGAACGAAAAGAGAAGGAAAGAAAAACATTATGGTTCCGCTTCGTTACTTCTGCCATATTTACGATACCGTTACTTTATATGGCCATGGGGCACATGCTTATGTTTCCGCTTCCGAAGTGGCTGCACCCTGAGATGTATCCGTTGGTGTTCGCCCTCGTTCAATTAGTTCTGGTGATCCCTTCCATGATCGCAGGGTATAAGTTCTACACGGTCGGCTTTTCCGCTCTATTTCGAAGAAGCCCAAATATGGATTCATTGATAGCAATTGGAACATCAGCAGCCTTCCTTTATGGTATCTACGCAATCTTCGAGATCACCTTAGGGAACTTTGGTTACGTGAATAATTTATATTTTGAGGCTGCCGGCGTTATTATAACACTGATTTTATTAGGTAAATACCTCGAGACCGTAACGAAGGGTAAGACGTCGGAAGCAATCAAAAAGCTTATGGGACTTGCACCGAAGACTGCAATTATCATCAAAGAAGGTAAGGAATTCGAGATTTCCATCGATGAGGTGGAGGTTGGTGATATTATTTTTGTTAAGCCCGGTGAAAAAATGCCGGTAGACGGTGTTGTTGTAGAGGGTTCCACCGCGGTAGATGAATCCATGTTAACCGGTGAAAGTATTCCGGTGGAGAAAAATGCCGGAGACAGTATCATAGGAGCAAGTATCAACAAAAACGGAAGTATTAAGTATAGAGCCACCAAGGTCGGAAAAGATACAGCACTCGCTCAGATTATCAAATTAGTTGAGGACGCTCAGGGTTCAAAGGCTCCGATTGCGAAAATGGCAGATATTATTTCCGGATACTTTGTACCGATTGTTATTGTATTAGCATTCGTTTCAGCATTAGCCTGGTATTTTATAGGCGGAGAATCCTTGATTTATGCAATCACAATCTTTATCTCTGTTCTTGTTATTGCATGTCCTTGTGCATTAGGACTGGCAACCCCTACCGCTATTATGGTTGGTACCGGAAAAGGAGCAGAGCACGGGGTGCTAATTAAGAGCGGTGGAGCGTTGGAAACAACACATAAAGTCCAGACCATTGTATTCGATAAGACCGGAACAATAACAGAAGGTAAACCTAAGGTTACTGATGTTGTTACGAATGGGATTTCTGAAAATGACCTATTGCAATTGGCAGCTTCCGCCGAAAAAGGATCAGAGCATCCGTTGGGGGAAGCAATTGTAAAAGGCGCCGAAGAAAGAGGCTTATCCATCAAGAAACTGGATTCCTTTAAAGCAATACCCGGTCATGGAATTGAAGTAACAATCGATAATAAGAATATTTTAGCAGGAAATAGAAAACTAATGTTAGAGCGTAAGATTCCACTGGATCAGTTAGAAGTCACTTCGGATAAACTGGCCGGAGAAGGAAAGACTCCGATGTATATCGCAATTGATAACAAGATTGCCGGAATTATCGCTGTTGCAGATACGGTTAAAGCAAATAGTAAAAAAGCCATCGATCGTTTGCATCGAATGGGTATTGAAGTAGCAATGATTACCGGCGATAATAAAAGAACTGCCGAGGCAATCGCCAAGCAGGTTGGGATTGATCGAATCCTTGCAGAGGTATTACCCCAGGATAAAGCAAATGAAGTGAAGAAACTGCAGGCCGAAGGTAAGAAGGTTGCCATGGTAGGTGATGGTATCAATGATGCACCTGCATTGGCTCAGGCAGATATCGGTATTGCGATTGGTTCGGGTACAGATGTTGCGATGGAATCAGCCGATATTGTATTGATGAGAAGTGATTTGATGGATGTTCCTACTGCAATTCAGTTATCGAAGAGTACCATCCGTAATATTAAACAGAATTTATTCTGGGCCTTTGGTTACAATACTCTTGGAATACCGGTTGCAATGGGCTTATTACACCTTTTTGGCGGACCCTTACTTAATCCGATGCTTGCTGCAGCAGCGATGAGCTTAAGCTCCGTTTCTGTATTAATCAATGCGTTACGATTAAAGGGATTTAAACCAATGCACGAAAGAAAATAGATTATATCGAATAGCATAATCAGAATGCGGGTTAATCAATAATTTGTATATATAATTGATTAACCCGCTTTTTATTTTTTCGTTCTTAGGCTAAATTTTTGGTTGAATAAATTAATTGTTAAAATGAAAATATAGCTGTTGACAAAGTATTATCCATAAGGTATATTTTAATTCATATTAAATATATATGAATACAATGAATTGGTAAATAACAAAACTCGAGATTGATTATTTATAATAAAAAAAGTTCATTGGACTAAATTAGCTTTGATCATATCTTAATTAAAAATCAGGAGGAATCACATTGTATAAAAAGAAAATAGTAGGAATCGTATTAACATTAATATTGCTTGCAGGAGTATTGAGTGCTTGCTCAACCAAGAAAGCAACAGACAACGGTCAGGCAAATCAAACAGAGGTAACCCCAACTTCGGCAGTCGAGGCAACAGATACAGAAGCATCCGATGAAAAAGAGAAGAACTTATTAACACAGATACAAGAAGCCGGTAAGCTCACAATTGGTACAGAAGGAACCTACGCACCCTATAGCTATCATGATGAAACCGGTGAGCTGGTTGGCTATGATGTAGAAATCGGAAAAGCGATTGCAGAAAAATTAGGAGTGGAAGCTGAGTTTGTAGAGACCAACTGGGATTCCCTGATCGCAGGTATCGATGTAAATCGCTATGATATCGTTATGAACCAAGTTAGTATTACAGAAGAACGTTTAGCGAAATATGATTTCTCCACACCTTATACTGTTACAAATGCAGTATTAATTGTTGGAAAAGACAATAATGAGTTGAAGACCTTTGAAGAGTTAAAGGGAAAGATAGCAGCTCAGTCACTTACGAGTAATTATGGTGCTCTAGCAGAGAGCTTTGGAGCAGAAATTATCAGTACCGATGGTATGTTCAGCAAAGCGATTGAATTAGTATCCACCGGCAGAGCAGATGCAACAATTAATGATGAAGCTTCTTTCTACGATTATTTAAAACAACAACCGGATGCAGCGGTTAAGACAGTAGCTGAATTGGATGAAGCCAGCGAAAATGCTGTATTAATTCGTAAGGGAAATGAAACCTTTGTTGCTGCTGTGAATAAAGCGTTAGAAGAATTAACTCAAGATGGTACCTTAGCAGAGATATCGGATAAATACTTCGGAGCTGACATTTCTAAATAATATTTGAAACGAATGAGAAGAGGAAATTACTATGCAAATATCGGAAAGAACTTTATCAATCATAATTGAATCTTTTTGGCCGATTGTTAAGGCAGGATTACTATTTACGATACCATTAACGATTGCGTCTTTCCTGATCGGATTACTCGTTGCGATAGTGGTAGCCTTGATTCAAGTTGCGAATATCAAGATATTAAAACAGATTGTTCAGGTTTATGTGTGGATTTTTCGAGGCACACCAATGCTGGTTCAAATTTTTATCATATTCTTTGGATTGCCGAAGTTTGGTATTCTGTTAGACCCTTTTCCTGCCGCAGTAATTGCCTTCTCCTTGAATGTTGGAGCTTATTCCTCCGAAACCATACGTGCGGCAATTCTATCTGTACCAAAGGGGCAATGGGAAGCCGGATATGCTTTTGGAATGACATTTTCACAAGTGTTTCGAAGAATTATTTTTATTCAGGCAGCAAAAGTGTCAATTCCGCCATTATCTAATTCTTTCATCGGTTTGGTAAAAGATACTTCTTTGGCAGCAACAGTAACCCTGCCTGAAATGTTTATGGTAACACAGCGAATTGTGGCTTATCGGTTTGAACCATTATTACTGTATTGTGAAGTAGCAGTTATTTATCTGATCTTCTGCAGCTTCTTGAATGTTTTACAAAAATATATTGAGAAAAAACTAGTGCATTAGAAAAGGAGGAAAGGCTATGCTTCAGGTATCCAATATATATAAACGCTTTGAGGATAATGAAGTCTTAAAGGGTGTTGATATTGAAGTGAAAAAAGGAGATGTTGTTGTAATCCTTGGCCCTAGCGGTTCAGGAAAAACGACGCTTCTTCGTTGCCTGAACTTCTTAGAACAAGCGGATCAGGGATCAATTCGGATCGGAGAAATTGTAACTAAATTTACATCTGCTCATAAGCATGACATCATTAATATAAGAAAAAGGATGAGCTTTGTATTTCAAAATTATAATCTGATCATTACAAAAACGGCTTTACAGAATGTTATGGAGCCATTGATCGTAGTGCAAAAGAAATCAAAAGAGGAAGCAAGAAAGCTAGCCGAGGAAGCCTTGGATAAAGTAGGGCTATCAAATCGCTATGACTTTTACCCCTCGCAATTATCGGGCGGCCAACAGCAGCGAGTCGGAATAGCAAGAGCAATCGCTGTAAAGCCTGATGTCATATTATTTGATGAACCAACCTCATCCCTTGATCCTGAATTAGTAGGCGAGGTTCTTACTGTAATCAAAAAGATTGCCGAAGAAGGTACCACAATGCTGATTGTTACTCATGAAATCTCCTTTGCAAGAGAAGTGGCTAACAGAGTTATATTTATGGAAGATGGTAAAATCATCGAAGAAAATGATGCTAAGGAATTTTTCACTTGTCCTAAAAATGACAGAACGATAGAATTCTTAAAACGCATCCTGCCCGAATATAATTATGTGATATAATTCAATCGGTTAAAATATGTAGTAAGGAGATTGTTTTTTATATCAAATAAAAAAATAAAGTATACCAAAATAAGGGTATCAAAATAAGGGTATTAAAATAAAGGTATTAAAATAAAGATATCTGTAAATTGTCTTACATTGTACAGATATCTTTATTTTTAGTTCATGATAATTGAAACGAATCATCGTGTCACCATGTTTAAGAAATTATATATATTTAGTATGATTTCTAATAAAAAAATGCTAAGATTACTCTACATCGAAGCCATGTTTCTGCATTCATCAGCACAGGCTTTACATTCCTCAGCACATTGCTTACAGTGATTATCCTGGAACATATTACATTCTTTCGCACAGCTGTCACAAATTTTAGCACAAAGGGAACAATGCTCCTTAGAATATTGACCGTTCATTGCCATCATTGATACAGACATCTGGCACATCATAGCACACTCAACTAACATACTGATACAGCTTTTTCTGGCATTCACATCAGGTTCATTAAGGCATGCCTGGAAGCATTCGTAGCAAGCTTGTGCACATTTATTACATGCATCGATGCAGGTTTGTTGTTTTGTGGTTTCCATTGTAAAAAATCCCATTAAAATAACCCTCCTTCATAAATTAACTTACAAGGTAAGTATGATGAAATTCGGAAGAGTTTATCCTTACTAATTTTATGATAATGTCCTGATAATATCCAAAAATTTTTGAAATGTTTCAAATCTGAAGTAGGTAACAAGGCTTGGAATAAGAAGGTCTTACCTCAGCTCACAAGCATAAAACAGTGCTCTGATTATCGATTCTGTCTTCGATAAATGGTTGGACTCATTCCGTATTCCTTTCTAAATATGCTGTAGAAGCTGCTTTTATCCTTGTAGCCGATCAGTTCCACAATCTGTTCAATACTGTAATTAGTAAAAAGTAAATAGTTGGCTGCACTCTGCAGCTTAATACGAACGGTCAGATCTCGAAAGGTCTGGCCGGTTTGTTTATGTATGAAAGAAGATAAGTATTTTGGGTGATAACTAAAATGCTCCGATAGAGACGACATGGTGATTGTTTTATGATTCAGGTAGATATAGTCGAGAATGTCTGCCATCTGTGAATTTGTGGGCTTTGATTGACTCTTATAGCTTCGTAGTAAGTAGGAGAAGATCAGGGTTAATAAGGCTTCAAGGATTACCTGGCTGTATTCCTTTTTATTCAGATATTCCTTTACCATAAGCTCCAGTAATTGATTGATATCAATGTCCAGAGACGGCAGAAATAGAAAGGAGGGCTGTGCTTCATTCTCAATCCGGTACCTTATAAAGAACGCATTTAATACCGGATCATTGAAGAGAATACGAAAGATTGATTTCTGGAATAAACTTTTTGGTAAGACGATATTCAGGATCAGGTCCGTAGCTTCTGAGTACTTTTTAAAATAATGAATCGCGTTTGGGTTCATGATACATAGATTACCCTCCTCCAGAGGGATTTCCTGATTATTGATCACTCCAATGGGCTTTCCTTTACAGACATAAATTATTTCAAAAAAATCATGATAATGCTCCAAATCGTTCGCTGTCTCATGGTGGAAGGATAGGAACAGAGATGTAGCAGGTGCCTTAAAGAAGGAGGCCGCGGGCAATAAATAAGGAGAGTGGGGTGGTTCGACACTTACGTTCTCCCTTGCATTTTCCTCATCAATCCGATCGGTATGTATCCATAATTGTTCGATTAACTTCTGTTCCATTCAATCTTACCTCACAACACTGTTATAATTACCTTATATTATTTTAATCCGTACTGTTTTATTATATAATGATAAGAAGAAATATACTATATGTATTTATTAGTAGAGTGCAGAAAGAGATTAATATTAGATATCTTGGATATTGAACTATTTTTGGTACTGATTCGTATGATCAGCAGGGATGTTAGGATGTATAAATGATTTCTAGACATTGTAATTAGTAGGGAATGGTAAGATGCAAATTTTGAAAGGGAGCAGGAAAGATGAGAATAACCGCATGTAAGACAAACCACGTAGTGAATCCCCTGGGTTTTGGTATGGACTTTGCAACCGTATCCTGGATTACGGAGGATACACCCTCGAAGAAACAGCTGGCAGCACAAGTAATCGTCGCAAGGGATGCAGGGATGAAGGAAGTAATCTATGATTCCGGTCAGAGTAAGGAGCTATCCAATCTGGGCGTCAAGCTACCGATCATTTTATCCCCTTATACCAGATATTACTGGACGGTAAGAGTGTGGGGAGACGTCGGTGATGAGGCAGTATCCGAGGTGAATTGGTTTGAGACCGGGAAAAGGGAGGATGGTTGGAACGCAAAGTGGATAACCCCGGCTTGGGAAGATAAGGAGCTTCATCCCTATCTCAGAAGATCCTTTACTCTATCCAAAAAGGTGAAATCTGCAAGAGTCTATGTCACCGGAATGGGATTGTATGAATTAGAACTCAACGGAAAACGGGTGGGAAAGGAATATCTAACCCCTTACTGCAATGTGTATGATGCATGGGTGCAATATCAGACTTTTGACGTGACAGAGCTTTTACAGGAAGGTGATAACGTAGTTGGAGCGATGTTGGGAAATGGCTGGGCAAAAGGACGCTTTGGAACCTTTGGAGATTTTAACACGCCCTATTGTCATTTCTTTGCGCTACTCTGCGAACTGCGCATTACAATGGAGGACGGCTCTGTCATAATCCTTGGTACAGATTCGGATTGGTGCTGTAAGCCTTCGCCGATACTGGCGGACAGTATCTATGACGGTGAATATTATGATGCGAATCGGGAGCTGATTGGATGGTCAACAATAGATTATGATGCATCTGACTGGGATTTGGTGAAGGAGTTCAATCCGGTAGGCTTAGGACGGGTTGAAGACAGACTATCCTTGCCGGTGATTATAAAAGAGACATTAACTCCTTTGGGCCTTATACATACTCCCGCCGGAGAATGGGTACTCGATATGGGTCAGAATATGGTGGGATGGCTGCGATTTAAGAGCCGGGAACCAAAGGGTACAAAGATTACCATCCGCTACGGCGAGATACTACAGGAGGGTAATTTCTACCGGGATAATCTTCGTTCTGCCAAGGCAGAATATAGCTATATCTCGGATGGTGAGGAACGGGTAGTAGAGCCGCATTTTACTTTCTATGGATTTCGTTATGCGAAGCTGGAGGGCTTTACTGAGCCGATCCGGTTGGAGGATTTCACCGGATGTGTTGTCTACTCAGACCTGGAGGAGACAGGAAGCATTGAGACCTCAGATCCCATCGTGAATCGCCTTTTCCAGAATGCGATGTGGGGACAGAAGGGAAATTTCTTAGATGTACCGACGGATTGTCCTCAGCGTGATGAACGAATGGGTTGGACCGGAGATACACAGGTTTTCTCGGGAACCGCCTCTTTCAATATGGACACCTATGCCTTCTACACCAAATTCATGCGAGATCTGTACGAAGAGCAGAAGTATTGTGACGGTATGGTGGCCAGCGTGGTTCCTACCTTTACGAAGGAGAAGAGTTCTCAGTCAAGCTTTACAGGCGGTGGGTCCTGTGCCTGGGGAGATGCGGCAACGGTGGTTCCCTGGGAGGTATATCTGCATTTTGGAGATAAGACCATTCTCGAGCGACAATATCCTAGTATGAAAGCCTGGGTCGAGTGGATTCGGCTTCAGGATGTACAATCCGGTGATCGTAAGCTTTGGACGGTAGGCTTTCATTTCGGAGACTGGCTAGCACTGGATGGTCCGGTAGTGGGAGGAGTCCTTGGCGGTACCGATACGGGACTATTGGCATCGGCGTATTACCGCTTATCAACCAATATCCTTGCCAAAGCAGCCTCTGTTTTAGGTTTCGCAGAAGATGCTTCTTACTACGGAAGGCTTACTGAGGAGATTAAGCATGCAATACAGGATGAATACTTCTCCAAGAATGGTCGTTCCACCATAAACACACAGACTGCCCATGTTGTGGCATTGCATTTTGATCTGGTGGAACCGGAGGTCAGAGAACGAGTTCGAAGAGACCTCCAGGCATTACTCAAGAAGAATAATATGCATCTGAAGACCGGCTTCATCGGAACGCCGTATTTGTGCAGGACACTCTCCGATAATGGTGCTTCAGACAGTGCGTACCAGATTTTCTTCCAGGAGGACTATCCCAGCTGGCTGTATGAGGTACTGATGGGTGCAACGACGATCTGGGAACGTTGGAATTCCGTTCTTCCGAACGGTGAGATCTCAGGTACCGATATGAACTCCTTGAATCATTATGCATATGGTTCTATCGTAGAATGGATGTATCGACACATGTGTGGCATCAATCCTATAGAGGATGCTCCGGGCTTCCGTAAGTTCGTCATTAAGCCGGAGGTATATGGTAAGCTTTATTATGCGAAAGCGTCCTTACGGTCGGCCATGGGTATCATAGAGAGCGGCTGGACCAGAGAAAAGGATGGTTCTCTGACGATTAAGGTAACGGTGCCCTTCCAATCCGAGGCAGAGCTATTTCTGCCGGATGCGGAGGTTACGAAGGTAAATGGCCTTGATGGGTTAACAGTAGAGCAGATCGGTGATAAGGTGCAGGTTCATCTAGAGACTGGTTCATACCGCTTTCACTATGTTCCTTCGAAGTGTTATGAGCTGAAATACTCCATCGAAACTCCCCTTCAGGAGCTACTTAATAATCAGGAGACAAAGGCTATACTCGGAGAGATGACTCCCAAGCTCATCGCAACCGCAGAAGGAGCAGGGTTAGGAATGGAGCTACCTTATAGTATCGTTGATTTATTGGATGGAAAGGATGCCTTCCTGGCAAATATGCTATTAGGTAGTCACATAGATCAGGATGCACTGAATAAGCGATTAATGGCAATACCGTATCAGATTAGGACGGTGTGACTGAAGTGTAGTATAACTGTTGAGATCAATTGAGATGGATTCTTTCTTACTGGTTTCCGTACGTCGAGATGGAGATGAAGATTATCCATCTGAGGTCGTGAAGGGCACACGAGGAGTCTGAAGTTACGGTATAGGATTTAAAACTATGAGAGACAGGTGTATGTTAGTATAACAGGCACTTGTCTCTCTTTGTTTTTATGAAATTACTAAAGAGATAAAAGATAAAAGAGATAAAAGATTAAAGAGATTAATGAGATTAAAGAGATTATAGAGATTTATGAGATTTATGAGATTTATGTAATTTATGTGATTTATGAGATTTAAGAGATTTAAGTGATTGAAGAGATTGAAGAGATTGAAGAGATTGAAGAGATTAAGAGAGAAGTATGATATGTTTTAGGTATGAAGTTATATATGAATTAGGATAATATGTAATGTAAAAGTATGGTATAATGATAGGAATTATGTTACAATATTGTGAAAGATTAGGAATAAAATTTGACTCGGGTTTAAGCATTTTACTTGAAGGATGAACTTCTGATAATTGCAATAATGGGAAGTTAAGACTGGACGGTACAAGCATAAGGGGGATAAGACCAATGGATATGGTTGCAATTAAGAAGTTAGCTTACGAGCTCTTAGGTAATAAGAATAGCCACCCTTGGAAGGAAAAGGGAAATAAATACTATCATGGCGAGAGAGTGGCATCACTAGTTCTTAGTCTTAGAAGACTAATACTTCCAGAGGATGACAGCCACGATGATATACTTACTGTTGCGGCATGGTTTCATGACATAAGTAATGGTGAGGACAAACATGCAGAAGTTGGAGCAGTAAAAGCCCGTGAAGTTTTGCATGAATATTGTACCAAAGAAGAACTAGATGAAATTTGTTCAATAATATCGGTGCATGATGACCGTTATCATGGTCGAGATACCTATTCGGATTATATCAAACTACAACAGGATGCAGATCTTTTGGATCATTTTGGGTCCTATGATATTTGGATGCACTTTATTTATTCCAGCGCACATGATCTGGCATTCACTGATGTCATCGATTGGCTTGCGGATGAACGTCCAAAGGATGATGAAAAATACCTTACTGAACTTAATTTTGATATAAGCAGAAAAATTTATAATGAGAAGAGTGATTTTGTAAAGTCGTTTGCCGAGCGTTTTCGTACAGAAGGATCTGGGCAGTTCTGGAATTTAGGTACAATATTAGCAAATTAAACATCAACTAATGGATGCGGAATAATTGCTACATATGGTTATGACCTCGAATACGTATGCCTTAATTTACACTTGCTATTCGGTGATAACGGATACTAATATACGAATGGAGTGGTTAAAAAGAAGAGAAAAAGAACATTTTGATTAAGGAGCGGACATGGAATGGATTTTACGTTAAAAGAGGCATTTGCGTATTACCAAAACAACAAATTAGAAGATTGGATTCAGAAATTTCTGCGTGAAGAAAATGGTATTATGCCAAATCCGAATAAGGCGTTGGCAGATGGATTGCTATTAGAGGACAGACAGTATTTTTATCCTGTCTGCATTCCACTTGAGTATTTAAAAACAGTAAGAACTGAAAAAGATATTTTGGATGAAAATGAATTGAAATATTTTATATATAAGGTTGATGAAATTATCAAAAAGATGTCTGATTGGGATATGCCACCACTTATTGCCCAATTCAATGGATGCGATTTTGTATTAACAGATGGAAATCACAGATATAGTGCTTTGAAAAAGATAAGAAAAACAGACTACTATACAATTGTTTGGTGTAACAAAGATTTAGCTAACATGACATGGGATATAATGAAAAACAGAGGATGGGTAATTAGTTGAGTTAAGTTTTCTAAATTAACTGGCATGTCCCAATACTAAAGAATGAGGAATTAATTAATGGAGATCATTTTCGAATCACTAAAACAAGCTTTAAGCACAATGTTATCCAAAACAATTGTTAATGCTGATTATCAGTTAAAGGAAATGCAAGCCGGCTCGGTGGGTGAAGTATTTCTTATAATCGGTACAGCCGAAACGAACATAAACGATAAAACGCCATATAAAATGGTCTTAAAGGTACAAAAGAAATGGGATCGACACGGTGACCCTAATTCATGGAGAAGAGAATATGACCTTTATACATCAAACTTAGAAAATTTATTTACCAGTTCTATCCGCCGTCCAAAATGTTATCATGCAGAAATCAACAATTCCGAAACACGATTATGGATGGAATATGTAGATGGTGTAACCGCTTTAAATTTAACCGGTGAAATGTATGAACGAATAGCCGCCGAGCTTGGTAGGTTTCAAGGCGAGCTGTACGCAAATCAACCTCTCCAATTGAAAAGATTTACCAACTTAAGCAAAACAGATGCTTTCAAAAACGGGTACTTATACTTTAAATCGCTGAACGGTGTATACGATTACATGCGTTCAGATAACTGCGAAATCCCAAAGCATTTATGCGAGATGATTATCGAAACGGATAATAACGTGAATGAAATATGGAACCAAGTCGAAAAACTGCCTATTGTACTATGCCACAGAGACCCTTTTGTATGGAACGTTTTTGTCACAGATGATGCAGTGACCTATATTGATTGGGATAGTACTGGATGGGGATATATGGGCGAAGATATTGTAAACTTGCTCTTGGACAGTGCAGACATTGAAAACATGGTGGATTATTATCACAAGTGCGTACCTGCCTACCGAAATGGTTTTGCTCAATACGCAAACATATCAAATATCTCTGATATGTATATAACAGAACGCATAATTACGCACTTCGGATACAGGCTTGTTGATGGTTATAGACTTGCCCAATCTTCTGACGAAAGAGCTAGAAAGCTCGACACTCTTCAAAAAATATATGAAATAAAAATGCTAGACACTCCAATCACTTGCTAACTGCCGTATTATTTAAAAATATTTTACTAAAATCCTTACGGCATTGCGATGATAACAATTTTCTATAATGTTTAATATAGTAATGGTTACTAATCAAAAGATAAATATATAAATGAATTTAAGGAGGATTTTATTGTGAATCCATATTTAAAATGTCCAACAGCTACAACAAAGAACTTTACTATTAGGCTTATAAGCGAAGATGATAGTACGTCACTTTTTAAATGCTATAACGATAAAACAGCCGTAGAGTTTATGAATGATGACAACTGTGATTTTGGATTTTATATTGATTCTCATGAGAAGATGTCAGAGACAATAGGATACTGGCTGGATTTTTATGAAAAGCAATACTTCATTAGATTTTCAATAGTAGACAATGCGACTGGTGAGGCAGTTGGGACAATTGAAGGATTTGGTGGAGAAACAGGAGTACTTCGTGTTGATATAGCTAGCGCTTATGAAAAAGCATCATATCTATCTGAACTATTCATTTTTGCTAAAGATAATTTTCATGAGATTTTTGGAAATGAATATCTGGTAACAAAAGCTATTCCCAATGCAATAGAACGTCGTCAGGCTTTAATAAATAATGAATGGGAATATATTAATACATTCAGAGATTATCAAGATTATTATAAGATTAAGGTAAAAATCTGATTTTTGACCGTTGACTGTTTCATAAATATCGAAAGCTTTCATCAGTTGAAGATTTAATAGTTCAAATCTAAAGGAAAGGAAAGTATGATATACCTTTTGAATATGTCATACTAGGATGCAGAATGAAGGCAACAGTAGTGGTTGATAACATTTCAAAAGATAATATTGCCGGCGAATGGGGATTATGTATCTATATAGAATATGGTGGTAAGAAACTATTACTTGATACCGGTGCTTCAGGATTATTTTTAGATAATGCAAAAAAGCTTGGAATAGATATTAATAATATCGACTATGCTGTTTTATCCCATGCGCATTATGACCACGCAGATGGTATGAAGGATTTTTTCAAAGCAAATGATAAAGCATTATTTCATCTTAGGTATGGTTGTGATGAGAATTGTTACATTAAAAAATGGTTCTTTCATAAATATATCGGTATTCCAAAGAATATTCTGGAAGATTATAAAGAGCGAATAATATATACCGAAGGGGATTACGCCTTGCTTCCCGGAGCATCCTTAATACCTCATAAAACAGATGGATTATCTAAAATTGGTAAGCAGAATATGATGTACATACAAAATGAAAGAGGCTGGAACCCTGATGATTTTTCCCATGAACAAAGTCTTGTTTTCGAAACATCATCAGGTCTTGTTATATTTAACAGCTGTTCCCATGCTGGTGCAGATAACATTATTAATGAAGTTGCCGCAACCTACCCTGATAAAAAGATTAAAGCGATCGTAGGTGGATTCCATATTTTTAATAAATCAAAAAAAGAGGTCAAAGAACTTGCCCGAAAGATCAAAATGACCGGGATAGAAGCAGTTTATACCGGACATTGCACAGGTAAACGTTCCTTTGATGTATTACAGGAGGAATTGGGAGACATTGTTCATCAACTTTATGTAGGTATGGTTATGGACTTTTAACGATAGGTACAGGTCTATGGGTTGTTCGAGATACCATGGCAATGGAGTGTCTGGTAGAGAAACAGGATATGCCAAAGGAGATCATTATGAAGATACATACAAAAAGGCTGCTATTAGTCCCGTTAGGACTGCAATTACTTATAACGACACACAAGTATTCGAGTGATATAGAGAATACGAAGTACATGGTGTATTTACCAAATTTAAACATCGAGGAGACGAAAAGCTTCTTGGTAAGTGCAGAAGCTGAATGGCTAAAACATCGACCTTTGTATTATGAATATGCAATTTTAATTAACAATGAACATATCGGTGCGGTCAGTCTTTATTTGAATGAAGATTATATGGAAGGTGAGCTTGGCTGGATTATTAGTAAGGATTACTGGGGTAAGGGATACGCAACAGAGGCTGCTGAGGCTATGATAGACTTTGGGCTGAAGCATTTAAATATCCATAGATTTATCGCACACTGTGATAGTGAAAATGTCAATTCCTATAGGGTGATGGAGAAGCTGGGTATGAAGCTTGAAAGTAAAACTCGAGGTCGTAAGAATAAATTATCAGATGAGGTAAGAGAAGATTTAATGTATTCCCTTGATATTAAGCAGGATTAAATCCCATATCTCGTCTTTAGTAGCAAATTATCAGAATATGGATCCCAAATTATATTCAGGAGGAAGCCTCATATGTATTATAGTTATGTTATGGGCATTGATAGTATAAAATACGAATTAACAAATGATGGGTTCATAATAGAAAATGACGGAAGCAATTATATGGTATCATTTCCAAAAGAAAAAGCACCGAGCTGGGAAGATTTTATAATTAAGCATCTTGAGCCTAATTATTGGAATGAATATATAGCAGAACATTGTGTTGTTTTTTTATTTCATCTGCAAGATGGTATTAAAAGGTATGAAGTCATCAATTTTGAAAATGAGGAAGTTCTTGTTCTTTGTGAAAAATTATGTGATTGCAAAATTGAATCAATTAAGTCTATGTTAATGGGAAATCAATTCTATAAAGAAAAATTGAATGATTTAATTTGAATAAAACCATTTACATTGAGAAGATTACATATGCAATTGTCCCAAATGAAGAACTTACTATCATGTTTATTAAGTAGTCATTCGCATGACAATGCAAAATAGGAGGACAACATGAGTATAGAAATAATACCAGTATACAAAAATCTTGATAATTATGTGGCAGGCGTTGAAAATAATGAAAACAACATTGAAATACTGTGGAATAAATATGCGATAGAACCTTATTGGGATATATTGTGCCAATATGCGCCATTTGATATATCCGATCGAAAACCAAAACCAATTATCGATATCCAGTCACTTAAGAAACAGATTGAGTTGCTGAATAGGATTGACATAAATATTTTAAAAAGTGAATTCGAAAAAGTAGTATCAGAATTACCAAATTATGATGATGATACCATATACATAGCTCTATATCCTTTATCAGATGCTGATTCTTCTGTGAAAGAACTTCAAAATGGGGTCCTTGGCACCTCAACTTTTGGCAATATGTTAATTAATATTAACCCTTTTGCGGATAACTTTTTAGAATGGATACCATATGTTTTTGCACACGAATATCATCATACTGTTTGGGGTAATTACTGGTATGTTATGCACGGTGGTGAACTTGAAAATCAATTCATCGATTCACTTCTGATTGATGGAGAGGCAGACAGTTTTGCTCTATCCTTATTTCCCAACTTAAAGCCAAAATGGTTATTTGATATGTCCGAAGCCTCTGAAAAGGCTCTTTGGGAAAAACATTATTCTAAAATTGTTCTTGAACAGAATGTTGATTATTGTAAATTTATGTTTGGCGACGAATCAGCGGAGATACCTTGGTGCGCAGGGTATGCTATAGGGTATAGAATTGTTCATCAGTTCTTAAGAAAGAATCCGAACATTACTTTCCGACAATTAATTGAAATGCGTCCGACTGACATATACAGGATAAGTAAGTATAACCCGTTGACTTTTTAAGTCAAGTAAGAATCTTAAGTAGCTTTTTGTTATGTTTAGACATTTATTTCAGTTAAATCGGAATATGCAGATCGAAAGGGGTATTCATATGAAATTTATACAAAAATTATGTTTTTCCGGAGAAACTATGGAAGCATTGGAGGAATACAAGCAAGCTTTTGGCTGCACAGTAAGAAGTTTATTATATTATTCCGATGCTGTGAAAAACGGTTGGGAATCACCAGATGTGGAAAAAGAATCACTTGTTTATCATTCTGAAATTATGTTTGGTGAACAGGAGGTAAGGATGAGTGATCTTTCCGACGAAGCGGAAGTGAGGCTTACAAAAGAAGTGAATCATATTATCGGATTTAGTACAGCAGAAGAAGTTGAAAAAGCCTTTTCGATCCTTAGCGAGGGCGGAGAAGTAATAAAGCCACTCGAAAGACCACCTTACATGGTAATCATCGGTACTGTAAGGGATCGGTTCGGAGTGAAATGGGAGCTGATGTGTGACTTTTAACATCAAAATACGTGGATGATTGATAAATAAATTCACAATGGTTAAAAGAGTTCAGGAGGATAATTTGTGAGATTCTATATTGCTTCAAAATTAGAAAATTTTAGTCAGGTACAGTATGTTAGGGACAGGCTCGAGGAACATGGGTGGACTCATACATATGATTGGACACAACATGGATCAGTAAAAACGGTTAGCACTGAAATACTAAAGGATGTGGCTGAAAAAGAGTTCAATGGGGTGGCAGATGCTGATGTGGTTATTGTCTTAACACCACAGGGAAGAGGAACCCACGTAGAACTGGGTATAGCGTTAGCTTTAGGAAAAAAAGTTTTTATCTGGCATGAGAACGATAAGTATTTTAAATGTACCGATGATACATCATCTTTCTATTGGCTATCAAATGTAGAACGCTTTAATGGTACAATTGATGACCTCATAAGGATAATTACAGCAAGAACATAACACACTGTTATCGTGCTTGATATATAATCTAAGCAAACTAATAGGAGGAGAAATAATGAATGGCATGAATGTTAATATTGGTGTATGTTTGTTAGTTGAAGATATAGAAAAAATGGTTTCGTTTTATAGAAACACCATGGAATTTGAAACAGATTGGGACGGTGGATTATAAAGTCCTTTACCGGAGAGCCTAAAACCTTTCCATTTGGTATCAGAAACTTTTATGTTGCAGATCCTGAAGGTAATCTATTTGAAATTGGAAGTTGGGGAAAAGAAGAATAGATTCATGATTAGGGAATAAAAATTGGAGGATTAAATATGAAGCTTACAATTAAACCATTAACGCCTGACCTTACACAAGACTATCTTGATTTTTTTGATAATCGAGCATTTTCGGACAATAATCCGAATGGGCCTTGTTATTGTAACGCACCCACTATGGACACAGCGAGTCTTCGACAGATGGAAAGCGAGTTTGGGAACGATGTAAAAGGAGTTCTTCGCAGATATGCTGTGAAACAGCTGGCGGAGGGTAAAATCTTTGGTTATTTGGCTTTCGATGATAATATTTCGATCGGCTGGTGTAATACAGGAAATATGGAAGCGTATAGCTTAAATAATTTTCAATTTATTCCTGACTTTGCTCGTCAAACTAAATGTGGTAAAACGATGTCGGTTGTTTGTTTTACCATATCACCGGAATATTGTGGCAAAGGTGTCGCATCAGCACTGCTAGAACGAGTAACTGCGGATGCATTGGCTATGGGCTACGCAGCTGTTGAGGGATATGCACATATACATAAAGAATGTGGAGATTATGACTTCAAAGGACCGATTCATCTGTATGAAAAGGCTGGGTTTGTTGAAGTAACCAGGGTTGATGATAAAGTAGTAATGAGAAAAAAGCTTCTATAATCTAGTTAATTGGAGGATAACATGGGAAACTTTATTAGTAAGATCTGCTCACATCTATATGTTGAGGGAGCATTGGAAGCAGTTAAGTTATATAAGGAAGCCTTTGAGCTTGAAGATAGAGGCACGCCATGGCTCGACGACGATGGTGTATTAGTATATCAAGAACTTGGACGAAATGGCGAACTTTTTATCAGTGTTAGTGAAAATAAACATTTGTTTGCCGAGTTCATAAAGGAATACCCGGATGGTGTACGTCCAACTATGACATTTATCGTATATTTTGAAAGTGAAGAAGATTTACGGAGAGCATTCGGACTGCTATACAAAGAGGGTAATCCATGTACGGGAGTGAAATCTGAGGGGGATATCATATGTGCGTTCATTGATACATTCGGGGTTTATTGGCACTTCCAAGTTCCGAAGGATTGGAATGCGTCATTTATCCCTAAATAAGAGTGGGGGAAAATTTATTGTGAATAGTCAAAATGAAAAAGGATTTCATCCAATATACATTTTAGCGGGATTATATTCACTTTCTATATATATGTTTCCAGTTATTTATTTTGCAGCAAATAGAAAACTGGAGAATGAAAATAATCTAAATTTAAGACAATATGATCCACAATTATCAAAGGCGAGTTAAAAATGATCTATAAAGTGAGGTTTGTAGGATATGAATACAATATTCTTAACAAGTATGACGCTTCAAAACATGAACGATATTTCACCAAAATTGAATAATATTAATAATTTTGTTACTCAATTAAAGAAATATCATAAAAAAGGCCTTGATAATTTTGTTTATTTTCCAAGCAATCCTATAACATATGATAGTAATGATTTTTATGCTAATTTATACTACAAGGCATTTGAAAATAGTGAATTAAAATTTACAAATTGTATTTTGGTCGATAATAGAAATAACTCAAAACTTCATGAAATAGTTCAAGATGCAGACATTATTATATTAGGTGGTGGAGAATTGCCGCGCCAAAATGCTTTTTTTAACAATCTTCACTTAAAGGAAGAATTGAACTATTATGAAGGAATAATTGTTGGAATGAGTGCCGGTTCAATGAATTTGGCCGATATAGTTTTTGATTTTCCAGAACTTGATGAACAAATTGGAAACCCAAATTATCTTAAAGGGCTTGGATATACTGACATTAATATTGTCCCTCATTATAAACCAACAGAGACAAATTATATTTTAGAAAGTGGATTAGATGCCTGGGCAACTTATGTATTGCCTCATAGTCATAAAATAAAAATTTATGCACTTGTTGATGGAACACACATTTTAATACAAAATAATCATGCAGATATCTTTGGTGAAGCGTATTTAGTTAAAGATTCAATAATAAGTAAAATATGTAATAATTACGAATCATGTATATTGAAATGATTTCGTATGTTTTAGGCGTAATATCTGTGTCTTTAACCGTTACAAAGCTTATGAACTACCATTTATACCTAAATAAACAGATTGTGAGAGAATCTACATAGAAAGTAGAGGAATTGCCATGAAAAGAGAATTTCAAGATTTATTAGATAACTACAGTCATTTTGTACGAAGCAAAGATTATGAGGGCTTTATAGGTCAATATGCCCCAAACCTAATCAACTATGATCTTTGGCAAGCAGCTGCTTACAACACGTTATCTTCTTGGCAAACGAACATAAAAAGCTGGTTTGATGGCCTAGGTGATGAGTATGCTACTGTAACCTTTCGGGATATTACTGTTTATGAAGGTACCAATACTGCATTTCTACATGGAATTATTTCATATCAAGGTCATTCTAAAGAAGGAGATGTCTTAAGGGCTATGGACAATCGCCTTAGCTGGGGATTGATATATCTGGAGAATGGATGGAAAATTGTCCATGAGCACACGTCATTACCAATTGATGCGATGACGATGCACCCCATTTTTAACATTCCCCAATAAGCCCTGTTACGGCGTATCACAATTTCCGTAATGTTTATAACCAGATGGAATATTGATGCTTAAGTTAGGTATATCGATCTTAAAAGGAGAAGCAGTATGAGTGAAAGAACCGAGATGCTAAAGGTCAGCGATGAGACCATACGCTTTATGCGAGGAAAGTATATTTTAGACGAGGTGCAGGGTAAGTATTACGATATCGATTGCTTGAAGTTCCGGCAAGGAAAGAAAACGATCCTGTCGATCAATATACACGAAGACCATTATGATTTTCAGATTATATTCGGCAAAGCAGAGCGGGAGAAGTTCGAAACACGGTGGGATGAGTTTCCGCAGTCAATCGTAAACCTATATAATGAGGCTCATACATATCACGATGGAAAATGGATGCTCATACGGGTGGATACCATGGAGACTCTCGAAGCCGTTAAGAAGATGATCATGATCAAGAAAAAGCCTAATCGTAAGCCTTTTCATAAAGAGAATGCGGTTTACGGTAAATGCGGCCATCGATGCGATTTATGTATTCATTTCTCTGGCGGTTCTATCAGCGAAGAGTTTAGGGAAGAGTTGAAGGAACGATTAACAAGGGTATATGGGAATACGGACTGGACGATGAGATGTTCAGGATGTGGAACACAGGGATGTCATACCCAATTATGCGATCAGCTCAAATGTGCAATAGACAAGGGGTGTGATACTTGTGTGTCATGTAAGCAATACCCATGTTCAAAAGCTACCGTTGGATATGCCAAATTAGAAGCAAGGAGCATTCTAGCGGACGATGTGACTTGGGCTATCCTACCTTATGTACCTTACCAATACGGTAACTAATAAATCATGTAACAGGATTCGTAAAATAAGGATACTATGTCAATGAATCGAAAAATGATAAGATACGCTAATTTCCTTCTGGGCTACCAATCTATATTTAGCGATGATATCATTTGCAAAGAACTCCTTAAGTCTAACGAGAATCCAATCCGGAATACATCATTTGAGGAATTACAGGGAGCTTATTGATATGTTAAATGGAATTATTATTATGGGGTTGAACGGGAGTGGCAAATCAACCGTATGTCGCGCGCTTGCAGATTTATTGAACTATAAACGTATGGATGTAGAGGATTATTACTTTCTGGATTCGGACATACCTTATACCAATAGCCGTACACAAGAAGAGGTTAAAAAGTTATTGTTTGATGATATAAAAACTTGCCATAATTATGTACTTTCATCGGTTGGATGTAATTGGGGTTCCGAAATTGTTTCTACCTTTAAGCTTGCGATCCTTCTATATGCACCGCTTCAAGTGAGATTAGAACGGATCAGACAGCGTGAAATAATTCGGTTTGGGAAGCGTGTCTTAGAGGGAGGAGATATGTACGAATCCCAAAAACAGTTCCACGATATGGTTATATCACGTTCTGCAGAGGATATAAAACAACAGGCTTATGGTCTCAGCTGCCCTGTATTGGAGATTAACGCCACAATGCCTGTCGAAGAAATTCTTGAATTGATTAACAACTATTATTTGAATATAATGAAAGAATAAATATATAGCCCCAATTGGGGTATATTATAGTTTAATCTTATTATAAGGAGGATTTATCTATGAACAAATATAATTTTAAGGATTATTTTCATCAACCGGAAGGAAAAATCGCCAAGAGGATGATTTTCAAAAGTGATAATGTAATTGCGTTCGTTCTTAACATCGCGAAAGGGGAAGTACTACCGGGACATACCCACCTGGAAACAACCCTGTTCCTACAGGTCCTGGAGGGGAATGCCAAGGTTGTTACGGATGGCAAAGAAACCATGTTACAGGTAGGCGAGTTAATGCAGGTTGATGGGCAGGAAAGCTTACAGGTTATTAATACCGGTGAAGATGTTCTGCGCCTTTTTGTCACCATTTCACCAATGGGCTTAGAAGCCTTTGCAACAGATGCAAATGTATAAGGGTTTATATCAATTTCATTTGATGGTTTTAAGGAAATCGCTTATTAATAGAGTACTGTATGAAATATATATTTGAAGGAGTGCTTGAAATCAAAAATATAGCAAATTATATTACATTTTCTCGTATCATTTGTGCTATCCTTATGGTATTCACAGCTGTGTTCTCAAGGATGTTTTGGATCCTGTATTTATATGGTGGTGTAAGCGATATTATCGATGGAATCGTAGCAAGAGTATTGCGACAAAAAAGCAGTCTGGGAGCAAAGCTAGATAGTATTGCAGATGCTGCTTTTTTGTCAGCAATTGTTATAGTGATTGCTCCAACTGTCGTAATTCCTAGATGGATATGGATCTGTGTTGGCAGTATTGCGCTGATACGAGTTACAGCGTATTTGATTGGCTATATCAAGTTTCACACATTCTCTTCATTACATACTTATGCCAATAAAGCCACAGGAGCATTGCTTTTTATAACTCCGGTTATATATTCGATATTCGGTAGTACTGTAACAGCAATTCTACTTGGGCTTTTTGCTTTTATTTCATCGATGGAAGAATTGTTAATAACGGTGATATACAGAGAGTTAAACAGAGACCGAAAAAGTATTTTCGAACGTGTTCAATACTAAAATTAATCGCAGGATCCCGTTTAGGAGGTAAGATGGCAATAATAACTTCAGCACAGGAAACAGTAAATGCATTACAGGCAATATTCGAAAAGCATAAAAATGATAGAATTTGTATTCTAGGAACTACCTGTTGTGGAAAATCAACATTACAAGAACAATTACCTGGAACAGTCGATATGGATGAGGTATTATGGCCACAATTGACGATGGAAGAGGAAACATTTATATGTCAGAAACCCTGGACAAGAGAAATAGGAGATTTCACAAGAAAACTTGTAATAGAAAGAGTGGCGATTAAAGCTGGCCAACCATTATTTTCCTTGATCCTTTTGGATTGTGAAGTGATTGTATATCTTGATATAAGCGATGAATTGCTTGCAGAGCATTGCAAAAAAAGAGGGAGCAACTTTCAAGATGCAAAGAATGTAAAGAATGCGATTGAAGAGACCTGGAACAGACAACGAGAAAACGACGATAAAGTTTTTTACTATTTACATGTTACAGAATGATGTCTCTGGAAACATAACAATATACGAGGAGTTATTCATGGAAATAAAAAAAATATCATATGATTTTTCAGTATGTAAAATGAAAGATATAACAGGTGTTGATTTCAATTGTGAGTTTTGCTTCTTAAGTAGAACAGATGAAGAAATTTCCTTGGTATGTATTACAGTTAATGTTCCGCCCAATGTTGTTGAAAGAGACGATGGTTGGAAAGCATTTCGAATTCAAGGTATTTTGGATTTTTCTCTTATTGGTATCTTATCAAAGATTTCAACACTATTAGCAGACAATGAGATTGGTATCTTTGCAATATCAACCTATAATACAGATTATATTTTAACGAAAGCAGAAAATTATATAAAAGCATTAGATGTTTTATCAGAAGCGGGTTATCAGGTTTGTTAAACTCAGTTTCCGATTCATAAGCATCACTTGTTAGTTCTTTGAAAGCGACTTGTAATACATATTTTCATACACTGAAAATTCAATTTGCAGCGAAATAAGGATAAGCTCTATGAAGGAAGTTCTCAGATAGCAATATCTATATTATTGAAAGGTGCACTACAAATGGATCAGGATGAAATACTACGAACCAATAGAGCTTATTGGGATGCAAATGCAGATTTATGGTTTGGTACAACTGCACTACCTACATATGGAGTAAAATTTGTAACAGAGGATGACTTACACTTATTTGGGGATGTTTCTTGCAAGAAAATGCTTGAGATATGTTGTGGAAGTGGACATTCCTTAAAATATCATGCGGATCGAAATGCTGCCGAATTATGGGGAGTGGACATTTCTCAGAAGCAAATAGATAATGCAAACTCATATCTGAATACTCATGGGTATACAGCAAAATTTATATGTTCTCCCATGGAAGAGGAGTTAAATATTCCGACCGATTATTTTGATTTTGTATACTCAATCTACGGTATAGGATGGACAACTGATTTATCGGGCACCTTCAAAAAGATTGCATCCTATCTCAAAAAGGACGGCATATTTATATTCAGCTGGCATCATACCTTGAATTACTGCGTAGCTTGGTCAGGTAGCGAACGAAAAGATGTCATAGAAAATGACACACTGGTTTTAAATAAAAGCTATTTTGATGAAACATATTTTAGCATGCCGGTTGATGGAAGCGAAATAATCTTGTGCAATCGTAAAATATCTACCTATATTAACGCCTTAGCACAAGCTGGGTTTTGTATTGAACAATTGATTGAACAGACCGATAAGGACACGATGGAAGAAGTCGATAATATTAGTGACAAAGCAAAAAAAGCCAAGATGGTTCCGATTTCTTTCTGTATCAAGGCAAGAAAGTTGTAATTAGTTCTATATAATAATGATAGAGAGGGATAATTACAATTGGAATTCATATTTCGAGTTACTCAATATAATACGGATGATTTGGTAAATGAGGTGGCAATTGCTTTGGAAAAGCAGCTTGAGATAAACTCTCGCAAAAAACTTCCTTCTGTATGGCGCTTTATTGACCATCATAGAAGCCATCGAGCGCCGGAAGGGACAATCAAAAAGAGGTCAATTCGAGCAAAAATTTACGGAATCATACTGACTGGGTATGGGGATCTTTCTTTTGATACCGGGATTGACTTATCCAAGCGAGCTAATGATGCCTCTGATCGCTGGATTAATTAGTGTGTTAGTTGGAGTTGGATGTATTTGGCAATGGAAAAAAGATTCAAATCGCAAATTTCATAAACTGGCAGAAAAACTCCTTGCTGGTACGAAAAGACCATGGAGTGATACCACAGATACGTCGTTGCTGGTAAGATTTACAACGGATGGAATGATGCTACCGAATGATTCCATAGTATTATACCAGGAGTTTCAGACGATCATTGAGGCTAAACATATCTATTTTTTGGTTTGGCTAGATAAGGTTACTATTTTGCAAAAAAAGGATATCGTTGAGGAAGTGCCGGAAACCTTTGCAGAATTCTTGGAAGAGATGACTGGTTTAACAAGGGTAAGCGTATAATCGGGTAATTTTATACGGTACATAATAATATGGGAGCATATACAATGGATGAATTAAGCAACATACAAAAGCAAATATTTGATAACAAGCGGAGACAAGGATTTAATACTACTAATGTAGAATTGGAATTTTGCTATATAAACGGTGAGCTGGCGGAGGCCTTTGAAGCATATCGTAGGAAATTACCGACGGTTGGAGAAGAATTAGCGGATGTTGCAATATATCTTTACGGTCTCGCAGAGATCTTAGGATATAATCTGAATGAAGAAATTCTGAAGAAAGTAACTAAAAACAGTAAACGAATCTATAAAGAGATAAATGGTGTAAATACACGTGTCAGTGAAGAGTAGCGAGGTTGTTTATGGAGTTTTTTGATGTTCTAGATGAGCAGGGTAATAAAACCGGTGAGATTATTGAACGAAGTGAAGCACATAAAAAAGGAATTTGCCATCGGGTCATACAAGTATGGGTTATTAATTCAAATAATGAATTGCTGCTCCAAAAGAGGAGCGCAAATAAAGATTCATGTCCGAATATGTGGTATGTTTCTCTGGGAGGACATATTGAAGCGAACGAAGACAACCGTCAGACCATCATAAGAGAATTTTCTGAGGAGCTGGGGCTGGATGTCTCGAACCAAATGGATGAAATCAAATATTTATATACATTTCACGAAATAGCAGTTCTAAACGACGGACAGTTTATCGATAATGAATTTTACGATGTATATTTTATAAAAATGGATTTAGATCCGGAAACATTGGTCCTCCAAGAGGATGAAGTTTCCGAAGTAAAATTTATTGGATATCATGAATTTAAACAAGCAGTAATCAATAAAGACAAAAGCTATTGGATTCATGAAGAAGGGTTTAGAAAGTTATTTGAATGCCTTGATCAATACATAGATAATTAATGAAAGACTTTGATAAGTACATTCATCAGAAAGAGAGTGAGTATAGGTGCAATGAATGGATTTCTTACAGTAATACCACTTTTATTAATCCGGTTTGGTCTTTTAGGTGCTTTGGACAAGAGGTCAATGACACGCGCGGCTTACTTTGCTCCGGTGATCGGAACGGAGAAGATAGCTTACTTATTTTATCAGCTTTCGAATATAATGATTTTCATATATCTGTTCTTTCTCCGCATTAAGATTGACACACAGTGGTTTTCTATGGGATTGATCGTATATGGTTTAGGCATACTTTTATGTATTATATCCATAATGAATTTCGCAAAGCCTTCGGAGAATGGTTTTAATCGGAAAGGGCTGTATCGTTTCTCCCGTAATCCGATGTATGTAGCCTATTTTGTTTACTTTTTGGGCTGTGTTGTACTTACACAGTCGTTGATATTACTGGTTATTGTTATCGTTTTTCAGATTTCATCCCATTGGATTATTCGATCTGAGGAAAGATGGTGTATTGAGAAATTTGGAGAAGAGTATTTAGATTATATGAAGCATGTACGACGCTATATTTAAAAGAGGCATAAGCTCATAGTAACACGATATCTACTGCTTGTCAGATATATGACTATGACATGTAATCAAGATATTATTTTACCTACCTTACTTATTGATAAACTAATTATTTCATACCACACAGAAAAGGGGAGAATTCTTTTGGCTGAAAATATATCTTATAATAACTTGGAGAAATGGTTTGGAGCGAAGAACCAATATCCTCACAATAAGGATCTGAGTGATTTCTATGCCCAGATGAATCACGATAATGTGAACAATCATTCCAGAGTAATCTGGGAATGGCTACGCAATGCACCATGTTTGGATGAATTTCCATTCGAAAAATTTAAGCTGTGGAAAGAAAAGGGACAAGTTGTTTGTGCGGTTCGTCCCATGAGTCCATGGCCTGGAGAGGCAGTGATCGATAATCGATGTACTACCGAAGAAACTCTTTATGAAATTATCCGGTTTGTTGAAGATAATTTGTCGGCGAGTGAGGAAAATCAAAAGCATATTTTTCTGGTGATGCTCGATCGGGAAGACTCTCTAGACCAGATTTTACATAAGGAAGGCTATGAACAGCTGAAGATTGATACCGGTACTCTTCAATTTGATCTTCAAAAAGAAATTAGCCAACCAATCCTTGAGAACGGGTTTAGCATTCACCCTCTTTCGGAAGTGTTTGATTTTGATCAATTAAGCAAAATCTGTTGGTTAGGCTTTCATTATGAAGGGGGTATTCCGAAAATCGAAGACGAAGTAAAATTATCGATCAAGCATGCCTGGCTTAATTATGATAGAGATATTTGTAGTGTTATATTGGATAAGAACGGAGAGTATGCTTCCTTTTGTGGCTTCTGGTATGACAAAGTGACGCAGACTGCTTATCTGGAACCAATGGTCACGCTTGACCAATATCAAAACAGAGGATTAGGAAAAGCGGTAGTATTCCATTCATTAAAAATCTTACAACACTTGGGGTGTAAGAGAGCCTTTGTGGACCCGGATGAGGAAGCCTATCAATACTATGTTAAGATTGGATTTAAGCCGTTTGAATATGCACGGTTCTATCAGAAGACATTTTAAATAGATTGTCAAAGGAATAGTTTATAATGATATGGGATCGATATTGTTAAATTGGTTCTGCAAAAGGATCCGAAATCGAATGAGTGAAATGAAGTATGATTGATAAGAAAAGAAGGAGATGTTAATTATGGAGAACAATCGTGTTTTTAAAATGGCTTTTTCAAGTATATACCCGCTTTATATTCAAAAGGCAGAGAAAAAGGGAAGATCAAAAGTAGAAGTAGATGAAATTATATTCTGGCTGACCGGCTATGATGAGTCTGCATTACAAACACAAATAGTAAACGAAGTAGATATGGAAACCTTTTTCCGGCAGGCACCTTGCATTAATCCGAATGCCTCACTGATCAAAGGAGTCATCTGTGGATACCGGGTAGAGGACATTGAAGATGAAACCATGCGCCAAATTCGATATTTAGATAAATTAATCGATGAGTTAGCCAAAGGAAAAGCAATGCAGAAAATTCTAAGATCCTAGTAAATTACAGTGTTTGGAGGAAGGTATGAACCGATATCACAAACTGATTGTTGTAATAACGATAATCGTTTTGGTTGGATTATTGTATTACAGTATGAACAATGCAAGTAAGTTGCATGATCAGGTTGATATAAGTGAGGTAGAATCAATTAGTATATTGGGGAAGAACAATAGAATGGCTAGACCTGATGAAATACATGAGATTATTTCCTGGTTCAACGGATTAACCAACGTTCGTCACAACAAAGAGTTTGCCGGAACTACCTCTGAATCAAGGATTTTTATTAATTTGAAGGATGGAAACAGCATTCATATTATTAATTCAGGAACAGATTTCGAGGTACAGAGAAAGGATCAATCGGGAAAGATAATATCATATTGGGGGAAACAATCGAATATACGAGATTTGTTAGACGAAAATGAGTAATGAATATGCATAGCGAAATGGGGGAATAGACAATGCTTAAAAGAAAAGTAGTGTTTTCGTTTGCAGCGGTATTGATTTTAGTATTAATTGTAGTTGCTTGGATCAACAGGAATTCAAATATGTTAAGAGATATTGATTCGTCCGAAGTGGATATAATCAACTTTCAAGATTCCACAGTGAGTATTACGATCTCTGATCAGGACGATATAAAATTAGTATTTGAAGCACTGCAATCAATGAAATTTAAGAGTATGCTAAGTTACCATAATTTTGGATCGGCACTCGTATTTGATATCAAAATGAAAAATGGACAAAAGTATACAATGTCTGTTCTTTCAAATGATATCATTATTAATGGAAAGGATTATAAACCAGCGAAGGATTACAAGGAACAGTTAAAAAGCATAATTGATAACTTGTCTTAATACTGCATATCGACATTACATTGCTAAATTGCTTATACTATAAGCGCAGGAACACTTATAACAAAACTAATTGTATGAATATGAGGGAATAGGGTGGAAGTACATAACATTGAATTAACTCAATTTTTACCCAAAGGGCAGGTTACCTGCGAGTATAAGGATAAGCTGCTTCAACTAAATACGAACCATTCTATCCCTACCGAGCGTTTTGATGCAGAGCCTCTTTCGATTAACAGCTATATTTATCTGCCGGACCGATACCGAATACCGTTACGAATCGACATGCGAGTGAAGATAGATGCACCCGGATTATATTTGTTATTCGGAAACGGACATGTTAATTTCAGCACCTTATGGTCGGATAACCGACGGATGCCATATATTTAAGCAATGATCTGTTTGATCATTCTCTACAATGGATCATAATCACGAATGGCAAACCGGAGACCTGGCACCGAAAGGCTGACCGAATGGAGGATACCCTAAAGCGCATTGCCATAACTTCGCCGGAATTCGCCGGACGCATGTTCTATAGTATGGCGGATTGTGTAGGATGCTATCCGAATTGTCTGGCTAGGACGAAGTACCGGTTTGAAGATAAGCAGAAAACAGTATGTCATGGTAAATTGAAATTCAAAATGAGTAAATCAGGATTTGAAGATGTCCGTATCTTTGTAGAGGAAATAAATCGGCTTATTCAGGAACAGGAAGATTAGGAACGATAAATCGAGTGTATGAGTCTATATTAGTTTATAAAATATTGTGGTGCCGCCCTTATTGTATATTAAGATTTCAATCATGCAATCGCAGGTTGCGGCAGAATGGAGATTAGAATGAAGAATTTGAAGGTGGCGTTACTACAGCTTCTACCGCAGGAAACACTAGAAGGGAACCTGCAAAAAGGATTGGAATATTGCAGAAAAGCAAAGGATATGGGTGCGGACATTGCCTTATTTCCGGAGATGTGGAGCGTTGGATACAGCATCCCTGAGAATATTGAACTATTGAGGGGGAATGCAATACCAGCTGATAGTGCCTTTGTAACTGCATTTGGAGTGCTGGCTAAGGAATTAAACATGGCGATCGGTATTACCTTTCTGGAGCAATTTGAACCACTACCTAGAAATACGATGTGTCTTTTTGACCGTTTTGGTGACAAGATACTCACCTATGCTAAGGTACATACCTGTGATTTTGGAGAGGAATGCAGATTAACTCCGGGAGATGATTTCTATGTCACTGAGTTGAATACGGAGCAAGGTGATGTAAAGGTCGGTGCAATGATCTGTTATGACAGAGAGTTCCCGGAAAGTGCAAGAATTCTGATGTTAAAAGGGGCCGAGATAATTCTGGTGCCGAACGCCTGCCCAATGGAGATTAATCGGTTAACTCAGCTTCGTGCCAGAGCGTATGAGAATATGGTGGGTATTGCAACGGTTAATTACCCGAAGGGTCAACCCGACTGTAACGGTCATTCCTCAGCCTATGACGGGATTGCTTACAATCTGGATGGATCGGGTTCCAGAGATACACTCGTTATAGAGGCTGGAGAGCGAGAAGGTATTTATTTGGCTGATTTTCCGATGGATACGCTCAGAGATTACAGATGCCGGGAAGTCCATGGCAATTCCTATCGTCATCCGAAGAAGTATAGTTTGCTGGTTTCGGAAAATATCGAAGAACCCTTTATCAGAGGCGATTATAGGAAATAGTATTAAAGAATATACACAAATAATTATCCATAGCAAAATAGAGAACGTGAAATGAAATGGAGAATTGAGGAGCCATGAAAGAGTTATTATTACCGGACATTATTAAAAAGCACCTTGACGGGATGCAATGTACGCAGAATGAAGTTGGCTGTTCACAGGCAAGCGTATACCGATATTTCTCAGAAACAAAAGTTCTTTTTCTGAAGGTCGAGCCAAAATCCGGTGAGCTGGAGAAAGAATATAAGAACCTGTCATGGATGAGTGGCAGACTTCCTGTTCCGAGGATGATTGAGTGGGTATCAGAGGAGAATGCGGATTATCTATTGATCGAGGATATCGGTGGGAAGATGTTATGTGATGAATATTATTTGCAGAATCCGGTATTGGCAGTTTCTCTATTGGCAGAGGGGATTAATTTATTGCGACTCACGGATTGTAAGGATTGCCCGATGAATAATAACCTGGATCAAAAACTAAAGGACGCTGCAGAGAATATTAAGTATAACCGAGTTGATATGTCTGATTGGGAACCTGACAGTGATCGTTTTTCCACCCCGGTTGACTTGCTTCATTACCTGGAGAACAATAGACCAAAGCACGAGGAACTGGTATTTACCCACGGAGATTATTGCCTTCCAAATATTTTTGCGAAGGGGGATCGTCTGTCCGGATTTATTGATCTGGGACGAGCCGGAGTGGCTGATCTTTGGCAGGATGTTGCCCTTAGTATTCGGTCCCTAAGATATAATTATAATACGACGGAATATGATAAGCTGCTGCTAGAGAAGATCGGTATTCCACTTAATCAGGAAAAGCTAGATTATTATATACTACTCGATGAGCTGTTTTAAATATGATCTGAGTAAGAATTGTAAGAGATTATGGTTAATCACTACGAATGATGACATTAATGCAATACGGTTTTATCAATCGAAAGGTTTTGACTTAATGAAAAAGAGGGATAGCCAATGAATATAACGATGCGACTTGGTACAGAAGCGGATATCGATGAGCTGGAACAGCTATATGACTGTCTCAATGATCATTTGTCTGCGACCGTTAATTACCCCGGATGGCGAAAGGGTCTGTATCCGGTTCGTCAAACAGCAGAAGAGGGAGTAGATGAGGGTGGCTTGTATGTAGCGGTATACAAGGACAAAATCATCGGTTCCATGATACTGCGTCATAAACCGGAACCGGCTTATTTACCGGTGAAATGGACGATGGATTTAGAATACGAGGAAGTACTGGTTATCTATACCTTTGTCGTGCATCCGGATTATCTTGGACAAGGGGTAGGTCGTGAATTATTAGAATATGCTTCCATAGTGGGGAGACAGTCGAATATCAAAGCACTCCGATTGGATGTAAATACCGACAATCTACCGGCAATCCGCTTATATGAAAAATGCGGATTTCATTATATTGATACAGTGGACCTGGGGCTTGGCGAGTATAACCTGCCTTGGTTTAAGCTGTATGAAAAAATTTTATTATAAAGAAAGGAGTATAAACTTATGCTTGAATTTAAATATGACACACAATTATTAATAGAAGGTTCAAACCTTGATGAGGATGTAATTACGGAGTATTTTACAAATCATCTGAAAGGTGATTGCTTGCTGGCGGTAGGTGATGAAGAACTAATTAAAATTCATTTTCATACCAATGAGCCGTGGAAGGTGCTGGAATACTGCTCCTCCCTTGGAGAAATCTATGATATTGTAGTGGAGGATATGGACAGACAGGCAAGGGGATTGCATGGGTGATTCCATTAAATAGACAGATATGATTACCATGTCATTCCTCTACATAGTAGGAATAGGTCAGATACAATACATTGTTTCTGAATAAATAGCAGAAAAGAAGGTGATTGATGCAGCTGCATCATCACCTTCTTCCCATCTTTATATTATCATAAATCCACCGGAACAACAAGACTGTTTTTCTGAACAGAGGTGTGCTAGACTTTTGGGGTAACTTCGAGTAATGGTTTAGAGAGGGGATTTTCGGATGAAACATAATCAGACTGAATTCGATTTTGAACAGGAGAGGTTAGCACAAACGATAGCAATAGCTCAGAATCAGCTAGATCAAGCGAGACAGCGCAATGAAGAAAATAAATCGGCTATTCTTTCTGCAAAGAAGGAGTTACGGGAAGAAACATCACATTCCATCTCTAATCTTTGGGGATCTGAGGGTTTCGAAGCGTTGGCGGAATTAAGCCAGTTTGTGAACCCGGTACTTGAAAAGGTAACCGACTATGAAGCATTGGAAAATAAAATCAGATTACTGGAGAATTTGATCAAATCGCCTTATTTTGCTCGAATTGACTTTAAATATGAAGATGAGGAGGAAGCGGAGAAGATATATATCGGTCGAACCTCCTTACGAAAAGAAAATTCCTATGAGATGTTCGTTCATGATTGGAGATCACCGATTGCAAGTGTTTTCTATCGTTTTGTAACCGGAAAGGTGTATTATGATGCACCCGTCGGAAGGATCAACGGTGAGGTTGATTTAAAACGCCAGTATGAGATTAATAACAGTGTGCTTGAGTATTATTTTGATGCAGATGTTCAGATTGTCGATGAATTCTTAAGAAAACTACTAGCTCAAAACACTTCCTCTAAAATGAAAACCATCGTAGAAACCATCCAGAAGGAACAGGATATTGTCATTCGTGATATGGAGAATGATTTAATGATGGTACAGGGAGTTGCAGGAAGCGGTAAGACCTCAATTGCACTTCATCGTGCCGCATATCTTATGTATCAAGGATTACAGACTAAGCTGTCTGCAAATAATATTATGATCATTTCTCCCAATTCTCTGTTTGAGCAGTATATATCCAGTGTATTACCGGAGCTGGGGGAAAGTAATGTAGTTTCAGTAGTGTTTGATGAATTACTGACATCAATTCTAGAGACGGAACGGATACAGACTAAAAATCAGTTTCTCGAAAGCTTGGTTTCAAGCTCCGGATATCGCGGATTGATCAAGAGGAGCATCGAATTCAAGACATCTGAGACCTTTAAACACATATTAAATCGCTATATGGAAGAATTACCGAACCGTTATATCGAATTTGAAGACATCTATTATGAGAATAAACTGATTATCGGTAAAGAACAAATAAGAGACATCGTAATACGCAGAGGGGATGTACCGCTGGGTGCGAAATTAAAGCAGTTAGAGGATTATATCCTGGATTTAGTTCGCCAGTCAACACAGGAACGAATCAGCAGATCAGATCGAGTAATGCTTCTTGATACGATTAAGAAATTTACCGAGCTAAAGATTGATCAGCTTTATGATCGATTATTCCAGGATAAAGAATATTTCTATTACTTAACGAAGGAACTTGTGCCTGAGGATTTTAATGATATTATAGAGTATACACAAGAGAACCTGACCAGTCGTAAGCTCCATTATGACGATGCAATCGCTATTGCCTATCTGAAACTTACCATAAATGGTACCTCCAGCGAATACAAAAATATCAAACAGGTTGTCATCGATGAAGCCCAGGATTATTATCCGCTGCAATATGAGATATTTCATTTGTTATTCGTGAATTCCAAGTTCACGATTCTTGGGGATATGAATCAGACCCTGGAAAAGCAGGAGGACATCTCACTATATGAGCAAATCCGTAACATCCTGGATAAGAAAAAGACGTCCTTAATCACTATGGATAAAAGCTTCCGCTGTACCAATGAAATTCTTCAATTTAGCCTGAAATTCATCGAACAGAGTTCGGACATAAAGAGTTTCAATCGAAAGGGTGAGGAGCCGGTAATATATACAGCTCCTGACGAAGCATCTCTTTGCGAAATGATTGCTAAAGAAGTCAAAGCCTGTCAGGAGCTAGGCTACCGGACCATTGGACTTGTCTGCAAGAGCGAAAAGAATGCGCAGTCTCTATATCGGGAATTAAAGGATCGAATTGAGGTGGCCTTAATTAATAGCAACAGCGCGACTGATCTTCTGGGCGTATTTATCATTCCGGTATATCTATCAAAAGGACTTGAATTTGATGCGGTATTAATCTGTGATGCGGATGCGGTTACCTATCATACAGAAGAGGATAAGAAGCATTTATACATTGCATGTACCAGAGCTCTTCACCGACTGAATCTGTTTGGCATGGGTGAGAAGAGTCCGCTTCTTCGTTGATGAGGTCAATATCTATGTCGATCCTGTGTGAATAAGCATTGATCAGAGTAACTAGCCAAATGGAAAAGGCGTGCTTCAAACGAACTGTTATAGTTTGTAAGAAACACGTCTTTTTTACCTTGTAAATAATTATATTACATAGACAAATTTTTTTGATATGGGAACTTCAATACAAGATATTTTATTCTATATTGAATATAATAAACTAATTAGGTACTCGGAGCAAATAATGAAATATAATAAAGTTGGATATTCGATGATCAATGCATGTAGCCAAAGAAAAGCGGATTCCATAAGATATATCAATACTTCGGAGTTCTCTCTTCCCAGTAACTATCAAATTGAGAATTACGTGCAAGGATTGGATTCTCCGATTGGGATGGTTTTTTCCGGCAATGGAGATCTATATATTATAGAATCCGGTTACACCTCCGGCAATCCCAAATTATTACGATTGAGTAATGAACGTTTTGAAATTGTCGCAGAAAATTTCATTACTCCGGTAAGAGGTATAAATTATCTCGATGGAAATCTCTATGTATCCCATGGTGATCATATAACCTTGATACGAGCGGATGGAACAAGGCAGGAGATTATTTCCGGATTATTGTGTAATGGTGATCATGGAATTAGCAACATCGCGTTTGGTCCTGAAGGCAAGATATATTTTGGAATGGGGACTGTAACTAATTCAGGAGTGGTAGGAAATGATAATAATTGGATTTTCTATCATCCATTTTTACATGATGAGCCAACATTTGACAGCATACTGTATGGGCAGAATTTTATGACGAATAGTTTACTTAGTAATTCTAGAGAAAAACTATATACAGGGGCATTTTCTGCTTATTCCGTACCCAATAGTCCAATGGAAATCAAAAAAGGAATACGAAAGGGTTCCGGAAGTATCTTAAAAGCTAATCGCGATGGTTCAGATCTTGAGCTTGTGGCAGAGGGATTCCGAAATCCTCTTCATATAAAGTTTGATCGAGAGTTCCGACTCTTTGTCGCTAATCGCGGATATGATGTTAGAGGGAGTAGACCAATTGCGAACGCACCGGACGAACTGCAGCTTATTACATCTGGATTATGGTATGGATGGCCTGATTATGTAGCTGGTGAGCCCGTAACCTTACCAAAGTTCAAACCGGAAGGAGGTCCGCAACCTGATTTTCTTATACTAAATCATCCGAATATACCGCCAAAGCCATATGCTGAATTTCAGCCTCATTCCTCCATAATGGGCTTTGATTTCGACTATACCAATACATTCGGTAACTTTGGAGATATCTATATTGCGGAATACGGAAGTCATGGACCGATAACCTTAGGTCCATCGGTACCATATCAGGGCATTGGTCATAAAATTTCTAAAGTTGATAGAAGCACAAGAGAAGTGACAACTTTTGTCTATAATCGGTCCGGTTTACCCACATATATCACCGGCGGTGGTGGGTTTGGAAGACCGGTAGATGTAAAATTTGGACCGGACGGTTCTATGTATATATTAGATATAGGCATAAGCAATCCCAATAACCTTTCTCAGCTGATACCATATACCGGTTTGATATGGCGTGTAATGAGAATATAGCAGTCTTTTTAAACAATAGAGATGGGTATGCTTCCACAATGTGGGAGAATAACCGTAAGAGCAGCTACAGGCATTGTTTTCAATGAAGGTAGCTGTTTGTTAATTCAGCAGAAGCTGTTTTGTAACGAATCTCCGAGAGGATGAATATATATATACATATTGACATATATCGATGCGAGGTTTATACTAAAAACAGTTCGAAGATTATCGATATATAAAAGGATGGTATAAACATGAAAAATACATGGGATTTCTTTCAAAATCAAATTCTGGGAATGAGATGGCTTAATGAATTGATTGGAGATGGCCTATCACTAATAGGTATTGATATCTCTACAAGATTAGGAGGTAGTATTCAATTCTTTCTCTATGATACGATAAAAATTTTATTGTTATTATCATTGCTGATTTTTATTATTTCTTACATACAGAGCTTTTTTCCGCCAGAAAGAACAAAGCAGATACTTGGACGGTTCCACGGTATTAAAGCAAATATACTTAGCGCTCTCCTTGGTACAGTTACACCATTTTGCAGTTGTTCCTCTATACCATTATTTATTGGCTTTACAAATGCAGGTTTACCGGTTGGATTAACATTTTCGTTTCTGATTTCTTCACCATTAGTAGACTTAGGTGCATTAGTACTTTTAATGAGTGTATTTGGTCCAAAAATTGCTATAACCTATGTAATAGTCGGACTTATTCTTGCAGTAATCGGAGGAACTATTATTAACAAACTAAAAATGGAGGATCAGGTGGTACGCTTTCATAATTCAGGTATGACAATCGACATAGAAGCTCCTGAATTATCAACGAAGGAGAGATTGATTTACGCAAAGGAACAGGTTCAAGCTACCGTTAAGAAAGTGATATTATATATATTGATCGGCGTTGGGATTGGTGCTTTAATACATAATTGGATTCCGACAGAAATCATACAGACAATATTAGGAAAGGACAATCCATTTTCCGTATTAATAGCGACTGTATTAGGCGTTCCGATGTATGCGGATATCTTTGGAACCATTCCCATTGCAGAAGCACTTTTATCAAAAGGAGTAGGGGTCGGAACTATTTTATCATTTATGATGGGAGTTACTGCATTAAGTTTGCCATCCATGATTATGTTAAAAAGAGTAGTGAGGCCTAAATTACTATTTACCTTTATCGGAATTGTTACAGCCGGTATAATTATTATCGGGTATTTGTTGAATGCTGTTGGGTTTTTGTTGATTTAGGAGTGAAATAAACGCATAGGATTAATATGAAAATTACATCGATATAATTAAATGAGAGGTGAAAACTTGGAAAAAAAATACGAAGAAGAAGCCATGGTGTTTAAGGCATTCTGTGATCCCAATCGTTTGATGATTATAGAAATGCTGCAAAGCGGTGAAAAATGTGCCTGCAAATTATTGGAGGATCTTAACATTGTTCAATCCACACTTTCGCATCATATGAAAATACTATGCGAATCCGGACTTGTAGATAGCAGGCGCGATGGAAAGTGGATGCATTACTCATTAAATGAACAAGGCTTTGAAAAAGCTAAGAAGATATTGAATGAACTTTCAGCAAATCTTAATATTTTATGTAAGTAATCAATAACAAAGATAAGGAGATAAATTATGGCATTATTTGGTTTAGGAAAGAGGAAAGAAGAGGAGAAAGGTTCAAGTTGTTGTTGTGCATCTATTGATACAGATACGATGGATAAAGCAGCAGATGCTATGACAAAAGGAGAGGCTGTAAAAGTACTTGGTTCCGGATGTGCAAAATGCAATCAACTGGAAGCAAATGTAAAGAAGGCGCTGGAACAATTAGGCATGGATACTGCAATTGAACATGTTACTGATTTTTCACAAATAGCTGCTTATGGTGTTATGACAACACCTGCATTAGTTGTTGGTGGTAAGGTTGTGTCCTATGGTAAAGTCCTAAAGGTTGAAGAAGCAGTGAAGTTATTAGAAAAAATCAGATAGGAATGAGGTGTGACATATCCTTGAGTACGAATTTTGAGAGTCTTTGGGATGAATTTAGTACGCCTTTGAAAACGTATATCAAACACCATGTCAATAATGATGAAGATGTGGAGGATCTATTACAGACTGTTTTTTTTAAAATTAATAGTAAAATTGATAGCATAATAGACGTTAAAAAGATACATTCATGGGTCTATACAATCGCACGGAATACAATTTATGATTATTATAGAGCACAAAAACATGATCTGTATATCGAAGATTTGGCAGAGTATAAATTCTGTAACCCCAAAGAGGAGGATTTGCTTAATAATGATATAGCTCGGTGTTTGCAAAGTATGATTCAATACCTTCCGGAAAAGTACAAGCAAGCATTAATCTTAACCGAATATCAAAATCTGACCCAGAAGGAACTGTCGATACAATTGGGTATTTCCTTATCAGGTGCGAAATCAAGAGTACAGAGGGCTAGAGTCCTGCTGAAAGAGATGATCTTGAATTGTTGCAGTATCGAACAGGATTGTAGAGGAAATATAATTGATTATAAACATAAAAAAGGAAATTGTAAGCATTGTTGAAATTGGACGTAATATCTTGCGTCCTTTTTTCTTACCTTACGTCTATATAAGTGAAACAATTTATATGGAGGATTAAGATGAGAGTTAACAAGAATACAATAAGAAATGCGGTTAGAAAAAACTATGCCGATGTAGCTCGGAAAGGAACCTCTGGAGGTGGATGCTGCTGCAGTCCAGGATGCTGTGGTGGTACTTCAAATGATATTATGGAGTCATCCCTTCGTATTGGTTACACAGAAGAAGAACTTAATGATGCGCCATTAAAGGCGAATATGGGCTTGGGATGCGGGAATCCAATCGCTTTCGCCTCAATTCAAAAGGGAGAGACCGTTCTTGATCTTGGAAGCGGAGGAGGATTTGATTGTTTTCTTGCCCGAAGACAAGTTGGAGAGAGCGGATCTGTAATCGGTGTCGATATGACTCCGGAAATGGTTCATCTGGCTCGAGAGAATGCTGAGAAAAGTGGATATATGAATGTAGAATTTCGATTGGGTGAAATTGAACATTTACCGGTAGCGGATTCTTCTATAGACATAATTATATCCAATTGTGTAATCAATTTATCTCCGGATAAAGAGAAGGTTTTTATGGAGGCATATCGTGTTTTAAAAAGCGGTGGAAGATTATGCATATCAGATATTGTAGCTACAGCAGAGTTACCGGAAGAGATAAAAAATGATCTAAGGATGATGGCAGGATGCATTGCCGGCGCAGAATTTATAGATAACATTCATAATATGATGCACGAGGCTGGCTTTAAAAATATAAAGTTAACACCAAAGGATAACAGCAGAGAAATTCTTAATACTTGGGTTCCTGAGAAGAATATTGAGGATTATGTTGCATCGTATATGATTGAAGGATTAAAGTAATATTACTTAAAAATTAACATAATTTGATATATTGGACCAAAAACACCCGTATAAATGCGATTTAATGCATTTATACGGGTTTTTTTTCGTATATGCAGTTGTTGGGGGATCACAATCCGATCAGGCGTAAAAATGCCGACAAAATATCACTTTGTTCACTTTATAATCTATTATGAGTATGAAATGATTAAAATTGTTAATTGTAAGTAAAGCCGATTGACTTTTATAGCAAGAACGCATAATATATAGATAAACATCAATATAGAGAGGTGTCTATATATAGAACGGAGGAGAATAAATGGTTGAAGGGAATAAATATGTACCAGTTTTAAAAGCACTTGCGGATGAGACAAGAATTAAGATAATTGAGATATTATCCTGCGGTGAATTGTGTGCCTGTGATATCCTGGAATCATTTCAGATTACTCAGCCTACCTTATCCTATCATATGAAGATTCTAACGGATAGCGGATTGGTCAAGAGCAGGAAGGAGGGAACTTGGATTAGATATAGTAATAATAACGAGATGATAAGTGCTTTGTATAATTTTTGGTCCCAATTAACGAATGGAGATGAAACTTGTATCTGTAAAACGATAAAGGAGGCAGGAAGATGCGATTAGTTATCATTGGAGCTGTTGCGGCCGGTACTTCCGCAGCTGCAAAGGCAAGAAGAAATAGTGAAGAAATGGATATTGTTATCTATGAAAAGGATAACTTTATCTCTTATTCCGGTTGCGGAATGCCCTATTATCTCGGTGGTGAGGTAGCAACAGCTGAGGAATTGACTCCCAGAGATCCAGCCTTTTTCAAGAGTAAGTATAATGTTGATATATACACAGGACATGAGGTACTCTCGATACATCCGGATTTGAAAGAAATACAGGTGAAGAATCTTTCTACCAACACAATAATTAATGATAAATATGATAGATTAATTATTGCAACCGGAGCCAGTTCTATTATCCCACCCATTGAGGGGGTATTTAACAAGCACGTATTCACATTGCGAAATATAAACGATATGAATCGAATTAAGCAATTTATTGATGCAGAAAAACCGAAAACGGCAGCAATTATTGGTACCGGATTCATTGGTTTGGAGGTTTGCGAAAATCTAAAAAAGCTAGGTATTGAAATAACCTTAATTGAAAGGCTACCTCAGGTAACACCGGGACTTGACTATGACATGTCACTTTATGTATTAGAACACCTAAAGAAGAATGACGTCAATGTAATACTTGGTACTTCAGCCACTTCCATTACATCTGATAGTGTGCATTTGGCGAATGGCACGAAGGTCCAGGCTGACTTTGTACTGATTTCAACAGGTGTGCGTCCGAATGTTTCACTCGCTAGGGAAGCAGGGATTGCGCTTGGAGTTACCGGAGCTATTAAAGTAAATGATTATATGCAAACCAACATATCAGATATCTTTGCTTGTGGTGATTGTATCGAACAATATAATCTGGTTACCAATAATCCGATATACAGACCGATGGGTTCTACAGCAAATAAGACAGGAAGAATAGCAGGTGATTGTAGTACGGGTGGAAGACTTGCTTTCCAAGGAATATTGGGAACAGGCATTTTTCGAGTCTTTGATTTAACCGTTGCTCAGACTGGTCTGTCGGAGCGTGATGCGAAGGAGCTTGGATATGATTACACGGTCTGTCATAATACTAAGCCAAACAAGCCGGAGTATCTTGGTGGCAAAGAAATGGTAATTAAAGCAATCGCAGATAAAAAGACCGGTAGGCTGCTAGGTGTTCAAATTGTTGGTTATGAAGGCGTTGATAAGAGAATTGATGTCTTTGTCACAGCAATCACGCTTAAGGCTAAGGTAGAGGATTTATTTCATCTGGATCTTGCATATGCGCCACCGTTTTCGACCACGAAGGATCCGGTTATGTACACCGGTATGATTCTGGATAATGCAATTCATAATGGAAGAGAACTGATAACAGCGGAAGAGTTGGATAATATAATGAAATCTGGTGACAACTACGTCCTAATCGATGCCAGAGCAGCATCACAGTATAATGACGCACATATTGAGACCGCACACAGCATACCTCACTCGAAGCTTCGAAGCGGCTTAGAGGAAATAGATCATGAAACGATAGCTATTACTTATTGCAATAAAGGAGTTACCGGAAATGCAGCTCAAAATATTCTGCTAAACAAGGGATTTAACAGGGTGTATAACCTTTCCGGCGGACACAAACATTATAGTAAGATGAGCAAGTATAAAATATAGTACTTATATTACAATCTAAGGTGATATAGAGAGTGAACTATTTTGGAGTAATATTTATGAAGCATATAAAAAAGGCAAGGGAGAGATTAAGATGAGTAATCAAAAGACTACAGAAATAGGGTTTTTCCAAAAGTATTTAACAATATGGGTCGCACTATGTATGGTTGCCGGAGTTTTAATCGGTAAGTTTTTACCATCTGTTCCGGATTTTTTTGATCAATTCGAATACGCTAATGTATCGATTCCAACAGCGATCCTGATCTGGATCATGATATACCCCATGATGATGAAGGTTGACTTCCAAAGCATCAAAAATGTAGGAAAAAATCCGAGAGGACTTTATGTTACCTGGATAACAAATTGGCTTATAAAGCCATTCACGATGTATGGGATTTCAGTATTGTTTTTCTATGTTATATTTAGTGGATTGATACCCGCT
Source organism: Bacillota bacterium (assembly GCA_023421075.1). Lineage (GTDB taxonomy): Bacteria > Bacillota > Clostridia > Lachnospirales > Lachnospiraceae > Mobilitalea. The sequence continues at coordinate 130,092 of JAEZUM010000024.1, forward strand.
GAAATGGCCAAAGAGTACTTAGCAGGAGCTGTACTTCTGGGAGCAGCTCCATGTACCGCTATGGTATTTGTGTGGAGTCAATTAACAAAGGGTAATCCTGCATATACCGTCGTTCAGGTAGCTACAAATGACTTGATCATATTAGTGGCATTTATTCCAATTGTTAAGTTTTTATTAGGTGTTAGTGATGTCTCCGTTCCTTGGGATACCTTAATTCTCTCCGTAGTACTTTTTGTTGTAATTCCCTTAAGTGGCGGTGTTCTTACCAGGATATTAATATCCAGAAGAAGAGGAGTAGAATATTTCGAGAAGAGGTTCCTGCCTAAGTTTGATAATATAACGGTGATTGGACTATTGCTTACTTTGGTGTTATTATTCTCGTTCCAAGGGGAAGTGATATTACGTAATCCTCTTCATATCTTATTAATTGCAATCCCGCTGACCCTTCAGACATTTTTGATATTTTTCGTAGCTTATATTCCATGTAGATTACTAAAATTACCTCACAATATTGCTGCGCCAGCAGGCATGATTGGTGCTTCGAACTTCTTTGAATTGGCAGTAGCAGTAGCCATCGCCTTGTTTGGAATGGATTCACCCTCAGCACTAGCGACAACGGTAGGTGTACTTACCGAGGTACCGGTTATGCTATTCCTAGTTAAAATAGCAAATAATACCTCACATTGGTTCCCAGTAACAAATAAATAATGAAATGAAACAATAAAATAATGAATGGAGAGTATCATATGAATAGTATGCAAATTTATGAACCGGCAATGTGCTGTTCCACAGGGTTATGCGGTGTAGGAGTGGATCCTGAGCTCCTAAGAATCTCCACAGTACTGAATACAATGGAGAAAAACGGTGTCAAGGTTGATCGATATAATTTATCCAATTCACCTCAGGAATTCATTAAAAATAAGACGGTCAATAATGCTATAAAGGAGCAAGGAGCTGAGATATTACCTCTTGCCGTGCTGGATGGTGAAATCATTATAACCGGTCGCTATCCGAAAAATGAGGAGTTCATAGAATTACTTAACATTCCGTCAAGCTTTGTTGGGGAGCAGTCTCAGGAGCCTAATACTTCGGGAGATGAATGTGGCGGCTGTTGTTGTTCCGATGAGACTTGTTCCGAAGGAAGCTGTTGCTAATTAGGAAAGGACATTATGCTATGAAACCATTTGATCCAAAGAAAATCCCATTGACAAAGTATATATTCTTCACCGGAAAAGGTGGGGTGGGTAAAACCTCAACTGCATGTGCTACGGCGGTCTCATTGGCGGATAGCGGAAAAAAAGTATTACTAATCAGTACGGATCCGGCATCCAATCTACAAGATGTTTTTGATACAGAGTTAAATAATAAAGGTGTTTTTATTGAAGAGGTGCCTAACCTGATTGTAGCAAATCTTGATCCATTGGAAGCAGCTGCACAATACCGTGAAAGTGTTATTTCACCTTACCGAGGACTCTTGCCGGATTCCGTACTCAATAATATGGAGGAACAACTATCGGGTTCCTGCACGGTGGAAATTGCATCCTTCAATGAGTTTTCTAAGTTCATTACAGATCAAAAGGTCCAGGAGGATTACGATTACATTATCTTTGATACCGCTCCCACGGGACATACCTTACGAATGCTTCAACTTCCTTCCGCATGGAGTAATTTTATCAGTGAAAGTACCCATGGGGCATCCTGCTTAGGTCAGTTATCCGGTCTTGAGGATAAAAAGGAAGTGTACCGCAATGCGGTTACTAACCTTGCCGATCCGGTTTTAACAACCTTAGTGCTGGTATCGAGACCGGAAGAAACACCCTTGAAGGAAGCTGCAAGAGCCTCTAAAGAATTGGCCGATATAGGAGTGAACAATCAGATACTTGTTATAAATGGTTTGTTAACAAATTATGATGATGAGATCTCTTCTGGTTTATTTACAAAACAACAGAATGCAATTCATAATATGCCTTCCGAATTAGAGGATCTAGTTACCTACACGATACCTATGAGGGCTTATAATATTGCAGGAATCAAAAATGTTAGAGCGTTCCTATACAATGATGATGATGCATGCTGTATAGAAACCGTTGATATCGCATTAATACCGAATTTAAATAATGTTATTGATGATTTAGTAAATACAAATAAGAGAGTTATTTTTACGATGGGGAAAGGTGGCGTTGGCAAGACCACAATTGCTGCAGCGATAGCCCTGGGTCTGGCTGAAAGAGGTAAGAAAGTCCATCTCACAACAACGGATCCGGCAGCTCATTTAAAGTTTGTAATTCAAGAAAATAATAATATCTCATTGAGTCAAATAGATGAGAAGGAAGAATTACGAAAATATCAAAAAGAAGTATTATTTAAGGCAAGTGAGACAATGTCAGCGGACGATTTAGCTTACGTAGAGGAGGACCTAAGATCACCATGTACTCAAGAAATAGCCGTATTTCGTGCTTTTGCAGAAGTAGTAGAGAAAGCAGAGAATGAGATCGTAGTCATTGATACTGCTCCTACTGGACATACTTTACTTCTTTTAGAATCTACCCAAAGCTATAACCAAGAAATAAAACGTTCACAAGGTGATGTTCCCGAAGCAGCACGAAAACTTTTACCGCGATTGAGAAATACGGAAGAGACGGAAGTAATTATTGTTACCTTAGCAGAAACAACACCGGTGTATGAGGCATTGCGTCTGGAAGAAGACTTAAATCGTGCTAAAATGAAATCAAAATGGTGGGTGATAAACGCCTCACTATTCGGTACAGGAACAACCAATAAATTACTATCCGCAAAAGCGCGCAATGAAATTGAATGGATCAATAAAATAAGCAACCATTCCAGAGGGAGTTATGCACTAATCAGCTGGAAGCCTGATGAAATTAAGGGTGAGTTATTACTGACATTATAAATATTAGTTACTTTGAAAGAAAGGTTGATGAGGCTCTAGCTAATCAACCTTTCTTTTTAATGTGCGCCCGGCGGGCGCACGTTTCAACGGGTGTAAGTCCCGAGTCCGCCCGGTAGCCTGCAAAGAAAAAGTCAAGAAAAAAATAAAAGATATTTGGTGGGAAAGATAGGTATCACAAAAAGACCA
>JAEZUM010000038.1 GCA_023421075.1 Bacillota bacterium
GACTGATCTTTTTGATTCTTGCGTATCTTCTTGCCGGCTATGAGATACTATCATCGGCAGCGAAGAATATCCTGAAGGGGAAGGTGTTTGATGAAAACTTTCTTATGGGCATAGCATCACTTGGAGCATTTCTGATCGGGGAGCATGTAGAGGCAATTGCGGTACTGTTGTTTTACGGTATCGGAGAGTTGCTTCAGGATATGGCAGTTCACAGATCAAAGAAAAATATTACAGGTCTGATGGATATCCGTCCGGATTATGCCAATATTCTGGAAGGGGATAAGGTTCGTGTGGTTTCGCCGGAGCAAGTTGCAGTCGGCGACACGATCCTGATCAAACCCGGTGAGCGTGTTCCATTAGACGGGATAGTGTCTAAGGGCAATAGCTTTATCGATACCAGGGCACTGACCGGAGAGAGTGTCCCTAGAGAAGTAATAACAGGAGATATTGTACTATCCGGTACTATTAATACGAGCGGAGTGATCGAAGTTCAGGTGACGAAGAGCTTTGGGGAGGCCACGGTATCAAAGATACTCGAATTGGTGCAAAACTCAGGAAGTAAGAAGGCACAAAGTGAAAAATTCATTACAAAGTTCGCACGTTATTATACTCCTATTGTAGTATACGCAGCCATCACAGTTGCTGTATTACCACCGCTTCTCGGCTTAGGTTCCTTCTCCCACTGGCTCTACCGTGCACTGAGCTTTCTGATCATATCCTGTCCCTGTGCCTTAGTGATTTCTATCCCACTTAGCTTTTTTGGCGGTATCGGCGGAGGAGCAAAGCAAGGGATTCTGATAAAAGGTGGTAATTTTCTGGATGCCTTGAGGCAAGTGGATACTATTGTATTTGATAAAACAGGTACGTTAACTAAAGGTGTATTCGAGGTAATAAAGGTTGCCCCGGCGGATCAAGTGACTGCTTCAGAGCTTCTTACGCTTGCAGCGATTGCTGAGAATCATTCTCTCCATCCGATTGCAAAATCAATCAAAGCGCATTATGAAAAAATGAATTCGGGAAGTGCCATTGCAGCAGCACAAATTACTGAGCTCGCCGGCTTTGGCGTTGCGGCAGAGTGGGACGGTCGGATGATTTATGCAGGTAACGAGAAACTGATGCTTCGATATGGAATTGAGGTACCGAAGATAACTACTGCCGGTAGTATCGTCCATATCGCCGCAGATGACAGGTATATGGGTTATCTGTTGATCGCAGATGAATTGAAAGAAGGAGTGGCAGATACCATACGCAAGCTCAAGGAATATGGCGTAAGAAAAACCGTTATGCTGACGGGTGATCATGCGAATGCCGCCGAAGAGATAACTAAGCTAAGTGGAGTGGACGAATATCAGTCACAACTGTTACCCCAGGATAAGGTGACCTGGTTTGAGCAATATAAATCAGAGGTCCCTGATAAAGGCAAGATAGTCTTTGTAGGAGATGGAATTAATGATGCACCGGTTCTGGCTCAGGCAGATATCGGAATTGCCATGGGAGGGGTTGGCTCTGACGCTGCAATTGAAGCAGCGGATGTTGTAATTATGAACGACGAGATCGGAAAGATTGCAACCGCGATACAGATAGCACACAAGACAAAATCAATCGTTATTCAGAACATTATATTTGCATTAGGTGTTAAATTATTGATTATGCTTCTAGCCTTTTTCGGAATCACTTCTATCTGGTTTGCAATATTTGCGGATGTCGGAGTTGCATTAATCGCATTATTCAATGCCATGAGAGCGATGCGTTCCAGATTATAAAGCGGGTCAACACTATCTCTTTGCGTGCTCGTTCGCATCTGTTCATGCCAGCTTGTTATGTGAGTATTTTACTCCCCTAGCAAGCTGGCTTTACTTACGCATGAATACCCATATTTTACTACATTAACTGACACATAACTGCCAAAAGTTCCAATTATTATATTGGTAAATGAACTAATTTAATCCATGATATTGCCGATATAATTAGCAAGATATGTTTTAGGAGGTTACATAATGGGTATAGCAAAAAAGGTTGGAGTAGTTTTACTGTTCAGTTTATTAATTCTCGTATTTTTGGTTGACGTCAAGCCGGACCAGGTATATGCATCCTCTGTGCCTCAACCTAATTTCCATTTTGAGTTGGGTGGAGACAGTAAGAAGTATGCCGACGGTGCACAGATAGAATTAAAATCGCCGTCAAATTACATCACCGTGAAAGCAGATGGATGGAGTTCACCGATAAATGTTGTGTGGTCCTCTTTATCGCCCGGCGTTGTCGCATTATCTGATTCAAGCTTTGGTGATGCTACAAAGCAGATGACCAGAAACGGCCCCGGTTATTCGACGATTATGGCAAAGATTAGCTCTGGAGGATATGAATTGACCTTAAGCTGTATCGTCTGGGTTGATTTGAGGGTTGATGAGAGTAAGACGGTATTAACTCCCGCTGCCACAACCGGCTTGGATGTTCTCAAGTTTGATAATGTGGGGGACAAGAAGACAATCTATCTGAAATATATCGATTATTCCACCAGTTCAGGTGCCGTATCCGGCGGAGCTATTACAGCCGGAGTTATGTTCTCCAGTGATAATGTAAACGTGGCATCGGTCGATCCGACCACCGGTGAGGTGACCGCGGTAGGTAGTGGTAGTGCAAACATTACGATATCCACGACTACGATGTCAGGGAAAGACGATCCCTTGAAAAAGACATTGAAGGTTGTTGTGAACCCGAAATTCTCGCTCACCTTAAATGAGGGTACCAGCAGTGAGATTACTTATCATTCACAGACCGATGAGAATACACCGCTGTTTGCCGATCATGTTCCGGTCGGATTTACGATCAACTCAAACGCAAAGAAAGCGGAATTTTTAAAATGGGAGGTTTACGATTGCAGCGTCACACCTCATAAGAAGCTGTCTGCGGATTCGGCAAAACTAAACTATTCTGTAAGTGATGTCAGTGGCAATGTAACCTTTACCAATGTGAAAGCAGGTACCTATGAGGTGTTTGCAATTGTAGATAAGGATTTTACCAAAGCAAACAGCGTCCCTTATGCCTATATGAAGCTTGTCGTACCGATTCAGGTCGGTGACCTAAGTATAGTAATGCAGGTCGGGGATACCTATAACATATTTAAGAATTCAAACATACCCAGTATTAATACCTTTAACTATACCTCCAGTGATCCTAATTTTGTTCAGGTAGATCAGGGAACCAGTATCATAACTGCAAAGAGAAAGGGTACTAAAACAATCACCTGTACCTTGAATCAGAGCTTAAATCTGTTCACCGGAGTAGTGAATGATTTTGTAATTACGGTGAAGGTAATTGATGGTATCTCACTAAATATGACCAATGCAGTGATTAATACCAAAGGAACACTAAAGCTGATTGCTAATGTATCCGATTCTACCGTACCGATTACCTGGAGCTCTAGTGTACCGGGAATTGTAACCGTTGAAGATGGTCTGGTTACCGGTGTGAAGGACGGAACAACCGTAGTTACAGCAACACAGACGATCGATGGCATCACGAAGACAGCATCCTGTACCATCACGGTTCAAAAATCTATCTCAGCCATTGTAGTTGATCCTAGTAAATATACCTTACCCATCGGTGGTTATACAACTTTAGTGGCTAAGGTGACTCCGGCGGATCAGGTCGGTGTTAATCTGCAGTGGAAATCTTCGGATACCAGTGTAG
>JAEZUM010000002.1 GCA_023421075.1 Bacillota bacterium
TTGTATCCCTCCTGATTGCTCTGCATTATGCAATGCATTATATTTTCCTGTGAGGCTTCTTCAGCGCTTAGCTCACCGACAATTCGGCCTTCATTCATGACATAAACTCTGTCACACATACCCAGGATTTCAGGTAATTCGGACGAAATCATTATAATTGTCTTGCCGGCAGCTGTCAAATCATTGATAACAGAATAGATTTCATATTTCGCACCAACATCAATACCTCTGGTTGGCTCGTCAAGAATCAGCACATCAGGATCGGAGAAGATCCATTTACTGAATACAACCTTCTGCTGATTACCGCCGGATAAGTTACCGGTTCGTTGAAGAATACTGGGGGATTTAATCCTCAGCTTCTCCCGGAAGTCTTCGGCAGCTTTGATTTCCTTATTTTCATCAATGACAATACCTTTACTTATTTTCTCAAAAGCAGTTAAGCTGATATTACGCTTTATGTTATCAATCAGGATTAGACCGGCGCTCTTCCTGTCCTCGGTGGTATAGGCAATACCGTGTCGAATTGCATCCTTTACATTCTTTATATGAATTTCCTTGCCATCTTTAATAATGGTGCCTTCGATCTTTTTACCAAAGGATTTTCCGAATACACTCATGGCGAATTCGGTACGTCCGGCTCCCATCAGTCCTGCGATGCCGACAACCTCGCCCTTGCGCGTATTGATGTTAATGTTCTTAAGCACAAGCTTTGATTCATCCTTTGTATCATAAGCACTCCAATTTTTAACCTCAAAGCAAACTTCACCGATTGGATTCGATCGCTTCGGGAAGCGGTCAACAAGCTCTCGACCAACCATTCCCTTGATAATACGTGCTTCCGTGATTTCGTCTACACCCTGTATTAGAGTCTCGATGGTCTTACCGTCACGGATAATGGTTATAGCGTCTGCCACTTTAGTAACTTCGTTTAATTTATGCGATATAATAATACTGGTAATCCCCTGTTTCTTTAGCTCTAATAAGAGATCGAGCAAATGCTTGGAATCCTCGTCATTCAGAGCTGCAGTAGGCTCATCCAGTATTAAGAGCTTGACATCCTTAGCCAGAGCCTTAATAATTTCCACCAACTGCTGCTTGCCCATTCCAAGATCAATAATTCTGGTATCTATACTCTCATGAAGACCAACCTTCTTCATCATTTCCATGGTTTTAATCCGAGTTTTATCCCAACTGATCACAGGTCCAAAATCGGTCTGTTCATTGCCTAAAAATACATTTTCTGCTATTGAAAGCTGTGGAATCAGAGCCAGCTCCTGATGGATAATGGCAATTCCCTTTGCTTCACTCTCTTTGATGTTTTTAAATGCACATACCTGTCCATCGATAACGATATCACCCTCGTAGGTTCCATGAGGATAAACTCCACTGAGAACGTTCATCAGGGTTGATTTACCGGCTCCGTTCTCACCAACCAAAGCGTGGATTTGGTGAGGCTTTACTTGAAGATTTACGTTATCAAGAGCTTTTACACCAGGAAACGTTTTTGTGATATTTCGCATTTCCAATGCATACTGTTCCATCTTTTCACTCCTTTAGCTACAGAACTTCATTCTGCTATATGATAGCCTTATTATGATGAAAAATCGTCAATTTGCAGACACTTTATCATCCGGATTTAATACCAAAATGTCGGTTAGTGCCATAAACTAACCGACATTCTGGCTATCAAACCTAACTTATATTAGAATTATTTAATATCTTCCGGTTTCAGATATCCGGAGTCCATAACTAATTCCTGGTAATTTTCTGTTGTGATGATAAATGGCTCAAGAAGGTAAGAAGGAACAATCTTTACATTGTTGTTATAAGTCTCGGTATCATTGATCTCGGGCTCTTTGCCGGTAAGCACTGCATCTACCATGTTAGCAGCAACTTCAGCAAGTAAACGGGTATCCTTAAGAATAGTGGAGTACTGGTCGCCGGAGATAATTAACTTAACGGAAGCAGCTTCTGCATCCTGACCGGTTACAACGGGAAGATCCTTACCGGTGAGACCAAATGCGGTTAAAGCAGATAAGATACCTCTGGATAAACCATCATAAGGAGATAATACACCGTGAAGAGTCTTGCCATCGGTATAGTTTGCTGCAAGAACAGCATCCATACGAGCCTGAGCAACTGCACCATCCCAACGAAGGGTTCCTACTTCTTCCTGTGTAACCTGACCGGAAGGAATAGAAATGGTACCTGCATCGATCAACGGCTGAAGAACATCCATAGCACCCTGGAAGAAATAGAAGGAGTTTGTATCATCAGGGGAACCAGCGAAAAGTTCGATGTTATAAGGGCCTTCGCCTTTCAGCTTCTTTAAGCCGTCTACTAAGGATTCAGCCTGAAGCTGACCAACACGTCTGTTATCGAAGGTTGCATAGTAGGAAACAGCATCGGTATTAACAAGAAGACGGTCATAGGAGATAACCTTTACGCCCTGTGCTGCTGCAGCATCGAGAGTATCGGAAAGTGTAGAACCGTCGATTGCAGCGATAACTAATACTTTTGCACCTTTGGTGATCATGTTCTCGATCTGTGACTTCTGAGTCGGGATATCGTCCTCAGCGTACTGAAGATCTACGGTATAGCCTCTGCCTTCAAGAATATCTTTCATAGCAGCACCATCTTTGATCCAACGCTCGCTGGACTGAGTGGGCATTGCAATACCAATATAATTTCCTGCGCCGGTCTGCTCTGCAGCAGGTGCCTCGGTAGCAGCGGGTGCTGCAGTATCAGCAGCCTTAGTGGGTTCTGCGGTTTTTGCAGGTTCTTCTTTTTTGCTGCCACATCCAAATAGAAGTGTTGCAGTCATGGTAAGAAGTAATACAAGTGATAAAACTTTTTTGATACCTGATAAATTTCTTTTCATAAAAGCCTCCTTAATCTTTCCCTTTTTTAATTTATGTTTAGCTATAGATAACCTATAGTTCACATCAAAGCAAATCGTACAAATCGACTTATTTATATCTTATTTTAGTTTCGTTTGTGATCGTTTCAAATTTCGTTTATGATTGTATGAAAAAATAATATCATCGAATATGATAGATGTCAACAATAATCTGACGTTTTTTGAAAAAATATTATACATCTTTCACAAATCCCTTGATTCGTGGGGTTGTAGGTAATTACCCAAACCTCACATAACGAATCTTCGTTTTTGTTCGTTTTACCTATGGGTGGATTTTCGTTGTTGTTTTTTTACATGGAATCATGTATGATATTTTTAGAATTATCATATTTAAGATTAGGGTGCCATAGTTCGGATCATTTTATTTACCGCTTTGATTTTATCAGTTTTATGACAGCCTTTTTTATTATGGTTTACAGGTTTTTAGATTATATAAAGATGGGATAAAACTATGTTTGCAATCGAACGAATACGAATCATAAAAAACTATCTGATCAAAGACCACAAGGTATCCGTCGCAAAGCTGAGTGAGCTTCTTAATGTAACCGAGGTGACGGTTCGCCGTGATCTTGAGAAGCTGGAGAGTGAAGGCTTCTTAAAGCGTACCCATGGCGGAGCTGTCTTAATGGATTATGTGGATGAATCAGCTTGGGAAGAAAATGAAGATATCAAGAATATCATATTATTTCAGGAAATCGCTGATACGGCATTTCATCTTGTGAATGATGGAGATGCTATTATGCTGACCAGCGGTCCGGTGAATTCCTTCATTGCCAAATCCTTATCCGGTCGCAATAATCTTACCATTGTTACCAATGATCTCTCCATCGCATCTGCCTTCGCCCATTCAACGACCAATAATCTGATTCTTCTTGGAGGGGACCTGGAGGAGAGTGCAGTCTATGGGCAGATGACAATCGATAATTTGAGGAATTTTTCCTTTGATCATATTTTTGTTGAAATCGATGGTCTGAGTGAGACCGTCGGAATCACAGTATCCAGTACGAAGAAGGCTACTTTGATACAACATTCTATCAAATTGGCCGAATCGGTTACGCTGGTGTGTCTCTCCAAGTTTTTCGGATCGAAGTCTCTATATCGGGTAGGAAACTTAAGTATTGCCAGTCGTGTTCTTACCGATTCTAATTTGGAAGACAAACACAAAAAGTATATTTTCGATAACAATATCCCGCTCTTTACTTCGATCGATGTGTATGAAAATTAGTATTTCAGGAGGTTCAAAGGTGAGCAATCCATTGCTTGAGCTTAAGAATATCAACCTTGAGATCTCGAATTTCAAGATGAATGATATTAATATTTCGCTATACCCCGGTGAAGTACATATGATAATGGGAGAGAACGGTTCCGGAAAAAGTATCCTGATGGAGATGATCAGCGGTATCATTCAGCCGGATTCCGGAGAGATATATTTTGAAGGACAGTTGGTGAAGCCGAAGAGTCTCTCGTTTTATTCCTCCAACGAACTAATATTCATCCAGCAGCATACGACGTTATTGGATAATTTGAGCATTGCAGAGAATCTGTATTTTCATAATCTACCCTATAAGAATAAGCTGCTGCAGACCATCGATTTTGAGAAGCTGAACAGCCAGTTCCGTCAGTTGGTCGATGAATTGAAGCTACCGATTAAGTCGTCGGATACCGTGCGAACACTGGGACTCGCACAACGACAGATGATCGAATTCTGCAAGGCCTATATCTCGGAGGCGAAGGTTGTAATTCTGGACGAGCCTTCCGCAGCGCTTAATCCGAGTGAAAGAGAGCTTCTCTACTGTATTGTAAAAAGAATCAAAGAGCGAGGTGCAGGTGTATTTTACATCACCCATCGTATCGATGATACGATGACGATCGGTGACCGTATCTCGATCATTAAGGATGGAGCTCTGGTTGGAACGAAGCTCATCAGTGAATCGACAGAGGAAGAGATTCTGCACATGCTGGTTGGAACGAAATATAAGGAGCGTTACCCGAAGATGAATCTTAAGAAGGGTAGAGTCCTGTTTGGTGTCAGCGGGTTAAGCTATGAGGACAAGCTTAAAAATATTAACTTTCAATTGAGAGAGGGAGAGATCATTGGAATAACAGGGTTGGCAGGCTCCGGCCGCACGCTTCTGGCCAACTGTCTCTTTGGTGCGATCAAATACGAGGGTCAGATCAGTATAAATGGCAAACCGGTGCAAATCACTAATCCGGGAGTTGCGATCCGCAACAATATTGCATTATTACCGGAAAACCGGTATGAGGATTCAATCTTTCAGGAACTGGATACCAATGAGAATGTTGCATTTCCCTCGCTTCACCGATTTACGAAGAATCATGTGATCAATTACAACTTTATGAAGCAAACGGCGTTGGATTATATAACGAAGATAAATATTCCGCTGCTTCGAAGTAAAAGTATATTAGCCTATAGTGAGGGTAGCTTACAGAAAGCTATTTTTGCGAAGTGGTTAATGATCCGTGCAAAGGTCTTCATTCTGGATGAACCGACCAGGGGAATCGATCTGGCCAGCAAGATCGATATCTATAATTTTATCAATGATATGGCAAAGAAAAAGGCTTGTATCATTTATATCTCCTCTGATATAGACGAGATTATGGGTATCTGCGATCGCGTTGCCGTATTATCGGATAAGACGCTGGTCTGTGATCTGCCAACCAATCAGACGACGGCGGAGGAGATAACGGCAATACAGGTACGAAGCACCACGAAAGAGCGTGCTCCAAGAGATAATAATTTATAAAAATAGTTAAAAAGAACTCTCCTTAAAGCTAGGAGTTGAACTGCCCCTTAAGGTCAGACCTAAAAATCTAACTTTTGGGAGGTTATTCAAATCCATTAAGCCGTAAGGAGAGTTTTTTTGAGGCTATTATACTACGCAGCTATTTGTTAAGCAGCTGATAGAGGGCCCCATAAAGATTAGAATCAAGGGCGAAGGAGCCTTGTGTCGCTTGAATAAAGAAGTCGCTTGAATCAGCCGCAACCATTTCAAGAAGTCCGGCAACTTGACCCTGGATTGCTTTCGCCGGTAGTTCCTGAAGCTTTCGGTTGATATTCTCCATAAGAATATTCTGAGTCGATAAGCCGCCGGTTATGATTACCCGATCCGGGTCAAGAAGCAATGTTGAATTATAGATGATCGTTGCGATGCTCTCACTATATGAATCCAGCATCCGGATGGCATCCGGATCTCCCTCAGAGACGAAATCGAAGAAGCGTTGGCCTGTCAGCTCCTCCATAGGAATCTGCTTAATGGCCGATAACTGGTAGAGCAGAAGAGCAAAGGAGGTTGTCAAACCGGACAAATCACAATGGTCTGTACTATAGGACGTTAACATCCCGAACACCATAGCTGCATTTAATTTAGTACCCTGATATAGTTTGCCGTCAAGAATGATACCTGCTCCCATACCACTGCCGAGAACGATGACCAGCAGATTACGATAACCCTGTCCTGCACCCTTCCACCATTCGCCAAGTGCTGCCGAGAAGCCATCGTTGATTACAGTGACAGGGAACCCTGTACGATGTTCCAACTCTTCCTTTAGATTAACACCCTGCAAGAAGCGCATGGTATAGGCTCGGTAAGTGTTGCCGTCCGGGCACATACGTCCATTGGTACTGATAGCGATCTCATCCCCACGATCCCTGTAACGGTTCACGATCTCCACTATGTTCTGAAGATAGGCGTCCGTCGATTGATAATTGGTAGGCACCTTTTCTCTTGCCAAAATGACCCCGTCTGTACTCATTAGAGCAAACTTTGTATTGGTTGCTCCGATATCAAAAATTAGCTTATCCATTTACTCAACCCCTTTCTTCACAGCTCTTCTCCGTTGCTTGAGATGACTTTTTTGAACCAATCATAGCTTTTCTTCTTATATCGTGCCAGATCCTTCAGCTCTGTATCGCTACGGTTAACATAGATAAAGCCATAGCGCTTCTTCATCTCCCCTTGCGAGCTCAGAATATCAATCGGTCCCCAGGTTAAGAAACCCATGAGGTCTACTCCATCCTCAGCTACCGCATACCTTAATTGCTCCAGATGCTGCTTGAAATAATCGATCCGGTAATCATCCTCCACGGTCTTGTTCTCGTTCAGGGTCTCATCGACACCGATTCCGCATTCAATCGTAAATACGGGAAGACGATAACGGTTATAAATCTCCTTCACGGTCAGTCGCAGACCAACCGGATCTATACTCCAACCCCATTCGGTCTGCTTCAGATACTCGTTTTTACTCGGATTCTGAAAAGCGCGCATTAAGACAGTAGCGCCGTCTTCTGCTTCGCCGGCTTGCACGGTCATTGATTGATAGTAGCTGTGAGCAAGGAAGTCCATCTTGGCCTCTCGTAAGTAGACGAGATCCCCCGGCAGTATCGGAGGAACAGCTTCTGCCTGCTCCCATTCATAGAGAAGATCGCCGGGGTACTCACCATTCGCAAAGATCTCAAGGGTCTGCTGATTATAACTGCGATCCGCCTTCTGAGCAGCAAGAATATCTTCCGGTCTCGGGCTTGTGGGATAGATCGGCATGTAATTTACCATGCCTCCGACTCTTGCATGAGGAGCGAAGGTTCTGACCAGATGCCATACAGAAGCAGAAGCTAAGAACATGTGATGCATACAGGCTGCCTGATGTCTTTTTCTTTCGAGGGCTGATAGATTAGGAGGGAGTTGAAAGAGTGTTATGATAACTGCAGCGTTCTGTTCATTAAAGGGAATATAGTATTTCACACGAGTACCAAAGCGACGGATAACCGCTTCGGCATAAGCCTGAAATGCGGTTAAGGTCTCTCTTTGACTCCAGCCTCCGTACTTGTTCATCAATGTGAGGGGCATATCGAAGTGATATAAGCACACCACCGGTTCGATATTGTGTTTTAACAGTTCATCAATAATCTTCTCATAAAATTGCAATCCTTTTTCATTAAGAGCTCCTTCTCCATCCGGTAAAATACGTGCCCAACTGATGGAAAAACGATATGCGGTGAAGCCCATACCGGCTAAGAGAGCAATGTCCTCCTTATATCGGTGGTAAAAATCGATGGCAACCTTCCAATCAGAACCGGATTTTGTCTTTTCCTGTGCATCATAGACCGTTAATCCTTTTCCGTCCTCGTTCCAGGCACCTTCTGCCTGCATACTGGATACGGAACCACCCCATAAAAAGTCCTTTGAAAATACACCCATACATTCATCTCCTTTTCTTATTGCTAAATTTATCAAATGGTTCTGTCTATTGTAATAGTAACAGGTTGCAGTTATAATAGTTGTAATATATTAAGGATATTGTTATTATTATAAGGTATAAAAATCATCATTTTTGGTAAATACCCGGGACCGGATAGAGGTCATACGATAAGGAAGAGAGGTGAGGTCTGTGTCAAAGCGTGAGGCCGAGAATGCAATCAAGCAGATGCTGATGTCGGGTTACGGGCACTATTCCCGAGCGGATGAACATAAGCTGATCACTGCGTTTCTGAAGGGAGATGCAACCGGGCTTAAGGAAAATCAACTGGATAACTATCCACTAGCCACTCAACCACTTCGGTCAATCAAGAACAATCTGATTTGTGCGGTCGCCGTTATGTGCCGTTATGCAGCAGATCTCGGTGCGGATGATGAACGCTGTTATGCGTTAAGTGATTATTACATCAATGATATTGAAGAGCATGTTGATGTTCACAATTGGAATAATGTAATACTGGAGATTGCCAGACACTATACAGAGCTTGTCCGAAACGGAAGGGAAGAGCAATATACCCTACCGATACGGCGGTCCATACGATATATCCATCATCACCTTTATGAACCATGCACCTTAAGCGAGGTGGCACAGGCGGTTGGACTTCACCCGAATTATCTTTCGGCTCTATTTAAGACGGAGACGGGGGTCTCCATGTCCTGTTATATAAGGGAACTGAAGATGAGTGAAGCAAAGAATCTGCTGCAGGAGAAAACGCATTCGGTATCAGAAATTGCAGAAATGCTCGGTTATCACAGCTTATCCTACTTCTCGAAGACCTTTCATAATATTTATGGTTGTAGCCCAAGAGAATTAATGACATAAAAAGACTGCTTTTCCTGAGATATCGGAAACAGCAGTCTTCTTAGTGTGCCGTGTGACCAGCGAAGTTGGACCACGCCAGTCAGTGGGCTCACGTTCTATATTTCATTTGTTTATGGCAGCAGCTCCTCGATCAAAGGAGGCTCCTTCGATAACCAATACTTTGAGCCATCCGTAAAACGACATAATAAACCGAGATTGATCAGTTCCCTGCGAAGCAGCCACTTGTCCTGAAAGGTATGGTTTGCTTCGATGATCTCGTT
This sequence comes from Bacillota bacterium, assembly GCA_023421075.1. Lineage (GTDB taxonomy): Bacteria > Bacillota > Clostridia > Lachnospirales > Lachnospiraceae > Mobilitalea. The sequence goes on from JAEZUM010000002.1 coordinate 9,277, forward strand.
GATCTGTCTTTCGGTATAGGATACATCCGGTTCAAATTTGGTGGCAAGGTAGAATAAGGAAATAATCTTGTTTCGCCTCTTGGCTGGGAATAGGGTCAGACGACCCTCCGGATCTAGAAATTTACTTATCTCTAAAAATAATTCTGTTATATTCATAATAGTCTCCATCTTATACTTATAATAATTTCTTGCTTTTATCCCTTTACCCAATAGTCATGACAATCCTTCGATCGTTCCATGAAGCCATATTCGATCAGATATCTTCGAAGGGTTGGATAATCCTCATAGATATTCTGTAATATTATATTTACCTGCTTCTCCGGGTAGATTTTACCTTTTTCGAATTGTTCTATAATCTTTTGGAGGGTAACAATCTTCTTCTTTTCCTTCGCTGAGAAGACCTTGAGTCTTAGGGGAGAGAGACTGGAGAAAACCGTGGAAAGAATCTTCTCACGCTCTTCCTTCGTGATGATATATCGATCATCCACCATCTTAGCACCATCGTGAATGGGGATCAGGCTGTCTTTATCACTGGATGGGGTTATAAATGCTAACTCGTAGAGTGTCAGATATAGCTTTGCCTGTTTGGCTTTCTCACGGAAGCTGAACTTTTGATGTCTTACCGTGGAGGGGGAGATACCAAGCTTCACAGCGATCTCCTGATCGGATAAGCCACGCTGTAATAATTCTAATAATTCCTTCTGTTTATCGGTAATGGTATTATATTTGCTCTCCATTCCAAGCAGCTGTCCAAACATGCTGCCATGCTCCTTCTCAACATGGAATACAATTGCCTTAGAGGCATCAAAGTAACGATCGCCATGACGGAAAATCTCTCCGGTTTCATATACTTGGTCACACAGAAGGCAATGATAGGTCTTGGTGTCAGTATGATAACAATATCCTTGTTTTAGAACCTCAATCGGGTATTCATCAAAATTAATATTCATATTGCCTCCGAATGTTTATAAATATGATAAACATATAATATAATAGTTTATATAAGATGTCAACATTAATTGAAAATTTGATATAATAACGATGTCTTTCATCTTACGGTGGATAAGTAAAATCATTCATCGTATGCGAAGAAGTCTGCGTAAAAGCAATTCTAAATTTTGATGGAAATATTAGACAGAATGGTAGGTTCGGTGTATAATATGAGGTATCAATTTATGAATGGGGGCTTTAGCATGGCTAAGCTGTATAAGGGCTTTTTTAAGGACAAGGATATCTTGTTCGTTGGGTACTCTTCAAGAAACAGTGCCTATTCAAAGGAAATCTATCAGGCATTCGTAAACAACCAGATGAAGGTATATCCCTATAATAAGAAGGACAATGCTTCTTATGATGTAACGGTGTACAAAACATTGGAAGAGATGCCGGTAATGCCGAAGAGTGCATTTGTTTTGTTAAACAAAAGTAATGCCGCCAAGGCGGTAAAGGAACTCATCGATAAGGGAGTTCAAAGAATTTTATTTCGCATGGCAGATCAGGAGACTTTGGCAGAATGTGAGAGGGCCGGGGTGGAGGCAATAGTGGGTTGTCCTATGATGTTATATGGAACCGGATTACATAAGTTCCATGCCTTCTTAGCAGGAGTAAAATAAATGACAACATTTCCTATGCTTCGAGTAAAGAAATCGAACGAGCATATGCTGTCGGATGTATTTAAGATATTAGCGCTGTATCATCTGCCGATATGGATCGAAGATCCTTCCCGGATACTGCGCTTTATTTTACTTGTGGCAGTTGGGGGCATCATCGATCTTCTGTTTAGCCTGGTACGTTACAAAAAACTCTGGTGCTGTGCCTCAGGTACCGTAACAGCAGCCATTATCAGTATATTGACGGTAGGGACTCCCTTATGGGGGCAGCTTTTGGGTATTGTAATTGCAATTGTAATCGGAAAGCAATTGTGGGGAGGAACCGGTAAGAACATATTAAATCCGGCTATGGTTGGGCTGGTTCCGGTGATGCTGATCTTCCAGCTGCCACTGCCGGAATTCTCAAAGTCGTTCTTTTATCTTCCGGCGATCTTGTTGGGGCTACTATTCTTAAGAGTTCGTCCCTTTGCATCGTTAGGCTTCATGGTAGGTATGCTGGCAGGACTATATCTGAATCAGGAGCTGACCTTATGGAGTATCGTTACCTACGGCGTTCTATTCTGGGGAAGTATTATTATAACGGATCCGGTTACTGTTACTAGAAACCGGTTTGCAGGGATCGCTGCCGGCTTTCTGTCCGGTTTCGGAGGAATGATTTTTGATGTGGTACCGATAGCTGTACCACTTGGCATCCTGCTGCTTAATCTATTCTCGTCAGTTATCGAGACGGCAGCCGAGAGGAGCAGAGATGGACAGAAAGCTAGGATTACCATTCCAAAGGCAATTGGTGCTAAGAATTATAGCAAAAAGCTGATTGACTTAACTCAGACAGAAGATCCTTTACCGACCACCGCGGATGAAATCGCGACTCTATCTTGCAAAGAGATCTTAAGCAGAATAAAGGGAAGTGAAATGTTTGGAATGGGAGGAGCAGCATTTCCTACCGGCCGTAAGCTTCAGACATTACTCGCCTCTAAGGAGGAGAAGTACTTCATAATCAACGGAGTGGAGTGTGACCCCGGGTTGATGCATGATGCCTGGATCTTACGCAATTACACCGATGAGATTCGGAGGGGAATTGATTTAATCAGTAGATGTACAGAGTTCAAAGGGATCTATCTCGCTGCAAAGGACATCGACGGATTAGATTATCCCGATTACATAAAGCTCTACCAGGTGAAGGATCTGTACCCGATTGGAGCGGAACGAATTCTGATTTCAGAGATACTCGGCAAAAAACTGGATAATGATCAAATTCCGGCTGTCGGAGGTATTCTGGTATTGAATGTACAGACAGTCCATGCAATCTATCGAGCGGTGTACCTTAACAAAGCAGCAGACACAAGAATAATAACGGTAGCCGACCTTAGAGGGAGGACAGCAGAAATTGTACGTGTCAGGTTAGGAATGAAGCTTCGTGAGGTCACTCAGGCGGTATTTCCGGATGCGGTCAATATCTTCGTTGGTGGAGGGCTTATGCAGGCTTATCTTGCCGAAGAGGAGGCTGTCATCGACCAATCCATTAACTTTATTGCAACCGGAGCTTATCCTGAATATAAGGAATCACCTCAATGTTCAAAATGCGGAAGCTGTATAAAAAGCTGCCCCAGTGGGTTGAAGGTGAACTTAATCGCTGATCTGGTAGATTTGGGAAAACCGGAGGAAGCGGAAAAGTATTATGTTAGTGAATGCATCAGTTGCGGCAGCTGCAGCTATTCCTGCCCTGCAGGCAGAAATCTGGCTGCCAGGGTAAAAGTTGCAAAAAATGCAATATAAAATACGCTTGTGCCTGTGTAATTAAGTAAAATGAATACTTGATTACATAGGCACATTTTGCATTGAGATATGATAAAACTAATGTCATGCAATAGCGAATATCTAATTTCAGCAACTCCGATGCAATTAAGGTGTTGGGATGCTAAATTGGTATGATATTTCTTTAAATGGACATATTAACTAGCGAAAAAATCAATACATTAAATGGAGGAGTTTATATGTCCGAAAAAGTTATGGAGCGACCGGAGGGTAGAGTCAGCTACCACGATTCGGTCGAGGAAATGCTGAAGAGAATACAGGAGGATGGAATGAGCAGTGTATTCTCCAGGTGGGATGAACAGGAGAAGATACGATGCAAATATTGTCTGCAAGGAAACAGCTGTTGGCTATGTACAAACGGACCTTGCAGAATTAGTGATAAAGCCGGTGCTGAACGCGGTGTATGTGGCATCGACCGTGATGCAATGGCGATGCGTAACATGCTGATTCGCAACATTATGGGTGCTGCAACCTACGGTCACCACGCTTATGAAGCGTTTCGAACCCTGAAGGCAACGGCAGAGGGGAAGACACCCTTTCAATTAAAGGATACCGATAAGCTGAAATGGATGTGTGAAAAAGCAGGGATCAATACCAATCAGGATAATAATCAGATGGCGATTGCTCTGGCAGATTTCCTGGACCGCGAAATGAAGATTACACCGGATGAGGGAAGCGCTATGGTAGAAGCCTTTGCTCCACAAAAGAGAAAGCAGCTATGGAGGGAGCTTCATCTCTACCCCAGTGGTGTTCAACATGAGGTAGAGAACAGTATCGCCAGCTGCCTGACCAATGTGGACGGTGATTATGTATCGTTGGCGAAGAAGGCTCTGAGGTTAGGGCTTGCCACCATTTATACCGCTCAAATCGGATTGGAAATGACACAGGATATCCTGTTCGGGACACCGATGCCTCATGAGGTTGAGGTGGATCTTGGAATTATGGATCCGGATTATGTTAATATCGCATTTAACGGCCATCAACCCTGGATCGGTGTGGCTACACTACAACTGGCAAAGCAGGAGAAATATCAGGAGATGGCCAGGAAGGCAGGAGCAAAAGGAATTCATATCGTAGGCTCCATCGAGACCGGACAGGAGATGCTCCAGCGCTTCGAGGTGGACGATGTATTTGTCGGTCTCATGGGTAATTGGCTGGCCATCGAACCTTTTCTTGCAACAGGAACGGTTGATGCACTGGTTATGGAGGAGAATTGCTCTCCTCCCAATATGGATGAATATGCGGAAAAATATCAGGTTGCCTTGGTCAGTGTCAGTACAATTATTGCGGTTCCCGGTCTGGATCACGAGATGCCTTACTATCCTGCCAAAGCAGGCGAGATGGCGGAAAGCTGTATCGATATCGCCATCCAGAACTTTAAGAAGAGACACGGGACGATCAAGCCGATGGTTCCTAAGTATAAGAGAAAAGCCATTGCCGGCTTTTCTACAGAAGCAGTGCTTGGTGCAGTCGGAAATGATCTGGGTGCTCTTGTGGACGTAATTGCAAAAGGCCAGATCAAAGGCGTTGTAGCTTTGGCAAACTGCTCAACCTTACGAAACGGGCCACAGGATTGGAACACGGTTAATCTGACAAAGCAATTAATTAAGAGAGACATTCTGGTGGTTGCCGGAGGCTGCGGTAATCATGGGCTGGAGGTTGCGGGAATGTGCAGCCTGGAAGCGGCAGAGGAAGCAGGAGAGGGCTTAAAGGGAATCTGTAAGGCCTTAAATATTCCTCCGGTTTTAAGCTTTGGAACCTGCACCGACACAGGACGTATCTCCATGTTGGTGACGGCTTTGGCGGATCACCTTGGAGTGGATACCTCGGATCTACCGATTGCGGTAACCGCACCGGAATGGATGGAACAGAAGGCAACCATTGACGGATTGTTTGCCGTAGCTTACGGAGCCTATACTCATTTATCTCCGACACCCTTTATAACAGGTGCACCAAGATTGGTAGCTTTATTAACAGAGGGCGTCGAGGAATTAACCGGAGGCAAGGTGGCACTGGGGGACGATCCGATACAGGTAGCAGAAGATATCGAAGCGCATATCCTTAAGAAGCGTCAGAAGCTGGGATTAGCATAGGGTAGAGATTCAAGGATGCAGCTTGGTGGGGGTTCGCAATAACCGATCAAGAGAATTAAGATCAAAACAAATCATGATTGTTCGGAAGGAAGGCTAGTATTTGGAAGGCCTTCCTTTTTGCATTTACCCGATTATTAAGGTTTTCTTAAGTTACTTGCATATACAAGCACATAAATGTTAAAATATGGTGTTCGGTAATTCCATTGTGTGAGAGAGTGCCTGCGATGTGTTTTATGAAAGGCTACTTGAAAATCGGAAATAATATTGGGGTGGCATATGAAAAGCGGGAGTCATTTATTAAGGATATGTATTATATTAATTACCATAACAATTGTTGGATGTATTGGGTTTGCATATCTGACTAGGATCAGGAAGCCGGTGTTTTTGACCAATTGTGTCGCGGTTAGCGCGGTACCTTCCATGGATACCGGATATCGACAGCCCGTTCTGGAGTTTCAGTACCTGACGAATAGCAATGATACAAGAGAAGTGACGGCAATCTCATTTTTGGAGGCGCCGGAATATAGTTTTATCGCTACTGAGAACGCGCAGTATTACGGGGGTTCGTTTCAATTTTTTACGAATAACGGTACTCCACAGCGTGGGGAAACCATAGGTCGCTACAGCCTGAGGAAGGTTTATCTGTATATGAATAATTACTTTATAGAGGACTGGAAGGGTGAGGTGGAGTTGAATCATGCTTGGATCAACTTCTCGGATGGCAGTTCACACAAGGTTAATCTTGGGAGGATACTTCTCTATAGCGAAGCCACCCAGGTACCGGCACTGGACATGATACGCTCCGGTTCCTCGAACCAGGGAATTACAGAGACGACATTAACAGTGAGGCAAACGTTAAGAGATCTGAAGGTTGAATCTCCGATAATCAGAGAAGCCGACCCGGTAATGCAGCTGACGGTGAATTCACTCTCCTATGATAAGCTTGAGTCTTTGAACCCGACGAGAGGAGATACGATAACCATCAAAAATCGTATCAATAAGGGTTCGGAAGGCGTAGGCTATGATATCTATGATGTTCGACCTAAGCTCACTTATATCAAGGAAGACGGGACACAGGGCTGTATAAGGATTTATGATATGATGCAGCGTAAATATTTCTACGGCTACTTGGATGTCTTAAAATATCTTATCGGAAGAGGGGGGTTCTGATATGTTTGACGGTTTTCGAATTATATTTTGGGGTATTTTCTTTGTGACCTTCCACATTAATCTTGGACCAATCGCGATCCTTCCGGCATTTGTCGGATATATGATGGTGTCGAGGGGGATCGACCACTTGCAGGCGGAGTTTGCATCGGGGCATTTTGAGAAGGCTCGAAGGACTTCCTTTTGCCTCACGATACTTGGTGTATTCAGCTTTCTGTTAATCTGGTCTCCGGTGCAGAATTCGATTCTCCTAAGCTATTACCCTCTCTTGTTCTCGGTCCTGGAGCTTCTTCTGGTATTCTATATTCTGGAGGGTAGTATCGAACGGTTTATTATAAGTGATCGTAAGGATAGAGCGGGTGATTACCGGAGTGAGCAGAGAACCTATTCGGTATTTATGACCATGTATATCATAGGGATGTGTATTGCCATCACGATTAATGAAGGCACCTTCTCATTTGTTATGTTGATACTCGGACTGTTCTTACGACTGTGGCTGATGGTCATGCTGGGAAGGTTGAAACGGGTAAGTCAGGAAGAGGGGAATTTACCGACGCGTGGCGATACAATCGAAGCGGATAGTTATATTGATGGGATAAGAGATGACTCAAACAATCACTTTGATGAAAAAGCATAATTGGCACAAAACCGGAGAATTATTTGCAGTTCTTTTAAAGGATCCTGGCCGTAGGAGAAGAGTGATGTTTGCCATAGTATCGAATGTACTCAGTGCTGCAGTCGGGCTCGCCATTATGATGTATGTATATCCATAAGAATAAAATACGAAAGGAGTTATGAAGGAATGAGATTTTGTTGGACAACCTTATATGTAAAGGATATGGAGGCTTCCTTAAGATTCTACCAGGAGGTCGTGGGGCTTAGTATAAATCGTAGATTTGCATCTACACCGGGTATGGAAATTGTATTCCTTGGTGAAGGGGATACGGAGGTGGAATTGATCTGTAGTGATCAGAAGAAGGATATCTCCGTGGGTCAGGATATCTCTCTGGGATTTCTGGTAGATTCGGTGGATCGTATGATGGAAGTTGTAACAGAAAAGGGCTATGTAATAAGCGGAGGCCCGTTCCAACCCAATCCACATGTGAAATTCTTCTATGTTCAAGATCCCACCGGCTGGAAGATTCAATTTGTCGAGAATTTGTAATTCGGTCGATCGATAAAGGGTGTAAACGCATGTAAAACATTTAATCCTAAAACACTTAAACACTTAAACCCTTAAAACACTAAGAGTCTTGTTGTGAACATCCGGGTATGGAGTTACCTCATACGCAGGTGATTTGTAATTTAAAGCGCTTAGTGTTTTTTTTCTTGACATTCTCAGACTATTGTAATAGTATGATGATATACTATTACAATAGTCTGAGAGGATGCTAAGGATGGACACTATAAAATTATATGACAGTGAATTAAAGGTTATGGAGATCATATGGGAGCGGGAACCGATCAGTGCGAAGGAGCTAAGCTTACTGCTTGGTGAGAGTATAGGTTGGAATAAGAATACAACCTATACGATTATCAAGAAGCTGATTGAGAAGGAGGTACTTCTTAGGGAAGAACCCAATTTCATGTGCTCTGCTAAGCTTAAGAGGGAGCAGGTACAGAAGGCTGAGACAAAGAGTCTGATAGAAAAGTTATATCAGGGTTCTAAAAAAGCCTTTTTTGCTGCGTTTCTTCAGAATGAGAAGCTGTCCAAGGAAGAGTTGGAGGAGCTGAAGAAACTAATCGAAGAGCAGGACGATGGAATGGAGGATTAGTGTGCTAAGGGAAGCCTTTTATTGGATACTAAATATGAGTATTATTGCGACAGTCTACGGATTGTTGTTGTATTTCCTGCGCTATCTTAAGGTTCTTCCCAAAACTGTGATATATGCTCTTTGGGGAGTGGTACTAATACGCATGCTATGTCCGATCAGTTTTTCCAGTAAGTTTAGCCTGATAAGCCTGATATCCGGATTATCCCAAAGGACATTAGTGAGGACAGTATTGATGGATGATTTATCTCTGTCCTTATCCAACTCAGTGCAAGGTGCTATGACGTACCGGCCTATAATCTATAAGAACGAGTCGTTGGAAATGTTCTTTACAACGGCATCCTATATATGGATCATTCTTTCTCTGGCACTTATCCTTGCCATGCTGATTCTTTATGGATTAACGATGTCAGAGTTAAAAAAGGCAGTATTACTTCGGGATAACCTGTATGAGGGACCCATGGTGAGTTCGCCAACCATCGTAGGGATAATTCACCCCAGGATTATTCTCCCGATCGGTATGGAACAATCGGACCTTGAGTACGTACTACTCCATGAGAGAGTGCATGAGCATAGAAGAGATAATCTTTGGCGTATGATCGCAATCCTTGCCGCTTGCATTCATTGGTTTAATCCCATGAGTTGGGTATTCTTAAGACTTTTCTTTGGTGATTGTGAGATGGCTTGTGATGAAGGAGCGGTTAAGAAGCTGAAACCGAGAGAACGTAAGGATTACGCACAGACTCTCTTGACTTATGCAGATGCGGACCGAACAATTTTCTCCTCCGCCTTCGGTAGTAAGAAGGTAAAGCTTAGGGTGATGCTGGTACTGTCCTATCGCAGGCTGACCGGCTTCTCTGCTCTATGCTTAAGCCTTCTTGTGGTAAGTGTGGTTATTTTGCTGTTGACGAATGGAAGCTGAAACAAAGGGGTGATGATTATGAGAAAACGTGAGTGTATTAAGCTGGGTCCGGGTAAATGGACGGTGAGACTTGGTATAGGCGCGGTGATACTAATGCTAATCCTGTATACAGTAGTCTGTTATATCCTGATCGATAACAATAAGGTATCGGAGGAGGAAGTTGCGTCTGCTGTAAAGAAATCGGATCAAGAAGTCTTGATAGCGAGAGAAGAGAATCTTCCGACCGATATTCCGGTACCTGGTTCCGAATACCAGGTTGACTGGGAATGTGGGACCTATTACAGTAACATTTCGAAGGATGCTATAGAGACATACCTACTGACGTTGAAAAACGCAGGATGGGAGGACTTTAAGGCTGAGGAGCAATCAATAAAAGTAGTTAACGGAACATCCACATATCGTTTTGTGAAGGATGACATGATACTGCAAATGATCGTCAGCCTGGAGGGAGAGTTTCCTCTATGCAATAGTATCCTCCTAAGAGTTGACGATGGGATCAATGTGGAGGAATTGAATCGGCGGAAAGCTGCTGTAGATGTGGTTAATGTCCGGGAGATGATACAGACAGCGATTGACTATAAGGTGAAGGAGGGGGAGCTTCCTGCCGCACGTCAGAACATTGAGGGCATTTTCGAGATTTATATCCCGAATGCTTATGATAAGCTGGAGCTTCAAGCCTTTGCAGCAATCAGTAACCCGGGGGTTATCGGTTGTTTTCTGGTCCGGAAGGGTGTGGTATCCTATGTGGAGGGAAATCTGGCGAATGCGATCATAGCGGATATCGATCAGGATGGCAGCGAGGAGTTGGTAGACCTTTATTCGACCTGGGAGGCCGGTCTGTTTAAGAACTTCCTAATTGCTTATGAATATCTGAATCCGATTTCCTTTAGCTCCTATACAGAGATACCAGTGAAGAAATACAGTAACTGCTTTGTTCCGGCGGGAGATTATGAGAGACTGACTCTCCTAAGGAAGGATGGAGAGATACGCTTACTTGGAGAATATACCGATTATGGCACCCTTGTTGTTAAGGAGCAAAGTATAATTCTTCAGGATATGGAGCATTTTCCATATGATGAATGGGCCACCACATATGATCAGAGTCTGCTTACTAAGAATGAGAAGAAGCTTCCGGCAGAACCGCCGGAGGTGATTGTAACTATAGATGGAATCGGTCTGGATTATGTGGTTCACAAGACCTCCTGGAATGGTGAGGAATCCGATTTTACAAAGGAGATGGCATTTGACGAGATACTGGCTAAGGATGAATTTCTACCCAAGGTGTTTCTGGGGTCCTTTGGAACAGAGGCTCCGGAGAGAACCATTATTATGGACTTTGGTGACAGCATTCCGGACACCATCCAAATCTCCGATTTCCTGTTAGATGAGAAGGGAGCACAGCGATTCGGGGGTAAACTTGGTCTTGAGCAGACCGCTAAGATTCTGGACTCCTCCAGGGTGAGCTTTCCATTAGCGCAACACATGTCACTTTATCTTAGCTCCAATTCAAGGGATTATGACCGTGATTGGAGGAGACTGTTTCTGATCACCTGTCGATTCGGAGAGAGGGAGTGTGTCTATGCTGTTTTGCTCAATACCGGCAAGAATGAGCAGCTAACAGCGCTATCCGAGCATGATTTTCTGCAATGTGAGGGAACCTATTCCAGATTGTCCTCAAGCTGGGGGCTTGGACTATCGGTACAATCCGATCGGCTGCCGGAACGCTACCTCATTGAATGGCAAGTAAGTGGGGGAATGATCCGCAGTTGGGATTCGGCTACGAAGAAACCGATTGGAATTACCGCGCAGCATAATAGCTATCCCGTCACCTATTCCCAGGATGATAACAAAGGGGAGCTAATCTGGAATCCGATCTCCTTCAATGATTCCGATGAGGTTACCGTACGTGCTTTGATCTATGAAGGTGAGAAGCAGAGAAATCCTCTTGCATTTGATGAGATTATCCTTATCAAGAGAGGGGAAGCCTGGCAGTGTAAAAAGAAAGAGAGAATAAAGTGATCAAAAAATACCTATTTACAAAACTCATTAAATGGTATATAATTGTTAAATAAATAACAAATAACTCGTTCTGACCACAAGGGTACGCCCGCGTGAAAGGCGAAGAATAGAGCACCAACACGGTATCTTTACTGAACTCCGAGGCATAAGCACAGAAGCTGTGACCATAGGATTCCTGAAGCTGCCTATATTGGACGATACTATCCTTACGCCTTATTGACGTAAGGATTTTTTTATTTCGAAGAAAATGGAGAAGAATATGGCTGATATCAGAAAATTAATTGACCAATTAGAGGAGCAGAGAATGCTTAGTAGGGAGGGTTTTCTTGCTCTGTTAACCCAAATGAGTGACGAAGACCGAACCTATCTCAGGGAGAGAGGAAGAGCTGTTGCAATCAAGCATTTTGGCAACCGAATCTATACCAGAGGCTTAATCGAATTTACGAATTATTGTAAGAATGACTGTTATTACTGTGGTATTCGAAGGAGTAACCGTTGCGTTACCAGATATCGTCTTTCCAATGAGCAGATTTATGACTGTTGTAAGGAAGGACATGAGTTGGGCTTTCGTACCTTTGTATTACAGGGTGGCGAGGATGGTAGCTATTCCGACGAGGATATGGTAGCAATGATCCGTATGATTAAGGAGAATTTTCCGGATTGCGCATTAACTCTCTCCGTCGGAGAGAAGAGCTATGAGAGTTATCTTAAGTACTACGAGGCAGGCGCAGACCGTTATCTCCTTCGTCATGAGACAGCCAATGAGGAGCATTACAGTAAGCTGCATCCGGCAGGTCTTACGCTCCAGAACCGTAAGCAATGCTTGAAGGATCTAAAGAAAATCGGTTATCAGGTAGGAGCTGGCTTCATGGTGGGGTCACCCTATCAGACATCGGAACATATTGTTGAGGATCTAATGTTCCTGAAGGAATTATCTCCACAGATGGTAGGAATCGGACCTTTCCTTCCGCATCATGAGACACCCTTTGCGGAGCAAGAGAAAGGCTCTATGGAGCTGACATTAACCCTGATCAGTATCCTGCGTCTTATGCTCCCCAGCACGCTAATCCCCGCTACCACTGCGCTTGGGACAATTCATCCAAACGGAAGAGAAGAGGGGATTCTCTCCGGAGCTAATGTAGTAATGCCGAATCTGTCACCAACCTCGGTACGTAAAAATTATGAATTATATGATAATAAGATCTGTACCGGTGATGAGGCTGCAGAATGCCGCTTCTGCCTGGACCGTCGAATGAAGAAGATTGGATATGAGTTAACGGTTGATCGTGGCGATTATAGTGAAGAGGAGAATAATCTATGTATGATATAATGAGTAAGAAGGCAGAGGAATTTATCAACCATGAGGAGATCCTCGATACCTTAGAATATGCCAAAGCAAATAAGAATAACAGGGAATTAATTGATGAGATTTTGAAGAAGGCAGAAGATTTCAAAGGGATCACTCATCGTGAAGCCTCCGTATTATTGGAATGTGAGCAGGAAGATCAGGTACAGAGAATGTATGAGCTTGCTGTTAAGATTAAACAGAAATTCTATGGCAACCGTATCGTAATGTTTGCTCCGCTCTATCTCTCCAATTACTGTGTTAACGGTTGTGTTTACTGTCCTTATCATTACGTAAATAAGCATATTCCACGTAAGAAACTGACACAGGAGGAAATACGACGCGAGGTAATAGCCCTGCAGGATATGGGACATAAGCGGTTAGCCCTGGAGGCAGGGGAAGATCCGGTGAATAATCCCCTTGATTATATTCTGGAGAGTATCAATACGATCTATTCCATTAAGCATAAGAACGGAGAGATTCGCAGGGTTAATGTAAATATTGCAGCAACGACGGTGGAGGATTATCGCAAATTGAAGGATGCCGGAATCGGTACTTATATCCTGTTTCAAGAGACTTATCATAAGGATAACTATGAAAAGCTTCATCCCACCGGACCGAAGCATAATTATGCATATCATACCGAGGCTATGGATCGTGCGATGGAGGCCGGAATCGATGATGTGGGTCTGGGGGTTCTGTACGGCCTAAATATGTACCGCTATGACTTTGCAGGAATCTTGATGCATGCAGAGCATCTGGAGGCAGCAATGGGAGTCGGACCTCATACAATCAGTGTACCGAGAATACGTCCTGCCGACGATATCGATGCCTCCAGCTTCAAAGATGCCATCTCGGATGAAATATTTGAGAGGATCGTGGCAATTCTTAGAATTGCGGTTCCCTATACCGGTATTATCGTATCTACCCGTGAATCTCAAAAGAGTAGGGAGAGAGTATTAAAGCTCGGAGTATCCCAGATCAGCGGAGGCTCCAAGACCAGTGTCGGCGGATATGCGGCTCCCGAACCGGAGGAAGAGAGTTCTGCTCAATTCGATGTTGAGGATACCAGAACCCTGGATGAGATCGTGAATTGGTTATTATCCTTAGGACACATTCCCAGCTTCTGTACTGCTTGTTACCGGGAAGGCAGAACCGGGGACCGTTTTATGAGTCTGGTGAAGTCCGGTCAGATTGCAAACTGCTGTCAGCCCAATGCGTTGATGACACTGAAGGAATATCTGGAGGATTATGCCACAGAGGATACACAAAGGAAGGGTGAAGCTCTGATAGAAGAAGAGTTAACCCACATTCCCAATGAAAAGGTACTTGGTATCGCAAAGGCTAACCTTAGTAAGATTGCGAAAGGTAGCAGGGATTTCCGCTTCTAGGAGTGGTTAAGTCCCATCGGATTAACTATGGATTTTTTGATATGATTTGTTATAATTAGCGTAGTGAGATTTGATAAGAACGTTACGCAGGGAACTGCAGAGAGGAATAGAGCATGAGTTTAAATAGTACACCAAGAGCAAATCAGCTTCATATCGGTATCTTCGGAAAGAGAAATAGTGGTAAATCAACCTTGATTAATGCTTTGACCGGCCATAATACCGCTTTGGTATCCGATGTCGCCGGTACTACGACGGATCCTGTCTATAAAACAATCGAGATCTATGGAATTGGACCTTGCGTTTTGATCGATACGGCCGGATTTGATGACAGCGGTTATCTGGGTCAAATGAGAGTGGAAAAGACAAAGCTTGCGATGGAGAAGACCGATGTTGCCCTGATCGTATGCAGTGAAGAGGATATCGCTCAGGAGTTGGAGTGGGCAAGAGCCTTTAAGGAGCATAAAGCAGCGGTCATTATGGTCATCAATAAGATCGATCAGATCAGTAATACCGATAAAATCCGCAATAAGATCGTGGAAGCCATGAAGGAAGAGCCGATCAAAATAAGTGCAATATCTAAGCTTGGCATTGAAAAGATCCGAGAGGAGATTATTCGTAAGATTCCGGAGGATTTTGATACAAAGAGCATCTTAGGTAATCTGGTTGGTGAAGGAGATACCGTGCTGCTTGTGATGCCTCAGGATATTCAGGCTCCTAAGGGTCGTCTGATATTACCCCAGGTGCAGACGCTGAGAGAGCTACTGGATAAGAAGTGTATCGTTCTAAGCAGTACCGCGGACAAATACGAGGATGCCTTAGCAAGCTTCGTGAAGCCGCCCAAGCTGATCATTACGGATTCTCAGGTCTTTCAATTGGTATATGAGAAAAAGCCTGCTGAGAGTATGCTGACTTCCTTCTCTGTATTATTTGCCAGCCATAAAGGAGATATCGAGTACTTTATAGAGAGTGCAAAAGCCTTAGACAGGCTGACCACACAGTCGAGAGTATTAATCGCAGAAGCTTGTACCCATGTTCCTCTGGAGGAGGACATCGGTAGAGAAAAGCTTCCTAGAATGCTTCGCAAGAAGGTCGGAGAAGGTTTAACTATAGTGAATGTAAGTGGGAATGATTTTCCGAAGGACCTGACCCAATATGACCTGATCATCCAATGCGGGGCTTGCATGTTTAACCGTAAATATGTGATGAGTCGTGTTGAGCAGGCGAAGCTGCAGAAGGTTCCTATGACCAATTATGGTATTACACTGGCATATCTTACCGATATTCTGGATAAGCTTGCCATCGTGTAATCTAATAAGGTAGGAGGAGCATAGTTATGGCCAAATTGATATTGATCGAAGGAATTCCCGGTTCCGGCAAGACGACGCTGGCTTCAAAAGCAGCCGATTATCTGGCGGCTAGAAAGCGCACTCTGTTCTATGAAGAAGGAGCGAGTCATCCTGCGGATCTGGCCTGGTGTGCATGCATTCCCAAGGAGCGCTTTCAGAGTGTGGTCGACCGGTTTCCGGACTATGAGAAGAGAATGACCGAGCATATGTATCAGGAGGGCGATTACTATATAGTGCCCTATACAAGGTTCTCCATAGAGGATCCGGAGTTTTATCAATGTATGGAGAGCTTTGAGGTATATGATAATCGGGTTAGTCCCGAGGTATTTGTGGATTTACACCTTAATAAGTGGATAAACTTCGGTAAAGAGAAGGCGTCTGTGGATGAATATATCATATTTGAATGTGCCTTCTTGCAAAATCATATCAATGAGCTTCTGCTGTTTCATAATAAATCTAAAGAAGAAATCAAAGAATATCTGATGCGGTTAATCTCTACGGTGAAGGTTCTGGACCCTATTCTGATTTATCTGAATCAAACAGATATTAAGGAGACAATCCGAAGAGTATCCGAGGTTAGAGTCAACGAACAGGGAGAACAGGTCTGGAGGGATCGGGTTGTTGAATATATCGAGAAGGCACCCTTTGGTCAGCTTCATGCTTTAAAGGGCTTCTCCGGAATGGTACAGTATTTTGAGATGAGAAAGACCTTGGAGCTGGAAATATTGGAGAAACTGCCGATTCCAACCTACCTTCTTGAGAATCCGGATTACAACTGGGAACAGTTGTGGGAGAAGCTGAAGGAAGTTCTGGACAAAATATAGTTTTGGAAAGTCGCATTTGCGTATACAGGAGGAAGGATTTCTGTATCGTGGTTATTAATAAAGGTTCTATCTTAGGGATACATAAGTCGTATTTCCTAAGATAGAACCTTTTCGATGTGCGCCCGGCGGGCGCACGTTTCAACGGGTGTAAGTCCCGAGTCCGCCCGGTAGTGGGAAGGACATAGCCAATGGCAAGGGTGTCGTAGGTGACTGCGAATCTGAAGGAAGCCGGATGGCAAAT
>JAEZUM010000004.1 GCA_023421075.1 Bacillota bacterium
TTTATAGCTACTATAATACTTGGGTTCTATCCGGAAATTTCAGGGAATATATGCTGTACACGGATTTTATTATAGAGAATACGGATGTTAAGAAGATACTCTTGCATATCAGTGGACCGGAGGTGCGTCGATATAATCGAGAATCCTATGGTGACGCCTATGTGACTCCGGCGGTAGTAACAGGGAACTCTCAAATAAAGGAATTTATTGAGTTTTTAGGTAAAAATGTTAAAACAAGTATAACTAAACTTACAGAAAACTTTAAGAAGGATGCGGCGACAACTACTACAGGGATGTATCCCGTAACCATGGCAGGTGATATGGACCTGGGACACTATTATAAATATATGGAGGAAAGAGGTCCTGTATCCTATGCAAACAGAAATGTACTTTATGATTACGATGCAAGCTTAAATAAACTTTTTTACCAAGATCCTCCTGTCGGAGCGATTAGCAGTAGCCTTAATGCCATGAAGCAGATAAAGAATAAATGCCAAGAAAATAATGTGGAGCTTGTCGTTGTGATTGGAGCAACTGCAATTACAGAGCTATATGAATTTGAGAGTGAAGAATATTGGGATTATTTAAAAGAAATCGTATCGATCTTTGGAGAGGTATGGAATTTTAGCGGTCCGAATTCTGTTACGATGAATCCTTATAACTTCTATAACGAAAGTCATTATAAAGTGGAGGTTGGCAATAAAATGATTGACATCATGTCAGGTAAGACCTCAATGAACGATTTTGGAATTCTCTTAACAAGTAAAAACATTGATGATTACTTGGATAGCCGTAAAGCTGCCTATGAACGCCTTAAGGAGGAATACGACCTCACAGGTACGATTGATTTGTCCGAATATAAATATGAAGATAGAATACAATGAGTGCCTTATAATTGGGCATCCCCGCTCGCATTGATTGGTGAATTTAGTACAAGAGATTAATGTGGAAGAAGGAAGAAGATGTTATTCCTTCGAATAATCGGATGTACATTTTATTTCACTTGACAGTACTCTTTTTGCAGAAAGAACCTATAATGAGAATAATTCCTCTGACATGAAGGCATTCGGTACATTTAACGAGGACGATAGTGGAAGTTTCTTCAAAAGCAATTGGAGGCCTCAGAAGCAACCCGGAAAGTAGTTTATTTTCACTATGTTCAATGATAATGCGTATATAATGCGCATATAACAGAGCGATAAAGAAGAATTGTACTATTCCTTATTGGCTTAATGAAGAAGCGGAACGAGCAGGAGTAAACTTTTCCAAAGTCCTTCAGGAAGCATTAATGAATACATTGAACAAAGAATAACTCTAGCTAAGGCTGTACACCCATAGTTAATAAAATAGCCGGAACCCTGTCCAGATGGATAAGGAACCGGCTTGTTTTAATTTTATTCTCGAGATATTTCTTGAATTCCTGAACGATCTGATCATTTGGATCGGAATTATACAGTACTGCAGCTGAGTCACGTTTTGTGGTGGATGTATCTACCCAAAGACGAAAGTCGGTTGAATCTGGGTGATAAGTGGAAGGCAAAAGAGGTTTGGAGAATTTGGTATTTACTACGGAAACCGGCTATCCTATAAATCGTGATATGCTTACAGTAAGTCAACCGAGTAATCAATATCATTCAAAAAGACAATAAGAATTTTGATACCACCCTGATTTTGAGGGTGGTTTATCACTTTAAATTATCAACTGGTGTAAAGCTGGTGTCAAAAGCAATTATTATAGGTAAAAATTCATGCAAGAAGAATGGTAATAAATCTATGAAAGCACGATAAAATAAGGAAAAGCAAACAGCCCGCCACGTCTTTGTGGAGGGCTGTCTACTAAAAAGGGGAGGATAAGTATTTAACTTCTCTTTTGTGATCATAATTGGAGGGGGAATCCAATTATGAAAGAGCATACGCATTTACATCCTTACAACGGAACCAAGTTCCTTATTAGGATATTACTATTATGATGCACAATTAGATTATTTATACATTAAATAAAAAATTATTTCATATTGGTAATTTCTATATAGTCATGGTATAATCGTAACGAAAGTAGTGAGAATGATAGAAAAGTATTCATTCGAACTCAAAATTTATGCCGATGCCTGCAATGTGTGTGAAATATTCTGCACAAGTCAATGGAAAGGTAGGCATATAAGCCGGTAGTAGAAAACGTTATTAACACGTGAAAGGATGAAAACCATGAGTTTATTACAAGATTGGAGAGATTATGCATATGCCAATGATATGAATAATCAAACCGGCCAGATGTTCTGGGCAAATTATTTTAACATCGAGAAAGATATCTATAAGGTATTACTTGCAGATGCAGATAAAGTTTGGGAGGGATCCGTTGCAGATCTCGCCAAAGAATTCGATACTGAATTAAAGTTCTTTGTTGGATTCTTGGATGGTATCAATGATAGCTTGGTGAAGCCGAACCCGATCGAAGAGATGGATGAAGAGACCAAGGTAAGCTTAGCCTTTGACAAGGAGAAGCTATACTATAATATGGTAGGTGCACATGCTGAGTGGCTTTATGAGCTGGAGGAGTGGGATGCTCTTCTCACACCGGAACGCAGAAAAGAATTATATCGTGAGCAGAAGCAATCCGGTACTGTAGTAAAGGACAAGAAGGTCGGAAGAAATGATCCCTGCCCTTGCGGAAGCGGTAAAAAGTATAAGAAATGCTGCGGAGCTAACGCATAATTAACAATGTGATAATACACATGACATAAAAATGCTCCTCTTTCTACAGTATTAACTGGTAAGAGGAGCTTTTTTTGCTATCGTATTATCTATTTCATTCAAATAAATTAGAATCATTATTACACATATCATAGACAGACATAAAGGAAAGCTTATATTATTGTTCCTGCTTATAGATCAGATATTTTGCATAGTTCTTAATATCGATTACGCTTTCCGGGGATAATTGTTGATACAAATCAAATAATTCAACAATATCCTTATCCAACACTTCCCCGCCGACGGGTAGATAGGAATCAGTTACACCAAGTAAATAGTCACAGGATACGTCAAAGTATTTTGACAGGGCGATAAGCTTATCGAAGGAGGGTTCGTTCCTTTCCGATTCATAATTAGAAATTGCAGTTGGTTTCAATCCGAGAATATCAGCCAATTCACCCTGCGTAAGTTTGTTTTTCTGTCTTAATTGTTTTAGACGTGCATTAAAATTCATTTGGCTATCCTCCAGTATTAGAACTATACGATTTGTGTATATTATTCATAAATTATTATATATCTAGAAAAATATTGATGTCAACAACAATTCATAAGATTGTATGTCAAATTTATGCGATTCGAAATATATATTGTAAAATTTAAAAGGAACACAATCATATACTTGCAATTGGTTTATTATCAATAGGTTATATCGTTAAAAGGGATGAGGAAATACAATGGGTTTTTTATCGTTTCATAATATTAATACGAAACACAGGTTACTTCTCGAGAATACCAGAGGCATTATGTTGTTTTTTGATCGGGAAGGTCGAATAACAGATTGTAATACTATGGCTATGAAGGAACTGGGGTATCACAAAGAGATTAAGAGAATTAAGATACAGGATATCTTTAAGAATACGGTGAAGTATGAAAATAATTCACTGAAGTTCTTAGAATGCTTGGAGAAACCGGAGGAAGCAATTGCATACCGCAAGAACCAGACCTGTTTTCCGGTGGAATTAAAGATAACGGTTTTTCAACAGGCAAAAGAATACCTGGGCCTATGTGTTGCAAAAAACATTACGGATTATAAAGAAGTCCTGCACAAGATGAAACAAATGGAGAATGACATAGAGTACCTTAACAGTAATCGTAATGAAATAACAGCCAATGTAACACATGAGCTAAGGACTCCGGTAAATGGGATCCTGGGATTGAGTAATAATCTTTTGGATACACCGCTGCAGCCAAACCAGATTGAGATGATTCAACTGATCAGACATTGCTGTAATAACATGGATTCCATGATTAATGATATGCTGGATTATGCAAAGCTAACAAATCAAAAGATGGTTCTAGAGCAAAGAGAATTCAGCTTTCGCGAATTTATTAATGCCGTTGTGAATGTTAACCGGCCCAGAATTAACGATAAGGGCTTAAATTTGAGATTATATATTGCGGATGATATCCCGGATCGAGTTATTGGGGATGAATTCAGATTGACACAGATTCTGAATAACCTTTTCTCCAACGCAGTAAAGTTTACTACCATCGGTCATATTACATTAGAGGTAGCGAAGCTTTCGCAGACGCATCAATGGGTGGAGCTGTTCTTCATATTGATAGACACCGGTATCGGAATTAGTACAGAGGACAAGGATAAGCTATTTCAGAGCTTTAGTCAGGTTGACGGTTCAATTACAAGAAGATTCGGAGGAACCGGACTTGGTCTTGCTATAAGCAAGAAGCTGGTAGAAACGATGGGTGGGATGATCGGTGTTGACAGTGAGAGAGGTAAAGGTAGTACCTTTTCGTTTTCTGTTCGTTTGAGTCTGCCGGTTGAAGAGACTGACACACAAATTGAAAATGACAGTGATTTAAGATCAAATGACATAAATTATTATAACGATTTAGCCGATACCAATAATAATGGTAAAATCAATCAAGAGATTAACTATATCAGATATATTGATCGATTATTAAAGGAAGCAGGCGGTTCTCCAAGGACTGCAGGCGCTGTGAGTTTGTCGAGAGATGTAATCCTTAAAAATATTGCATCGGTTTTAGAGAAATTATCGATCTGTATCGAAATGGAAAGCTGGGACAAGGCAGAGGAGCTGACAGGTTATATTAAACAGCAGTTAACACCGGAGTTTGGAGATATAACTAAGATTGTATTTCGTCTGTTGCTGGCTGTCCGTAAGGAAAACCATGATGCATCAATTACACTAATGAATGAGCTTAAGACTTACATTCCCTAAGTAGTTATAATGTGCTCATAACCACAGAACGGAGAATACGATGGAAAATATGTCATTTTCGCCACCAAATATATTAGTCGTGGATGATGTAAACGCTAACTTAGCGGTTTTAACAGAGATGATACGAAAAGCCGGATATATCGCCCGTCCGGTAACGAGTGCAAGGCAGGCAGTGAGTGCCATCGAGGCCCTGCTTCCGAATCTGATCCTTTTAGATATCTCAATGCCTGAGATTGACGGCTTTGTTTTCTGTTCCATGCTGAAAAAGAATGCCAATACAAGGGATATTCCGGTAATCTTTATTACTGCTTTGAATACAACAGAGGATAAAATCAAAGGATTTCAGCTTGGTGCTGTTGATTTCATCACAAAACCCTTTGAGGTGGAAGAAGTCACCATGCGGATTAATACACATCTGAAGATGTATAAAATGCAACAGGAGCTGGAAGTATATAATAAGAAGCTATATAAAATTATTAATGATCAGATACGAAAGATTTACGAAGGAAATAAGAATGTTGTTGAGGCCTTGGCAAAGCTGTATACCTTGGGAAATGATATAAAAAGAGAGCATATGGAGAGAGTGGGAGATAACAGCAGAATTCTCGCCTTAGGCCTGCAGCTGTCTCCAAAGTTCAAGGAGCAGGTTACAAACAGCTTTATCGATGTAATTGAAAAGGCAGCATTACTCCATGATATCGGAATGATAGCGATCGAAAGCCGGATATTCACCATGCCGTTATCCTTGATGACGAAGGAGGAAGAAGCATTGTTTGAGGCACACACCACCGAAGGAGCAAAAGCCTTGGAGGAAATTCTTCACCTGAATGAAAGCAATGAATTCATCCGAATGGCGATTAATATCGCTAAGTATCATCACGAAAGATGGGATGGAAAGGGTTATCCGTCCGGGAAAGTAGGGAAAGATATTCCGATCTGTGCCAGGATTGTCGCAATTGTAGATGATTATGATGCGTTGCTTCGTGGTTGGGGATTGGAAGAGCCTTATACTCCATCAGAATGCCTTGAGGTGATCAACAGAAACTCCGGGTCACTGTACGACCCTGATATCATAGCGGTATTCAATAAGGTTCAGAATCAGTTAAAAAGATAAAAGGATTAAAAGATATGCCTAGAAGGACATTAAAATGGCAGGAGCGGTTACTACATAGGCGAAGCACAATAGAAAAGTAGGGTACAATATGAGTAAAAAGAAGGATATGTATATAGATTACAGTAGTTTTTACAAAAAGAGGGGACGAAGAAGGAGTAAGCTGCCACAAATCATAATTCTTGTATTGGTTATAATTGGGGTAGTGGCCGGAGTCTATTATTCGATTCGAATGCGTATCGATCCCGAAGCTTCTATATTGAATGCGAAGGAGAAGACCCAAGAGGAAGGGACAGACGGGCTGACGGAGGAAGGTCAGTTATTCGCACAAGGGGAGCAAGACGTCCGGTCCTCTGAAATTCAGCAACCACAGGCCACAATAACGGTAGCGCCTACCCCTACCCCAGCTCCGACGTTACCACCGATCACAGAGGAAGTGGTTGAGGTGATGGATACACGCGTTCCGGTGAAGGTAAAAGGGATCTATGTAACTTCATCCATAGCGGGATCCGATATGCTGGAAGATTTAATATCTATGGTAGATAAGACGGAAATCAATACGATGGTAATTGATATCAAGGACGATCATGGTAAGATTACCTATAAGATGGAAAGTGCTCTTGCAAAGGAGATTGGCGCTACAACGAATACCATTCGTAATATTGAGGATTTAATTACGAAGTTGAAGGATAAGAATATTTATCTGATAGCGCGTATTGTTGCATTCAAGGATCCTTATCTAGCGGACAAGCGTAAAGACCTGGCGATTCGGAATAAGGATGGGTCACTCTATCTTGATAACAATGGAGAGGGATGGGTGAATCCTTATAATCGAAAGGTATGGAAATACTTAGTCGAGGTTGCCTCCCAGGCTGCAGCAATCGGTTTTGATGAGATACAATTTGATTATATCCGTTTCTCAACCGGCAATGGTATTGCCAAAGCAGATTTTGGAAAAGATGCGAAGGACAAGACAAAGGAAGAAATCATTCTGGAATTTACCAAATATGCTTATGAAAACTTGAAGCCACTTGGAGTATATGTATCTGCGGATGTTTACGGTACAATCATCAGCAGTAATATCGATGCAGGCTTGGTTGGACAGAATTATGTAGAGATGGCAAAATATCTGGATTATATCTGTCCGATGATTTATCCCAGCCATTACGGCGAAGGTAATTATGGAATTAAGTACCCGGATCTTGAACCTTATAATATAATCAGCAAGGCTTTGACGGCATCGAAGGAGAAGCTGGAGCAGATACCGGAACAGGAGCATAAGGCAATCGTTCGACCTTGGCTCCAGGATTTTACGGCTACCTGGATAAAGCCCCATATGAAATATGGCGCCAAGGAGCTTCAGGAGCAAATCAGGGGAGTGACTGAGACCGGCTATGAGGAATGGCTGTTATGGAATGCCGGCTGTAAATATTCGGAGGATGGCTTACTACCGGAATAGGCACTTGTCTTAAGCAGTTGGTATATATTTAAGACAAAGCTAATATACATCTAGTATAAATGACCTGGAGGTGTCCTATGGAAAAGGCGATCCGTCAAAATACAAAGATGTTTGCAGTGCTGAAGGGACTTCTTTTTTCCTATATTATTACAGCGTTTATACTGCTTCTATTGTCCTTCCTTATGCTGAAACTTGATTTATCCGGTACGATAATCAGCGGAGGTATCATCG
Organism: Bacillota bacterium; assembly: GCA_023421075.1. Classification (GTDB taxonomy): domain Bacteria; phylum Bacillota; class Clostridia; order Lachnospirales; family Lachnospiraceae; genus Mobilitalea. The sequence goes on from JAEZUM010000004.1 coordinate 7,754, forward strand.
TAGCCTACATTTTATCTACTTTTATCGGAGGCTTCTTTGTAGGAAAGAAAGCGGAACAAAAAAAATTTATTTGGGGACTCATCATGGGAGTGTTCTATTTTATCATTCTTATGGTGGTATCCATAGCGATGAACCGTGCAGAGCCTTTACCGCTGAGCAATCTGTTGACTACTTTTCTGATCTGCAGCCTGAGCGGAATGGTAGGCGGTATGATCAGCTAATACAGGAAAAGGCAAAATATACTTAATAAAATAAGATGGTTATAAGCTTTGAAGCTGCAGGAAAGCATCGTAGGTGTTCCTGCAGCATTTTCAATGCCACTGACGGTTCAATCCCAATGGGATCAGCAACCTAACCCCAATCAGCATTATGATTAATGGTTAGATTGCTGCCTACGAGGCGGAAGGAAATTGAAAAAGGATTGATATTTGATTTTGAATTGATTATACTATAGGTGGATTTGTGGGAGAATATATCCGCATGGAATGTTCCAACGCAACAGGATAAGAAAGGTATGGATATCATATGAAGCGAATTATGATCACCGGAGCATCCGGTCAGCTGGGACTGGCACTCTTTCAATTATTGAAGAGTCAAAGCCAATATGAGCTGCTGCGTACAGATGTATTTACGAGTGATGATAAAGCCATACAGGCTTTGGATATAGCAAATGAATTAGAAGTAAAAGCTTACATAGAAAAGAATATGCCTGAGATTATCATCAATTGCGCTGCATTTACTGCAGTAGACCTGTGTGAGAGCCAGGAGGATAAGGCATATCAGATTAATGCACTCGGACCTAAGAATTTGGCTAACGCAGCTGAGAGTATCAACGCCAAGCTGGTTCATGTATCTACGGACTATGTGTTTGACGGAATGGCCTTTGAGCCCTATGAAGAAGACTTCCAGACAAACCCGATCAGTGCATACGGCAGGACGAAGCAAGCAGGAGATGTCTTCGTACGTGCGAATTGCAGCAAATTCTTTATTCTGCGTACCGCTTGGGTATATGGTGAGGGCAAGAATTTTGTTAAGACGATGCTTCGTCTGGCCGAGACCAATAGCAAGGTGCGGGTAGTAGCGGATCAATATGGAACACCAACCAGTGCTCTGGAGCTGGCAAGAGCGATTATTTTTCTGATGGAGACAGACAGCTTCGGAATTTATCATGCAACCTGTGAGGGTAGCACGACCTGGTATGGATTTGCACAGACTATTTTTCAGGAGGCAGGGATTGACATTACGGTGGAGCCGATTTCGACCAGTGAATATCCTACCCCGGCGAAGAGACCCATGTACTCGGTTTTGGACAACAAAGCGCTCAGAGAGCGTCATGGTTATTATATGAAGGACTGGAAAGAAGCCTTTCAGGAATACCTACAGCAGGAAGCTCTGCAAAGCTAGTTTTGCAGTTAACAATATGATTAGTGAGGAAAATATATGAGAACCTATCTGGTGACCGGCGGTGCCGGCTTTATTGGATCAAATTACATTCTATATTTGTTTGAAAAATATAAGGAGGAAATTCGAATTATCAACCTGGATTCTCTCACTTATGCAGGAAATCTTGAGAACCTGAAGTCAGTGGAGAAACGGAGCAATTATGAATTTCTCAAAGTTGACATCTGTGATAAGGAAGCTGTGCTGAAGGTTTTTGAAGAACATGCGATAGACCGTGTCATTCATTTTGCCGCAGAAAGTCATGTGGACCGTAGTATCCGTAATCCGGAGGTATTCGTGAATACGAATGTCTTAGGGACGCTCAATCTACTCAATGCAGCCAAATTAGCCTGGCAGACAGAGGAAGGCTATCTTCCGAATAAGAAATATGTTCAGGTTTCGACAGATGAGGTATATGGTTCTCTGGAAGGAGATGAGGGATTTTTCTATGAGACAACCCCTCTGGATCCTCACAGCCCGTATTCCGCCAGTAAGGCGAGTGCGGATTTTATCGTGAAATCCTATGTAGACACCTTCCGCTTTCCGGCGAACATCACCCGATGCAGTAACAATTATGGTCCTTATCAGTTCCCGGAGAAGCTTATCCCTCTGATGATTAACAATGCATTAGCCGGTAAAAATCTTCCGGTATACGGAACAGGGAAGAATGTCAGGGATTGGCTCTATGTCACGGATCATGCGAAGGCGATTGATATGGTCGCTGAAGGTGGCAGAGTTGGCGAGGTATATAATGTAGGCGGACATAATGAGAAGAGAAATATCGAGATAGTAACCACCATCATCGATACCTTACTGGAGATATTGCCAGACGGGGATCCGAGACGTAATAATGTCAGCCGGGAGCTGATTACTTATGTAGAGGATCGTAAGGGTCATGATTTCCGTTATGCGATCGCACCGGACAAGATAAAATCAGAGCTTGGCTGGGAGCCCGAGACACCCTTTGCGAAAGGAATTAAACTGACGATTGAGTGGTATCTTAATAATATGGACTGGATGGAGCATGTGACAAAGGGCGACTACCAGAAATATTACGAAGAGATGTACCAGGTATAATAGAATACAGATCGTGTGTGATAATATAGTATGACACATGAATTATAACAATCATGTAACCGTTGGATTGCGGTTGAAAGGTTAGAGGTGTACCATGAGATATGAAGAATTTACAATAGAAGGCCGTAATGCTGTAATGGAGGCATTTCGCGCAGGTAAGACGATAGATCGTCTGTTTGTACTGGACGGCTGTCAGGATGGGCCGATTAAGTCCATCATTCGTGAAGCGAAGAAGACGGATGCGATCATTACCTTTGTAAAGAAGGAGAGACTGGATCAATTATCCTCCACAGAGAAGCATCAGGGTGTTATCGCTTATGCCGCTGCATATGAATATGCAGAAGTAGAAGATATTCTCCAGGCAGCGACGGATAAGGATGAGCCACCCTTCATCGTATTGCTTGACAGTATAGAAGATCCGCATAATCTTGGAGCAATCATTCGTACGGCGCATCAGGCAGGAGCCCACGGTGTTATTATCCCGAAGCGTCGTGCGGTGGGGTTGACTGCTACCGTAGCAAAGACCAGTGCCGGAGCGATTAATTATCTTCCCGTAGCGAAGGTAACTAATCTTGCAACCACAATCGAAGAGCTGAAGGAAAAAGGACTCTGGTTTGTCTGCGCGGATATGGATGGTGAGCTGATGTATCGTGTGAACCTAAAAGGACCCATAGGTCTAGTAATCGGGAGCGAAGGAGAAGGGGTAGGCAGATTAATCAAGGAGAAGTGTGATTATACGGCAAAGATACCTATGTTTGGTAAGGTGGATTCTCTGAATGCCTCAGTAGCTATGGGTGTATTAGCGTACGAGATCGTAAGACAAAGAACAATGTAATAAATAGACAAGGATACGACTGGATTTTGAACTGAGGATAAGACCGGCACAATGTGTTATAGAGGCTAAGGAGGATTTTGTTGTGGGAGCTGTGGTAAAATATGATTCATTATCGGATGAGGAAATCATAGAGCGTATCAAGCAAGGGGATCAGCCGGCCGTTGATTATCTGATGGAAAAATATAAATATCTTGTACGCAGTAAGGCAAAGGCACTGTTTTTAATCGGAGGGGATAAGGACGATCTGATCCAGGAGGGGATGATCGGATTATACAAAGCAATCAGGGATTATCAGACAGGAAGAGATAATTCCTTCTTTAACTTTGCTGATTTGTGTGTCTCCAGACAAATCTATAGTGCGATTAAGGCTTCCAACCGCAAGAAAAATATTCCACTCAATACCTACATATCGCTCTATGCCCCTGCTTATGGGGATAACGGCGATATGGAGGAGAAGGAAAACCTAGTTGACATAATATACCAGAAAAATGTATCAAATCCTGAAGAATTAGTTATTGACAAAGAGAATACCAGTATGATAGAATATGAACTTGTAAGGCGTCTGAGCGACCTGGAGAAACAAGTCTTAGGATTATATATGCAGGATCTGAAGTATGTACAGATTGCAGAAGTTCTTGGAAAGGAACCGAAGACAATCGATAATGCATTGACTAGAATTAAGACGAAATTAAATCAGGTACTCAAAGTGATATAAGGCGATCACTTCAGTGATATAAAACAAACAATCGCTTATGTGAAATAATACGATCAATTCAATTAGCCTGCATATGCTGTTGTAGCTCAGCTGGTAGAGCACCTCATTGGTAATGAGGAGGTCAGCAGTTCAAGTCTGCCCAACAGCTTTAAAGCACTCGTAAGAGTGCTTTTTTGTTGTCAATAAAGAAGCGTCTTGTTAGTTATTGCAATCCCACAGTATAAATGTTATTATTTGGTAAGAAAAAAGGCCCTGGGTAAGAGTGCTTTGGATCAATCGAGGGCACCTAGGAGAGGAGAATAATTAATATGTCGGGAATATTCTATATTTTTATATTATTCATCATCGGTTCACTGATCATGTCCATGTTCAGAAATCAAGGAAGGAATTACCCTGGTAGGAATGCGAGACCGAACGATCAATCGATGCATATGAATAATACGATGCATCCCGGTGCAGGAGATATGAATTTTAACGGAGTTCCGGATTACATGGAACAGGATCAAATAGACCGAGATCATGATGGAGTACCGGATTATCTGGAGCCTCATAATGTAGACACGGATCATAATGGTATCCCGGATTATATGGATCCAAATCCAGGTTCCTTCAATGGAAGCAGTAATGATAGCACTGATACCGGTAGCTTTGATACAGGAAGCTTTGACTCGGGCAGCATTGATGCCGGTGGATCCGACTTCAGCAGTGGATCATTTGATTAGGAGTTATTACATAAAACGCTGCCAGAGAATACTAAATTTTGGGAGGTTTTCTCTGGCAGTAAATTCCTTTGAAAAAATATAATCTTTGTGTTGACAAAACAGGGGTTGTCATAATATAATAACTTTGCTGTCCAAAACGGACGGTACCAAAATCGAGGCGTGGCTCAGCTTGGCTAGAGCGCTGCGTTAGGGACGCAGAGGTCGCAAGTTCAAATCTTGTCGCCTCGACTATAACAAAATGGAGAGCATCTGATGCTCTCCATTTTTTGTATGTTTCAATTAGTCCATTGTCAATTCTGTAATCGGGATTACCGGTTGGGGCTGTGAGGGATGATCTCCGAGCATCTTCTCCATCCAGATCATGTCGTACCAGGTACCGAATTTATAGCCGCACTGTGTGAAGTGAGCTACCTTCTTATAACCCAGGTGCTCGTGAAAGAGAGTACTGGTATTATCAAGATATGCGTCTTCCTCGGTAGCATAAGCGATACAGGCATTAAGGTTGATAATATTTTGTTTCTTTAATATATTCTCCATTGCATAATATAGCTTCTTCCCATACCCTTTTCCCTGGCTGTCGGGACTAAGATAGATTGTTGTTTCGACTGCCCAGTCATACGCTGCCCGCGCCTTGAAGGCCGAAGCATAAGCATAGCCGATAATTTTACCTTCTGCGATTGCTACCAGGTAAGGATATTTTCTCAGTGTCTGTTTCATTCGATCGGTAAACTCACTCACCGAGGGGATATCATATTCGAAGGTGATTGCGGTATCCGTAATATAAGGAATATAAATGTCCAGAATTTCTTTTGCATCTTCCGGTGTAGCCATTCGTATTAATAGATCTGTCTGCATATTGTCTCCCTCTTTTTATCTGTATTTTATTAAGTAAGTTACTTCTAACTTCATTCGTTAATCGAATTGTGATCCAAATTAGAATTATCCCATGAACAGAGAGCTTGTTCATGATCTCCATCTACGATCGAAATGTATAAGCAAACTTACAAATCTTAACTTTGATTTATTATAGTATATTTTTCTGTGGATTTCCACCAAATTAGGAAGTGATATTGTACATTGATTTTTCATCTGATAAAATATAGAGATATAAGGCAATCGTAAGGAGATCGATGATGGTAGAATTGTGGGACGTATTTGATGAACATGGTAATAAGACCGGCAAAGTGATCCGTCGGGGGAGTGAGCTTAAGGTTGGTGAGTATATGATGAGTGTACATATCTATCTCTGTAATCTTCAAGGCGAGTACCTGATACAGAGACGTTCCATAAAGAAAGAATTGTTACCGGGGGTCTGGGATGTCACCGGCGGAGCGGTAATCAGTGGAGAAGACAGCTGTGAAGCGGCCATCCGTGAGGTTGATGAGGAACTCGGTATTAAGCTAGATAAGGATAATCTATTTCCTGTTTTGACAGTGCGTCGAGAACATAACTTTGCCAATGTATGGTTTGCGATTGCGGATTTTAAATTAAGTGACTGTATCCTTCAGGCAGAAGAAGTGGACGAGGTTCGCTTCGTATCTTCTGGGGAGATGAAGAAGCTTTTAACAGAAGCGGTATACCGAGAAGAGGATTATAAGAAGCTGGTCATTGAAGCAATTGATTGGATCGATCGGAGGTTTTTATGATATTGTCAGCGTCACGAAGAACAGACCTACCGTGTTATTATTCCGAATGGTTTATGAATCGGCTGGAGGAAGGATATGCTCTTTATCGTAATCCGATGAATCATGCACAAGTATGCAGAGTAGAGTTATCGGTTAAGAATATAGACGGTATCGTCTTTTGGACAAAGGATCCGGAGCCGATGATGGATAAATTAGATCAATTAGACCGGATGGGGTATTCCTACTATTTTCAGTTTACTCTGACACCTTATGGTAAGGATATTGAGCCGAATCTACGGGATAAGAGGGATATCCTGGATACCTTCCGCTATTTGTCGGAGAAGCTTGGTAAGAACCGAGTTCTGTGGAGATATGACCCGATCATTTTAAACGATACCTATACCTTGGATTATCACAGACAGCAGTTTGCTGATTATGCGAAAGAGCTGTCCGGGTATACTAAGATCTGTACCATCAGCTTTGTGGACCTTTACAGTAAGTTCAGTAAGCAGGTCAAGGAGCAGGTTGTACGTGAAATAACAGAAGAGGAGATGCATCTTCTGGCAGCAGAGCTGGTGCAGCTTGCAAGGCCCTATCAGATAGAGCTTCGTGCCTGCTGTGAGACCATCGATCTTTCGGTAGATGGGATAAAGTCCGCCGCATGCATTGATAAAGAGTTCATGGAGCGGGTATGTGGTCATTCCTTAACCGGGAAGAAGGATAAGAGTCAGAGGTTGGCCTGTGGCTGTGCACAGAGTGTGGATATCGGTGCTTATAATACCTGTCGAAACGGATGTGTCTATTGCTATGCTAACCATAGTGAGACATCCATCTTGAAGAATTGTGAGAAGCATGAGGTGGGATCACCGATGCTGATAGGAAACATCGAGGAGATGTAGTGGTTGCGAATTGCAGTTTGGTGCTTGTGGGGGTTATTATGAAGATAGACCGATTACTCGGTATTGTAATGATATTGTTGCAGAAGGAAAAGGTAACTGCTCCTTTTCTTGCAGAGAAATTTGAGGTGTCACGGAGAACCATAAATCGTGATATTGAAGATCTTTGTAAGGCGGGTATCCCGGTTGTAACAACACAGGGAGGGAATGGCGGGATCTCGATAGCCGATGGTTACCGGATCGATAAAAGTGTGCTTACCTATCAGGAGATGGAGCATGTTGTGGCTGCGCTCAGGGGAATGGATAGTATCACTTCGAAGGTTGGAACCGATCAGCTTCTGGGCAAATTCTTCATTAAGAAGGAGCATGTAGTGTCGGTCCGGGATAGCATAATCATTAATCTTACTTCCCATTATAAGAGTGATTTAACCGGTAAAATTGCCTTAATCAAGGAGGCTATCCTGAGCAACAGACGGATCAACTTTCGGTACTATAGCAGCAAGGGTGACAGCCAGAGGAGGATCGAACCCTATTATTTGACCTTTCAATGGGCCGGCTGGTATGTATTTGGATACTGTCTGGAGCGAAGGGATTTCCGTTTGTTTAAGCTGAATCGGTTATGGGAGTTGAAGCTTACCGAGGAACCATTTCAGCCGAGGGAGATCAGTGATAAGGATAAGGATAAGGATTTTGATCGCTATTTCCGGGAGGAGCTTCCGATTACCCTGCTTTTTGATGTCAGTGTGAAATACCGTCTCATCGATGAATATGGCATAGAGTGCTTTACCGTTCAGGAGGATGGCAGGCTCTTGTTTCGAACAGGCTTTGCAAATAAGGACTATATGTTGAGTTGGATCTTAAGCTTTGGTGATAAGGTTGAGGTCGTTTATCCGAAAGGACTCAAGCAGGAAATAAAAAAGATTGCAGAAAATATTTTAAAACATTATGAATGAACATGACATACACGTGTCATGTTCATTCCGTATAATAAGGTTATAGACAGTCGCATCTATATTATATAGAATGCAATGTCTGCCTTGAAAGGAGCAGCATATGACCTATGAGGAAGTCTACACCTACTGCATGGCGAAAAGTGGAGCCTTTCAGGATACTCCCTTTGGACCGTTTCCGATCTGTTTTAAGGTGGGAAATCGTATTTTCTTAGAATGGTATCCGGAGGGAAAGCTTACGCTGAGATGCGAGCCGGCATTGGCGGATCATTACCGAAGAAGCTATCCCGGGGTTGTAATCGTCGGATATCATTGTCCGGACCGTCAGAAGCCATACAAGAATACCGTATACTTAGACAGAGGACTGGAGGATCAAGTAATATGGGACATGATTGATATCTCCTATGAGGAGGCGGTTAAGAGACTTCGTAAGTCGGACAGAGAGAAGCTACTGATTTCGGAGACTTCAGAAGAATGATGAGTAAGAAATGAGTAGGAAAAGGAAGCACTTTAAAAAGTACAGGAATGAGCAAAGTTTGTTAATATGGTTATGAGATTAAGTCTAATGAAAAGTGAGGGGTAAAAGAGGATGAATCGTAGTCTATATGAGAATGTACGTAAATGGGTGTACCGCAATGCGAGACCACTAGAAATGGCCCGTTGGAAATATCATTTTGAAGGCGGTAGTAAAGATGAGGTAATCAATTGTCTGATGGCTTATCAGAACGAGGACGGAGGATTTGGACATGCCTTGGAGGCGGATTCCTGGAATCCGGCATCCGCTCCGATTCAAGCATTCCATGCGATTGAGATTTTAAGAGAGATTAATATGACCGACAAAGAGCATCCGGTTATTCAGGGTTTACTTAAATATTTGGCTAGTGGGATGGATATGGAGGGGGAATTTTGGCTGAGTAATGTGCCAAGTAACAATGCTTACCCCCATGCTTCCTGGTGGGAATTTGGTCACCCCTATGCGAAGCATAACCTATATAATCCGACGGCTGGTCTTACCGGCTTTGGATTATGCTATGGGGAGAAGAATTCTGAGCTTTTTGTACGATGTACTCATATTGCAAAGGGTGCAATGGAGTACCTGCTTGCGGAACAAGAAATTGATATGCATACCTTAAATTGTTATATCGCTCTTATGGAATATCTGGAACAGGCAAAGGAAACAGAGATCATAGATTTAGGAGCGATGAGAGAGAAGCTAATGGTACTGGTTCAGAGCGCGATTACGAAGGATACTTCGATCTGGGCGACTTCCTATGTCTGTAAGCCCTCCCAGTTCTTTAAAACACCGGATAGTATCTTCTATGAGGAGGTTAAGGAGGTTGCAGCCTTTGAAGGTGAATTCATCAAAGACAGTCGTAACGAAGAGGGTGTATGGGATGTGACCTGGAGTTGGGATGCATATCCCGAAGAATGGGCGATTGCAAAGAGTTGGTGGAAGGGTGAACTCGTAATTAGGAACATGCGTTATCTGAAGAACTTCGAGAAGATTTAGTTCTTCAATACAGTGATGAAACAATGAGGCTGTAGAAAAGTGATATGCCCTGACTATTTGACAGTGGGGATATCACTTTTGCTATAGCCTCATATTCCTATAGTTCATATTCCAGTGTGGTAATTTCTTTCATGTTCAATATTTCAAAGACTCGGTCACGGACGCGGATAAAATCATCGCTGGTCCGATCTCTGCCTGTCGGTAGCTTTACTGTTACAATATCCTTTATTCTACCCGGATTCGGTGTCATGATAACGATACGATCAGCCAGATATACTGCCTCCTCGATATCATGGGTAACGAAGAGTGTTGTCTTCCTGTGCAGTCTTGTAATCTCGAGGATATCCTTCTGCATTTTGATTCTTGTAATAGCATCCAGAGCACCGAAGGGTTCATCCATGAACAGAATATCCGGATTGACCGCCAGTGCCCTGGCAATGGCAACCCTTTGCTGCATACCACCGGAGAGTTGGTGAGGATGGCTCTTCTCAAAATTACTGAGACCGACAAGTTCAATGTATTTTCTCGCAATTTCTTCTCTTTCCCTTCGCGAAAGCTTCGCTGTCTCGAGTCCGAGCTCAACATTCTTAAGAACAGATCTCCAGGGGAGTAATCCGTAATTCTGAAAGATGGTTACATATTTGCTGGAAGGAGCGGTAACTAACTCGTTATCGATTTTGATATAGCCTTGGTCAACACGTTCAAAACCGGCAATTGAGTTCAGTAGGGTGCTTTTGCCGCAACCACTAGGCCCGAGCAGGCATACAAATTCGCCTTTTTCAATGTCGAGTGATACATTGTCAAGTACCCGCAGATACGCCCCCTTTTGTTGAAAGGTCTTGGAGACATTGCTAATCTCAATATGCATTGCTTTTACCTCCTTCCTTACCCCAATTGCTTAAAATGGTTTTCTCTATGATTTTAATCAGTGTATCCAGGATAAGTCCGAGAACACCGATCAAAATAATCGTGCCAAGCAGATTATCCATTCTTAGATTATTTCTTGCATCAATGATACGAAAGCCTAAGCCGGATTGAGCTCCGGTCATTTCGCCGGCGACAAGGAATACCCATGCCGAACCCAGCGCGATATGGATGCTGTTCATTATCTGGGGAAATGCAGCGGGAAATACAATCTTAAGCAATACATTGTGCTTACGAATGCCGAAGTTCTTAGCTACCTTTAAATAAATCGGATCAATATTACCTACGGATGATACTGTAGTTAACAGGATTGGATAGAAGGCAGCGATAAAGATAATGATGATAGCCGGGACATCACCGATACCAAACCATAATACAATAAAGGGTAGCCAGGCAATTGGTGAAATCGGTCTAAGCAATTGAACAATTGGATTTACATAATGAAAAACGTTCCGAAACCAACCAAGCAATAGACCCAGTGTGATACCGGATACCACAGCAATTAGATAGCCTACAAGAAAACGGTACATACTGGCACCGATATCCTGATATACATCCTGCTGCATAAACATTGATATCAGTGCTTTTCCCACACTGATTGGTGCCGGAAACAGTGCTTCTTTAAAGTTACCGACATGATAGAGCAGTTGCCACAAGCCGATAAAGATAAGAAAGGACACAACAATATGCTTTAGGTTCTTCATATGAATCCTCCGAATTCTATTGTAATTGATATACAAAGTCATCATAGCGTGGTGTTGTATCGGAGATTGCAAAATTCTTCATCTTCTCCACCAACAGATCATAAGCTTCTCTTGTGATGATTAGATCCTTAAAGCTGATCCATTGAAGGGACAGTTCAATGACATCCTCTTCCACAGTGAGATACTTCTTAGCTACATCATTTGCAACTTCTTCCGTCAGCTGATTGCCTGCTTCAATGTATTGTGCTGCGAAGGCATTGGCTAACTCAGGATTGTCATTGATAAATTCTTCTCTTACAACCAAACCGCAGCACAGAGAATCCTCCCAGAGATCACTGGACTGATATAAGGATTTACCGATACCTAAGGCAACGGCCTTAGCACCGAACGGCTCCGCTACGCTGTAGCCGGAGATCTGACCGCCTGCCAGTGCAGAAGGCATTTCTGCCGGAGGTAATTCCACGACCTCTACATCGCTGATTGACATACCGTTTTCCGTTAACATTTCATTTAATAAGATATTGTGGGAGGATAATCTGTGAGGAATTGCGAATTTTTTACCCTTTAAATCAGCAACTGAATTGATATCATTCGCTACAATCACAGCATTACCGTCTCTGTGGCCTAAGGCTACTGCCTTAAGACCGATCCCCTGGGATCTTGCTTTCATCGCAAGCTCAATGAGCACGGAGGCTCCGTCCACTCGACCGGAATTCAAAGCATCCAGTAATTCAGGCCAGGAACCGAACTTCACCAACTCAATCTGTATGGTACTGTCTTCTTTCTGGGCTAGTACCTCTGCTGTCTCAAACACCGGTATTGCGTGAGTAAGAGGCAGATAGGCTATTTTAATGACACTCTTCTCTGCCGATGCGGTCGTTGGTTCTTGATCGGAGCTTTCCACTGTTGCGGTCGGCTCTGCGGTATTCTCTGCGGATGAACCGGTGGATGGTGTAGCAGTTGTTTGATCTTTGTTCGTAGAGGCAGCATTCGAGCAGCCGGTTACCAGTATGGTAATTGCTAATGTAATTGTAATAAGTATCTTTTTACTTAAGTTATTCATAATAAGTATCGTCCTTTCTCTTATACAAAGAATATGTTTCGGTTAGCAAGTGTGGGTAAAGCTTTGCATTAGGCTTTATTCCAGCCAAGAATATTTCTTTTTTCTTTTAAATCTGCAATAATTTGATGTGCCAGTGCGATATGATCCACATTTACAATCATCTCAGAGCCAAGAATTTCTTTTGTTCCTGTTGCCATGAAATCTGATACGTGATCCGATCCCTGTGTTGCTGCATATACACTATGATAGGAGTTGATGCCTAACAAGCGGAAGGACATTGCTGCACAGATTCCTTTTTCATTGCTCCATTCGGGACTGATAAAAGCATAGGGCATATCCTTGATATCAACTCCGAGGCTGCCGGCGGTCTGATTGAACAAGGCAGAGGCTCTTGCATTATCAAGACATTCTCCCATATGCCATACAGGAGGAACATCCTTTAAGAAGCTGCGTAGGTTTTCATCGGTCTGTTCCAGTGCTTTTTTTGAACAGTAACCAAGCTTAAGCAGTGGGAAGGATGCACAGCCGTTGGTCATAATCAATACATTGTTCTCAAGTAGTATCGATGCGACCTCTACGATCGCTTTCTCATAGATAAGTCTTGGATTATTACAACCCACCAGGTTCACAATACCTAAGATCTGCCCTTTTTCCAATGCTTCTGCAATGGTCTTCACGCTACCATAGTGCTGATTAACCCATTCAATACTAAAGCCAAGTTCTGCTTCTGCCTCATATCTGGGTATCTTAACGGGAATATCTCTGCGCTCAGCGAAGCTTTCGATGCCTCGTGTTACAATTTTCCGAGCAATCCCGTTGATCTCATTAATATTGGAATGATCATGGTTCAGAGCATAATGCTCAGCACCGGGAAGTCTTGCCGAATCACTGGTTGTGATCACGGTCGTCTTAAAGCAGCTTGCTACCTCCATGATGGATGGAAAGACATCCTGCACATCTGCTACCCATAAATCCAGGGCACCTGTTCCCAGTACCAATTCGGTTCCGACTGCATTGGATAAGGGGATTACACCGCCGTATCGGTACATAGCGGATAGACCGGAACAGCAGATGCCATAGAACTGAATGCCCAGTGCTCCTTGCTCTTTGGCAAGATTCTGATACTCCTCGGACTGGCCGACCTTAACAATCTCACTGACCAAAAGTGGAGAATGACCATGTACCGCAATATTAACCCATCCCTTCTTCAGGGCACCGAGATTAGCCTTGGAGGTACTTCGGGTGGGTAATCCGTATAAACTGTCCATGGCAATACTGGAGCCAAGAACCGAGGACCAGGCGAAGGCAACTCCGGTTCTGAGGAACTGTTGCATTACATTTCTCCAATCACCATCCGTTCCCGTACTGGTTCTATGAAGACTTTCAAATACCTCGTGATAGACACCGATGGGAAGGAGGTCTAGCTTTCTCCAGGTTTCTATTCGCTCCTTCGGAGCAAAGGCATGAAGTGTTTTATGCTGATCAGGAACCGTTCTGGACAGATCTTCCAGAAGTATATCGGCAACCTCAACTGCGAGTGTCGGAAGGGATTTGTCTGTAGTATCAATACCGAAAGCCTTACATACAGCCCGTATCTTAGCCTCTCCGGCAATCGGGAGGTTGAGCTTACCTTCTCCGGCAAGCTTGAGAGCCAGCATGCTTTCTCGACCCCTGGCTCCGTGTGCAGCAGCACCTGCAGCTGCAGCCCGAAGTAGATTACGGGCTACAATCAGATCGGCATCCGCTCCGCAGATACCACGGGGTGATTTCTTCGTAATCTTACAAGGACCCATATAACAGTTCTTACAACATATTCCGGCCATACCGAAGACACATTGAGGCTGTTGCTGGTCAAACCGATCGAAGATGGTCTCGATTCCCAGCTCTTGCATAGTTAGGAGCATTTCGCGAACTGCCGGATCAGGGGTCTGTTCCATGACGTCCTGTTTGTTCGGGAAGGTCTTACGATATTCCGCTACAGCTTGAAGATAATCATTCACCTGACCATGGCTGTGACTGTGTCCATGATGATGTCCATGATTGTGGTGATAATCATCGCTGTGCTGGTGCTCCTGACCGAGATTATTATTCTGGTCATGGTGGTTATGCAGTTGACTATGAATTAGTTCCTGACTACTTCCTTTTGTAATTTTAGGTGATTTCTTTGACTTGTTCATAGGCCTCCTAATAATTCATACTATGTAGGTATGGATAGTATGATATATGCAAGGAGTAGATTTGTCAATTTAATTTTTAAATCTTTGTAAATAAAATAACGAGGTTTTCAATTTGTAACAGCATGCTTAACAAAGTTCTTTGAAATTTTTATAAATTTGGTATTGACTATATCGTTAATGTACGATATAGTAATAGCAGAAATTAACAATTAATAATTAAGAAGTTAGGAGAGGGGGATGGATTATGGATATCGAGTTGATCTGTGCGGCACTCAGCAATAAGACCAGATACCAACTAATCAAAGCATTGAAGGAGAAGTCAATTGCTACCTGTTGTAATCGTTTTGAATTTTTTGAAAATGGAGTAAGTGTCGGTGACGTAGTAAAATTCACCGGATTGGCACAATCTACTGTATCCCAGCATCTTGCATGCCTGGAGAAGGCGAATCTGATTCGTAAGGAGAAGAGAGAGCTATGGAGCTGCTATTTCTTGAATCAGGAGATATTGGAGCAATTTCTTGAGCAAATCAAAAAAGATTTGTTATAAAGAGAATACTATTTTTTTATAGTAACATATCGTATATTTACGATATACGATATAAGTCGATTCAACATGATACGATACAATATTATGAGATACGAGGTAGATCGAGAAAAATACATAGAACAGTAACACAAAAACCCAGTGGAAGAAACAAAGGCTTTAATAAAATTATTGTCAATAAAGAAAGAATATAAGGAGGATTTATTATGAATGCAGTATGGAATTATGTATGGGAATTACTTACGCAGACCGTTCAGGCGGTTGGAGTATCCTTGATGCACAATTGGAAGGTTCTGTTGATCTCGATCGTAATAGCGGTCGGACTTCGTACCTATGTGAATTCGGAGAAGCTGTCGCAGGTATTATTTAAGAGGAAGAAGGTATCTATACTGGCGAGTGTACTCTTCGGGGCGTTTACACCCCTATGTGCCTGCGGAACTACTGCGGTTCTGATCGGCATGCTGACGACAACTCTGCCTTGGGGACCAATCATGGCATTCTTGACATCATCTCCGCTGATGAGCCCGGATGGATTTGTTTTCATCTCCGGTGTGATTGGTTTTCGTTTTGCCATTGCCTTAACCATTGCCTCTTTGGTCATTGGTATTGCCTCGGGTTTAATTACCAATGTGATTGAGAAGAAGACGAATTTTCTAACGAACCAGAGCCGTTACCTTGGTAAAGAAATGAAAAGTTTCGATCAACAGCCTGAGACAGCTATTCAGACTTCCTGTGCATGCAGTACAGTGGGAAAGACAGAGAATTATTTAGAGAACCTTTCTGAGGTGTCCATTATAGCAGAAGGCGGTCAGTTATGCTGTACGACCACAGGTCAGACTCTTCTTCCAACGAATTGGATGAAGAGATTAAAACTGAAGGAATTCTCTCTTGGAATATTCCAATTAGGGATCAAACAGATACTATTCTTTTATATTATCTTTATTGCCATTGGGTTTATGATTAATTACTTTATTCCGACCTCGGTTATTACCTTATTGTTTGGACAGAGAAGCTTCTATGCCGTACCCCTGGCTTCCCTCATCGGATTACCGCTTTACCTCACAACGAACTCAGGAATACCGATTATTCAATCCCTGATGGAAAGCGGTGCCAGTGAAGGAGCAATGCTTGCATTTATAATAACCGGCTCAGCTACCAGTGCC
>JAEZUM010000020.1 GCA_023421075.1 Bacillota bacterium
GTACCATAAGCCAATTC
The DNA here is from genome assembly GCA_023421075.1 of Bacillota bacterium. GTDB lineage: Bacteria > Bacillota > Clostridia > Lachnospirales > Lachnospiraceae > Mobilitalea. Next base: position 18 of record JAEZUM010000020.1, read on the forward strand.
GCTTATCTTCAGTTCCCGGTCGATCAGATCACTTTTATTCAAGGTACATCTTATTTGGTTATCACTGATTTTTTCTATCTTCATAAAGTACACCCCTTTCTGTACTAAACAGGAACTGATCATCGTAACATACGAGAATCCATCCATCGGTGTAAACAAAGTATAATTTAAAACACATCTAAAGTCAATATACCTAGATATGAAATTTGTGTTAATAAAACCCGTATTTTACTGGGAAAACAGGATGTTTTACTGTCAATTGTAACAAAATTGTGACTAAATATCGTGATTTTAGACAGTGTGAAAAGGATTGATTTATTTCCAGTATATGGTTATAATAATACTATGACTCGATTCCTGTTTTATGTTATGCTGATAGGAAAGGAGAGAATGCAACAGGAGATTTGGTTTCAAAAGTATCATATTCTACGATTGCTCGGCAGCGGAGGCACTGCCCGGGTATATCTCGCAAAACACATCAAATTAAATTCTTATCGTGCAATCAAATGTATTTCTAAAACCCATCCCTTATATGATTTACAACGCAATGAGGCTCTCATACTAAAAAATCTGAAACATTCTTGCATCCCTATAATTTATGATATTGAAGAAGATGAAGAAGGTTCCTATATTGTTGAACAATATCTGGAGGGAGAGACTCTGAAGGATTATGTTTTAAACAATGGCACCTTTAGGGAGGACGTCCTCATTGAATATGCTATCCAGCTATGTGATCTGTTTCATTATCTGCACTCGATCGATCGACCCATTCTTTATGTGGACCTTAAGCCGGATAATCTTTTGATTTCCGGTGACAGGATTAAACTAATTGATTTCGGCAGTGCGATCTATCAGGATGAGAAAGGCACGGAGCATAAGCATACTGCGACAAGAGGTTATGCCGCTCCCGAGCTTTACCTTCAGGGAGAGCTGGATGACCGATGTGATATCTACGGAATCGGAATGCTGCTATACTATATGGCTACCGGGACAATGATATCACCAAAGGCAAAGCAGATCTTTAATATCGATCAAATTTCCGGTTGTTCGAAAGCGCTTAAGCATATTATTAACCATTGCCTCAAGTTTAATCCTGCTCATCGATATAAGTCAGCTGCCCAGTTGAAGAAGCATTTATCAGTATTAAGACACGGAAAAGAGGTTTGTCCGGAATCGAGTCAGGGACGAACCATAGCTGTGGCAGGAACACAACCAAGAATCGGGGTGACTCATCTGGCATTTCGGCTATGTCAATATATGAAGAGTCAAGGTATTGACGTGGGATACAGGGAGAAGAACGAAAGTCAGTGTATCAACAGAATGAAATGTTATCTGGAACGACCCGAGGAAGAGAAGGGAACCCTTGTATTGAAGGGGATACCGATCCTACAGGGGAACATTATGAAGGAGCAAGACACGCAATATCCTGCTGTAACAGTCATTGATTTTGGCACATTGTCGCCGGACAATCTGGGGGATTTCCTAGAGACGGATACGAGGTTGTTAATCATGGGGGCAAAAGAATGGGAACTGGATTATTCCGAAGAGGTGTTAGAAATGGTAGCAGAATATAAAGATATTAACTATTTATTTAACTTCCTTGATGGGAAACAGTTTCAATCGGTATGCAATAACATGGAACGAAGAACCTGCTACCGAATACCTTATGAGCCGGATCCTTTCCGGAAGGTTACGATACAAAATGGGCTGGAATTATTTCGGGAGTTGGTGGGATGTGACAGTCAAGTTCTAAGATCAGGCAAAAAACATAGAAAAGAGAAAGGACGACCAATATCGTTATGAAGCACGAACCTATGCTATTAACCAAATTGGCACAGGATAATCATGGTAGATTTCGGGAAGTAATCGGGCTGATCGGAACCCATCATGGCGTCGGGGTAACGCATACCGGATTGTTATTGGCCTTTTATTTTGGGGAAGAACTCGGAAAAAAGACCGCCCTTCTCGAATGCAACAGACATAGGGATATGCAATTGATTGAGCAGGCATATGAATGGGAAACGGATGAGAAAAATACCTTTTCCTTTCGACATATTACCTGTTATAAAGAAGTAAAGCCCGGACAGATACCACGGATACTTAGTGAGGATTATGAGTATGTCATTATGGATTTCGGAACAGATCTATCCTCGAACCTGGAAGAATTGCTTCGCTGTACAACTAAGATTATAGTCGCAGGGCGGTCAGAATGGGATATACTGAAGCTTAAAGCATTCATAAGTAATGCAGAGATAATCTGTGGGAGTCAGAATTGGACTTATTATTTGGTACGAGCAGGAGACCGGATAATAGTAAGACTTAGGAAGGAATTGAAGAATTATCTATGGGCAGTACCGGATATTCAGGAACCTACCCATATCAACCACACAGCAAGAGCATTTTTTAAGCGGTGTTTCTAACTTAGGAACGTAACGGATTAGTACCTGGAACCTGGGAACGGAAGTATAACATATCACAAATGGCCTTCTTATCCGAGAAGCAGGAATAAATTAGCACAAACGATACCCGGTTATGTTCTAAGTGACAAGTATAGCAAGAAGAATGAGTAATACGATAATAAAATAGGAAACATAATAGAGATCGTCAACCCGGCACTTAAAAGCCCTCTATACTTTTTTGTCGGATAGATACAATGAATTCTGAGACTTCGATTTCTATATTGCGTTCCGGTATATGAATAATCCAGGGATGGGATAATACCCAGGACAAGCGGTTGCACAATGATACAGCAATAGTGCAACCGCTTTGTCGTGAGGTGTTTCTTTTGCGATATAATGTTAAAATTTAAAAGATGGGAGATTTCTTATTTCCTAAACCCTATCACATATGTTATGATACAAGAAAAGTGTGAATTATAAAAAGCATAATTCACACCTAAAAGTTTGTGCCTGCGTAATCAGAGTGTAAAAATCACACTCGGCACAAACTAAGACAAGTTGTAGGCATGCTTGCATGATGTACAAACGAACATAGAAGGTAGGCTGTACAGCCTGCAAATAAACACTCAGAATGGAAAGGCGCAGGGATACTATGGATAAACGATTGAAAATGGCGATGCTTGGGGGAGCAGCCGGAATTATAATAATACTGATATTAATGGTATCGATGATTGTGAAGAAGTTGACTCCCAGTGATGAGATAATACAGCTGTCAGAGTATTATAAGGTAGGAGATTCTGAAGTTTTGATTATTCTTCAGGACGAGATCTATGATATAAAGGGCAAGCTGATTGATGGTTCTGTTTATGTGGATTATAATACGGTAGTGCAACAGTTTAATCATAGATTCTATTGGGATTCCAATGAAAACATGTTAACCTATACAACTCCGGATGAGATTATCCGAGCAGAGTCAGATAACAAGAATTATACGGTTATTAAGAGCATGATTGAGACGGTTATGAAGATTGATACTCCGATTGTTCAGGTATTTGGGGATCAAGTGTATCTGTCCTTAGATTTTGTTAAGAAGCATTCGGATCTTTCCTTCAATTATTATGAAAATCCGAGCAGAGTTGTGATCGATTATAAATGGGGCGATTATTTATTTACCGAAGTTACCAAGGATACCGAGCTGCGTACCGAGCCCAGTATTAAGAGTCCTATCATCACGGAGCTTCCGGTTGGGACAACACTGATGTTTGTGGATAAAGAGGAAGCACCTCAAAAAGGGTTTGTGAAGGTCATGACAACGGACGGTATCAAAGGCTATGTGAAGAGCAAGAGCACAAAGGCTTCTTTTTATGAGACCATTGGCAGCAGCTATCAGGCTCCGGAATACACAGCCCAGACTAGACCAGGCTCAATCAATCTGGTCTTCCATCAGGTCTTCAATAAAGATGCTGCTGATAATCTGGGTGGTCTGATTGCAGCTACAAAAGGTGTAAATGTTGTATCTCCTACCTGGTTCAGTGTGAATGATGTCTCAGGTACGATCTCCTCCCTTGCTACCGAGAAATATGTAAATAGGGCTAAGGAGCTTGGCTTGGAGGTTTGGGCCTTGGTGGATGACTTCAACACAGAGATTAGTATGTATGATGTATTATCCTTCACTTCCCGAAGAGAGAATTTGTCCAATGCTCTGGTACAGGCAGCGTTGGATTATCAATTGAACGGCATCAATATAGACTTCGAAAAGATCTCCTCGGAAGCAGGAGTGCATTATATACAATTTCTACGAGAGCTGTCCGTAAAATGCAGGAACAATGGGATCGTTCTTTCGGTGGACAATTATGTACCCACTCCTTATACTGCCCACTATGATCGGGAAGAACAGGGCAAAATCGTGGATTATGTAATCGTAATGGCATACGATGAGTTCTATGCCGGCTCTGAGGTGGCAGGACCTGTAGCCTCCATTTCTTATGTATCCGATGCGGTGAATAATATACTTGAATTAGTACCAAAGGAGAAGGCAATCATAGCAATTCCTTTCTACACTCGTCTGTGGAAGGAAGCCGCTAACGGTGAAGTATCATCGGAAAGCTTTGCGATGACGCCAGCAGCGCAGTTGCTAGTCGATAACGGAGTAGAGGCAGAATGGAATGATTCCTACGGCTGCTACTACGCCGAGTATAAGAAGGATGGAGCTACCTATAAGATGTGGCTGGAAGAGGAGCAATCCATTGAAGCAAAGATGAAGGTCATCTACGATGCCGGAGTAGGCGGAGTAGCAGCTTGGAAGCTGGGTCTGGAGAAAGAAAGTATCTGGAATGTAATAACGCCCTATTTAAAATAATTACTGAACCGTGACAAAATAACTATGTCAAGAATAGGACAAATGCTTATCTCATAAGATATAAAGAACCTAAACTAGGAAGTAATCTTATGAAAAGATATTTTAATATCCTGTTCCTATGCTTTATATGCTTTGCATGGTTTATATCCTCGACTCGGTTCTCCATTTTAGAGAATCACAGTCTTGAGGTGAGTTCGGATAGATTGGAGAAAAAATCAATTACTATAGTGATTGATCCGGGACATGGTGGAAGAGATCCGGGAAAAGTCGGTGTTAACAATGCGCTGGAGAAGGATGTAAATCTAAACATAGCTCTCAAGCTGAAGAACCTTCTGGAGCAGAATGACATTAAAGTAATAATGACAAGAGAAGAGGATATCGGTCTTTATTCCGAAAGTGATTCGAATAAAAAGCGTGCCGATCTCAATGCCAGAGTCGGTATTATTAAAGATAGCGGAGCCGACTTGGCAGTGAGTATTCATCAAAATAGCTTTACTGAGGAATATGTAAAAGGGGCTCAGGTCTTCTATCATTCAAAATCTCTGGAAGGAAAGCAAATGGCAGAGATTATGCAAGCTCAGATAATCAAAACGATTGCCGATGATAATCATCGTAAGGCAAAATCGAATAGTAATTACTACATGCTGACCAAGACAGCTTGTCCATTGGTTATTGTAGAATGCGGATATATGTCTAATATCAGAGAAGCAGCACTTTTGGTTGATGAGGATTATCAGGAAAAGATGGCCTATGCCATCCACCTTGCAATCATAAGATATATCAATCGTGCCGGTCTTAATAAGGAGACACTTAACTTGATGTCGCAGTCGGTAATGTATGAAATGAGAAGATTGTGAATACCAAAAGGGCTAGAATCGAATAAGAATAGACGGAGCATACAACAAGAATGCCACGGATTTGATTTTATATAGAAATAGTGTTATAATCAGCACAAACAAGGAGTCTTAATTCAATATGAATACAAAAATAATAAAAGTTGACGAGCTGACGCTAAAGCCGGAGGACCTGCAGGAAGCAGCCAAGATACTCCGGGAAGGCGGCTTGGTAGCCTTTCCTACCGAGACAGTGTATGGGTTGGGAGCCAACGCGTTAGATACAGAGGCAGCCGGTAAAATATATGAAGCAAAAGGACGTCCTTCGGATAATCCTTTGATCGTACATATCTCTGAGGTTTCAGATATGGAGGTCTTAGCAAGGGAGATCCCCGAAAAGGCGTATCAATTAGCGAATGTTTTCTGGCCGGGTCCCTTAACGATCATCCTAAAGAAGAAACCCTGTGTTCCATGCGGAACCACCGGAGGTCTTGATACAGTGGCAATTCGACTCCCGGCTAATCCGATCGCGAGAAGTCTGATCGCCGATTCGGGAGTCTATGTGGCAGCGCCAAGTGCGAATCTATCCGGAAAGCCTAGTCCAACGAAGGCCGAGCATGTCATAAAGGATATGAGTGGTAAGATAGACATGATTATCGACGGAGGCATGGCAACCCTGGGACTAGAATCCACGATTATCGATTTGTCAGGTGACAAGCCGGTGATCCTCAGACCGGGATGTATCACGAAGAACATGCTTGAGAATGTAATCGGCTCGGTTGAGATCGACCCGGCAATACTTAGTAAGAACCCGGATCCGCAGGCAGCGCCGAAAGCACCCGGGATGAAATATCGCCACTATGCTCCGGAAGGAAAGCTTACCATATATGAGGGCGATACAGCGTTGGTAATCGATGCAATTAATCAGAAGGCTAAGGATAAACAGGACAGCGGTAAATGTGTGGGCGTTATTGCTACGGATGAAACCAAAGCCTTATACCATTATGGAATTGTTAAGACCATTGGCTCAAGAAAGGATGAAGCATCCATTGCTGCCGGTCTTTATGCGATCCTACGGGAATTTGATGAATTGCATACCGAATATATTTACACAGAGAGCTTTGCGGACAACAGTCTGGGACATGCCATCATGAACCGTCTTCTGAAGGCTGCAGGTTATCGTGTTGTTAAGGTTCCTGACCCAAGGATCAGCAACAGTACCGAATAGGAAACACAGTTCAGTCAAGGTCGCACAGGGAGCCACTATGGAGGATAATATGGGGAAATATCAGAAATTAATTTTTGTATGTACCGGAAATACTTGCAGAAGCCCTATGGCTGAAGCAATCTATAAGAATTTGGAAAAGGTCAGTGAGATGAAAGTAATGTCTCGAGGGCTGGTCGTATTATTTTCAGAGCCTATAAATCCGAAAGCAGAAATTGTACTCAAAAAGCATGACCTGGAATTACCCTATCATGTGGCCAAAGGGTTAAAGGCTTCCGATATCGAGGAAAATACCATAATACTTACTATGACGGCAAGTCAGAAGAAAAAGGTCCTCGAATTATATCCGGAGGTAAAGGAAGTATATACGATTAAGGAATTCGCTGGTGAAATGGGAGATGTCGTGGACCCATACGGAGGAACATTAATGGAGTATGAGGAATGCTACATTGAACTGGGCCGTTTAGTAAAAAAGACAGTTTACAAACTAAATGATATGAATTAGATTGGAGGAATTGATATGATAGCACTGGGAAATGATCATACAGGATATGCCATGAAAAAAGCAATCATGGAGTATTTGGATGCAAGAGGGATTGAATATATGGATTTTGGCTGTGGAGATGTTACCTCAAGTAACTATCCTGATTATGCAAAGGCAGTAGGAAGAGCAATCCAGAAAAAGGAATGCGATAGAGGTATCTTAATCTGTGGGACAGGAATTGGTATATCAATCGCAGCAAATAAGATGAAAGGGATTCGTGCTGCGTTATGCCACGATTGCTTCAGTGCGGAAGCAACAAGACTTCACAATGACGCTAATGTTCTTGCTATGGGTGCCAGAGTGATAGGAACAGGGCATGCACTTAAAATCGTTGACATTTTCTTGAATACGGAGTTTTCAAATGACGAAAGACACCTTAAGAGAATTAATATGCTGGAAGAGTAATCAAACTGATTCCGCGTTATTGATGGGCTCCTGAAGAGTATGGAAGCGACCATCATAGATGATCTGAAGCAGGGAATTGACCGTTCGAAGCGCATAGGTTGCTTCCTCCTGGCGAATAAGCTTTTTCTCAAGAGCATCGGCAAGCTCATTCAGATCCATAATTCGCATACTACCGTCTTCATAGAGGATGAGATCAATTAAAAGATCCTCAATGATGACGGTGTTTTTTTCATCATCCTTTTTGAACTGGATAATGTCACAATACCAATAGACAACCTCACCAGCCGTATTAAGTACCTTGCTGATCTTAAAACCTTTGTCCAGATAGAAAGCGGAGATCCCTCTGGCAATATCCTTTCGAGGATGTAAGGTATTCCATTTTGTTATAATTAGATTGGGCTCCATGACCAGTATTTCGTCGTCCTTTAAATGGATTAACTCGTCAGGAATGAATCTTCTTCGATATAGTAATGGCTTCATCATAACCTTAACTCCTTTCGCAAGTAAGCTAGAAATACTTCATTCAGAGCTTTTACTCTCCAACAGGCTAAACTCGTTCGAATTTTTACCAATTATAACATGAATTCAGGATAAGGTACAGTTAATTCGAATAAACCTTTGATATTAGGGAAAACTAATAGGTGAAATAAAAGAACAGCCTAAAATTGGAGGTTGATTTAGTGAAAAGTATTGATTGGAATAAGGTGGCAGAATCCTTCAAGAATACATTATCCCTACGGCGTACCAAGATAACTTTATATGTGGCGACGGTGTTGTGGGTTGCGGTAGCGACGCAAATGCTTGTTAACCGGGTATTCCAGGAAGATGTTAAGATTACGGAAGCGTTTGTAAAAACGAATACCGATGAAATGCAAAGCAGTGTTGAAATTGCAGCAGAATACAGGACGGGCAATCTTAGCGCAGAGGAGAAGAAAACCCTAATCTGTGATTTGGCGGCCAAGATTGGATTAACAATAGACAAGGAGATATCCGTATGGGAGGAAGGCGATCGCAGCGAGTATTATTTCTTTAAGCGTGCAAAGAAAGCCATCTCAGAAATCAAGGTAATTAGTGTGGAGAATAAGCACTATATTATTGTTCGGCTTTCCATCCAAGAGGGTATTACCGGTATCGACAAATATAAGAATACTTTAGAGGAGGCCTTTCAAAAGCTTCAAGTAAAGGACATGCAGACGACTTTGAAATACGAGGGCAATCAGGAGGGAGATCTAACCAACGAGCAGAAGCATGAGGTGGCACAGCTTCTTGTTGATGAGCTTCAGGGTGAAATCGCTCTGGAATACGATGAAGGTGATATGTATACGGTATATGCCTATACCGGAATGCTGAAGGAATATGTGACTACGATGGATACAAAGATTAACATTCAGATTGCGATTTCTTATAATGAGGTAACGAACAAAACAAGAATAACCTTGGCCACGCCGATCATAAGCGATAGTTGGTAATAGTGTGAATTATAAAGAGAATAATTCACACTTAGAAGTTTGTTCCTGCGACATCCTCGGAATAAACTACTACGAAGTTCGCCCATTGGAATGAACTCCTTGTTCTTATGGTATAGTAATAAAAGTATGCACCGACTACCCGAAGGATGGGCTGCGGTGCATACTTTTTAATCAATGATTAAAACCAGCGTTTTCTGCTACGATGACGTCTTCTACGGTTAAATATCTCGGATAATAATAAGAGAGATACAATATCACGGAGATAGTTTTGATTTCTCCTTGGCGGGTAGAAATAGAGACTATTCATCTCTACCTGAGGCTCTTCATCGCTTTTTTTGATACGGTCATATACACGATCGATAAGCTTATCAAGATATTCCTTGTCGGGATATTCGTCAAACATCATACTACCGTCATATTCCATCTGGTCACATTCATGATCGATTTCCCTCTGGATTGCCTTTGCTGTCTTCGGATATAGTTGTTTCATATATTCTACATCACGATCAAGATCAGCACTATTATCATAGCCATAGAGTGGGAATAAAGGAATACCCATCGGTATATTATAGGAGCCGGTGTTCGGAAGGTACATATTCGGTATTCCCTGATATGGAGGATAGCTCATATATGGCATATTACCACTCATATAAGGCAGATTCGGATTATAGTACGGCATTTCCAGAGTGGCTCCAGGCTGCATAGGAGAGGGCATCCCAACCGGTGCACCAGGCGTAGGACTCGGCATCTGATGGGGTGTACTGGGCATCCCTTGCATAGGACCAGCATTATTAGAAGGCGCCTGAGGAACTCCGTTTGGAGCTGCTGGAGACATATTCATCGGTGTTTGCGGCATGGTTTGATGATTATTGTGATTGGTTGGAGCTGTCGGTGTCATACTCTGAGGATTTAAAGGTGTTCTTGTTGAGGGAGGAGTCGTAACGTTCCCAACCGGAGGAGTGGTTCCCGGTGTTGTACCATATATAAAGGGTGAGTGATTTGGTGAGGCAGTAGTTCCTGAGCCTGTAGGAGGTGTAGAGATCATACCTGGTCTCGGTTGAGTGGTTCCGGGAGTGGGAGTAGTACCCATACCGGGCATTGTGCTGGTTCCGTTACCGGGAGTGGGAGTAGTGCCCATACCGGGCATTGTGCCGGTTCCTGTACCGGGAGTCGGAGTTACGCCCATGCCGGGCATTGTGCCGGTTCCTGTACCGGGAGTCGGAGTTGCACCCATACCGGGTCTTTGCTGAGTAGTTCCGTTGCCGGGAGTCGGAGCTGCGCCCATACCGGGCATTGTGCCGGTTCCTGTACCG
>JAEZUM010000028.1 GCA_023421075.1 Bacillota bacterium
TTTATATATGGATACGTTAATCATATCACATCTACCTATGCATTAATCTTTTCAATCTTAACCTTGGTAAATGGTTGTCTATGACCATTCTTCTTGTGATATCCGGACTTTCTCTTGTATCTGAAAACAATAACTTTCTTGTTCTTGCCTTCTTCAACTACAGTTGCAGAAACCTTAGCGTTTGCTACAGTAGGATTTCCTACTACTAACTCACCCTTATTCACTGCAAGTACCTGATCAAAAGTAACAGTTGCTCCAGCTTCTAAGCCAAGCTTCTCAACTCTAATGATATCGCCTTCCGCTACCTTGTACTGTTTTCCACCAGTTGCAATAATTGCGTACATATTGGCACCTCCTATTATCATTACTCGCCAACTACGGTGTCCATTCCAAACGCTGTAAAAGCGTTTCGGCATAGAGCTTAAACCTCATTGTGCGGCACACTAAGTTATACTAGCATAAATGAATATATTTGTCAAATAAAATTTGTCTAATTCTTCACCTTGAGTCGCTTCCCTGTGATCTCCTTTACCGTCAACTCCATGACTTCCGTCATCTTAAGAACATGCTCCGGGAAATGGCTTTCATTTTCTCCGTGGTATTGCTTCATCAAAACGGTAAGCCCGAAAACCTTCTCGTCGTCCTCTACAATACGCAGGATACCATTGCCGCACACACTTTCATATTCCATGGTACAATTACCGTTATCCTGCATCACAAGCTTATGATTACAGTCCATCTCAAAGCCTACCTTCGGATTCTTACGAAGAAGGTCAAGCTTTGTGCCCTCCTTGGCTGCATGGAAGTACAGCTTAAAATCAGATCCGTCAAAGGTTACCCCAAAATTTAAAGGTATAATATACGGATAATCCTCCCCAAAAAATGCAACTCGACACACATCACAGTTCTTGATAATTTCTGCTATTTCATTCAAATCCGTAACTTCTCTGTCCTGTCTTCTCATGGTCTTAATCCCTTTCCTATTTCTTCATTTTCATTATTAAAGATTATAATGCATGACTCTATCACTGTCAAATACCGTACAACATGAAACCGATGATAAAAGGTCTCTACGAAATCATCAGACTACAATACTATCATTTGCCAGTTTAACAAATATATTTACTAGTTGATAATATCATTTGCTTATGTGAAAAATAATTAATTGACACATTTTAACATAGAATTTATAATGTAAGAGATTGATAGAAGCTATTCTTCCTCTGCTGATATCTATCACACATAAAAATATGAAAGGGTGGTTTGTTTGTTAAGTGTGTCTGTAATGGAGGTTACAACTCAATAGTTGTGGCGATATAGCAGCTACTGTCATGCTATCTTATTCTTTAGCATTGCGGTAATGTAGCGGATGGGTCCGCTTTCTTTTTGTTGCTATTTTTAACGCCTACCTTACAGATTGCTTCAAATACCATCGAAACCTATGCATTTATGAATCGTGGCAATCCTTGTCACGATCTTTTTTATGACAAGGATACGCTTTATCGATCCTCTTGTTGCATCGGAACTTATAAAGTGTTCTATTGTCTGCACTTTATTTAGATGAAACTATAAGGAATATTTTTTGATATCGGTGAAGCATATGAGTCGGATCCATCTTTTATCGATTCCTCATATGTGTTTGTTTGTGGTATCAGCTATAGTTTTTGACCCGCTGGGAGCAATCTTCGATCTGTTAAGAACAGGTAAGGTAGATTGCATTCCAGCGGGTCTTTTGCATGAACCAAAGAAGCTCACCATATATACTTCTGGCGGTTCCACTAATTATTAACCGGAAAGGGATTAAATAAGAATGAATATTATAGAGACAAAAAAACTTACTAAGACATATCAGCGATTTACCAAGGAACCGGGGTTAAAGGGCAGTATCAAATCCTTATTCAGACGTGAATTTGTGACAAAGACGGCAGTATCCTCCTTCGACCTTACCGTCAAGGAAGGAGAATTCATCGGTCTGATCGGCCCCAACGGAGCAGGTAAGACGACACTGGTGAAAATGCTGACCGGAATTATAGCACCGTCCTCCGGTGATATTTCTGTTGTTGGCTATTATCCGAATAAGCTGGAGACTTCCTTCAAGCAGCACTATGCTGTGGTCATGGGTCAGAAAAGTCAGCTTTTCTTTGATCTTTCTGCCGCAGATACCTTCCTGCTGTTCAAGGAATTGTATCATATTCCGGATCGGGAATATCATGAGAATCTGGATTACTTCATCGAGCTATTTGGAGTTGCTGATCTGTTAAATGTACAGGTACGCACACTCTCCCTCGGTGAGCGAATGAAGCTGGAGCTGATTGTTGCTCTTCTGCATAACCCTAAGATACTCTTTTTAGATGAACCTACCATTGGGCTTGATGCCGTAGCTCAGAAGCAGATCCGCCGTTTCCTCAAAGAGGTTAATGAGAAAAAGGGAACGACGATTATTCTAACCTCACATTATATGGAAGACATAAAATCCTTATGTAAACGTTGTGTCGTAATTAACGGCGGAATGAAGCTTTATGATGGAGATACGGAGCAGCTGTTTGCCAAATACCAGACACACAAGAAGATTACGATCTCGCTGGAGCAGGAAGAAACCTGTCAGCTAGATCAAGAGCATATACTAGTGGAAGCGGCGCCTTACAAAGTAACACTATTCGTCAAGAAGGAGCAATCTCAGGAATTATTGAAGGATGTTCTTGGCCGTTATGATCTAAGCGATATTACCATCGAGGAAGAGGATATCGGTAATGTAGTAGAGCGTATCTACAACGATCGCAGTGGGATTTTAATAGACTCATCGGCACCACAAGGAGGAGTAAATGAATAAGTATCTCGAAATATCAAAGATTACCTTCAAATCACAATTAGCCTGGCGGTTTGATATTGCTGTCAATGTGGTATTTACCATTGCCAAGATACTCTTTGCCTACATTCTATGGCATGGTATCTTCGATCATCGTTCTGTGGTAGCCGGATTCACCTTTGATTCCATGCTATCCTATTATATTATCAATTCCTTCCTGTCGCAGCTCGATATGTCTGACAAGGTAAGCGAAGAGCTCAGTTCTCGAATTCGCACCGGTACCTTCTCAAAATATATGGTTATCCCGGTAAATATTCAAGGCTACTTTCTTGCTCAGACCGCCGGAGCCTCCGTGTTTTATCTAATTTTTAATTTAATTGCGGCAGTGGTATGGATTTTTATCTTTGGAATTCGCTTTACCTTTACGAATAATATATGGCTAATACTCGCTGCGATCCTTTTCATACTATTAGGAATTATCTTTATGATACAGCTGAATTACTTTTTGGGATTATTAACACTTAAGTTTCAGGATATCTTCCTCTTTCTGATGATTAAGAACAACCTGGTAGCCTTTATTGCCGGAACCCTGATCCCTTTAGCTTTACTGCCTGAGATTGTATTACAGGTTATGAGATATTTCCCTTTTTACTACTGCTCCTATCTTCCCTCCATGCTGTTCATCGGTAGAAATGGGGAAGAAATCGGCTTTGGGTTGATCACTCTCACGGCTTGGGTACTGATCTTTATGGCAATTAATAAAATAGCTTATGAAAGGCTTCGCGTCAGATACGACGGGGTAGGAATCTAATGAAAACACAGACCCTTAAGAAAAGTAATAAAAGATTTATTATGGCACTCATTCGAATGAAGTTATCGAAGATGATGGTATTTCGCCTATCCTTCTTTGGTGCTTTCTTCGTAGACGGCTCCATGTTCCTGATACAGGTTTTGTTCTATCAGGCAATTTATTCCAAGGTTGATACCATCGGAGGATGGTCAACCCCGGAGATGATCATCTTCATCGGAACCTTTTCCTTGATCAATGCGTTGAATATGCTGATCTTCTTCTTTGGCACCAATGATATCCCAAATAAAATCAGAAGCGGTGATCTGGATCACTACCTGACCAAGCCTGTGAATCCACTGCTTCGCCTGAGCTTCGAGAGTGTTGATCCGGGTTCCATCCCGCTAGCACTGGCTAGTATCGTTCTGATTT
>JAEZUM010000031.1 GCA_023421075.1 Bacillota bacterium
CGAGAATCTCGCCCTGCTTAACGGATAGGTCTATGTTATTATTTGCAACAACCGACCCAAAGGTTTTTGTTATCTTGCTTAGTTCGATTGCCATTGTTTCCTTTTTCATATTCTCCACAATGTCACCAGCCTAATTATTTATTTCACTTCAACTGTCTTGTAATACCAGTTCATTGCACCTGTGATATCTGCATCCGTTAAAGCTTCTCCTGCTGCACATACCTGATTGCCCTGGTTGTCATATAACTCACCTTCGAAGATCTTATAGCCATCAAGAATTTTCTTTCTTGCTGCATCAATTGCTTCAGCAGTACCTTCTGCACAGTTTGCGCTGAGGGGTGAGATGTCAACAAGCCCATCATCCATACCACCGAAGTAATTCTCATTGGTCCAGGTACCTTCCATCACTGCCTTAGCAGCTTTGGTATAATATACACCCCAGTTCCAGATCGGTGCTGTTAAGTGTGCACTCGGAGCATCCTTGGTCATATCGGAGTTGTAACCACAGCCCCAAACTCCTCTGTTCTGTGCTGCCATCTGAGGAGCTGTTGTATCAGCATGCTGTGCAATAACATCACAACCCATATCAAGTAACGCTTCTGCTGCCTGTCCTTCTAGGGTAGGATCAAACCAGGTATTTGTAACCTTAACATATACCTTAGCATCAGGATTTACCGACTCAATACCCATTGCAAATGCATTGATACCACCGGTAACCTCTGAATTATCTACACCCATCGCTGCTACATATCCAATCATATTGGACTGAGTCTTAAGACCTGCAGCTACACCTGCAAGATAACGAGCCTGATAGATACGACCAAAATAATTATTGAAATTGGTATCATTGCTCTTATAACCGGAGCCATGGGAGAATACAACCTCAGGATATTCAGCTGCTAATTGCTCCATCGTATCCATGTAACCCCAGCTAGTACCAAAGATGATATCTGCACCTTCTTCGATACACTCTTCCATTGCGGTTCTGATTGCTACCGCATCGGTATCGTTAACATTGTTCTTACGGATAACCTGAGCATCAGTAAGCCCAAGCTCAGCCTGCATCATTACGATACCCTGATCATGAGCGAAGGTGTATCCTGCACCGTCAGCGGGATCACCGATGTGTATAACCGCTACCTTGAAATCTGCATTTGCTGCAGCCGGTTCTTCTGCTGCTTCTTGTACAGGTGCTTCGGTTGCCTTTACCTCAGATGCTGCATTATCGGTTGCAGCAGGTTCTTTGTTTTCCTTTGTACCGCAGGCAGCTAAGGATAATACCATTGCCGAAACTACGATGATTGATAAAAATTTCTTGATCATTTGTTTCTCCTCCTTGTAATATGATTCTTCTCTTCTCTAATACATTCTTCTCTTTATAATAATCAGAGTGGTAGCTCCGATTAATCTAGAAATACAATTCCTGTATTCTCATTCATGGATTCGATGATCGCCAGAGACTCTACTCTGACTCCACTGCCACGAACCAGTTTACCCCCATCCTGGAAGCCCTTTTCAATAACAATCCCGGCTCCGACCAATGTAGCACCGGCGTCCTTGATCAGGTTAATCAATCCGATTAATGCGGCTCCATTTGCAAGGAAATCATCGATAACCAGTATTTTATCCTCCGGCTTCAAGAAATCCTTGGATACGATGATGTCATATACACGGCCATGAGTAAAGGATTCCACTTTGCTTGTGTATACATCTCCTGCAATATTCTTTGTCTGATTCTTCTTCGCGAATACGACGGGAACATTAAAATACTGTGCTGCAATGCAGGCAATCCCAATACCCGAGGCTTCGATGGTAAGAATTTTTGTAACGGTCTGATCAGCAAATCTTCTCTTGAATTCCTTGCCGAGTTCTCCAAATAATTCGATGTCCATTTGATGATTCAAGAAGCTGTCCACTTTTAACACATTACCGGAACGCACTTTTCCATCCTTTAAAATTCTCTCTTTTAATAGCTGCATTTGATTACCTCTTCATATTTTCCCATTGTGATTAATTAGCTTCTACATCTTCGACGCCATAACCCGGAAGAACAAGGTGTGAGTGCCACTGCACGAGCATCGCAGTTCTTCCTAAGGATTTTTTTAAATCTATAAATCTTCACTTTGAATTAGTTTGTGCCGAGGATGACGCAGGCACAAACTTGGAAGTGTGAAAATCGCTTTCTATTTTCACACTAATCTTATCGTGTCTTTCGACTTTTTTCAATTTAGCAAAATTAATAAGTAACATTACTATTATTAATATACAACCCCTATATGTATTGCTTGTCTTCCAATATTTCTCATATATCTTGTGTTGTTTTTATCGTCATAGTAGCTCTTCTAACCCATCTTCATGACGATTATACATAGATTTAACAAAAATATTCTGTTCCTGCATGGATGAATACGATATAATTTTTATGTAACTATATATCATAACGAGTAGATTCAATGGATATTACGCTATCCTAGCGTACCTCGTTATAACGAACTTAGTTAAGAAAAAATGAGGATACAATATGAAGAAAACAATAAATGAATTCTATACACTATCAAAACAGGATCAAAGCAATCGTTTGAAAGAGATTGCATTCGTATTCATAAAGCTGGGAGCCATAGCCTTCGGAGGACCGGCGGCTCATGTTGCTATGATGGATGATGAAATCGTCAAAAAAAGAAAGTGGATTGATAAAGATAAATTCATGGATTTATATGGTGCCACCAATCTGCTTCCGGGCCCTAATTCGACGGAGCTTGCAATTCATCTTGGTCTGGAGCGCGGTGGCTGGCGCGGCTTAATTATTGCAGGAAGCTGCTTCATCCTGCCTGCTATGTTAATCGTCTTGCTGATTGCAAATCTCTACTCCAGATTCGGTACATTACCTGAGGTTTCCAGTATTATGTATGGTATCAAGCCGGTTATTATCGCAATTATACTTCAGGCCCTGATCAGACTCGGTCAGTCCTCGATCAAAAATATTGCTACCGGTTTGATTGGTATCGCCGTAATTATCCTATCATTCCTTGGTCTGCATGAGCTTATACTCTTATTTGCTGCCGGCTTTATCATGATGTTAATTGTTAATCGCTCCAGGCTGATGAGCAAGGGTAACAATTTGAGAAGTATTTCACCCTTTTTTGTCTTATTTGCAGGTTCGCAGGTATCCAACCTTCTGACCGGAGGCAATACTGAAAAAGCATTCGGTTTATCGAAGCTATTTCTGACCTTCTTAAAAATCGGTTCCGTATTATACGGAAGCGGTTATGTGCTGCTGGCTTTTCTTGAAACAGATTTTGTTGAGCGCTTCGGCGTATTGACCTCGAGGCAGCTCTTGGATGCGGTATCGGTTGGACAGATTACCCCCGGACCGGTATTCACTACCGCCACCTTTATCGGTTATATCATAAGCGGTGGTTGGGGAGGTATTCTTGCCACAATCGGAATCTTTCTTCCTGCTTTTGTACTTGTTGGTTTGGTACACCCCTATATCGGTAAGCTGCGAAGCTCTTCCTGGATCTCGGGAGTTCTTGATGGTATTAACGTGGCTTCCTGGGGTCTGATGGCGGTTGTCAGCTGGAAGCTGGCAGTGGCTGCGATTATCGATCTGCCAACCATATTACTGGCTGCTGCTTCCCTCTTCCTCGTATTCCGCTTCAAGATCAATTCTGCGTGGCTTGTCCTGGGAGGAGGACTTGTCGGATTCTTAGTTTCTAGCTTTTTATAAACCGGTAATCGAAGTCCTTCAAATAGCAGAATATATATCGTATTTACGACAAAACGGGTGCCTCCTGATGGGAGACACCCGTTGTCTTCTCTTTGCCTGTTCTTATTCTTATCAATATTTCATCATTCGGTCCAGTCGCTTATGAAGCAGCTCCAACCGTTCCAGTTCCTCATCCCGATAGATGGGCTTGCCGGATCGATAATATTCAACCATCCCGTGATTATTCTCCAGCTGGTTCTTCTCAACCAATATTCTCTTGAGATTATTGACTGTGCCAACACTTCCGTCAATAAAGGCAATTCTTCCGGGAAATATCTTGCGATAGGTATCTTTAAAATAATTAAAATGGGTACAACCCAGAATTAGTGCTGAGTAATCCTCCAGCTTGTAATTACGCAACTCCTGTCTAAGATATTGCTCGACCTCTTCTCCTTCGAACAATCCTGACTCGGCAAATCTCACAAGACCGGGTAACGCGAGAAGGTCAACACGATGATCATCATCTACCTGTTCGATCAGATTACGCAGTTTTTCCTCCCTTACTGTAATCGGAGTAGCAATCACCATCACTCTTTTTCCATTGCTTTTTGCAACAGCCGGCTTAACCGCAGGCTCCATTCCCAAAATGGGGAGTGTATATTTACCTCGAACATAATCAATCGCAGTACTGGTTGCCGTATTACATGCAATAACAATTGCCTTAACACCCTTTCCTACCAGAAACTCTACCGCTTGATCGACAAAACCGATAATTTCCTCTCTTCTCTTAGTACCATATGGCACATTATCCGTATCTGCATAATAAATATAATCTTCTTTCGGTAGCGTAAGTAAAGCCTGATGCAGAACGGTCAGCCCGCCGATCCCCGAATCAAAAATTCCTATTTTCATATGTTCCTACTTCCTTCCAAAATCATGCAAATGGATAAAGCGGTCATTCAACAGAAGCTCTGAATATTTACCGTCTTATCTATATTAGTACAAAATGGAGAAAAAAGCAAAGCATAATTTACAATTGATACATTGGGTGTAGAAAACGATCCGTTAATCTATCACAATAACTGCTTCTTGATTAATACAAGCCTGATTTCATGCGGTTTCAATTCCGCATAGTAATTCAGGTAATTATTACTTACCTCCAGCTGTGATTTCGAGATTAACGGCATAGATCGTCCCTTCAATACATCAATCTCCTCTTCGGTGGTAAGAGGCATCGCACCCATTCTTACCCATTCATCAAAGGCACTTCCATGCTCCCGGTTCACAATATGCTCTGACAGAACATATTTTCCGTTCAACGCATTCGTAATGGAGAATTCGAAATCACAGGGCTCTGAATTGACAAATGCATTATAGCGTTCTAAAAAGGTTACATTAAATAGAACACCCTGACAATAAAGTGGTGAAATATGAATGTAATTATATAGAAGGATTGCATAATCACCCTTCTGATTCGTAGTGATAAAGTACCCATTACCACTGTCAACCAGGGTATCCATGAGCTTATTCAGGAAAACAAAGGCATAATACGCAGGCTTTTTAATGCCGTGATAAGCAAACAATCCCATTTCCCCATGAAACAGATCATTATCATAGGGCAGCTCCTCGAGGGTATCCGACAGACACCAGTTCCCAAAGCTGTTCACCTCGTCATAATTCTCAAGGACATTCTTAACGATAAAGGAAGAACGGTAACAGGTATCATTTAACCAATCTCGATGTGAAGCAGAGGAAGCCCATTCGGTTATATAAATAGGAAGCTTTGGGAAATTGATAAGCTTTTCTTTAATCGTTGCCAGCATTTCGGCCATATAATCCGGGTTCTCGGATAATATCATTTTATCACTTTCATCATACTCTACATGGCTTCCCCCCAGAGTCATCATTTCGGACAACGTGGAGGTCTTAACCGGATAGCAGTGAATATTATAGAAATCCGGAGGACAATTTGTATCGATACATTGCTTTACAAAATCATAATATTCGCTGATCTCAAAATTAAAGGATCCATATGAGGGCGTACCAAAGCGAAGTTCTCGATCGCAGCCCTTGACACATTTATAGGTTATCCGATAAAGCTCATATGCGATCTCATTGTTCTCAAAGGCAAAGATATAGGATTGAAAGGGGACATTCCAGAACGTGAAGAGCCAGGTACGTACCTCCTCCAGTCCATATCGGTCGATCAGGTGCTTCGTTAGTCCCGTAATTAAAAATTCCCAATGTGCAATGTTGTTCGGCTCACTTAGAATCGAAGGATTGTAGAAAATAGTATTATCCGGATTCTTGGCCAGAAGTCTTGGCATAAAAGAGAGCTGAATCATCGGCTTCAGCTTAATTGACATCAGAAAATCCATTAACTCATCTACATAATGAAACGTCAGGTAGGGTTTCCCCTGCCGATCCTCGTTATAAAGCATCATGGTATCATCAAGAAGCCCATGGAATTTGACATATTGAAAGCCAACCTCTTTTTGAATTTGAATTAATTCCTTCTGCACTCTATTTAACAAAATCTCTCGGGCTCTTCCCACACCGGTAAAGGTTTTAAAGGTGTGCACCAGATTCTTCTTATAATCATCCGCCTTTACTTCAACCATTTTACAGGGTGTCTTTCGGATCAGATTATTGGACTTCTTAGAACTCTTATTCTCAAGATATTCGCCCAGCTTATTGAGATAGTCCAACTGTTCCATGATCAAATATCCTTTATAGTACTGGGTTCCAAGCATACTAGTATTCTTATCGGTCAGCTCCTTCTTTCTCTCCTTACGATACTCCTTGGGCAGCATTCCATACTTCTTCTTAAAGCAGTCTACAAAATACCTGCTGTTGGCAAATCCGTTATTCGCCGCGATCTGCTCCATGGTAAGGTTGGTGGTAATCAAATCATTGACCGCATGATTCATACGGATACCGGTGAGATAATTAAAAAAGCTCACTCCCATGTTGATCTTAAAAAAATGAGAAAAGTAGGATGGAGACAAAAACTCCTTCTCTGCGATCTGTTCCAGCGTAATATTCTCCATATAATTCGTATTCAGATACTGGATAATGGTTCGCAGTCTCTGCAGATGCTTGGAATTCTGACTTAATTGATTCTGGTCGAAGCCTCTGAAGTTCTTAATCAACTCCAATACAATCTGATAAGCCAGGGATATGGTCAGTAAATCATTTTGCTCGGTGTCATTGTAATTAACATAAATCAACTGCGCAATGATTCTTTTTAACTCAACGTATTTCGAGGTATTATGATATATTGTAGAATTGCAGTGAAAGAAGGAGGACTCATCCAACCATTTCTTAAAGAAACCATAATTAATCTGAAGCACAACCGTTACATTATCCTGACTGACAATTTCATGAACCTGATTACTGTTAATCAGAATAATATCATCCTCGGACAGGTGGAAGGTCTCTGATTCCACAATGAAGGTCAGATTTCCGCTCAAAACTAAAAATATCTCAATTCTGTTATGCCAGTGTCTAGGCTCTTCGGAAATATTATGAAGTCCAATGATTATGGGCATATCCTCGGTAAATTCCATGTTTTCCTGCACAATACATACCTCCCCTGTAGAAACTCAATGTTTCTTTATCTATAATCACCATGTTCTTCTAGTAATAATTAAAAATAAATTGAAATGTTTTACTAAAAATAATGAAAAACTGCAGAATCTTTCGATTAGTGACTTAACTATATCATAATCATAGAATAAGTACAACCAAATTATGTGTAAATTATAGCATAAAAACTATAGAAAAGCATGGTTAATTTTCACGTACCATGTTAAAATGTAACAATAATAATGCTTTTTCCGGGGAGTTAATAGTTGTTTTGAATAAAAACTTTTCAAACACTATAAAAGCAATAATATTACAGTTTCAATCATCACAATGATCTAAACATGGTAGATAGTATGCACGACAGTTATTCGAAAGGTGGGGGTGCCGCCAATCTTTTTTTGTGCATCGCATATGTTTACTGTGTTTATATAAAAGGTAAAGGTTAGGCACAACCTTAATCTAAAGGAGGGTAAATATGTTAAGAGGTAAAAGATTAATCGCCATTCTACTAGTTTTAGTAATGGCAGCAACAACTTTCGCTGCTTGTGGTAAAAAAGCAGAGGAAAAAGCTACACCTACCGCAGCTCCCGCAGCTGAGGCAACAACAGCTCCTACCGCAGCTCCGGTTGCTGAGAGCACAGAACCTGCAGATCCCAATGCACTTCCCAGAACAGAGACACTGTACTACGGTGGTCAGCAATGGGGATCCGTTAATGGTTGGAACCCGTTATCCGGCGATATGAACAATGCATTAGTAAATGCTGCATCTGCCGGCGGTTCCCGTACATTAATGTTCGAAACACTTTACATGTACAATATGCTTGATGGTAGCATGATTCCTTTGCTTGCTGATGGCGATTATGTTTGGAACGCAGACAAAACCGTTATGACCGTAAAGATCAACCCCGCTGCTAAGTGGAGTGATGGAACACCTGTAACAGCAGATGACGTTGCTTACACCTTCGATATTAGCGTTAGAATTCAGAACCCCGCGGGCGTTGGTAATGCACCTTACATCGAGACTATTACTGCTGTTGATCCTTCTACAGTAGAGATCAAAGCTAAGTTAACAGAAGACGGCAAGCCCGTTAACCCGTTAATGGTTGTTAGCTACCTTGGTGGAACCTATGTTGTTCAAAAGGCTTGGGCACAGGCAGTAGAAGCTCGTAATAACAACGATGCAGCTGCTATCAAGAAAGATCCTGCTGACGACGTAGTATACTCCGGTCCTTACAGCAAGTATTATGCAGATGATCAAAAAGTTGTTTTAATTCGTAACGACGCTTATTGGGGTCAGGATGCTTCCATGTGGGGCAAGTTACCTGTACCGAAATATATCGCACATACCATTTATGCTGATAACGCTGCTACCGAAGTTGCATTCAAGGCTGGCGAAATCGATGTTGATCAGCAGTTTATTCCTAACATTCAGGATCTGTGGTTAAAGGATGGTCTTCCGATCTCTACATACATGGATGTAGCTCCTTATGGCATTTGTGTTAATATGCCTACTGCATGGTATAACCTTTCTAAGCCCGGTTTAGATAATGTTGCAGTACGTAAGGCAATCGCTATGGCAGTTGACTACGATGCAATCAATGCTAACGCTATGACAGGTCAGTCTCCTACATTCAAAGATGTTCCTCGTTCCGCAATGAACCCTACCGCTGGTGAGCAGGCTACCTTCGATCACGAAGCAGTTAAGGATCTTCAGTGGGCAGGTAATGACATCGCTGGCGCTAATGCATTATTAGACGAAGCTGGTATCAAGGATACCGATGGCGATGGCTTCCGTGAATTAAACGGAACAAAACTTTCCTTCAATGCTTGCTGCCCTAACGGTTGGACCGATTGGATGGCTGCTATGGAAATCGTTGCTGCTGCTGGTAAGAACATCGGTATCGAAATCGTTACTGAGTTCCCTGAGTGGTCTGTATATCAGACAGTTGTAACCGCTGCTTCTCAGTCCGATTATGACATCTTCATGATGTGGACCGATAGTGCTACACCCGTTCAGCCTTGGGGCCGTATTCGTATGCTTATGAGCTCAGAGTACAATGGCGTTGAAGGTAACTGGTCTGGTAACTGGGGTCACTACAGCAATCCTCGTCTTGATGAGCTTATTAAACTCATCCCTACCGAAGGCGATGCTGCTAAGTTAAAAGAACTTTATACAGAAGCCGTTAAGATTTACTTAACTGACGTACCGTCCTTCTCATTAATGTACAGACCTGACAAGTTCCACGCTGTTAACGAGTCTGTTTGGACCAGCTATCCTGAGTTCAATGATGGAAATAACATTCCTCCGATGAACTTATCCGATGGTTACGGTGTAGCCGGCCTCTATAATCTTGAGTTGGTTCAGTAACACCTGAATAGTAACACCTGAACGCTAACATTCAGCCATGTTTCGGGGCCACTTGAAACATGGCTGATTTCAAATTTGGAGGTAATTTATGAAAGGCTATCGCAAGTATTTCGGCAAGAAAATTCTGTGGTTTTTTATCACATTTATCATCGCTGTATTGCTTAATTTCATTCTGCCTAGATTGATGCCGGGAGATCCGGTCGCAGTAATTGTAGCGAAATCAGCACAGGGTATGTCAGACACATCTGCCGTTAAGGCGATTTATGAGAGTTATGCAAAGGAATTCGGTACTAACCAGCCGATGCATATCCAGTTTTTTACTTACTTTAAGAATGCTCTGTCCGGTAACTTCGGACTTTCCTTCAGTCAATATCCCCGTCCAGTAGCTGATATCATCTCCTCTGCCATCGGTTGGACAATTTGTCTGCAGCTTCCTGCAATTATTGTAGGATGGCTGATCGGTAATATATTAGGAGCCTTAGCTGCATATGTTCGCAAAGGCTTTGATAAGGTTCTTATGCCTATGTTTTTATTTATCAGCAGCCTTCCGGCTTTCGGTTCTGCTGTTATCCTCTTAGTTATCTTCTCAATCAATTTGAAAGTAACCCCGATAGCCGGAGGTTATGGATTTGATCTTATTCCTAATTTTAGTTGGACCTTTATTAAGTCGGTAATTCATCACTATCAGCTTCCGTTCTGGTCTATCGTATTAATCTCGATTGGTGGTCAGGCGATCGGTATGCGTTCCATGGCTATCTACGAATTGAATGCTGATTATGTAAAATACAGTCGTTTCCTTGGTATCAAGGACAAAAAAATCGTTGGTTATGTATTCCGCAATGCTATGCTTCCTCAGGTTACCGGTCTCGCTTTATCCCTCGGAACCATGGTAGGTGGTGCTCTCGTAGCAGAAACCATCTTCAGCTATCCAGGACTCGGAACCACGATGCTGCAAGCAATAACTATGGTTGATTATCCTTTATTATCAGCCACCACTTTGATTATTACTTTGATGGTATTATTTGCAACATTTGCAATCGATATAATATATGGTTTCATTGATCCGCGTGTTAAAGCAGCGCAATTCGATTAAGGGAGGAACAGAAAATGAAAAATACCTTACGCCAAGTGTTTCACTCTCCCAAATTTGTTGTCGGTTTTGTAATTTTCGTTACAATGTTAGCAACACTTTTTATCTACCCATTCTTTGTTCCCGGTGATCCCCTTGAAATGATCGGCTTGGGCTCCTTCTTCAAGCCCGGTACTTATATTTCTACCTATGACGCAATCGGAACAGAAGCAACTACGATGAAGTTACCAAATGCTGACGAGAAACGTCTCTTAAGCAGACTTACTGATGAAGACCGCGTATCCATGGTAATATGGTTAACCGCGGTAGGAATTTCAGAAGAAAGTATTGATATGGAAGATACCGATGCTTTACTTCAACTATGGGAAGAAAATTACGACCCTTCTGTCAAACCAAAGGGGATGACAATGGCTCAACGTAATTATTATAAGCGATTAAATACGAACCTGAACAGTGCCTCCACCGAATCCGAAATCATCATAGCGGAACCGAATGCAGAAACCGGAGTACTGGAAGAATCCAAGCTTGTTCTTGATACAGATTATGTGAATATTAATGATATTCCTAATGTTAAGACACTTCCGCTGGGAACGGATAATTTCGGTCGTGACATGTTAAAGGAGCTCGTATCTGCAACGAAAACCTCACTGCTGATCGGTTTGATTGCCGGTCTGGTAGCCACCTTTATCGGTCTTACCTTAGGTCTGTTAGCCGGTTATATCGGAGGTCTTGTTGATGATTGTATCATGTTCTTCACAAACATATTCACCGTAATCCCGGGCTTTGTATTACTGATCTTAATTTCGAACAGTGTTAGTCAGGATCAGCGTGGAGCAACTACCGTAGCAATTGTAATCGGTTGTACCTCCTGGGTATGGACTACCAGATCCGTACGATCTCAGGTTATTTCACTTCGTAACCGAGATCATGTTAACTTAAGTAAGTTATCCGGCCACAGCCTGGTAAGAATTATCCTTACCGATATTCTTCCTTACATTGCATCCTACGTTGTTATGGCCCTTATTTTACAGATATCCACCGCAATTCTTGCCGAAGCACAGTTATCCATGATTGGCCTCGGACCGAAGACTACCGAAATCCCTACTCTGGGCTTGATGATGAGCTGGGCTATGAAATATTCCGCACATTTAAATGGTTCCTGGTGGGCTTATTTCCCGGTTATCTTAACAATTGCAATTACATCATTCTCGTTAAACTTGATGAATACCGGTCTCGATCAGGTGTTCAACCCCACTTTGAGAGATTAGGAGGTCGGTTATGGGCAAGACAATTCTTGAGGTTAATAACCTTACAACAAAATATATCACCCGCTTCCGTGAGGACGTATATGCCGTTGATCATGTATCCTTAAAGATTGAAGAAGGTAAATCCGTGGGTATAGCCGGTGAATCCGGGTGCGGAAAATCAACTCTTGCGCTCAGCTTGATGGGATATTACTTCGCTCCACTGCATTATATGAGCGGAGACATCATCGTAGATGGCCAGAATATCTCTAAACTGGACCCGGATACTATTCGTAAAAATATTCTGGGTACAGAAATTGCTTATATTCCACAGGCAGCGATGAACGCATTAAATCCCACACAGAAAATCATTCGTTTCATCGAAGATGTAATTCATGTTCATGAGCCGAAGATGCCGAAGAAAGATGTTTATGATATCGCCAGAAAGCGTTTTGAAGAACTTGGTTTACCTGCTTCCGTATTGGAGAAGCATGCTGTAGAATTATCCGGTGGTATGAAGCAGCGTACTGTTATTGCAATTTCTACCATTCTTTCTCCAAAGGTACTGATTGCCGATGAGCCCTCCAGTGCTCTGGACGTAACCAGTCAGAAGATGGTTATTAAGATGCTTCGTAACCTGATGGAGAAAGGCTATATCAAATCCATGATCTTCATTACACATGAGCTTCCGCTGCTTTATAACGTTACCGATGATATCATGGTTATGTATGCAGGTCAGATCGTAGAAAAAGGCTCTGCGAAAGAAATGGTATTTAATCCAATCCATCCCTATTCAAAAGGCCTTATGGGATCTATCATTGTTCCCGAGTCCGGTACCCGTGATATTAAGCTTGCTGCCATCCCCGGTACCCCTCCCAATTTAAAGAGACCTCCGGCCGGCTGCCGTTTCGCAGAACGTTGTAAATATGTAACCAGCGAGTGCCGTGTAAATTCTGTCGGAATTCGTGATTGTGGTGATGGACGTAGCTACCGTTGTATTATTGATATTGAGAAGCTGAGGGAGGAATATGCAAATGAGTGATACAAGACCCATGTGTTTAAGCGGGAAGGGCGTCACAAAGGTATTCGGCTTGGGAGATAAAAAAACCGTTGCAGTCGATCATGTTGATTTTGAATTCCATGAGGGCGAACTCATCTCCATCGTAGGCGAATCCGGCAGTGGTAAAACCACCCTGAGCAAGATGTTACTCGGTCTCATTAATGTCACGGAAGGTCAGGTCTTCTTCCAGGACAAACCGCTCGATATCAGTACCAGAAGAAAGAAAAAACAGTATTGGAAGGATATACAGGCGATCTTTCAGGATCCCTTCTCCTCCTACAATGTATTTACCAAGATTGACCGTGTTTTACTCGATTGTATCCATATGCGTGGCGGAAAAAACCTGTCCATGGATAAGAAGATTGAGATGATGACCGAGGCTTGCAGCTTTGTTAACCTCAAATTTGCAGAGCTAACCAACAAATACCCCTTCGAGCTCTCCGGCGGACAGATGCAGCGTCTTATGATTGCCCGTATCTTCCTCCTTAAGCCCAAGATCCTGCTTGCGGATGAGCCTACTTCCATGATTGATGCTTGTTCCCGTGCAACAATCCTGGATATGTTATTAAATCTTCGCAATGAAATCGGTATGACAATCATCTTCATCACACATGATATCGGTCTTGCTTATTACATCTCTGATAGTGTATACATTATGGAGCACGGTAAGTTCGTAGAGAGTGGTACAGCAGATGAGGTTATCCTTAATTCAAAGGCTGCTTATACCAAGCGATTGATCAGTGACGTTCCTAAGATCTATGAGGAATGGGATCTTTCCACCGTTAGCTCTTCTGAAGCATAAAGATAGAATAAGCCGTTAAGGCAACATACTATTCGGGAGTATTCCTGTTCGATTGAACCTTGCTGGAAGGTAAGGTTCATAAGACAGGTATACTCCCGAAAGTTTACACACTAACACTTTGAAACAAAGCAATGATTATAATAAATTGCAACAAATATATATCTAAGGAGGATAACTTATGAGTACAATTGATATCAAACATCTATTATCCGAGATGACTGTGGAGGAAAAAGCCGGCTTATGCTCCGGTGCAGACTTCTGGCATACAAAGACCGTGGAGCGCTTAGGCTTACCGGATATCATGGTGAGCGATGGACCGCACGGACTACGCAAGCAGGATAATACCGGTGATCATGTAGGTCTACTTGATGCAATAGAGGCAGTATGCTTTCCCGCTTCCTGCGCTCTTGCCAGCTCCTTCGACCGCGATCTGGCACATACTGTAGGTATCGCACTGGGAGAGGAATGCCAGGCAGAGCAAGTCTCTACAATTCTCGGACCCGGTGTCAATATGAAGCGCTCTCCACTATGTGGCAGAAATTTCGAATATTTTTCAGAGGATCCATATCTCGCCGGTGAGATGGCTGCTCATTATGTAAATGGAGTACAAAGTCAGCAGGTTGGTACCAGTGTGAAGCATTTTGCCGCAAATAATCAGGAAACACGACGTATGAGCATCAGTTCTGAGGTAGATGAACGTACCCTGAGAGAGATTTATCTAAGCGCGTTTGAAACAATTGTTAAGAAAGCGCAGCCATGGACAATGATGTGCTCCTATAACTGTATCAATGGTGTATATTCCTGTGAAAACGATTGGTTGTTGAACCAGGTACTCCGCAACGAGTGGGGCTTCAAAGGTCTTGTCATGACGGACTGGGGCGCAATGAATGATCGAGTAAAGGCTTTAAAGGCCGGTCTTGAGCTTGAGATGCCCTCCGCTAACGGAGTAACGGATCAGTTTATCGTGGAAGCGGTGAAGGATGGTAGAATTTCCATGGAAGAATTGGATCTTGCCGTAACGAGAATATTGGAATTAATTAAGAAATACTACGATAATCGCAAGGAGAATGCAACCTATGACAAAGAAGCACATCATAAGCTGGTAAGAAAGGTTGCCGGTGAAAGCGCTGTCCTGCTTAAAAACGAAGATCATATCCTTCCCCTTAAGAAAACAGATCGGATTGCCTTTATCGGAGAGTTTGCCGTAAAGCCGAGATTCCAGGGAGGTGGCTCCAGCCATATTAACTGCTTTAAGATAACCAATGCTCTCGAGGCCGCAGCTGACTATCCAATCAGCTATGCTAAGGGCTTTGATATCCTTAGAGAGGAACTTGATCCGGGTGAGCTTGAACAGGCTGTAAAGGCCGCAAAGGAGGCTCAGGTGGCTGTTGTATTTGCCGGTCTGCCCGATGCATATGAAAGTGAAGGTTATGATCGAACTCATCTTAATCTTCCTCCCTGCCAGAATACACTGATCGAAGAGATTATCAAAGTTCAGCCGAATACAGTCGTTGTGTTACACAATGGTTCTCCTGTTCTTATGCCCTGGCTTCCTAAGGTGAAGGCAGTATTAGAGCTTTATCTTGGAGGGCAAGCCATCGGTGAGGCTGCCGTTGATTTATTATACGGAGCTGTGAACCCCAGCGGTAAATTGGCAGAGACCTTCCCCCTGCGCCTGCAGGACAATCCTTCTTACCTGAACTTCCCCGGAACCAATCGTAAGGTGGAATATAAGGAGGGCATTTTCATCGGTTATCGTCATTATGATGCAAAGGAGCTTCCGGTATTGTTCCCCTTTGGCTTTGGCTTAAGCTATACTACCTTTGAATACAGTGATCTGAAGCTAAAGGTTGTAGATTGCCATAATGATATCACAAAGGACGGCAAGCTTACGATGAAAGATACCGAGAGCCTTGAGGTTACCGTCAGAATTAAGAATACCGGTAAATGCTTCGGCAAAGAGGTGGTTCAGCTATATGTTCATGACAAAGAAGCATCGGTGATCCGCCCTCATAAGGAGTTAAAAGGCTTTGTTAAGCTCGCACTGGAGCCGGGAGAAGAAAAGGTTGCTACCTTCCTCTTAGACAAGCGTTCCTTCGCGTACTATGATGTAGATCTGCATGATTGGCATGCAGAAAGCGGTGACTTTGACATTCTCGTCGGAAGCTCGTCCAGAACAATTCATTTATCCGGCACCATAACAATCGAGAGTACGACAAAGGTGCCCTTTGTTCTCGATGACAGAACTACCCTGAATGATGTTCTGAATATTATCGAAGATCCGCAAGCTCTTATCGACCGTATTCTTGGTGCCTTCGGCGGGGATAAGCCGGAGCAGGAGGATACAACCGGTGAGGGCCAGATGTTCTTTGAGATGATCAAAGGCCTCCCGATCCATTCTCTTCGTTCCTTCTATTCCTGGGGCTTAGATAAGGACAGTGTAGACGAACAGATTGCTCGGGCTCTCAATCAATAGAAAGGCTTACTACATGACAACTTTTATACTGATTATTATTTATATATCCTTTATTTGCCTTGGTTTACCGGATTCCTTGCTGGGAGTCAGCTGGCCTCTCATTCGTACCGAGTATAATGTCTCCTTAAGCGCCGTTGGTCCAATTTATATGATGATTGCAGGAGGAACAATTATCTCCAGCTTTTTCAGCGGAAAGGTTCTTACCCGCTTCGGAACAGCTAAGGTAACTGCTGTTAGTACCGCCATGACAGCACTCGGCATAATTGGCTTTTATTTCGCTCCCTCTGTTCATTGGTTTTATTTGATGACCATACCCCTGGGTCTTGGTGCCGGTTCCGTGGATGCCGGGTTAAATGCTTATGTGGCAAACCATTATAAGTCCCATCATATGAGCTGGCTTCATTGCTTCTGGGGTGTCGGAGCTACGGTTGGACCGATGATAATGTCCTTATTCATTAAGGATGCCAGTTGGAGAAAAGGATATCTGACCGTCGCTCTTCTACAGGCAATCCTGGCTCTATTCCTCTTCCTTACTCTTCCCGTATGGAAAAAGGCAGATGCCGCCAGAAACAACGGTTCTCAGAAGCCGCAGCCCGAAACGGCTCCGCTGAAAAAGGAGCCTGCCAAGGAAGAGCACCTTCTTAAAGTAAAGGGAGTAAAGCCTGTTCTGATTACCTTCCTCTTCTACTGTGCCGCAGAAGGAACGCTTGGATTATGGGGCAGTAGTTACTTAGTGCAGATCAAGGGGCTGGAGGCTTCTATCGCCGCAACCTGGGTGGCTATGTATTATGGAGGCATCACCGTAGGACGTTTTCTGAATGGCTTCCTTACCTTAAAATTAAGCAATAAACAGTTGGTACGGTTCGGTTTACTGGTTCTTCTCATAGGTGTTCTTTTATTACTGCTGCCACTGCCCATCATGTTCACGATGCTCGGTATGATGTGTGTCGGTTTGGGCTGTGCTCCGATCTATCCATGTCTGCTCCATGAGACTCCGGTTCGCTTTGGAGAGGAACGTTCCAGATCCCTCATGGGTATACAGATGGCCGTTGCTTATACCGGAGCGACCTTCCTGCCTCCAATCTTCGGCTATGTAGCAGGAATTACCTCTGTTGCCATCTATCCGATCGCTATCCTGATTTACACGCTGATTATGGTGGCGTGCTCTGAGAAGGCAAACCGCTTATTTGCAGACAAATAGTAGTAGTTGGCAATAAACCACTTGATCCTCCGACTGGAAAATAAGAAGCTGATGAATTAACCGCAAGAAACTCTATATAAGGAAGAGGCTTTTCGCAGTGCGAAAGCCTCTTCCTTATAGAATGAGATAGTTAATATAATCTATTCCCGTCCTTATTTCCTCATTCCTCTATCTATATATCCTTCTCTCTATATTCGCTGGGAGACATACCGATATATTTATGAAAGATTCGACTAAAATACAATTGGTTTTCATATCCGACCAGGCTTGCGACATCACTGATTGACAGGGAATGATTTCTAAGCAGCTCCTTCGCATTCTGGAGCCTGAGATTCGTAATATATTGCTTTGGTGAATAGCCGGTATAATTCTTAAACTCACGAATGAACCAGCAACAGCTGATATGATAACTGTCAGCAAGTTTCGCTATATTGATATCCCTCTGATATTCATGATGGAATTGATTTACAACCTCATCAAACATCGAGTGATACACTCTCTTCTCCAAGCCACCAAAATTATAATTTCTGGCTATGGTAATGAGCAGCTGTCTGAATAATGCTTCAGCCATCTCCATCTTCTGATACCGTTCCATGCGCAGTTCCACAATGATCTTCTCAAACAGCTCTGTCAACTCCTCCTTTCCCTGAAGCTGTATCGGCTTCTCAGATGGTATTCCAAGTGCTGCAAGCAAGGACTCTGCTTCCCTCCCGGTAAAATGGATCCAATAGATATCCGGCTTTTCCGATAGCAGGTAGTAATAATGTTGCGGCACCTCCGGCCGGTAGAGGAATATCCCCCTTTTCCCTACATCATAGGTCATATCGCCGATTTGAAAATGAGACATTCCTTCTGCTACATAGAGAAGCTGATAATCCCCTCTTCCGGTTGGCCGGATGGTTTGCATCTTTTCTAAATGAAGCAACTTATAATGTCCGCAGCTTTTGACAAACAAATTCAAATCATTGAGCGGAAGGTCATCATCACTGCGATTGTAATATCCCGAATAATTTAACATATGAACCACCTCCACTTATATTTCATTCATACTATAATCAATTTTGCGAACTCTACTATCAACAATAACTTATACATTTAATCTAAGCCTATCAAATATGTATCATTTTGTCCATACATAAAGCAAAAACGATTATAGTAAAATAACACCTTCATGCTACAATATTAATGTAACATGACTCGGACTTACTCCGGGTTATTTCGTAGAACACAGAATGAAATTAATCGATACGAGGTGCTGCAAATGAAATTAGTAAAATATTATGAAGACACCAAAAATCTTCATGTTGGTACCATGGCAAACCGTGCTTACTATATTCCCCGCTATAAGGAAGGGAAATCAGAACGCAAGCAATTATTGAACGGTATCTGGAGCTTCCGATACTATAATAACCGCTTTGAGGTAGAGGAAGACTTCTTCCAACCAGGCTTCGACCGAAGTGGCTTTGATCGTCTACCGGTTCCAAGCTGTTGGCAGAATTACGGCTATGACAGACATCATTATACCAATGTTAATTATCCCTTTCCCTATGATCTTCCATATGTTCCGGAGGAGAACAATCCCTGCGGCTGCTATGTACATACCTTTGAGATAAGCAAGGAACAATTGAAGGAGCGTAATTATCTCAACTTTGAGGGGGTTGATTCCTGTTATTATGTATGGTTAAACGGTACATTTATCGGCTTTAGCCAGGTCTCTCATTCCACCAGTGAATTTGACATAAGTGATCAGCTCGTGGAGGGAACAAATACCTTGGCTGTACTGGTCATGAAATGGTGTGTGGGAAGCTATTATGAGGATCAGGATAAATTCCGAATGTCCGGAATATTCCGCGATGTGTACATTCTTACCAGAGCAAAGGATCATATCCGTGACTTTTTTGTAAAGACCGATTTGGAGGATGATTTGAGTGTTGCCACCGTCTCTGTCGAGCTTGCGTATCTGGGAGACGAAATCCCCACCTTGGCCTCTCTCTATGATTGCAGTATGAAGCTTCTTGAGACAAAGCAGGTTGAGCAAATGCAGGCAGTCTTTCGAGTAACGAAGCCTTTCCTCTGGAACGCTGAAGCGCCCAATCTATATACCTTAGTGCTGACTACGGATGATGAGGAGATCACACAGAAGGTCGGTATTCGAGAGATTGATATCAAAAACGGTGTCATATTATTAAACCGCACCCCCATTAAATTCAAGGGTGTCAATCGCCACGACAGCGATCCGGTGACCGGATATACGATTAGCAAAGAACAGGTACGAAAGGATCTGTCCCTGATGAAACAGCATAATATCAATGCGATCCGTACCAGTCATTATCCGGATTCTCCTTGGTTTCCTTCTCTTTGCGACGAATATGGTTTCTATCTGATCGCGGAAGCAGATCTTGAGACCCATGCAGCCGTTTGTTTCTATTCCGGCTCCTATGAAGGAACCTACGGTGACATAGCTCAGAATCCTATTTCTGACGAGATTATACTGGACCGTGAACAGCGTAATGTTCATCGGGATAAGAATCACCCTTCGATTCTAATCTGGTCTCTGGGCAATGAAAGCGGTTGGGGTGCCAGCCTGGAGAAAGCCGGAAGATGGGTAAAACAATATGATAATACCAGATTACTTCATTATGAAGGCAGCGTACATATAACGGGCGGGTATCAGGCTGATATCTCCATGCTGGATGTATATAGCAAAATGTATGACTCCGTCGAGACGATTGATCAATACTTCCGTGATCCCAAGAACACAAAGCCCTACGTTCTATGCGAGTATTGCCACGCGATGGGTAACGGCCCCGGTGACCTCGAGGACTACATGGAGAGAATATATGGTTATGAAGGAATGGCCGGAGGCTTTATCTGGGAATGGTGTGATCATGCAATCTATCTTGGTGAAGCAGAGGACGGCAGAAAGAAATACGCTTATGGTGGAGATCACGGCGAATATCCCCACGACGGTAACTTCTGTGTGGATGGGTTGGTCTACCCGGATCGTAGTGTTAGTATCGGTCTTATGGAGTATAAGAATGTCCTACGTCCGGTACGCGCAACCTTAATAGCACCTGAGCAAGGTCTGATCCGACTGGAGAATAAGCTGGACTTTACGAATACAAAAGAACTACTCACCCTGTCCTATCAGCTGGAATGTAATGGCCATGTTGTCGGCGAAGGCTTCCTCAAGGAGCTTGATATTCCTCCACACTCTTCTCGAGAGCTTCAACTTCATTACACTGTACCGGAGGAGGGTATCACCTATCTGAAGATTAGTTATATTCAGAAGGTTGATCTTCCCTTCACAAAGACAGGCTATGAATTAGGCTTTGATCAGCTGCTTATAAAAGAGGGAAGCTTCCTTCCAGACTCCGCTAATCTTCTTTCCGGTGATGAGAACTGTAACTCCATGTCTCCTGATAAGAGTGCCGGTTCAGTGACTTCTGCTTCTCTTCATCTTGAGGAAAACGAGCGGCTGCTGACCATATCCGGCATAGACTTTTCCTATACCTTTAATAAGCTGACCGGTTTGTTCGAGGAGATCAGCAAATCCGGACAGAAGCTTTTAGAACGCCCCATGGAATTTAATCTCTGGAGAGCTCCTACCGATAATGACCGTAATATCAAAAATGAATGGGAGCGAGCAGGCTATGACCGAACCATGGTTCGCGTATATCATACCGAGGCTTCGATCGGCGACTCCGGTAATACTGAGTTGAAGGTGAAGCTGGCGATCAATGCAATTCAGAGAGAGCATATGTTGGATGCTACAATCCTATGGACGATCTCTCCTCTTGGAGAACTCAGCCTAAACGCAGAGATTCTACGTAATATCAAGATGCCCTACCTGCCACGCTTTGGTCTTCGTCTCTTCCTGCCTAAGTCCTATGATCAGGTTCAATATTTTGGCTATGGACCGTATGAAAGCTATCTTGATAAACACAGAGCGTCCTACGTTGGATTGTTCCAGGAAAAAGTCTCCGAGATGTTCGAGGATTATATCTTTCCCCAGGAGAATTCCTCCCACTGTGGTTGTAGATTCCTAAGGGTGAGCAACGGTGCTGCCCCTTCGAACCTTATCGTCACTGCAGAGCAGGATTTTGCCTTTAATGTCAGTGAATATACACAGGAGGAGCTGACGAAGAAGGCTCATAATTATGAACTTGAGAAATCTCCTTATACTGTGGTATGTGTGGATTACAAGCAGAGTGGAATCGGTTCCAACAGCTGTGGTCCCGAGCTATTACCGCAGTACCGCTTGGCAGAAGAGAAGTTTCATTTTCAATTTCATTTTCGCATACAGTAGGTCTGCGTGATAATAACTCAGCCAACCAAGATATGCAAAAGAGCTCCACTATCAGGAAATTAGCTAACTGAACTTACATAATCATAATAAAAGAAGGAAGGACCATACTCACACTGATCTTCATTCAGTGATAGTATGGTCCTTCCTTCTTCTTCATTTCAATCATTATATATTGAACTCTATGATATCGTTCTGCCTGACCTTCATATAGCTTAAGCAAATTCTTGTATTAACCGGCTCACAATCTCCGGATCATATGTCCGATCTAGGAGCGGTAATCCGGATTGGAGGACAGGATTATTCTGATGGAAGGTCGGTCGATCCTCACGATAAATTACACCGATCGGTATCCTCTCGTCGAATTCCATCGCCTTTTCCATTGCCGCCAGCTTATTGGTAGGGTCATAGGTATCATCCAGCTCATATGCTCGTTGATTATAGTAGGCAAAGGTATTAATCTTATTAAAGCTTACACAGGGCTGTAGGATATCTACTATTGCATAGCCGTCGTATTCAATTGCCTGCTTCATAATCGCGGTCAGATGCTCCTTACGTCCACTGAAGGCTCTGCCGACAAAGCCTGCTCCTGCGGCGATCGCCAGCAACACCGGATTGAGTGGTGTCGTTGTATTCCCACCCACCTGAACATCGGTCACCAGTCCTTTGACAGAAGTCGGAGATGCTTGCCCTTTGGTCAGACCATAAATCTGATTATCATGGACGAAATGCGTGATGTTTACATTTCTTCGAATATTATGCAGAAAATGATTGCCCCCTTCTCCGTAAGTATCACCGTCTCCGGAATTAACGATCACCGTAAGCTTCTCATTTGCTATTTTTGCAGCAACTGCGGCGGGCAGTGCCCTTCCATGTAATCCACAAAATTGATTTGCGCTGATATACTGCGGCAGCTTTGCTGCCTGACCAATACCCGCTACCATTAATACCTCGTAGGGATCCTTCCCCAGCTCTTCCAGCGCTGCTTTCAGACTATCCAGGATATTAAAATTACCACAGCCCGGACACCAGGCTGTTTCGCGGGTTTCAAATTTCTTATCACTCATCGTACTACCTCCTTTCTGATACGACTAACTATTTCTTCCCCGCTGATCTGTCTGCCATCATATTTCAAGATACTTTCCTGGCATCGAACTCCGGTCTGCTCACGTATGAGATCTGCCAGCTGTCCGGTTGCATTCTGCTCCACATTAATGATTCGTTTTACCTTTGTTGCTTTTTCATTCAAAAGCTTCTGCGGAAGGGGATAAATATCACCAAAAAGTAACGCACCGAACTTCTCGTGTCCCTCCTTATTCAGTATCTCCACTGCTTCTAGAATCGGACCGTAGGTGGCACCCCAGCCTACGATCAGGGTGTCGCATTCCTCGGCTCCCACAAATTCCGGCTCTTGTAATTCCAGCTTCAAGCTCTCCAGCTTTCTCATTCGCTTATCCATCATCTGGTTTCGAACCAGTGCATCCTCTGTAATCCGTCCAAATTCATCATGCTCATCACTGTCTGCCGTAACGAAATTTCGTGTCTTACCCGGGATCAAGCGAGGCGAGATTCCACTCTCGGTATAACGGAAACGAAGATATTCTCCCTCCGGTACATCCTCAACGTCTAAGGGTTTGATTACTTTCACCTTCGATAAATCATAGGGCTCTACACTGGCGGTAGAATCTCCAAGATACTGATCACTGAGTAAAATTACCGGTATCTGATATCTCTCGGCAATATCCAGAGCTCTTGCTGTCTGATAGAAGGCATCCGTATGATTACGAAGTGCAATTACCATTCTGGGGAACTCGCCCTGTGAAGCGGAGATAACGAATTTCAAGTCACTTTGCTCTGTTCTGGTTGGCAAGCCTGTAACCGGACCCGGCCTTTGCACATCCACTACTACCAGTGGTATTTCCGCCATACCGGACAATCCAAGGGCTTCCACCTTCAGAGAGAACCCTCCACCGGAGGTTCCTGTCATAGACGGTACGCCTGCGTAGGAAGCTCCGATTGCCATATTCATTGCTGCAATCTCATCCTCAGCCTGCTCCACAACAATATTTGCCACCTCACTCTTCGCTGCCAGATATTCCAGAATAGTAGTAGAAGGTGACATAGGATATGCGCTATAGAAACGCAACCCTCCGGCAATAGCCCCAAGTGCCAACGCCTGATTACCGGACAAGATGATCTTATCCTTCCCCTTTGAACCAAAGGGAGTGATGCGGCTCTCCACAAGTTCCTGACCTCTGGATAACGCCTTTCTATTTGGTTCTACATATTGCTCTCTGACAAACTGTCTTAATACTTTATCCGCATTACTTAGATCTTCTCCGAAGAGCTTAAGCAGTGCACCCATGGCAATCATTCCGGCAAAACGGGGATTGCCTAATTCTTTACTGATAGCAACCATATTGATTGCAATCTTACGAGGATCCTCTATCGCATAAGAGCTATCACAGAGAAAGAAGCCCTCTGATGTTAGTTCCGGAAGATGTAACTGTACGGTCTCTTCATTAAAAGCCACAATACCATCCAGCTTAGTGCTATGGGAATATACTCTCTCCTTACTGACTCGCAGCAAGGTAAAGTTATGTCCACCTCTTACTCTGGACATAAAATCACGTACAGCAAAAACGTGATAGCCGGAATTCGTAAAAAATTTTTGTAGTATGGCAGCCGTGGTCTCAATACCTTGACCGGCTGCTCCACCGATTAATATATTATACAAGAGATTTCCCTCCTTTATAAATGATTGATTATTGTTATTGATAATGACTATCATTTATATTATATAATTAAATTTTATAAAATTCAATAGTATAATATATATTTTTTAAATTTCTTTATCTCACTCCTTCGTTTATAAAAAATATATCTTCTCCGACTACTATAGTCATATAATATGTTATATGAATCGAACGAGGTTTTTAAATGGATAATGCTTTAAAGAGGGATGGTCATGATTACAATGCGATGTTACTCAGCGGAAAGGGGGAAGTAAGCGCGGTTCCAGATATCGCTGTCCTACGACTGGGCGTTCAGACTACGGGAGAGAATCTTCAGGCAATTCAGGCAGAGAATGCAAAAACAACCCAGTCTGTACTGCAAGCTCTCTATCAGCTTGGAGTTACAGAGATCCAGACTGTTCAATATGACATCAACAAGCTGATTGAGTATGAGGAGGGAAAACAAATCGACAAGGGGTATTCCGTAAGAAATATATTAGAGATACGCACCGATAATATGGGCCTTGTAGGAACCATCATAGATTCTGCAGTAGGTTCCGGAGCGAATGTGGTAGAGTTTATAAACTTTGAAGTATCGGATACCGACCGATATTACCTTCAGGCATTAAACCTTGCCATAGCAAATGCCTATGAAAAGGCTGTTTCCATCGCAGAGCGTCTGAGGCTTCAGATCAATCCTGCGCCTAGGAGAATCACGGAAAACAGTACGCCTCCGATCCCATTTCGTGCTATCAATTTGAGAGAGGGTGCCTTCGCCACTCCCATTGAAGCCGGAACGAACCAGATCGAGGCGTCTGTTACCGTTGAATTTACTTATTGAACTTCTATCCAGAATAGATATGAACATAGACCCGGCCCTTTTGGCTGGGTCTATTCATGACAAGTGAATTGATTTATGACTTTACCTTAATAGCTATTTTTTATTCCATATGTTTCTATAAAGATTTGATACTGTTAATTCTACAATACCGGTTTCATTAAATGAGATTTCCTTATTTTCATATGCTTCATTAGGAAAAATATAAAATGAAAAACTATCCCCATCTTTATAATTAATACCGGTAATCCCCATCACATTACACGTATAGGTTTTATTACGATATTTTGATGTCATTTTCGCTGCCATATTATGAAAATGACCTTCATCGTTTGAATAATGCATAATCCCGGACACTAATTCTGCATAATCCTTGTTGTAATAACCTTGAGATCTAAATTGAATCCTATAACCTCCGGTAGTTTCATCCCCTTGGATTATTGAACTAATATATATCAAGTTTTTCTCGTCCTTATATACTACTTTTCCAATGCTATCATTAACATTCCCTAAATTAACAGAAAATGAATACTCTCCAGCAATCATGTGGCTACCAGAAACCTCGAATACTTTTGTATTGTTTGTAATAAAACTTAGCCCCTTTATGTTTAATACGAATGAAGACTTAAAAATTAGTGAAAATATAACCAAAAGAATAGCAATTATACTTATAATCAATATTTTTTTCGTATATATAGTTTTCATCTTTATCTCCTATCATAAACTAAAATTTATTTCATCATCACACCTTGAAAACATCATATACTACTAGTACATTATATGTGGCTTAACGTGATCTCGTTACTATTACTAATCGTAAATAAATGTTTTTATGTTGATTTCTGTGCTTCCAAACTATAATGTAGCCTTCATAATATATTTCTTAAACAACAATATCCTATCATATATTATTTTTAATGCATAGTATAAAATGATATAATTATATTATAAAGCATATTACTTATTTGATCCTAATTTTGCATGAGAGCACCATGACTTCTATTCTAGTCAAATTACATGCCAATAGCTATACATGATATTACTATAGTAAAATTCCACATATAATAGTTCAAATTGCAATAAATCTGACAGTAAAAGCCAAAATAACAATCTATATAAAATAAACCATTATATGTACACAAAATTACAAACTTGGAAAGCATAGAAATGGCACAATTGAAATCGTGTCATTTCTATGCTTTTAAAATTGTTATGCCATAATAATATCTCTACATTACACTTTCAATAGCAAACAATTATCTTATAGCAATATCCGCCTTATACTACGTGATATTACGAGCTATCTAGCTTTATATCACCTTATAACTTCGTTTCTTCGCAATTTCATAGTATTGTAAAACTTACTTTTCAATAATTTACCGCATAGTTATTGAAATAACCTTTTAAATTAGGTGAATTACTAATACACTCCAAATCTTCTATCAGCACTATAAGCAATAAAGGAGTTTGAAGAGCCACTAATAGTTGCATTTATCCCAGCTGTCTTTCCTTCAATACCAAAGCTTACACTTGAAATAGTTGCTGAGCTCCATGTATGAATATAATATGCCGTCGCAATTCCACTCATTGAACCGAAATATCTATCGTAGTTACATAGTCCTGAAAAGGTATGACCTACATACCTTGTTAACATAGTCGATTGTTCTAAACGAGTATAATCTTGTAATCTAAATCCAAACCCCTTACTCCCATCACCATCCGAACGATATGAGGTTGAGGAATATGTACTAATACCATCATAAAGATAGGCACTTGCACTAACTACTGCACCTGTATTGTTTCCAGATACTTGAGTGAAACCTACACCAAATCCATCTTGTCCACCAACTGAACCAAGAAATGGATTGTCATATGACCATCTATTATTAGTCCAATTTCCACCGCATGTAACAGTCCATGTCATGTTATATGCATTATAATATATGGTAGGAGTTGACAGATATATATCTGATGCATCTGAGAATGTAACTATCTCGTCATCTGAAGGATTAATAACGTAACAACCATATTCTTCTAGTTCAGAGTAAATAACTGATTTGTCCGAATAGAAACTATTCGCCTCAAGCATCAACGCTTCAATATAATCTTTGTCACTTTGCTTTACCAGACCATGTTTCAATTGT
This sequence comes from Bacillota bacterium, assembly GCA_023421075.1. Taxonomy (GTDB): domain Bacteria; phylum Bacillota; class Clostridia; order Lachnospirales; family Lachnospiraceae; genus Mobilitalea. The sequence goes on from JAEZUM010000031.1 coordinate 27,559, forward strand.
TTTTTGTATTCCTTATCCTTTGAAATTTGAAATTCAGTTTTTTCTTCAGCACTTAAATATACCGAACCATCTTTGTTAAATGGACGATTGGTTTCAGCAAAAACATTTGTGGTATTTATGTTTACCAATAATACAATGACTAACAGTATACTTATCTTCTGTTTCATGTATATCCTCCTTATGATGTAAAGTCAATATTATCGTATATTTGCAAATATACATTTATTGTATAATTATTTCACAATTTGTCAATTTATTAGATCATGAACGGTTAAATTTCTCCTATGAACGGTAAGATGCCATTATTAATAGCTCATTGAGTGAAAAAGAGCTTTCCGCTAACTACAAATGCTTGATTAGCCTAAGTAGTTTCGAAAAGCTCTTCTCTTTCATATAACAGGATTGATTATATAGGTCATTTTAATTCCAATGCATCCCTTAAAACCAATAAGCCTCTCATCATCGTAGGAAAACCGGAGGTCGGGCCCACCAGAAGGATTGCGTGTTCAATCTCTTCCTTGGTACAACCACTTTTCATTGCTTTTAAGATATGCGTGCGTAAGGAATACTCGTTCTTGCAGTCTGTAGATAATGCTACTTTAATCAGCCATCTGGTCTTCTCATCCAGAGGCCCGCCTTTCTCATGGACCAGCTTACCATAATTCTGATAAGCCTCGTAGATCTCCCCATGATTTTCAATCAAATAATCCAGATTTCCCTCGATCCGAGGATAGTTTTTAATGTTTTCATCCATATTCAGACACCGCCTTTTTTCTTTTATTCTTACCATTATAATTAGAGATAAACCTACTTGCCGATAAGTTGATTATAATACATATTCTGCCATTCTTCTACAATAAAATAACACTAATCTCATTGCTTTCGCTTAATAGATCGCCACTTCTTATCACAACGACATGAATCATCCCCTAACGTAATGCTTCCTGTCATTCTTCTGTCATAAGAATTACTCAAATGTAATATAGATATAAATAAACACCAAAAACATATAATAATAGAAAGACTACTTCGAGGCTGCCTATGATGATACATGTCGTACAATCAGGGGATACCATAAAGTCTATTGCAGATTTATATGGAACACCTGTTGATAAGATAATCCGTGACAATGCTTTAGATCCTTTGGCTACATTAGTAGTCGGTCAATGTATTGTCATTACATATCCTGAGCAAATATATATAGTAAAGGATGGGGACACCCTCTCTGGTATCGCTGTTTCCAACGACATATCTGTGATGCAGCTTCTGATGAATAATCCTCAGCTATCCGACAGAGAAGATATTGAACCTGGAGAGATTCTCATCCTCAGGTACAATCGAAAGGGTTACATTACCACACATGGAAATACTTTTCCCTATATCAATAAGGATACCCTGCGAAAGACCTTACCCTACCTAACTTATCTTTCCATTCTTAATTATACTGCAACCTCAGAAGGTGATATCATCACCTTCTACGATGATTCCGAGATCATTAATCTTGCCAAAGCATATCAGGTGGTTCCCTTATTACTGCTGACTACCCTTACTCTTAAGGGAGAGGCTAATATCCAGATTGCCTATGAGGTTTTATTAAACACTGATTTCCAAAATAGACAAATCGATAATTTACTCACCATCCTGCGAACCAAAGGCTATCAGGGAGTTAATCTCTCTTTTGAATATATTAACATCTCAAATTTGCATTTGTATGAAAATTATTTAATGAACATGACCAATCGTTTAGGCCAGGAAGGTTATCAGGTATTCATTACAATTAACCCGAATATAACGGAACAAAACAATGAAATTCGCTTCGAAAAGGTTAATTATACTCTTCTTGACAATGCTTCCTATAACACCATCTTTATGTCCTACGAATGGGCCAAGAATGTAAATCCTCCCGCTCCAATCAGTTCTGTACGAAATATCGATGCCTTTTTATCATTTATAAGCCAATCCATTTCAATGGAGAAAGTAATCCTCGGAATAGCAACCCTCGGTTATGATTGGGAATTACCCTATTACATAAATGTATCTAGCGTAAATTCGTTGACAATGGAACGGGCAGTAGACTTAGCACGCGAGGTTAATGTAGAAATTAAATTTGATGAAACGTCACAAACCCCATATTTTTTTTATACGCTTACTGAGAACTTTAATCAAGTGCTCCATATCGTATGGTTTATTGATGCCAGAAGCATTCATTCTTTACTGGATCTTGGTGCAGAATATAATATACTGGGTATAAGCATCTGGAATATCACTATCTATAATCCACAATTATGGCTAATCATTAATTCACAATATGAAATAATCAAACAGCCTGACAAACCGATCTCTGTCCAATGTAAATAAGTATATATTTCATAATGAACTCAAATCAGGTATCATCAAATAAAATAATCAAAATAAAGTAATGTTTGAAAACCCCACACCAAATAAAAACGGTAGTAAAATCCTGTCAAAGAATTTTACTACCGTTTTTATTATTAATATTAGCAGTCATACTCTAGTCGAAATAACAAAAATCTTTAAAATCGGCATACCCTCCAGCCGTTTTTGTTGTATAGCAATACAATCCAATCCGATATCCCATGAAATGGTCCAGCGTATATTTCATCTTTAGCGGTGATCCCACGGTACTCCATTCCTTATTATCGTATGAAAAATAGAATTCAGCTATGTCTGCATTATCCCTAAAGTCGAAGAAAACCTTTAGATATAGCTCCTCTGCCCTCAATGGAACACGGATCTCCTCCTGATCCTCCTGGCCCGGTGTTCCATGCTTTATCACAATGATTTGATTGCCCCTTGTATCGACTTCAATACCAACCAGGCCAAAATGACTCTGTAACGCAATAAGACCGGCACAGTCTCCCGGTTGCATCCCTGCTGTGTTTAATAATACACTCATACTACAGGTCGGACCTTTTGTTCTCTGGGTTAGCGTGTTGCGTGCCTGTAGAACATGAGCTGTTACTCGACCGGTCTTGAGTCTTAAGTAACCGGGATGTTCCGTAAAGCTCCATAAGGTCGGCTCCGGATTATGGTTCCACTGCCAGTAATCAGACAGCTTATTATCGGCGTGATTAAAATCATCGCTTCCATAAAGTGGCGCTGTTTCCTTAGTAGACATTGATATCTGCAAGCTAGTCGGTGCTTTCCCATAGGTTCCCATCATCGGCCAGTTCTCCTCCCAGGTAACAGGTACCAGATGTGGTATGCGTCCTACTGCTCCATGATCCTGGAATAACACTGCATACCAGTCTCCTGAAGGGGTATCGACCATTGCCCCCTGCGCTACACCACAATTATGGTAACCCATGTCATCATCCAGAATCACCTTTCTCTCATACGCTCCAAGAAGCTCCTTGGAACGGTAACAAATCTGTCTTCTTCTCTGATTGCCATCGTAAGGCCATTCTATGAATTGTAGGTAATAATATTCACCAATCTTATAAGCGTGACATCCCTCACAGCGAAGCATGATCTGATCCGATGGTGTCTTGAACAGCAGCTGATGGATACCGCCCTTCTTTACCCCCGAGCCATTTGGCTCCAGCTCTGTAATCATGATATCTCCACCGTTGTAAATAATATAAAGATGTCCCTGATCAAAAAGCAGGGAGGAATCATGATAGATCCCATCTAACTCATGCCTCTTCCAATTACCGCTCTCAATATCTTCACTATAATAAATAAAGGTCTTTTTCAGATCATTACAGTCAAAACAAATATAGTACATTCCTTCATGGAAACGTATGCTTGTCGCCCACTGCCCACTTCCGTATACATTCTGATCCTTTTCCAGTCGATAAGACGGGTTATCTTCAATGATATCATAAAGATAAGATACCATCTCCCAATTCACCAGATCCTTGGATTTCATAATGGGACATCCGGGCATCATATGCATCGTTGTTGTTACCATATAGTAGGTATCTTCCACACGGATGACATCCGGGTCCGGATAGTCCATCCATAGAATTGGGTTCTCGTGTTCATACTGTTCCATGTTTGTTAAGCCCTCATTTCTGTTATTATGCTGATTTCTGCTCATATTTTAGATAGTGGTACAATAACTCAACTTTATTCCTATTCATCAGAAACAAATCCACAATCTCCGGATCAAAATGCTTCCCTCTGCCTTCGATTAAGATTGCGTAGGCTGTATCCAAGTCGAAAGCTTCTTTATATGGTCTCCTACTGGTTAAGGCGTCAAACACATCGGCTACCGCTACAATTCGGGCACTTAACGGTATTTCTTTCCCCTTCTTCCCATAAGGGTACCCGGTACCGTCATAACGTTCATGATGTCCCTCCGCAATCTCGATCCCCATGCCAAACCAGCTTTTTCCGGTGTCTCCCATATTCTTTTCTGCTGTTCTTAATACCTCTGCTCCATAGACCGTATGGTGCTTCATTTCCTCAAACTCTTCCTGTGACAGCCTTCCGGGTTTTAATAATATTTTATCACTGATCCCTACCTTACCGATATCATGAAGTGGACTAAAGCGCTCCAGCATATCAATAAATTCCGGAGTAATCTCTTCCGTTACCTGATTATCATAGAGGATCTCAGCAATTAACCTCGAATAGCTCTTCATTCGTGTCAGATGTTCTCCGGTGTCCTCATCCCTCGCTTCTGCAAGCTTAGCAAGAGCCAGAGTACTACTGTAAAGGATATCATTAATTACTATGTTCTGATGAAAACTGATTGCAATACTATTAACCAGGGTATTCAGAAAATTCAGGTGTCCGGTATGATACACATCCTTTCGGCTGCTGGAGAAGAATATCACACCGACCGGTCGACCGGATACCTTAAGCGGTAACGTAATCGAAGCTCGGATACCCGCTTCCAGAAGTGCACGATTATACGGCTTCAACTCACTCTTATCCGTATATTTCTCCAAATCATTAATGATTCTTGCCTCCCCGGACTCGATCAGTTTACCCAGGCTGGTATCATTAATCCGCCATTTCAGACCCATAATGTTACCCGGCAGACCAAAAATTGTATCGTCGGATACCCCATAGGAAGCTGTTAGTTCCTGCTTCTCCTCATCAATCAGGGCGATCCCGATATAATTATAGGGGACAAAGGAGGAAAAGGTAGTATTAATAAAATTCAGTGTATCCATAAAGGAGGAATGATTATTGATATTTTCAATTAATGATATAAGATTATTAATCTTATGAAACATCTCTCCAATCTCTCCGACAATCGGTTGCACAGCCTTTTGTGTAAGACGCTTGACCTCCCCTGTATCGGGGGCTAATCCAATCTCTGTAATTCCTTGAAGCAATTGCTTATAAGGTAACAATACGAAACAGATCAGATTATACAATGCAAAAACCAACACAATAAGCAGTATCCCAAAGGTTATGAAGATATATCGTTCCATAGACTTTGTTGTGTGGAAGGAGTTCCTGAGAATCTGATTTTGCAGATCTTCACAAAGCTCCAACAACTTCATATTATTCTCATTGATGTAGATCGTAGCCTCAGCGGTACTACTGTCCAACTGCTTCGTGCTTATTAATTCATCGATTGATTCTTCAAATTCTGACCAAATTGTATCCATCTGTTCAAGATACTTGGAACCCGGATCAATGGAATCCCGGATATTAATGATTTCACCGTCAATCAGCATATACCCATTATGTATTGTTGCAAGAACATATGCAAATTTCTGTTCCGTACTTAAGAGGTTCTTCTTAATATCCTTAATCTTTTGATCGATGATTTCTTTGGGTTGATATATTTGATCAACCTCCAGCGATTGCATGAGTGCAAAGAGCCGACTTGCATCCTTTGCGATCAGCTGCGTGTACATACGCTGTCTGCCGAAGGCATTAATAATCTGCTTGTCTCTCGTTTCTTTATTCCCTATCTGTATGATCAAAAAAATGGTTAATCCTAAAATAGCAAGAACTGTAATCACAACAACATACATCATCCGCCTTATCTTCATAAATATCGGTTTATTCCCTGGCATCAAATCATTTCCTCCCATTGTAATTACTGACTATATATATAATACAATATAAAAAAGCTCGAATTTTGTCAATCCAAAAAAGTAACATATTAACCCTTTTTATATGACAAAACCATCAAATTCAAGTGAATATTTTCCCTCAATATAAGAAAAAATACCGATTGAATTATAAAGGTATTCAAACTTAATCATGGTATAAATGGAGGATCGAGAAATGCAGGTAAAAGATCGTGTAATTAAGGAAAAGGGACCTGATCATACCATCGCTTTACTGAAGGATGGCTACCTATTTATTAAGAAACGAACGGAACTATATCAATCCAAGCTTTTTGCAACCCGCCTCCTTGGAGAAAGGGTTGTTTGTATGTCAGGTGCCAAAGCATCTGAGATTTTTTATGATCCAGAACGGTTCTCAAGAAAAGACGCAGCCCCTAAGAGAATTCAAAAGACCCTCTTAGGCGAGAATGCAATTCAAGGGATGGATGGAAACGCCCACCACCATAGAAAACAGTTATTTCTATCCTTGATGACCCCCCAGAAGCAACAACAGCTCGTCCAGATCGTCGGGAAAAGGCTTGATACAGCGGTGGCTGCCTGGCGAGGCAAGGATCAAATAATACTATTTGATGAGATGAAACAAATCCTGTGTGCTTCCGCTTGCCAATGGGCAGGGATTCCACTGAAACAATCTGAAATCCTGGGAAGAGCAGAGGATTTTAGTGCGATGGTGGAGGGTTTTGGTGCTGTCGGACCTCGGCACTTTCTGGGGAGAAGTGCAAGGACCAGAGCGGAACAATGGATCGGTCAAATGATAGAAGCCGTCCGCTGCGGTAAATTAAAGGCTTCGGAAGGCACTGCACTTCATGCCATGGCCTTCCATAACGAACCGGATGGTTCCTTAATGAATACCAATATGGCAGCCATTGAATTAATTAATGTAATTCGACCTATTGTCGCTATTTCTACCTTCATCACCTTTTCTGCCTTAGCACTACACAAGAATCCAGAGTGTAAAGAAATTCTTCGGAGTGGAGAACCTGATTACCTCGAGATGTTTGCACAGGAGGTACGGCGCTATTATCCATTCACTCCCTTTGTTGGAGCCAGAGTACGGAAGGATTTTATCTGGAATGAGTGCTATTTTGAAAAGGATACGTTGGTACTGCTAGATGTATACGGAATGAATCATGATCCATCCATATGGGCTCAACCCTACGAGTTTATGCCGGAACGGTTTCGGAATCGAAGCGGTGATTTATATCAATTCATACCACAGGGAGGCGGTAATTCAGAGGTTACCCATCGTTGTCCGGGAGAGGGCATAACCGTGGAGACCATGAAGACCGTCATTGATTTTCTAGTGAACAGGATCGAATATACCGTACCCAGTCAGGTCCTCAGTATTCCATTAAATAGAATTCCCACTTTACCGGAGAGTGGCTTTATTATGACAAATGTAAAGCTTAAATAATGTTCGCATGCGATGAATTTCCTCACTGTTTTTTTAAAACCAAATGATATAGGTAGATGATTGGCGACAGAATGATTGCACAAACAAAAAGTGCGGTTCTGATCGAAAACAGGTTGCCGATCATGCCTACCACAGGTCCTCCTCCAATCTGCCCCAGGGAATCAATCTGTCCTCGCACCGAGAATAAGGTGGCCCTGATATTCGGATTGGTAATTAGGCTGTTTAACCAAGCATCTAGTAATGGGTTAGTAATGCTTCTCATAATTCCGATCACCCAAAAGAAAAGAAGTGCTGCATACAGGTTATGAAATAGGCTGAAGCCAATCAAAGAAAGTATAATGATAACTGCGCTAATAACCAGTATTCTTATTACATGCTTTGAATTATTAAAATCAAGCTTTTTATTTATCATTCCCAACGACAAAATGGACAAAACCAGGGAAATGCACCTCACAATTCCAATGAGTAATACCGAGTTGATTATAATCGATGAAGGAAAGTTTTCCATTAAGTGAGCGATCCATAACCGATCAAAGCCTTCGCTATACAAGCCATAAAAAACTCCTATTGTTAACAGTAAAATAAGCACCCGTTTGCCCTTTATGAATATTAGTGCGGCTTTTGATGTATCAAGCATCGATTTTATGCCGGATAATTCATTCTTTGCTCTAGTTTTGAAATCATGTTCCTGCATGCGAAAGGCTAAAAAGAACGCGAAAAGTATCATTAATGTTCCACCGATTATAATTGGCAAATTAATCGCAATCAGACCAACCAATACACTGATTGGTATGGCAATCAATTCACCGGCCTGGCCATACTGCTCGCCAAGGATAAACGCCCTCCCCACCTTCTCTTCTCCGATTTCATCGGTAATCCACGCTTGGGTTGCACCGCTGGTAAAGGTATACCCAAGCCCCCAAATCACTTGAGAGATGGCGATAAAGGTGAAGAACGGGAATAATCCTTCCAGTACAAATCCAATACCCATAAGCAAGTAACCGATCACAATGGAAAGCTTTCTGCTTTTTGTATCTGCAACAATTCCGGTAGGTATTTCAAACAGGAATACGGAAAGTTCAAGAATGGTACCAACTAAAACCAATTGCAATGGATTCAACTTCGCTACATTTACATGATACAGAAGATTTACGGTAAATATCAAAGAGAAAAGCAATTGTGAGGTGAAGGACAATATTTTAAACAGCTTAAGGGAATTTATCATTTTACATTTCGGATATTTTACTTTTTTCATAATACTCCTAACTTTTCTTGGTTTCGTTGAATTGGATGATGGATTTTTATAAGATAACTCCATTTTATCATAGGATTTAATGTTTTACTTTTCCAGTTTTGCTATATTAATATTGAAAGTTTTATTAAGACAAAATAAATCAAGTCACTTCTAGGCATAATAGTAAATAAGTTTTATCTTGTTAAACAACTAACTCAACAAGGAGCGTGTATATGAATACAACCGAACATGTAACAAATAAAGGGCAAGGTACTACCAGAATCCCAAATAAATTAATCGACGAAAAATCTCCTTACCTTCTCCAGCATGCCTATAATCCCGTGAAATGGTATCCCTGGGGAGAGGAGGCCTTCCAGAAGGCAAAGGAGGAAAACAAACCAATCTTCTTAAGCATCGGCTATAGCACCTGTCATTGGTGCCATGTCATGGCACATGAGTCCTTTGAGGATGACGAGGTAGCCGGTCTCTTAAACGAAGCCTTTATCTGTATCAAAGTGGACAAGGAGGAGCGTCCGGATATTGATACGGTATATATGACAATCTGTCAGGCTACTACAGGTCACGGCGGCTGGCCTCTGACAATCCTCATGACGCCTTATCAGAAACCCTTTTATGCAGCCACTTACATCCCAAAGCATACCCAGTATGGTATCCTCGGTCTGATGGAGTTACTGGACCAGATCGCCATGAAATGGGCAAAGAACCCTGCTTCCATGCTTCGTACCGGCGACCAGATCGCTGATATTATGAAGCATGAATTTGAAGCCTCCTCGGATAGTGCCAAGGTTACCAAGGATCTGATCGGTCTTGCGGTAACCCAGTTCAATCAAAGCTTTGATCACGACTATGGTGGCTTCGGGAATGAGCCGAAATTCCCCACTCCGCATAACCTGATGTTTTTACTACGTTATGCGAAATTAGAATTCGACGAAAAGGCACTCTTTATGGTAGAAAACTCACTGATGCACATGTATCGAGGTGGCATATATGACCATGTTGGCTACGGTTTCTCGAGATATTCTACGGACGCCAGATGGCTGGTTCCGCATTTTGAGAAGATGCTTTATGATAATGCTATGCTTGCAATCACTTATACAGAAGCTTACCAGAGTACAAAGAACCCGATCTATAAGGCAGTTGCCGAACAGATTCTGGAGTATGTCCGAAGAGAAATGACCGATAAGGAAGGCGGCTTCTACTGCGCTCAGGATGCAGACAGTGAGGGTGTAGAGGGAAAATATTATGTCTTTACCCCGGATGAGGTTACTTCTGTTCTTGGTAATGATGATGGTTCCTTCTTCTGCGAATATTTTAACATTACAAAAGAAGGTAACTTTGAAGGAAGTTCCATTCCGAATCTGATCAAATCCAACGAATTGAAGCCCGATAATGAGCGCGTACAGCGTGTATGCAATCAAATGTATACCTACCGCCTAAATCGTACTAATCTTCATAAGGACGATAAGATTCTTACCTCCTGGAATTCATTAATGATTACTGCTTATGCTACTGCGGCTAAGGTATTTCAGAAGGAAGAATACGCTGATGTCGCAAGGCAGGCAGCAGAATTCATCGATACCAGACTTACTGACGAAACCGGCAGACTCTATGTACGTTTTCGCGAAGACAGTGCTGCTCACTATGGTCTCATCGATGATTATGCCTTCTATTGCATGGCTCTTTGCGCCTTATATGATACAACCTTTGAAATCAAGTATATCAAACGTGCTCTTAAGCTGGCCAATGACATGCTGGAGCTCTTCTGGGATGACAGATATGGTGGCTTTTTCCTGAACGCCTCTGACGCGGAGCAGTTGATCTATCGGCCTAAGGAGGTTTATGACGGTGCAATCCCCTCCGGCAATTCGGTGGCCGGTTATGTCTTAATGCGACTCGCGCACCTGACTGCTAATCCAAAGATGATGGAATATTCGAGAAAGCAGCTTCAATTTCTTGCCGGTCAGGTGAAGGATTATCCTGCAGGGCACAGCTTCTCTCTGATTGCTTTCCTCAGTGAGTTATATCCTTCGAAGGAAATCGTATGTATTGCCGATGAGAAGGAGGAATATCAGGAGCTTCGTGACTATCTTGCAGAGCATTATGAGCCCAACACGGTAGTACTCATGCGCTCTGAGCAAAATTCCGAAGAGGTTCTGAGAACTGCCAGCTATGTCGTTGACTATGAGAAAATAAATGACAAGACGACCTATTATGTATGTGAAAATCACAGTTGCCTCTCTCCGACCAATTCATTAGTTTAAAACAATAGAAAGCACGCTTCGCGAACTTTCTATTGTCATGAACAAGAAACAGGCATATGATGACCCGTATTCGGTCCCATATGCCTGTTAATGAATTAATGAAAGGTAATGTTAAGCAAGATATTTCTGCAAGGTTGCTCTGACTGCTCCTGTACCCGCAATCATCTCTAAGAACATTCCCTCAATCTTAGCAGCCAGCCCTATCTCATATAAGTCCACTGCAAAGATCTTCTCATTCGAGAGAATTGGTCTCAGAGCATTGAAATCAATGGTCTTATCGCCAAGCTTGATATTCCTTACATATCCCTGCACCTCATTAAGTAACGGATCCGGGCTCGGGGGAAAGGGATTTCCATTGTCATCCACGCCCATTAGATAGCGGCACCACCCCGCTAAGGTAAGTGGAATAAAGGTAAGGTCCGTTACCTCCAACTCCGGATTTGCGGTATATGCTTTTATCGTCTCTCCAAAACGAATCGGTAGCTTTTGCGAGGTGTCTGTTGCAATTCTCTGGGGTGCATCCGGCATGAACGGATTCGGAAGTCTCCGTTCCAATACTGCCTTGATGAAATCCTGAGGGTTCAGTACTCCGGGATTCACAACCACCGGCATCCCTTCTACATACCCGATTTTATTTACCAGCTTCACAAGCTCTGTATCTCGCATCTCTTCCCAGATTGTCTGATAAGCTAGCAAACAGCCAAAGATAGCCAGCGAGGTATGAAGTGGATTGAGACAGGTACATACCTTCATCCGCTCGACCTTATCTACTGTTTCGTGGTCAGTGAAGAGAAATCCTGCCTTCTCGAAAGGAGGTCTTCCATTTGGGAAACAATCCTCAATTACGAGGTATTCGGTCTCTTCCGCATTGACAAAGGCTGAGGTATAGGTATTCTTACCGGTAATTATCAGCTCCGTATCGCAAAACCCATCCTCCATAAGCATCTGCTTCACTTTATCATCCGGTCTCGGAGTAATCTTATCAATCATACTCCACGGGAAAGAGACCTGCTTCGGATCACCGATATAGTTCAGAAAGCTCTCCTTCACAAATCCGTTCTTCACCCAGTTCTCAGCATAGGCCTCCACTGCAGAATATAACTTATCTCCATTATGAGAACAGTTATCCATACTTACCATCGCAATCGGAGCAGCTCCGGCAAGAAATCGCTCATAAAGCAGTGCAGTAACCTTACCCATAATGTGGCCAGGCCTCTCCATACCAATATTAAAATCCGCCTCTACCACACCAAGATGGTCACCCTTAGAATCAAATAAACTATACCCCTTTTCTGTAATCGTAAAACTGGCCATCTGAAGGGATGGGCTTTTGAATATCTCCTTTAGTCTGGACCATTCGGCTGTACTGGAAGGATCGGCTGATAAAGATTCTACTACGCTGCCAATCACCTTCTTCTCTATACTTCCATTGGCCTTCAGCACCACCAATAGACTCAGGTCATCATAAGGCTTATATGCTTTCTCAATAATCTCATAATCGAAGCCTTCCGCAACAATTACACCCTTATCATAGCTGTTATTGTTAAGAAGTCTCTGTAAGCCTGCTGCCGGAAATCCGCGAAAGATATTACCTGCGCCAAAATGTAGCCAGGTTGGCTCGGCCATCGTATTCCTTCTTACCTGGGCTCTGTCATATTCAGGCAATTCGTAACCTTTCGCCTTCCACGAATGATTATAATCAACTAATCTCATACCAACCTCCATACTAATCCTACATGCTACCAATAACTGCTTGGCATTCCGTTCTAAATCGATCCTTTACTCCTGCTATTCTTTTCAATTGCTTCCCAGAGACCGTTCAGATACGCTACGCCAAGGGCTCTGTCATACAATCCGTAGCCCGGTCTGGCCTGCTCACCCCAGATCATACGTCCATGATCCGGACGAATGACTCCATTAAAGCCGCTCTCATAAAGTGCTTTTACCACCTCATACATATCAAAATTACCGTCAGAGGATAGATGAGCGCTCTCATGAAATACCCCTTCCCCTTCGAATTTCATGTTTCTTAGATGTGCGAAATGTATTCTCTCACTAACCTTCGGATTCCGAATAATCTGAGGCAGATCATTCTTCAAATTGCTGCCAAGAGAGCCGGTGCAGAGCGTAAAACCATTGTAGATACTGTCATTCAGCGCTGCAATTTCCTCAAGGGCACTCTCGCTGGTTACAATTCTTGGTAAGCCAAATACGCTCCATGCCGGGTCATCCGGATGAATTGCCATCTTGATCTTGTATTCTTCACAGATTGGCATGACCGAATCCAAGAAATATTTTAGATTCTTCATCAGCTTTTCTGCTGTTATTCCATTATATTTCTCAAATAAACCCATGATCTCATCTCTTCGATTCGGCTCCCAGCCCGGTAATACAAAGCCACCGCTTTCCTTTTCCATGCGCTCAAACATAGTAGAGGGTTCAATACCCCGAATAATATTTTCATCATATGCAAGTGCATAGGAGCCATCCTCTAATCTCATCGCCAGATCTGTTCTAGTCCAATCAAAAATCGGCATGAAGTTATAACATACAAGATGAACATCCGCCTTGCCCAGATTCTCAAGTGAGGTCTTATAATTCTCAATGTATTCGTCTCGCGAGGGAAGACCAATCTTAATATCTTCATGAATATTTACACTTTCGATACCAATCAGCTTAAGTCCGCTATCCTCCACTGTTTTCTTTAGTGTTAGGATATCCTCAAGCTTCCAGGCTTCCCCGACGGGTATATCATGTAAGGAGGATACCACTCCGCTCACACCGGGGATCTGCCTGATCTTATCCAGTGAAACACTGTCATGCCTCTCGCCGAACCATCGTAATGTCATTTCCATCTCTTTATCATCCTTTCCTGCTAATATACACTCTATTCTTAGTTTAAGTATAGTAGCTATATAGCCAGTGTACAAGTAAGTATTAATAATAGATCTTTCTTCCGTTACGGTCATCCACTCCTGATTTTCTGTAGAAATAGGTGTTGATACGATCCCTCCATTCCATTGCACTTTCCAGCTGATGTTCAAAACGTTCCCTCATACGCAAGTACACATCTTGTGGCAAAAGCTCCTTTATGGATTGTAAGCTCCTCATCATATCCTCTACCTCATTAACCCCTTCAAAATGTGTATCATAAATATGCTGTATTAAAGTCTTACCGCTCTTTAGTACATAATCATAGCTCACATGATGAAAGAACAAGAGCAATTCCTCAGGACACTTCTCCAGGCTCTCATACATTGAGGCGTTGGGTTCGTTATACTGGTTGACAAAACCGGTTCCGGCCATTGTACGATTCACTCCTACCCCATTGCGATCTGCTCTGTGGTAGGTACCCCATTTGTCATATTCATACCCGTCTACATTGGGTCCGTAATGATGGTGGGGATTCACCATCCATCCGATTCCTAGGGGGGAGGTATACTTCTCATAGGTCAACCAGGAATTTATTAGTATCCCCGATATCACCTCCAGGACTTTTTCATTCTGTCCAAAGGTGAGCAGAATCCACTCTCTCATTATCTCCTGTGATGAGAGCTCTGTATTCCAACATAGTCTTCCAAAGCCATATAAATTGACTGCAGCGAGATCGTGGCCGGTCCAATTATCATCGTTTCCCGTATTGGCAACGGCGGCAATACCACAATTGGTCTGTCCATAGGTTCTCCCTGATACAATGTCCGCTACGGTTGCTCCGGCATCCTTGGCATAAGTATTAAAATTCAACACTTCCTTCCACATCGGAACAAGATAGCATACATGCTTTTGCTGTCCGGTATACTCCTGCGCAATCTGCACCTCAAGCATCTGATTTGTCTTCCTAAGACCTCCGAACAGAGGAGAAACCGGTTCTCTTACCTGAAAGTCCATGGGACCGTTCTTGATCTGCAGAATAACATTATCATCAAACTGCCCATCCAAATCCATAAAATGATCAAAGGCCGCTCTTGCACGATCCGTCTTATAATCACGCCAATCCTGCTGACAATTATAAACAAAGCATCTCCAGATGAGTATTCCGTTATAGGGCTTCAACGCTCTTGCCAGAACATTGGCACCCTCTGCATGGGTTCTTTTGTAGGTGAAGGGTCCCGGGCGCCCCTCGGAATCTGCTTTGATTAGAAAGCCTCCAAAATCCGGTATCTGATCATAAATATTCTTTGTACAGCTTCGCCACCATTCCTCCACACCCTTGTCACAAGGATCGGCCGTTCCAATCCCACCTATCTCCAAAGGCGCTGCAAAATTAGCGCTTACATATAATCTGATCCCAAATCCGATGAAGATGTCGGCCAGCTCCTTCAGCTTACTTAGATAGCGGTCTGTTATCAATCCGGTAGCAGCTCTCCCGCGGACATTTACATTATTGATCACAACGGCATTGATTCCAATGGAGGCCACCATTCTGGCATAATCCGTCGTTCTTTCATTCACCAGTATCTCCTCCGTCTCAAAGAAGAAGGATTCCCCTGCGTAACCACGTTCAATGCTGCCCTCAAGGTTATCCCAGTGGTTCAGCATACGGAAGTGATTCCTTGGATTCTCCAGAATTCTGATCCCTTGTAGTGTTTCTCCCATTGCTACCCGCCGAATTAACGCAAAGCTTCCATACAATATACCAACTTCTGATCTTCCGATAATATATAGATTGGTACCACTTTCATAAAGAAGGAAACCCTCTTTATCCAAAGCCTCCAAATCACCTGCTTTTTTACACACCTCATGGTTACTGAACGCAATGATAATACAATTTGAAAGAGATTCATAATCTCTGATGTTCTGTTCTTCCAGGTATTCGGGACTGATATTAAGCATACCCTTCCATGCCGCATTTAGCTCCCGAATCGCATTTTGTGTAATTGCACCGGTTGTATTATGATCCGCTTTACACAGATAGATTTTCCGCAGCATATTTGCGTCCTTATCGTTTTCTAGCAAACGATAGTTAAGCCAGCATTGATGATAACTCATTTTTTCTCTCCTATTCTTTATGACAAAAAAGTGGACGCTATTCGCGCCCACTTATCGTCTCCCTATTTCAGAATAACGGTTTTTTTAGAACGCATGATGTTACTGTACGGTTTGTTACCGGTTAATTGAATACTTCTTGCGTCCGGCTGGCTATTTCCAATGAATACTTCGTATTCTGCTTCGTGAAGCACTAGCTTTCCGTTGTTATCATATAGTCCAAAAGCTTCGTCATTTAATTCTATCTTAATTGTTTTTTGTTCACCGGGCATCAGATTAACCTTCTTTAGTCCCTTTAGTTGATGGTTCGGAGCTCCTTCGGTATTCACTCTGACATATACCTGAACGGTCTCGGCTCCGGCATACTTACCGACGTTTTTAATATCCACGCTACAGGTAATTGTCCTTCCCGGTTCAACCACGTCCGAGTCAATCACTACATTGCTCATCTCAAAGCCTGTATAGGATAATCCATATCCGAACGGATATAATGCCTCCTGTGACATGTAACGATACGTTCTGCCCTTCATATTATAATCCGTAAAATCAGGGAGCTCCTCGGAGGAACGATAGAAAGTAACAGGGAGCTTGCCTTCCGGCGAGAATTCACCAAATAGCATCTCAGCAATTACCTTTCCACCCTGAGCACCGGGATACCAGCCTTGTACGATGGCCGGAATGTGCTCATCTGCCCACGGAATACTCAAAGCACTACCGGATAACAGAACTAATATAACCGGCTTACCACTTTGATACAGCTCCTTTAGAACCTCCTCCTGAAGTCCGGGAAGCTTAAGGTTTGGCTTATCGCCACTGGCAAATTCATTACCCTGATCGCCTTCTTCTCCTTCCAATCCCGGATCAAGACCAAAGCAGGCAATAATAACATCACTCTGATCACATACGGCGCGTGCCTCTGCAATACGGTCATTCTCCTGACCTAAGCCCTGAACACGATCCTTAAATAGATGACAGCCCTCTGAGAAGAATACACGGGTATCTTCTCCCAAGTAATCCTTTATTCCTTCCAGGATAGTAATATATTCCGATGCAGTGCCTTCATAATTACCTACCAGCGCCTTACGGTTATCTGCATTCGGTCCGATGACTCCGACCGTCTTCAGCTTACTCTTATCCAGTGGAAGGAGATTATTCTCATTCTTCAACAGAACGATGGACTTTTTGGATGCCTTCCAATTTAACATTTTGTGCTCGGTTGAATCAACCTGCTCATAGCCGATGGTGCTAAAGGGAACCTTAGACTGATCGTCAAAGAGTCCCAGCTTCATGCGCGTTGTAACCAAACGAATGACAGCCTGATCGATTGTTTCTTCCTTAACAAGCCCGTCTCTGATGGCATATAACAGATTGCCGTACATGTTACCACAATTCAGGTCACAGCCATTATTCATTGCCAGTGCCACAGACTCAACCGGAGTTGAGGTAACCATATGGCCTTCATGGAAATCTTTAATTGCCCAACAGTCAGAAGTTACGTGCCCCTCAAACCCCCATTGATCGCGTAAAATATCCTTTAGAAGTGTCTTACTTCCACAGCAGGGTTCTCCATTGGTACGATTATAAGCACCCATAACGGCCTCTACTCCTGCTTCCTGCACACAGGCTTTAAAGGCAGGCAGATAGGTCTCATACAAATCCTGAGTAGAAACCTCTGCATTAAAGCTATGACGGATATCCTCCGGACCGGAATGTACTGCAAAATGCTTTGCACAGGCAGCAGCCTTCATATATTTTGCATCATGCCCCTGAATACCTTGAACGAATCTGACGCCAAGTCTTGCGCTCAAATATGGATCTTCACCGTAGGTCTCATGACCTCTTCCCCATCTCGGATCTCGGAAAATATTCACATTCGGTGACCAAAAGGTTAATCCCTTATAGATATCGGTATCATTATATTTCTGCTGCATATTAAATTTTGCTCTGCCTTCGGTAGAGATCGTATCCGCTACCTCCTCCAGAAGATCCTCATCAAAAGTAGCCGCCAAACCAATTGCCTGGGGAAACACGGTAGCTACACCGGCACGCGCAACTCCATGGAGTGCTTCATTCCACCAATTGTATGCTTTTACACCCAGTCTCTCAATCGCCGGTGCAGTATATAGAGTCTGAAAAACCTTTTCTTCCAAAGTCATTCTGGATACTAAATCCTTTGCTCTCTCTTGAAAACCTAATGTCTCATCCAAATACGCATATTTCTCTTGCATCTCTGTGCCCTCCTAATGATCTATTTTTAATAAAAGTATGTACCAGTACACTAAACTTTAATTATTACTTTTATTGATTGTGATGTTCGCTCAAAGAACATCTTTTTAAAGCGCCTTCATGCACTCAGAATGCGAAAATATATCAATCACAGTCTATTATACTATATTGGTTTAATCACTCAACAAAAAAAAGCAACTGTTTCTCATAAAATTTATGAATTATTGCTATTATTATCTTTTTTGCTCAAAAAAAGAGGATGGGGGTTCCTCAGAGCGATAGCCCACCCCCTGAGTCATACTCCCATCTTCCGATTTTCAGGCTGCTTTACCAAGGCAGCTTCCGCATCCCGTCGGAACAGGTTATCAACACAAATGTGTCTTCCAAAAAGTTCTCTCACAGGGAATGCTACAATTCGTTTGTCCCTACAAAACTGACATAATAGTCTAGCTAAAAATTAATTATTATAATATACCTTCTGACTATACACTAATACTATATCAAAATTTGCTTTTTGACCTATCATATTTTGCTGTATTAATGTCATATTTTGCGATTTTAAACGAGATTAGCATCCTGATAACAAAATAATTTAATGATTTAACAAATGCTATTTACAAAAATAAAACTTTATAATACAATATATCACATAATATTATAATCAATTTTACCAATGAACTATTCTATTTACTATATACGGTTCTATATATTGTACAAAGCATTTTCTTCCTTTTTATGTAAGAGGAAAATAGCAATATTTATTGTTCGAAAATTACGTTTTGTAGCAATATTCATCACTAGGCTGCAATAAGTTGAACATTATCTCGACGCTTAAATAAAATCTCAGCATGATCCGCATGTTTAGGGTATGATTTATGAACTTGCATCGCAATATTTGAAAGGAAACGGTGTTAATGATATGAGAATCCTGGACGGAATATTTGAAAAGGTAGATTATCAGGATAATACTTCCATGCTGCTTCACATCAACAGTGAGGTGGATAATTATTCGGTTCACTGGCATACCGCAATTGAAATGATTATGCCGGTCGAAAATATATACACCATTAATATCGGTAAGACAACCTATGTATTACGCGAGGGCGATATCCTGATTATCCCTCCCGGCGAACTCCATGAGCTAATAGCTCCTACCCAAGGCGTTCGACGCATCCTGCTCTTTGATTTTTCTCTCATCAGTAATCTGAAGGGCTTATCCAATATACTGACCGTTTTGAATCAATCAAGACTAATCACACCGACAACGGCTCCTGACATACATTCCCAGCTTGTCCGGCTGTTCGATGAGATAACTTATGAGTACCGAAGCAAGAATACCCTGCGGGAAGCTGCTATCTATGCTCTTATCATCCAGATGTTCGTAGCGATGGCCCGTAAATATATGAATACCGAGAATCTGTTCCCTGATGTGAAATTAAATAAGCAAAGGGAATATATCGAGAAGTTTAATGTTATCTTTGAATATATCAATAATAATTATTCCGAGGACATTACCCTTGATAAAATCGCTGACGTTGCCGGATTCAGTAAATTCCACTTTTCCCGCTTATTTAAGCAATTTACGGATATGTCCTTCTATGATTATCTTAATCAGCGCAGAGTAAAGGAAGCTGAGAAGCTTCTCCTCGATCCCAATCTTACGATAACCGAGGTAGCTATGCGCTCCGGCTTCTCCAGCATTGCAACCTTTAATCGTGTCTTTAAGAGCTTTAAGGAATGCACTCCTACTGAATTCAAAAATTTATATCGCAGAAGGAATCATGCCCACGATTAATTCGGGCAGAATGTCTAGTTCATTATCACATTCCTACTTCGCCATTTACTTTTCATAGTAGCATTTATCTTTCCTTTTTTAAAACACAAAAAAGCCTGCTCTCTTGCAGGCCTTTTTGTGTTTTTATCCTCTATTCCATATTCTTGTATTCAAGAAAATCAAAGTCAGCAAAATTATTACTCTCGGTATTATTCGAGGAACAATACAGTCCCAAGGTAGTTCCGACAAAACCTCCGGCGACATCACTACTCAGCATACATGCATCCACACCTGAATTAACAGGGATGAAATTCCTGCCGTCAAAGCTATAGGAGAACATCAATACCTGCCTGTTGGCGGTTATGCGAAGCAGGATACTCTTCTGCTCTTCCTTCGGATTCTCACAAGGTACATTACCTATCATCTCCTCTTTGCCCTCAAAGCAACGGATCACGATCATTGTCTTAACTCCATTGATCAGGGTGCATACAAACCGATAGTGATAATGATTGCTCTGCAGAAGTATCAGTCCAGCCTCTTCGCTACTACTCTTTGGTGTAAATTCCATCTGAGTCTGGATAACATAACTCATTCCGGTCTGACGCACTCCGACATAACTAGGATTCCCTCGCTCTAACATCCGATCCGGTGCTAGCTTCATACGAAGATAGCCTTTTCTTTCTGTTAGACTATAGTTCTCTACGATGGGATTACGAAGATAGAGAAAATGGAATGGCAGCTTATCACCATCAAAGTCTTCTCTGTCCGGAACAGGATCCACGATAAATTTAGGAAGATTTGGTACTTCTACCGTGTTTTCCACCAACCCGATTCCCTTATTAACCACCGGCCATCCGTCTTCCCAGGTTACCGGTACCAGGAAGGTCTCCCTGCCCAGATTGCGATAATAACCACCGTAAGGACGAGATGCCAGAACCACCATATAGGTTTCGCCGCTTTGTGTCTCTACCAAATCCCCATGTCCAACATTGACAATTGGATAATCATGCCCTAAGTGTCGGTGAGTAAGAATCGGATTAGCGCGATGCCCGATGAACGGCTCTTTTAAGCTGCTGCCAGTAGCGATCGTTACCGCATGCTCATGCCCGGTACCTCCCTCTGCTATCATCAGATAATACCTGCCATATTTCTTATAAAGATGCGGGCCTTCCGGCCATATCGCATCGTACATGGCACCGTGCCAGATCGGATAGGAATCACCGACCAGACAGAGGGTAGTAAGATCCAACTCCTGAACATAGATTTCATTGTCTCCGAAATACTTATGATTTTCTCTCCGTTCCTTTGTCCCTGTATAATAGCATTTACCGTCATCATCAAAAAATAGGGACGGATCAATACCACCCGAGCCTAAGAATACCGGATCTGACCAAGGCCCTGCCGGATCCTTGGAAGTTACAATAAAATTACCGCCGTGAGATACATTCGTCGTAATGACATAAAAGGTTCCTTTATGATGCCTTATCGTCGGAGCATAAATACCTCCGGAATGAGTGGCGTCTGTAAGGTCGACCTGCTCCTTCCTGTCCAGTACATTACCAATCTGCCTCCAATGAACCAGATCCCTGCTGTGAAAAATAGGTACAGCCGGGAAATAGGCAAAGGTCGAGTTAACCAGATAATAGTCCTTTCCCACTCTGCAAACAGATGGATCAGGATAAAATCCGGGTATGATCGGGTTTTGAATTCTAGCTCTCATTTTGTCTCCTCCACTTACTTTAAGTCTTTTCTTTTGCTTATTCGTTTATTATTCTCAGTCTATTACCAATTTACGAAGAATTATTTACTTTTTGCATACCTTCTGCATATGATATAGTAACGCTCTTCTAGAGGTTCATCGTATGCCAAAAAGCTGGGTCTACGAACCAACGATATCCCCTTATGATGCTCTGCTTTTCTATAACGCCATGAAGCGACACTATGACCTCTTTATCTATATACCAATCGCGGTTGCCCGCCGCGAGGAGATCGGTACAAAATATCGTTTCTTATGTATCGCTCATGATAGAAACGCTCCGGAACAGGATTCGGTCTTTGCCAGAATTGAGATATATAAGCCACTTGCGGGTATGCCCTATGCTACCCGCCTACATAGGTTACCACAAGACGCCTGGCTATAATCAGACAAAAGAAAGGCCACCTTTCGCACCAAAGCAATCTAGAGTAATTATACTACTATCCAGCTTCGGCTACAATAAGATAGCCTTAAGTATTTCTATCGTTTCACAACAACTGCATTTATATCGTTGCCCTATGCCTTACTGATATAGGTTATAACACAGGCACCGGGACCGGCATGCGTTCCAACAACACATCCTACCGGATGAATAGAACTTTCCTTCACCCCGTAACGTTCCTTTACACTTTCCATAAGCTGCTTGGTCTTACTATCCTCGGCGGTATACCCATAGTAGATCGGATAATTATGGTCAATTTGTCCTCTTTCCTCCATAATCTCCAGCATTTTTGCTATTCCTTTATTCGTACCACGCTCTTTTCCAACCACACCAATCACGCCGTCCTGTAGGGTGATAATCGGCTTGAACTTTAAGAGTGATCCAAGAATCGCTGAGGATTTGGACAAGCGGCCTCCTTTGTGGAGGTATTCCAAAGTATCCACCATAGCCAGAAGAACAATACGGTCCTTCACATCTTCCAGAATAGGAACAATTTCAGAAGCACTCTTTCCCTCTCGGCTAAGCTTAACAGCATATTCAACCAAAAAACGTAAGCCGGTTATGGTAATCTGACTGTCTACGATATGAATGTCCTCATACTCCGCTAAATCCTTCGCAATGGTTGCGCTCTGAACGGTACCGCTCAATTTTCCTGAAATCAGGATTACGATCACACTGTCATTTGCATTCTTGGCTTCCAGAAAGCTAGCCAGAAAATCATCCGGAGAGGGCTGGGAGGTAGTCGGCAGCTTATCTGCTTTCACCAGCTTATCATAGAAGCCCTCCATCGTTATCTCTAAACCTTCCTTGTATTCCTTGTCTCCGAATATTACTTTCAGAGGTATGATGGTAACTCCAAGCTCTTTCGCCTGTACTGCACTGATATCTGAGGTTGAGTCTGTAATTATTCTTATTCCCATAGAATTCCTTTCTTCTTATGGCATAATTGTATTAAGCTTTTTAATAAATTTCTCCAGCTGAGCAACCTCTTCCTGCGTGAATTTCTCACGAATGTTGCTCATAAGCTATGCATTAAAGGAAGCATTCATACCATAGTTCTTTGAAAATTTATCTGTAACCTCGAGGAAATACTCTCTTCTGTCATCCTCGGATAACACTTTTCTAACATAACCTTTACTGATTAAATTACTGATGCGATAAGTCGCATTGGGCTGGGAGATATTCACGTAGTTGGCAAACTGATGAACCGTGGGACGATTTAACAGAAAGATTGCTTCTACGCAGTAGGATTCTGTCGGGCTTAAGCTGTCTTTATCTTCATTCACACCGGAAAATAGATTTTTGCAATAGTTGTTTCTAAATTTAAAGTATAGTTTCTCAAATTCTTTCTCTAGCATATTAGTTCTCCTAAGTCAACGATTATTAAAATTTTTTAACTAATCTATCCTATATTATCATTTTTTAAGTTCTTTGTCAAACATATAATCACCCCTGCTATCCTCATACAGAGCTTAAAATTATGGTCTGACGATCCATCAGGTTCTCAGAATGAGTACCTCCAAGGCATTTGATTTACCCAGTACAAAGCTTGTCTTTTCTTCCCCGCAGAGCAGCTCATAATCACCCAGGAAGCCCTCAAGGGTTACCTTTCCCTCCCCATCGGTTACAAGAGTCTTCGTGGTCCACCATTCCTGTTTAATAAGCTTAAGTAACTCATCATAGGCAGGCTTGCAGGAATTATCCGCGCGCAGTAAGCCCGCAGGTGCATGCAGCCATTTGTCGTCTACCACACTCCAGGCTGTCACCGATTCTACCAGGGGATGGGCAAATAAGGTTCGATACATCTGAGTGACCTCTCTTGCCTGACGTTCTTCCCCTTCCGGAGTCGTGGGCCATTCCTTCACTTGAAAATCGTTCAGATCTTCAATTTCCGGAGGCATTAGATCCCCTGAAATCAGTGTATTTTCAGTAAAATGAAGCGGTAACCCGAATCTTGCGAAGCGTTCCAAAACATTCTCCAGCTTTTCAAGCCCCCAATATCCCTGATGTTGATGTGACTGAATGCCGATGACATCGATGGGAACCCCTGCCTCCAGACATTCTTCTATCAATCTTTCATAAGAAACCGAGGTATTAAAATCATTCAGAAGCAAGATAGCCTGCGGATTCGTCTCCTTTGCCGCAGTAAACATTTCCTTTACGGTACGGACACGGCCAAGCTCCTTACAGATGCGGGTGATACCATTATCATATTTATCGAAGACCGGCATAATAACCACTTCATTGATAACGTCCCACATATCAATGATTCCTTTGAAATCACTGACATCTCTGCGGATTCGGTTAAGCTGGGCTGCTAATATCTCCTCATTGCTCTTATCCAGGAGCCATGGGGCTGTAGCCGTATGCCAACAGAGCGGATGCCCTTTGGTTATTACTCCCTTTGTTTTCAGCCACTTAGCAGCACCCATAAGTGCCTCTGTTTGAGGTTTTCCCTCTTCTTCCTCATATCTTCCCCAATAGAAGGGAAGGGTTCCGGCATTAAACAGTGCTAGCCATTTCTGAAACCGATCCTCCATCGCAGCTTTTTCTTCCCCTTGAAGTTCTCCATTCACAAGGGGTACTGTGTCAAAAGCCCCACAGCCGAACAAAAACTTATGTTTCGTCTGGGTAACGGTAATCGGAGCGTGGGAAAGTACAGATCCATCCTCACGCAACAGCTTTATGGTAATCTGGGCTTTCCGATGCTGATACTCGGATTTTACCTCCATTTCATTCCCTCCATTCATAGTACCTATTATCTCTGCTCTCATACAAGTTATATTACTTTTTTATTTAAGGGCCCATTCCTATGTATTTACTTGTATTCTATCACTTTTTTTGTTCTAAATAGTACTATTTCCAACTTATCCATAATATCATATTATTTTTATAGGAATAATTCAATGTGCTATTTTATATTTTCCCGCTATAATATCGATGAGTCCCAAAAATACTACAAATCTTCTGTTTTTTATTTCCGCTATCTTACGAAAATTTTCGTAAGTGTAATATAGTCACTTAAGTCAGTTGCTTTTTTGATGATACCTCTCTATAATAAAGCTATAAATAAGTACCAAATGTAACTATATAATTCCTAATCAGGAATATCCGATATGAATATGTATAAAGGAGGCAATATGTCAATTGATTTCTTAACCGGAAATGTAAGTTTTATCCTTGTGTTTTTGGAGGGTGTACTTTCCTTCTTCTCTCCCTGCGTAATACCCTTGATACCGATTTATATGAGCTATCTTGCCGGTAACGCCAAGAAGACTACAGAGGAAGGCCTCATCACCTACGACCGTAAGAAGGTATTTCTACAGACAACCTTCTTCGTTCTCGGAATATCGTCGGCCTTTTTTATTCTTGGCATGTCCTTTACTGCCCTTGGTACCTTTTTCAAGACCAACCAGCTGCTTTTTACCCGCATTGGCGGAATTCTGATTATACTGCTGGGTCTTGTACAGGTTGGTTTTTTGGAATTAAGCTTCTTACAGAAGGAGAGGAAATTCCATCTTGATTTTGGCCAGCGAAAAATCAATCCCCTGATTGCCTTTCTTATGGGCTTTACCTTCAGCTTCGCCTGGACCCCCTGTGTCGGGCCGGCTTTATCCTCTGTGTTGATAATGGCTTCGTCCAGTTCGAATTCTTTGCAGGGCAACATACTCGTGCTGGTTTATACCCTTGGCTTTATCCTTCCCTTCCTGGTATTAGGACTATTCACAACACAGGCGCTGAACTTCCTGAAGAAGCATCAGAAGCTACTCAAATATACCGTGAAGGCAGGTGGAATTCTGCTGATCTTAATCGGTATCATGACCTTTACCGGCTGGATGAATAATTTCTCCGCCTATGTCAACCGCTTTGTCCCGCAAGCTTCTTCCGGCCGACAGGAGGATATAACCACGGAAGAGAGTACCGCGCCGGAGGAAGAAAATCAACCCACGGTTGAGGAAACTGCTACCGTGAGTCCAACCCCGAAAGCAAGTAAGGAGAAAGAAATTATTCCCGCTTTTGATTTCACCCTGGTGGACCAGTATGGTAAGGAACATACGCTATCTGATTACAAAGGCAAGGTGGTATTTCTTAATTTCTGGGCAACCTGGTGTCCTCCCTGTAAGAAGGAGATGCCTGATATAGAAGCCCTCTATCAGGAAACAGGAATGAATCAGGAGAATATTATTGTGCTTGGAGTTGCCAATCCCGCAAGTTCCGAATATCCAAACAACAGCGATGTATCAAAGGAAGAAGTAATTGCATTCTTAGAAGAGAACAATTATACCTTCCCGGTAGTGTTTGATGAGACCGGTGAGGTACTTGCGAATTATTATATCTCCGCCTTTCCTACTACCTTCTTCATTGATACCGATGGAAATATCTATGGCTATGCTCCTGCTATGATGACAAGAGACATGATGGATAATGCAATACAGCAGACCATCGATTCTGTTACACAATAGTAACTTGCTTCATATATTATCCATTGAGGTATTTTAATCCAAGAATATATTTACAATACCCCTTTACAACATCTGCAACATTTGTTACAATGCATTTGTAAAAATCACATTGTTTGAAAGGACGGTTTTGATGTCGGTATTATCTGTAAAAGAGGTTTGTGCTAATTAGCACCTAATTGAATCGGTTCGGGTACACTTGTTGTATACCTTTTATTGTTGTACCCAACTTTCTACCTTTACAGTAATACTCATCGCTGTCTTGTAATAGAGAATCGGTAAGGCTTTGTCCTTACTCTTTCCGTGTACACTCACGTAAACCAAGGCATAATAGGGTTATCCTGTTATGCTTTTTTGTGTACTGCCAGGTTTTCTCTTGCCTTACAAGACCCCATTGCCCACAGGGAGTATACTACCCGGCTGTATTGGTAGGCGCACTGTGGGTATTTATATATTTTTTGCTGCAACAAAGATTGCAGCTGATATGGAAAGGTAAGGTTATGGAAATGACAGAGAAATCAATGAACGCATTGGAATTTAATAAAATATTAGTAAAGCTGAGAGAATATGCAGTTTCTGAAAGAGCAAAGCAAAAGCTCCTGGAGCTCGTTCCCTATCTCAGTGAACGTGATGTAAAGGCTAAAATAAAGGATACCACAGAGGGTCGAAAGATATTGGATCACATCGGCACACCGCCGCTTGCTGTGATGAAGGATATCGAAATGCTACTGGAGCTGGCAGAGAAGGGAGCTATGCTAATCCCGGAACAGCTGACTCAGATAGGCCTTTTTATAAATGCCTGTAAGCGTATGAAAGGCTTTTTAAAACGAGCGGAATCCTTAGGTGTCGATATTGCAGGCTATGGTGGCTCCATCAACGAACTCTCCGCTCTATCAGCAGAGATCGATAATACCATCAGAAATAATATAATCGATGATAATGCTTCCAAAGACTTAAAGGATATCCGCAGGAGAATGGAACAACTGCGTACGGAAATGAAAACGAAGCTTGAGGCTCAGCTTCGAAGTAAGAAGGAATGGTTTACTGATGGATTTGTGGCTACCCGAAACGGACACTTCGTGCTGCCGGTGAAAAAGGAATACAAGAACATGGTCAGCGGCTCAGTACTTGATATCTCTTCCAGTGGTTCAACCTATTTTATCGAGCCGACCATCGTTGCCAAGCTGAAGGAAGAGCTATCCATACAGGAAATCGCAGAAAGTAATGAAGAACGTCGTATTCTCTATGTCCTCTCGGCTTTCGTCGGTGAAAATGCCTTCCAAATAAAGCTGAATATGGAGGCAATGGAGACCCTTGATTTTATATTTGCAAAGGCGAAACTCAGTGTAGACATGAAAGCAATCGCAGCTAAAATAAATACAGAACGACAAATCCGAATCGATAATGGACGCCATCCTTTGATCAAGCCGGCAGAATGCGTTCCCCTGAATTTTGAATTAGGAAACGGCATCAACGGGATCGTAATTACCGGCCCAAATACCGGTGGCAAAACCGTGGCATTGAAGACCGTCGGATTGCTGCAGCTGATGGCTCAAAGCGGTCTCCATGTCCCCTGTGATGATGCAGAGCTATGTATGAACAATCTGGTTCTGTGTGATATCGGTGACGGTCAGAGTATTACAGAGAATTTATCCACCTTCTCCTCTCATATCACAAACATTATTAACATACTAAATTATGCCGACCGGGAGAGCCTGATATTACTGGATGAACTGGGCTCAGGAACCGACCCTGCCGAGGGAATGGGTATTGCAATCGCAATTTTAGAGGAGCTAAGACACAAAGGGTGCTTATTCGTTGCTACCACTCATTATCCCGAGGTAAAGGAGTATGCTAATAAGACAGAAGGTCTGGTCAATGCCAAGATGGCCTTCGACCGTGAAAGCCTAAAGCCGCTATACCGCTTAGAGATTGGTGAAGCCGGGGAAAGCTGTGCCCTCTATATCGCGAAACGGTTGGGTCTTCCAAAGCATATGCTGGATATTGCGTATCAGGAAGCTTACTGTAGAACGAACGAAACGATGCACCGAAGCATAGACAGGAGCTTTTTAGAGGGAGCAACCGAAACCTTGGAAGAAAAGAGGTTGGCTCCGGTAATTATCTCCCATATCGAGAAGCATAGAGAGTCAAAGCCGGCCAATGTCAGAAGCCAGCGTTTTAACATTGGTGACAGTGTTGTAGTATATCCTCAGAAGAAGATCGGGATTGTATTTCGAAAGGCTGACGAGAAAGGTGAGGTCGGTGTCCAGATACAGAAGAGAAAGGAGTTCATCAGCCACAAGCGACTTCAGCTAAAGGCTGCCGCTTCCGAGTTATATCCCGAGGATTATGATTTTTCAATCATTTTTGACAGCGTTGCCAACCGTAAAGCGAGACATAAAATGGAAAAGGGACATCATCCGGAGCTGGAGATTGTATATGAGAAAGAACAATTGAAGTAATAAATAATTATCAAGATAACATGGTTCGATAAAAATTGAATGAGGACCAGAGCCTCCCGGGCGGTTAGATCTGCTTTCCTGCAGAAGCAAACCGTCCGGGAGGTTTTGTTCTTATCCATTTAATGCTTCTATCTGACATCCGTTGCTCTTTCTGAAGTTATTCCTGTTTCATAGATGCATCCAAGGTGATCTGGAGACCTTTTTCCTCGGGGACATAGCTAATTGTTGCAACTACATTCTTCGTATTGCTTCCTGAATAGATCTTCAGGCCTTCGGCGTCACTTTCCGTCTGATTTTCGGTAAACCCCGAATCCTTGATTTTCTTACAATAGTTGTCATAATCCTCTTCCTCCACCTCATCCACCATCAGCATACAGGACTCCGGTCCGTTCATGACATAGGTGATTACTCCGCTGTTCAACTTCGGAAGATATTCTGCTGCATCTCCTTTGGGCCACTCATTGTCCGTTCCGGCACTGATTACTGTTCCATCCTCGCCCTCAAAGGTTATCTCATCTCCATCAATTTTCATCTCTCCCTCTTCTGTACTGTAAGTCACCTTATCTCCGTCAATCTCAACCTCAACATCCTCTCCCCCCGCTTCCTCCAGTAATTCCTCGGTGATATTTGCTCCTATCTTGTCCTTCAGATTGCAGCCTGCTCCGCTTACTGTGAGAGAAGCTAATACCATAATAAGGATACTCAAGCGTAATAGACCATGCAGGCTCATGGTCCCATTCCTATTTCTTTTTTGACTCTTCAACATATCCGTTTCCTCCATTATCAACAATTTGGTGCCCGGCACCTAATTATATTGTAACGAACGGTGGAAAGAATCCTATTACCCTGAGGGTGATTTTTTGTCTAAAACTCCTGTTTCGAAGGGTGATATTTCACATAAACTTAAGAAATAGTACCTAGTTCCATTGGAAGACTTCCCCTAATATGATATAATCCACGTATAAGCTGATTAGTCCATGGAATTCAGGGCATTTATCAAGCTTGCTTGAATAAAGGTCCGGAATTTCATGGATAAGTGCAACGTGAACTCGAGGACATTGTCCTCGAGTTCCTAATCAGCTTAGCCCAAGAATTCAGGGCATTTATCAAGCTTGCTTGAATAAAGGTCCGGAATTTCATGGATAAGTGCATATCAGCTATTTTTGATAGGGGGGATTCTTATGAAGAAGAAATATATTGTAATAATCGTTGTTCTTTTAATCGTTCCAATTGTTATACTGGCCGTCGGTTTTATTAAAACCAAAGAATCGAATCCGGTTACCCTTACCTTATGGCATAATTACGGCGGGCAGATGAAGGAAACAATGGATGAGATGATTGAGGAATTCAATGGTACCATAGGGCAAAAGAAAGGTGTTATCATCAATGTCACCTCGATCTCCGGTTCCTCAACCCTGCATGATAAACTGACGATGGCAGCAAACGGAGACCCGGGGGCGCCAGAGCTTCCGGATATCACCACAGCTTATCCAAAGACCGCTATGATCTTAGCCGAGAAGGAGCTTCTGGTCAATCTGGATGATCAATTCTCCGAGAAGGAATTAGCAAAATATATCCCTCGTTTTCTTGAAGAAGGCCGATTAGACGGCGGGGCTCTATACGTATTTCCAACAGCAAAATCGACGGAAGTATTATTTGTTAACTCTACTATTTTTGACCGTTTCAAAGAGGACAATGGTATTTCCTATGACGAGCTATCCACCTTTGAAGGAATAATGAGAACCGCAAAGCTCTATTATGAGTGGACCGACAAGCAGACTCCCGACATTCCCAATGACGGTAAGACCTTCTACGTACCGGATTCCCTCTTTAACCTTAGTTTAATCGGCTGCAAGCAGCTTGGAAGCAGTTTCATCAAGGATAACCGGATTGATTTCTCTAACCCTGTGGTGAAGAATATCTGGAACAGTTATTATTATCCCGCCGTCCAAGGGCAGGTTGCAATTTTTGACGGCTATGCATCGGATCTGGCAAAAACCGGTGAGATTGTATGTTCCACCGGCTCTACCGCCGGTGTCTTATTCTTCTCCCCGACAGTTACATATGCTGACAATACAACCGAGGATGCGAACCTAAAGATTCTTCCCTATCCGGTCTTTGAGGGTGGTCAAAAGATTGCGATGCAACGTGGTGCCGGTATGTGTGTCGTCAAATCAGACCGAAAAAAGGAAGCCCTGGCTGCCCTTTTCTTAAAATGGTTTACCAGTCCGGAGAATAATCTTCGTTTTGTCGCATCTACCGGTTATCTTCCTGTTACGGAAGAAGCCTTCGGTGATATTATGCTAAAGGAGATCGATTCCATCCGCGATGATAACATCAAAGAGCTTTTGAAGGTTGCACGACAGATGCAGATAGAATATGAATTCTTCATCTCTCCTTTATTTGACGGAGTTGATGTACTTCAAAGCAGTTATGAGAAAGACTACCGCGCAATAGCCAAGTCTTCAAGAGATCAGTATCTATCCCTGTTGACAATGGCAAATAATCGGGAGGCTCTGGACGAAGCAACCAAGGGTAGCTACGAGGAGTTCAGTAATACCCTTAAGCGCATTAAGTAGTATGGTATATATAACCCTAAGCAATCAATAATGATAAAGGAAAGGTTGTTAAAGATGGTGCGCCGGCTAATAAACCTTATAAGGCATAAAGCGGATCAATCCGATCATACAAGTGTTACCTTACGATTTCGCTTATTAATATTCCTACTTTTACTTGTTCTGACTATGGCTGCCGGTATCATTGTCATTTTAATCATTACCGGTGTATTTTCTGCCGGAATAACCGAAAGCAAAGAGTTGATACAAGGAGAGCTAACTCATATTCAGGGAGATATCGCAACGAATTATGGGCAGCTATCGCAAGAGACGGTGGAATTTTCAACTACCTTATCGCAGAAGCTGGAGGAAAAGCTTCGAAAAAGGAACATCGTGGTATCTGAGTTAAGTAATTATCCGGAGTATATGGAGGAGATTATATCCGAGCTTTATGAAACAACTTTTTTCTCCCTCCAAAGATCCAAATGCAGCGGTGCCTTCTTTATTCTGGATGCTACGGTGAATCCAAAGCTTGAGAACGCGTCCAACTCAAGATCCGGCTTATATATCAAGAATATGGAACCAAATATTATCAGCTCCTCCTCACCGAATATAACGATTCTTCGCGGCTTTTCCAGCATCGGACGGGATAACTCCATCAATCTGCATACCCAATGGAGCATGGAATTCGATGTCAGTGAGGCCGACTATTATGCAATACCGATTGAATCAGCTAAGGAAAATCCCGATCTTTCCTTACAAAAGCTCTATTACTGGAGCAGCCCTCAGTTACTTCCCAACACCAGTGAAGAGGTTATGATTTGCTCGGTTCCCTTACTTGATTCAGAAAATAATATTTATGGTGTATGTGGCTTTGAAATCAGCGCCATGCTTTTCAAATTATCCTATATGCCCTCCGATAACCACTATAACAGAATGTTCTGCATGCTTTCACCATTGTCGGAGCATACCCTGATCCTCTGCCGTTCTATGTTTGCCGGCGGTTATTCTGCCAAGAAAATATCCAAGGAGTATTCCATTCTTCGACTCAAGGACAGGGAGAATTCCTTTACAACCTATTATACCGATGTTGATAATGTTTTCTTAGGGTATCACAGTCGTGTGCAGCTGTATCCGAAGGATTCGCCGTTTTACGGGGAGACCTGGGCAGCTGCCATAATGGTGCCGAAGGAGGATATCATTAATTCCATCCTAAATCTGAATATCGTGATAGCAAGCTTACTTATTCTTTTGGTTGCAGGCGGTATCATTATCTCAGTATTTTTTAGCAACAAATACTTAAAGCCCATCTCTGCAGGCTTCGAGATCATAAAATCAGCAGAGACAGAAGAAGCTCCCAAGACAAATATCCAGGAGATAGATGATTTAATTCATTATCTCTCCGAATACAAGCGGGAGCAGCTGAAAAAGGCAGAGCAGGAGCGTTACCAGCTTTCGATGCTGGAGGACTTTGTTGAGAAAACGAAGACTCTGACACCTGCGGAGCATTCCGTATTCAGTTTATATATAAAGGGACTTAGTGCACAGGAGATTGCCGACCGACTATTCTTAAGTATAAATACCGTAAAGACTCACAATAAACGTATCTTCGTTAAACTCGGAGTAGCGTCGAAGGAAGAGTTAATCCTCTATAAAAATATGCTGAAGGAAATCGGACTGGAACTAAAATAATTATACTTCAACACGATTCCTTCCATTTCTCTTAGCCTCATACAATTTCTTATCCGCCTCATCAATCAGCTCATTCACGGAAGTGCACAGCTTCGGTGTCATTGCACTCACGCCGAAGCTTGCCGTGATATAGAACTTAAGATCTCCACATTCGATCGGGGTTTTCTCAACCTTCGCGCGTATACTCTCAGCCAGATCCCCGGCAAATTCCAAAGGTGCGCCCGGGAGACAAATCAAAAATTCCTCGCCGCCATATCTGGCAACCCAGTCGTTCTCCCTCTTAAGGCTTCGATGGAGCAGATTCGCAAAGCTTTTAATGGTGTAGTCACCAACCAGATGACCATAGGTATCATTTACATTCTTAAAGTAATCGATATCAACCATAATAACAGAAATGCTGTTATCTGATAGATTTGCATTCATCATATCCAAAGGAAGCTTCTCGTTAATATATCTCCGATTATAGATTCCGGTTAGAGAATCTTTAATTGCTCTGTTATTGAGGCTATCAAGCATGATATTAAAATCTACGCTTGCATTCTCCCCATTTACATTGATACTGATATTATTGGTTGCTTTTTTCATAACCTCCAAAACCACAGTATGGTCGGACAGCTCGATCGGTATCGCGGTTACAAGGAATATCTCATGATCCAAATATTCCATCTTCATAAAGGTATCCTTCTCTCGAAAGGCCTTCATGGAAATACAGTTTTCGCAGAGCTCCCCCTTATGAAAGAAATTGAAGCAATGCTCCGGAGCATTTTCTACGTGATTATCATGAATATTAATAACTGTCTTTCGGACCGGATCTACAATCCGCACTTTATCATAAACAAGATCAAATATATTCAGTTTTTGGATTACTTCTTCAATTTCTCTTTCGTACATAGCATGTCACCCTTCCTGCAACTGAAAGTAGGATTAATTATTGTTTTTAATATTAGCAGATAAATGAAAATACGTCAAAAAATATTTTATATTTTCTGACGTATTTTCATTTATCTGCTATTTTATTGTAAATTTATTTACCAAACCTCCCAATTGCTCCATTCTGTCCTTAACAGCGGCAAGATCGTTCTTCAGTCCCTCCATGATAGCATATTGCTCCTCCGTCTCAGCTGCTGTCTGTTGTGTCCCCTCACTTAACTCTTTCGAAATGTCGGATAATAGATTGGTTTTTGCTAAAACCTTCTTGCTATCTTCTTCGATATTTTGGATCGCGTTGGCAATTTCCTTTATTCTCCCATCCATCTTCTGATTGCATTGAGCTATCCTGCCAATATAACTGTCTACCTCAGTCATTACCTGGACGCTGTCTCTGGCTTGAACCACTCCATATTCAATTGCCTCACTGGAATGATTTATCTCCTCCTGAACAGCCGATATTAGCTGATTAATGTGTTTACTTGCTTCACTGGATTGCTTCGCAAGATTTTTAATCTCACCTGCTACAACTGCAAATCCCTTGCCATGCTCACCTGCCGATGCTGCTTCAATGGAGGCATTCAATGCCAACAGATTCGTTTTTGCAGCGATGGCCTCTATACTTGAGCTAAAGGATAATACCTCTCGGAACTTTTCTTCCAGCTTCACCATTAATGCGGCGGTTCGTTCCACCGTATTATTGACCAGATTAATCTGAGCCACCGATCCACTAAGCTTCATGGATGCTTCCTGCATATCCACCATTGCACAATCCGAATCCTTATTGACCTCAGTGATATTTAGGATAATTGTCTCAATTTCAGCGAACACATTCTCCATGGAGACTTCCACTTCTTCTACACTTTCTACCTGCCTTGTAGCACCTAGGGCTATTTCAGAAACAATTTTCGTAATCTCTTCGGTAGCCTTATTAGAGACATCGATATTGTCATTTAAGGTTGCTATATCACTGCCCACGACCTGGGTATTGTCACGTATCCCCTGTATCATTAAGGACATATTCTTAATCATCTCCTGGAACGTCCGGGAGAGGCTTCCTACTTCATCGGTTCTGGTACTTGCTACATCGATGGTAAGGTCACCCTTTTTAACCAGATGCACCTTTGATCTCAGCTGTTTGATGGATCTGACGATGTAAAAGGATGCGATATAGGCGATACCACAAGCGATGGCAGCAATGATTAAACCGATTATCATCATCTCCCTGTTCGTCTTAGCCAGCTCATTGACCATAAATTCAGCGTCAAAGTCAGCTCCCAGCATTCCAAGTACCTGACCGGAGCTGCCAATAATCGGAACATAACCGGAGATTAAAGTCCCCCATTCTTCGCTTTCATATAGTTCGTAACCCTCTTTTCCATCGAATGCAAGATTCATCTTGTCAGAGATATCCTCTTCTACATCTCCCAGAAGGGATTCATCCTCACTGCCCGCCGGAGAGCCATCTACACAGAAATAGATTGCCCCGTCTTCCCTTCGGTTCATGGTATAAAGATATTTTAAGCCGTTTGTTTCTTTTATTTTTACAAATTCCTTCCTAAGCTCGATATAATACTCCTTCTCCATATCCTCAGGGGTCTTGAGCTCGGCATATCGCTCCGGATCAATGGAGGAATTTACTGATCTGGTTATATTTATTGCCATCTGGCCCATCGTTCCTTCTAGTGTAGATTTTGCCGATTGATAGGCAAAGATACGAATCCCATTTGAGGATATGACAATAAGCCCTACACATAAAAGCATAATTTTAAACATTAAAGAGATTTTTATTCGTACTTCCCTTTCCTTTCGAAGCATTTTGTCCCGTATCCTTCTGATAACTCATTACTATGTTCCACACATAATGCTATTATAACGTAAGCATTAGCAATTTTCTACATTTATTCGTATTATATTACTTTTTTTAACATAAATCGTCTCTTGACGGTACAAATCTAGACCAACTGTTTCCTAGCAAAGCATTTGTAAATTGAAATAGCGACAGGGATATTATTCAGAATTAATGAAAATAATAAATGCGGAGGTGTTTATTATGATAACGAATGTTCAACTAACCACAAAAGAAAAATACTTATTGGAGGATGCCAGAACACACGAAGAACAATGTATTCAAAAGTATGAAAATTATGCTAATCTTGCGACTGATGCAGAGCTGAAAGCAGTATTTCGCAGTAACGGCCAGAAAGAGCAAGAGCATCTTCAGACAATCAATCAATTGCTAAGCGGTAAGGTTCCGTCCATGGGACAGAGCAGCAGCCAGAGTAATCAGAACAGTCAAGGCGGTTCTACTCAATCCGTAAGCTCTCAACAATCTACCGTGGATACAAAGAACATGGCAAACTGTGGTTTTAATGCTTCGGACAAGGATCTCTGTACTGATATACTAATGACTGAGAAATATGTATCCGGAGCCTATGATACCGCGATCTTCGAATTCAAGGATGCTTCTGTCCGGGATGTACTCAATCACATCCAAAAAGAGGAGCAAAAGCATGGGGAAGCAGTCTTTGCATACATGCAAAGCAAGGGTATGTATAAGCTCAGCTAGCATAAGTACTATGTTTCTTATGTAATCCCATTCAAGGAACGATGATATCAAGTGGTATACTGACCGATCAGCCAGCATACCGCTTGGTATTATTTTTTTATCACAATAAAAAGTTTCGCAAGCTATGCTTCTATCGTTATTCCATGTATCCACCCTTCATGGGTGCTACGGCCCGTTCCGCGAAAAGTTTTAGCACCCCTGTCTCATACTTTGGCGCTCTTGGCCTCCATAATTCCTTTCGACGTAGTAATTCCTTCTCGATCTCTATCTCGTTCGCTTCCTTGCCTTGAATGCCGATCATTCGAAGCAGTCTCTTCTCAATATCAATCTCAATCAGATCCCCCTCCTCAATGAGTGCTATCGGTCCACCCTCTGCTGCCTCCGGTGACACATGACCAATCGCAGGCCCCTTTGAAGCTCCAGAGAATCTACCATCTGTAATCAAAGCAATTGATTTTGCCAGTTCAGGATCCGAGGAAATCGCTTCCGTAGTATAGAACATCTCCGGCATTCCGCTGCCCTTAGGGCCTTCATAACGGATAATCACTGCTTCCTGAGGATGAATTCTCTTCTCCAGAATAGCAGCAATCGCCTCCTCCTCACTGTCAAAGGGTCTTGCCTTTAGAATTGCTTTGTGCATTTCCTTGGGAACGGCACTATGTTTAATCACTGCTCCGAGCGGTGCCAGATTACCTGACAGGATAGCAATCGCTCCATTTACTCCGATTGGTTGATGGTAAGGTCTGATAATGTCTTCCCTCGTCAGTCCAAATCGATCCAGATTGACGCTACACCGGCTGTAATAGCCATTCTTCTTAAGCTCCTCAAGATTTTCTCCCAAGGTCTTACCGGTCACCGTCATAACATTCAGATGCAGACTCTCCTTAATCTCCTCCATGATGGCAGGAACACCGCCTGCATAATGGAAAAATTGAGCAGGCCAGGTACCGCTTGGCCGAATGTTTAGGATATAATGGGCATTTTGATGCAGACGGTCGAAGCGTTCCGCTTCCAGCTCTATTCCAAATTCATGAGCGATGGCCGGTAAATGCATCAACGTATTGGTGGATCCGGAGATTGCTGCATGTACCATAATTGCATTCTCAAAGGATTGCTCCGTCACAAAATCCCGTGGTTTCATACCGAGCTTCGCCAGCTCTACCGCTTGCCTTCCTGCCTGCAATGCATAATCCGTCAGATCTTCGCCTGTGGCAGGTAGCAATGCACTTCCCGGTAGCATTAGTCCCAGTGCTTCTGCCATAATCTGCATGGTGGCTGCGGTTCCCATAAAGGAGCAGGCTCCACAGGAGGGACAGGCATGATGCTTATAGTAGAGAAATTCCTCCTTGGTGATCTCTCCTCGTTGGTATTTTGCACTGTAGGTTCCGATCTGTTCTAGCGTCAGAAGATCCGGACCTGCGTCCATTACCCCTCCCGTCATTACGATCGATGGAATATTAATTCTGCCGATTGCCATCAGATGTGCAGGGACTGCTTTGTCACAGCTGGAGATAAACACACCGCTATCAAAGGGTGTGGCATTCGCATGAATTTCGATCAGATTCGCTATGGTATCTCTGGATACAAGAGAATAATTTATTCCATCATGGCCTTGTGCCATACCGTCGCAGATATCGGTGGCAAAATATCTTGCTCCTTTTCCTCCCTGTTCATCAATTCCGCTCACTGCTTTTTCTACCAGCGACATCAAATGCGCGCTTCCCGGATGACTGTCGCCGAAAGTACTTTCTACAAGCACCTGTATTTTATCAAGGTCCTGGACACTCCAGCCCATTCCAAGTTTTAGCGGATCCATTTCCGGTGCAATCTTTCGTATCTCCTGACTTATCATGATTACTCCCCCATTCCTGTGACAATACTCTTCTCGCTGCCAAAGTTCCATGAATTTATATAACAGCACTAATTTGCCGATTGATATAGGACTTATTGCTCATAGGAATATATTACACAACCAATATAAAAAAGGCAACAGACTTTTCCAATCCATCACCTTTTTATTTCATATTTGATATTACTTACGCTGTTATACTTCGCTACTTCATAGTTTGAAGCAACAACTCATATTGAGCTTTATATTGCTCTACGCTTCTCTCCCAGGAGGAATCAAAATCCATGCAATTTTTAATCATCTGCTGCCAGACTGGAGACCGATAGGCTTCAAGAGCACGATTAAGTGCCTCGTTTAATGCTTGACCACTCCACTCCCTCATATAGAAGCCATTGGCGTTCAACGGCTGTTTGGGGTCATCGATTACGGTATCCTTCAGACCGCCCACCGGATTAACGATCGGCACGGCACCATACCGCATGGCATAGAGCTGACCAAGCCCGCAGGGTTCAAACAGGGATGGCATCAGATAAATATCCGCTCCGGCATAGATCCTTTTTGCCACTCCGGACGAGTAATTAAAATCCACCGCTATGCTTCCTGGATACCCGGCAGTAATACCGGCTAACAGCCCCTGATAATATGGATTTCCTGAGCCAAGTATGACCATTTGGAACTTCGTAAAATCAAAATAACTGATTGCCTTCATTAAAATATCAATCCCTTTGGAATAATCCAGTCTGGTTATCATCGCAACCAAAGGTCGTTCATCCTCCGGTAATTGATAGTACTCTCGCAACCAGGTACGGTTATTTTGTTTTTCCTCAATATGAAGGCTGTCAAAGGGATGCTCCAACTCCCCGGCTTTACCGGGGTTATAGTCCTGTATATCGATCCCGTTCAATATGCCGACCATCGGACGTTCTCGCCCCATAATCAAAGGTGTCATTCCACAGCCTTGCTCCGGTATCTTAAGCTCTTCGCAGTAGCCCGGACTTACTGTCGTTAACAGGTCTGCATACAGAATTCCAGCTTTCATGAAATTTAACCATTCCGGCCAACCAAGCGCCTTTTTCTCTTTCGTGCTTATCATCCCGCCAAGATAGGAAGTAGGAATAAAGCCATGATAGGAGATGTTATGGATGGTATAAACCGTCTTCATTCCGGGAAACTCCTTTTTAATCAGCAAAGGCAGCATACCGGTATGCCAATCATTGGTGTGAACGATGTCCGGCTTTTGTTCTAATCTTCGAATCAACTCAAGAACCGCCTTACAGAAGAAGAAGTATCGAACCCCATCATCCTCATAGCCATAGATATTATCCCGGTGAAAATATCGGTCGTTGGTAATAAAATAGGTAATCCTGTCCGCATCCTGGTGAACTGTCTTCACAACACAGGTCTCAAATCCCTGCTCCATGGCAACCGGATAATCCATGAGATATTTACCTTCTCCCTTCACCGATCTGTGACTTGGCATGACACAGCCGATGTCGTAACCTCCGCTCTTCCACAGTGCATTCGGGAAGCTTTTTCCAACCTCGCCCAAACCTCCGGCCGTAGCATAAGGGGATATTTCTGCTGCCACATATAACAGCCTTCTTTTCTTCATGGTTACTCCCATCCTTCATCGTTCATCAGGTAATGTTTTTGCATTAATCCGCTTTTCCTTTAGTTTAGTTTTTCGTATAACTCCAGATATTTACCGGAGGGTGTATCCCAACTAAAATCCTGGGACATTGCTGCCTTCATCAGTTTTGCGCGCAGAGTTTTCTTTTTATAGATCTCCAACGCTCTTCGAATCGTATACAGCATATCATGCGCATTGTAATTGGCAAAGCTAAATCCATTTCCTTCGCCGGTCTCATCATTATAAGAAATCACAGTATCCTTTAATCCACCGGTCTCTCTGACAATCGGGAGAGTTCCGTATCGCATACTGATCAGCTGTCCCAGCCCACAGGGCTCAAACAGCGAGGGCATTAAGAAGAAATCCGAGGCAGCATAAATGCGTTGCGCTCTGGGGTCACTATAAGCAATTTTCACTGCAACCTTTCCGGGATAGCGGTGAACCGCATTTTGAAACAGCTCTTCATATTTCTTATCTCCACTGCCAAGAATTACAAATTGAACCTCTTCACTCATGATCTCATCGAAGACGCACTCAATCAGTGCCAAACCCTTTTGATCCGTAAGTCTGGAGACCAAACCAATCATGGGAATATCCTCATTCTCAGTGAGTCCAAGCCTCTTCTGCAGCTCTGTCTTGTTCACTTTCTTTTCCTTAAGGGTTGATTTGGTATAGTTTTTATAGATAAACGGGTCTGTTTTCGGATTATATAATTCATAGTCGATCCCGTTTACAATTCCAAACAGACTGTTTTCTCTAGCCCGAAGAAGTCCTTCCAGCTGCTCACCGTAGTAGGGATATTTGATCTCCTCGGCATAGGTATCACTCACTGTAGTGATAAGGTCTGAGTATACCAGACCGCCCTTCATAAAGCTACCGGCACCGTAAAACTCCAATTTATCCGAGGCAAAGAATTTATCGTCAAGTCCAAACCATTCCTTCATCTCTGATATTCCATAGATCCCTTGGAACTTCAGATTATGTATGGTGAACATGGTTCGGATCTCCCGGTAATCGTCCAAGCCACGATACTGTGCTTCCAAAAGCACCGGAACCATTCCGGCCTGCCAATCGTGACAGTGAATGATGTCCGGAATAAAGCCCAGATGTGGAATTGCTTCCAGTACCGCACGACAAAAGAACGCAAATCGTTCAGCGTCGTCTCCGTATCCGTAACAGTTATCTCTCTTAAAGTAAAACTCATTGTCAATGAAGTAATAGGTGACCCCACGGTATACTGCCTGTTCAATACCGCAGTATAGCTGCCTCCAGCCCAGATTAATATAGGTATCGTATCGATGTTCCAGCTGGGTATTATTATCGTTCAGGATATCGGTCAGTGTTTTTTTACCCTCGACCTCCTCCAATTCCCCGGTTGCCTCGTCTCTGATTATCATTTTAGACTTTCCGGCAAATTCATACTTCGGCATAATCACTCGCACGTCTGCCCCCCGCTTATTCAGTGCAGGCGGCAAACCTCCGATCACATCGGCAAGTCCTCCCGTTTTTGCAAAGGGGCTGGCTTCTGATGCAACCATAAGAATCTTCTTCATATAATTCCTCCCTTCTGCCGCAAATCCGTTCTTTAGACCACGAACAAATCTGCCCTTAAATTACAGCACCCTTACGGATTACCACCGGATAGCATTCCTGTCCAACCAGGTGCTTACCCTTACGAATGATAACATCCTTATCCAGGATAACATTTTCCAGAACTACCTTGTCCTGTATCTCTGCGTCCTGCATGATAACGCTGTTCTTCACAACGGCACCTTCTGCCACCTTTACTCCACGGAACAGCACGCAGTTTTCCACATGTCCGTTAATAATACAGCCATCCGCCACCAGAGAATTTTCTGCTTTCGCGTTGACTCCGTACTTAGCCGGAACCTCATCCCTTACCTTTGTATAGATCTTGCCGTTATGCTGAAACAATTCATAGAAATGCTCCGGATTGAACAATTCCAGATTGTGTTTAAAATAAGACTGTATACTATCGATATTCGCCAGATAACCATCATAGGAATATCCATAGATTTTAAGCTTATCCAGATTACGAACCAAAACGTCCTTATTAAAATCAAAGAGCCCTCTTGCTTCACACTCCTCAATCAAATATTCAAACAGTCGCTTTTCAATAATAAACATTTCCATGCATAGCTTATCGGAGGACGGATTCGCAGGCTTAACCTCCATGTCGATTACCCGTCCGCTTTCATCTGTCTTTATGATGGTATGCTTCGAAAGCTCTTCCTTTGTCGCCTTCTTCATATCCTTATAGATTACGGTAATATCCGCATCCTTTTCCTTATGAAATTCCAGCGCCTCCTGATAGGTGAGATTACAAACCATGGAGCTGCCCGACAAAACAACATATTTCTGAAGACTTTTCCGGATATAGGACATATTGCTGTGATATGCTTCGATCTCACCGCGATACCACCCCTTATTATCATGACTTACATAAGGTGGAAGGATAAACAAACCACCGTTCTTACGGTCAAGATCCCATTGCTTTCCGGTATCCAGATGATCCATCAGTGAATGATAGTTGTTCTGCGTTATGATACCTACATTAACAATGCCTGAGTTAATCATATTGGATAATGTAAAGTCAATAATGCGATATCTTCCACCGAAGGGCAGCGCTGCTACAGACCGACGGAGTGTTAGTTCCTGAAGGCTGACATTGCTGTCACCGGTATATATAATTCCCATTGTGTCTCTCATAAATCCTCCATTCTGCCGTCATAGGACGGCACTGATTTTAGTATCGAAAAATCTTCTCCGAGACGCTAGATAGCGGCCAGAAATGATTTATAATTATCTACGTCGATCATGGTGCCCTTTGTCAGACGGTAACCGGTAGGAAGAACTAAATTCTCACCAACCACTGTGATGTCAGCATCACTGACCACAACATCCTTCCTGGTCTCTCCCTCTGCAAGGCAGCCGATATAGGAATTGTCACCGATCACTGTGTTTTCTGCTATGATTGCATTTTCTATTACCACATTATCCCCTATCTTGACATTCGGCATCAGAATAGAGTTATGAACCCGGCTTCCACGTCCGACGGTAACACCGGCAAAAAGTACCGAGTGCAATACATCCCCATGGATAATACCACCTTCCGTGATAATGCATCGTTTCACGTTGGCACCTTGAGAAATATAATGCGGTGGCTCCACCGGATTCCTGGAATAGATCTTCCAGCCGGTATCGTATAAATCGAGCTCAGGAGCTTCCTCCAGCAAGTCCATATTTGCTTCCCACAAGCTCTGTATCGTTCCAACATCCCTCCAATATCCCTTGAAGGGATATGCATACATACGCTCTCCGTCCTTCAGCATCTTGGGGATGATATCCTTACCGAAATCATTGTGAGAATCCGGTGTATTCATATCGTCGATCAAATACTGCCTAAGCTTCTTCCAGTTAAATATGTAGATGCCCATGGAAGCCTTGTTACTGATGGGATTCTTCGGTTTCTCAACAAATTCATAGATCTTTTCATCTTCTTCGGTATTCATGATTCCGAATCGACTTGCATCCTCCCACGGTACCTCGAGAATTGCGATGGTCACATCTGCATTCTTCTCCTCGTGGTACAGAAGCATGGCATTATAATCCATCTTATAGATCTGGTCCGCTGAAAGAATTAGAACATATTCCGGATCATAAGCTTCGATAAATTCAATATTCTGAAAGATAGCATTTGCAGTACCGGAATACCACTCTCCGACGGTTTGTTTCATATAAGGAGGGAGAATTGTCACACCGCCGTTTAATCGATCCAAATCCCAGGGCTGACCAATCCCAATATA
The DNA here is from genome assembly GCA_023421075.1 of Bacillota bacterium. Taxonomy (GTDB): domain Bacteria; phylum Bacillota; class Clostridia; order Lachnospirales; family Lachnospiraceae; genus Mobilitalea. The sequence continues at coordinate 71,706 of JAEZUM010000031.1, forward strand.
AGAGTTAAGCTTAAGAGGCTTATATTGCGTTAACACTCCGATGGTATCAATTCCCGAATTGGTACAATTACTGAGAGGAAAGTCAATAATTCGATATTTCCCTCCAAAGGGCACAGCCGGCTTTGCAATGTTTTTCGTCAGTACACCTAACCTGCTGCCTTGACCACCGGCAAGCAGCATGGCTACACATTTTTTTGTTACCATAAATATTCCTCCTTAATAAATTTTCTATATTTCTACTCATGCTGCGTATCCTGAAGTAAAACCGGATATTTTGCAGCATACATCAATCTAACTATCACTTTCCGCTTTCTTTCTGGTTCTCTTTTGCGGTATTACCGGTTGATAGAAGGCAATCGAGGATGGCGGAAGAGTTAAGCAAATGGATTGTTCCATTCCATGATAGGGAAGCTTCTCTGTTTTAATCAACTCCGTATTCTTATATCCATCACCGCCAAACTCCACATCATCCGAATGGAATATCGTTCGGAAGCCTTTTCCCTTCGGCACCCCAACCCGATAGGATCTTCGTTCCATCGGTGTAAAGTTCACTACGACAATCAGATAATCCTCCGGCTTCCGGCTCTTTCGAAGAAATGCCAATACACTCTGGTTATTATCATCGGGGCAGATCCATTCGAATCCGCTCCAACCGTTATCATCCTCCCATAGTGCAGGATGCTTGCAATAAAAATGATTGAGTGCTTTCACATATTGAAGCATCTTTTGATGCATCTCATAATCCAGTAACAACCAATCCAACCCGGCATCATATCTCCATTCGATAAACTGCCCGAATTCACCACCCATGAAGGTCAGCTTCTTACCCGGGTGAGCCATCATATATCCCAGTAAGCTTCTTAGTCCGGCAAATTTTTGATGATACTCTCCCGGCATCTTATTCAGCAGGGAGCGTTTGCCATGTACTACCTCATCATGGGATAAAGGCAGTATGTAATTTTCCGAGAAGGCATAGGTTAACGAAAAGGTCAATAAATTGTGGTTCCATTTCCGATAAACCGGATCCATGGAGGTATAGCGAAGGGTGTCATTCATCCAACCCATATTCCATTTATACAGGAAGCCCAATCCACCACTGCTGGTCGGAGCAGTAACCAATGGCCATTGACTTGAGTCCTCTGCGACCATTATTGTCGCCGAATACCTCGAGAACACTATTTCATTCAAGCGTTTCAGAAAAGCCGCCGCTTCCAGATTCTCATTTCCGCCGTATTTGTTCGGAAGCCAATCCTCCCTGCCAAAATCCAGATATAGCATACTTGTAACAGCATCCACGCGGATACCGTCCATATGAAAATAATCCAGCCAAAAGATTGCATTGGAGATTAAAAAGCTCTGAACCTCATGGCGCCCATAATCAAACACATAGGTTCCCCAGCCCGGATGCTCTCCCCGTCTTGGATCCGGATGTTCAAAGAGCGGCGTCCCATCAAATCTTCCTAGCCCATGTGCATCCTTTGGGAAGTGTCCCGGAACCCAGTCCAGGATTACTCCGATCCCCTTCTGATGACAGCGATCAATAAAGTACATAAAGTCCTTAGGAGTGCCATAACGTGAGGTGACAGCGTAGTATCCGGTTACCTGATACCCCCAGGAGCCATCAAAGGGATGCTCCATCACCGGCATCAGTTCAATATGGGTATAGCCCATCTCCACCACGTAATCCACGAGTTCATTGGCAAGCTCCCGGTAATGGTAGAAGGAACCATCCTCCTTCTGCTTCCAGGAACCAAGATGCACCTCATAAATCAACATTGGCCTATCCAGGAAAAGCTCCCTCTTATTCTGTTCCTGCCACTGTGCATCGGACCATTGATAACCCTCCAAATCATAAACGATGGAAGCAGTCTTCGGTCGAAGCTCCTGATAATAGGCATACGGATCGCATTTGTAAAGAATATCTCCCGCGGCACTTCCGATAGCATACTTGTACAGCTGCCCCTCATCTACTCCCGGAATAAACAGCTCCCAGATGCCCGACTTATCCCTCTGTTGCATTCGGTGCGCCATCGAATTCCAGTCATTGAAGTCTCCAACCACGCTGACCCAATCAGCATTCGGAGCCCATACGCCGAAACGGACGCCGCTATGACCATCCTGTTCCATACGATGTGCTCCGAGCATATGATAACTCTTATAATTAGTTCCCTCCCGAAAAAGATAGATCTGCTCCTCTGTTATACCGCCGGTAATTCTATTAATCGACATCTGTTCCACCTCCCACAATCCTATCGCTTATATCATTCACATCACCGGTATAATCTCAGCATTCAAAATATATGAGGTTATACCGGATTTCATTCATAAAATTTTTATTATTTTTTATTTTTTCTATTCGGCTCCGATCGGTTATATCGTTAGCTCCGATCGCATGCCCACAAGCAAGCTTGTGTCATGCTCACTACGCTTTTAGTATATCATGAACAAGATCGGTTCATGATCATTAGCTCCGATCGTAGGACTGCAAGCAAGCTTGCTTCCTACTCACTACGCTTTTAGTATATCACATTAGTCGGAATATGTAATTACTTTTACGGTATATTCTAATTATTTTTAGTCATTAAACTAATTGTCTATACAACGTGAACTTTTCCTATCAACTTTCATTTTGCTTATATATGAATCTAGATTTCATGTACTTATCCCCTATATATTCCTATTTATGGACAAAATGGAAATGTATTAAAACCATTTATCTCCGTTAAGAAAAACGTAACTAAATCTTAACACTTATCATCTTTACTTCCTTTCCCATCCTTTATATAATGGATTATATCCTAAGGAAGAATTCAACCATTGTTTAATCACAAAAAAGGAGACCCCCATGAAAAAAGCTGTTATCGCTGTCGGTTGTGTACTGGCAGCTCTCATTCTCACATTATCCGTATATTTTATTTTTATCAAAGATAGATCTGAGCAAGTTGACAATACAGACACCGTAATTACCCCGACCGAGTCTCCGACTGAGGCTCCTACTCCCTCGCCCACACCACTTCCTGAAGCCCCCACAGAAATAACCGGTCTATACCCGGCATTTCAGTTGGTAAACAGCGAGCAAAAATATGGTTACATCGATGAAAGCGGCGCTTTTGTCATTGAACCGGTGTATGATTATGCGGAACTTTTTACGGAAGGTGTTGGGATCGTACGAATCGGCAACCAATATAAGGCGATTGATTCCACCGGTGCCGTGATCTTCGACAACAACGATACCATATTACCCTTCCACAATGGAATGGCTGCTTATATGGCTACCAAAGAAGATACCTTGCTTTATGGTTATATCGATCGGAATGGGAAGGTAATCATCGAACCCAGCTTCATCTATGCTGACAGCTTCAATGAAGACGGCCAGGCTTATGTGGCACTTCCCGGCGGGAATAGCTATCAGCTGATTGATAAGACCGGCAAGGTTTTAGAAAGCTATGAGGTGGACCTTGGCAGTGATTATGTATATGGTTTTGAAAACGGCTATATTCTCTATGGCAATTCAGAAACATTCAAATATGGTGTAAAAAAAGTGGATGGCACCTCCATACTCGAAGCAAAATACAGCAGTATCGCATATCTGGGGCATGACCTCTTCGCAGTTAAGAGTCCGGATATCGAATCCTATGAAGCCATGTTTGATCCCTCTGCAATCTTTCATGCATCCGGTGAACAGCTTACCGATTACACTTTATATGATGTTCAACATTTTTCAGGAGATTATTCCTCTGCCGCCAATGATACGGAAGTCTACTTTATCGATACCAAAGGTCAGGAAGTCACTTCCCTTCCGAGCTTTGAGGGTAGCGGCACATTAACCTTGCTTGATAACATTGTAAAAGCCTTAATTGATGGTGATTTATCATATTATCGCTTAGATAATACGCTACTATGGCAAGAAGACACTACGATCTATCTTGAGAATGGTCTTAAGGTAAAGGAATTAAAATTCAAACCCCTAAGATCTGTTATGGTTCGCTATCCTGCAGTAGAAGGTTTATCGGACCCGATTATACAGAAGGCAATAAATGAACAGCTGGAAACCCTGTTTACTGAATCCCGTGCGAATATTACAGTGGAAGACCATCTATCCGTGGATGATTCCTTCCAGGCAGCCTTAACGAAAAACCTATTAATCATCTCTATGAGTGGGTATGATTATTACGAAGGTGCTGCTCATGGAATGCCCCTCAGTGAATATTACTTTATTGATATTAACACCGGAGAATTCTATGATTTTAAGGATTTATTTATCAAAGGCAGTGATTATAAGACTGCCATCAATGAATTCATCAAGACGAAGATTGCGGAAGCAAACCCTGAGGAGTCCATGTTCTTCGAGGATGCTTTTACCGGTATTACCGAAGCCCAGCATTTCTTCCTAACCGAGAATGGCATCGTAATCTACTTCTACCCTTATGATATTGCTCCCTATGCTGCTGGCTTCCCTGAATTCGAGATTCCCTTCGAGGATCTGATGGAATACATCGATACACAGAGTTCCTTCTGGAAGTCGTTCCGGGAATAGATTTTGATCATTATTAACTAACAAGCAACGATGATTATCTAGTTTTATATCTTTCTACTTATTTTTACGTTGAATCGAGTAGGAGACGGTGACTAACCGCCGTCCTCTCACAGCACCGTGCGTACCGTTCGGTACACGGCGCTTTCAATAGTTGATGTGCACAGACTGATAAGCCGTGGCTAAGTCATAAAAGCCACTGTTTATCAGTCTTTCTTTTGTTAATGCTCTGTTGACCGCTCCCATACCCGATACATACCAGTGTTTCCTTCGGCTGTTAGCCGCTTGGTGTGCAAAATATTCGGGTATACCAAGTTTTATTAGATTTCGCAGCTTGGTTTTCGGTTTCTTCCATTGTTTCCAAATGCACATACGTATCCGATGGTAGAGCCATCCATTAATGTCGTCAATGGGATTCTTAATGCTTGCCACTCCGTAATAGTTAAGCCATCCTCTAGCATATTCCTTTATCCTTTCGAGCGCCGGTCGTATGCTCTGAACAGACCTTCGAGAAGAAAGTTCTTTCAGTTTGGATTTGAACTTCTTCCATGACTTCGGATGAACTCGGACATAGATGCCCCTTCCGTTCCTTCCCAATGCGAAGCCAAGGAATTTAAAATTTCGGATTGCATATACACTGACCACACGACTTTTATCTTTGTTGACGGTTAGCTTAAGCTTTCCTTCAAGATAGTTCGTGCTCGTTTCCAAAAGTCTCATTGCTGCTCTTTCACTCTTAGCTAGCAGAACGATATCGTCTGCATAGCGTACGAACGGAACACCTCTCTTTTGGAATTCTTGGTCAAACTCATTAAGATAGACATTTGCCAATAACGGAGACAGATTTCCACCCTGTGGAGAACCTTCCTCTGTATCCACAACTACTCCATCTTCCATGACACCACTCTTTAGATATCTCTTAATCCACTGTATCACCCTTTCATCCTTCACATTTTTCCGCAGAATGTTCAGCAATAATTCGTGGTTCAAGGTGTCAAAGTATTTCGAGAGGTCGAGTGATACTGCATAGCGATAACCCTCCTCTGCATACTCTTTCACTTTATTGATGGCATCTTTTGCACTTCTTCCCGGGCGGTAGCCGTAGCTTCCATCCGAGAACAGTACCTCATAAATCGGCATTAGTTGCTGTGCAATGGCTTGTTGAAAAATGCGGTCTTTGACTGTTGGAATACCAAGCTTTCGTACTCCACCGTCTGATTTTGGGATTTCTTTTCGCCTTACCGGATCGGGGGTATATTTCCCTTTGTATATCCTCTCGATAATGACTTCCTGATTATCCCTTAAGTATGCACCAATCTCTTCAACGGTTATTCCGTCAATTCCCGGTGCTCCCTTGTTTGCCTTTACCCTTTTATAAGCTCTGTTAAGGTTATCCTTAAACAGTATCTTCTCCAAGAGTTCTGGCGGTGCACTGTCCTTTTCTTTCCATATCGAGCGGAATGACCTACGCACTTCCGCATACCCTTCATGTTCCGCACTATCTCTTTGCGGACAGTCTCTGTTATCAGAGTTTTCTGCCTTCATCAGCCATTTCTCCTTTCTCGGTCATACTTGGGACTCCTACTGATTTGGTCC
>JAEZUM010000059.1 GCA_023421075.1 Bacillota bacterium
GACATATCATTACGATATATCATAATGAAAATCTATTTTTCGAAGTCCATGTGGAACTTCGAGTTTTTTAGAATTTTCAGGGTTGTTTCACTGTTCAATTATCAAGGTTCATTGTGTGTCATCGGCTTTGTTTTTCGTGTTTCTCATCTCGCCGGCAACTTTTATAGTTTAACACATCCGCTTTATTATGTCAACCACTTTTTTATTTTTTTTATTTCTCATTTTCAAATCGTGGTTGCCGTTTTCAGCGGCGAAGATCATTCTACATTGTATAGGGTAAAATGTCAACACCTTTTTAAAACTTTTTTCGTGCCATTTTCTACCATTACAATACCTGTAAATTAAGAGGTATTCCAGGACCCATAGACTCTACTCCGAAAGCCTACTGCATTCTCGTATCCATCTACTTATATACTAACTTCAAAGATACCCTTTGTTTACATGCAAATGACCGCTTACCAAGTATAGTCTTGGCAAAACGGTCACTTTATATACATCACTCTATAATTTTCTTCTTATTCCTACTTCTGAAGCAAATGAACCGCAAAGCCACCAAAGTCTGCATTCAGATAAATTGCAACCAGCTTATCATTCTTATATTTCTTGCTATCCTGATTAAAGGTATAACCCCTTTGCTCAAGATGGTAGATTGCACGATCAATATAATTCGTCATAATCGCAATGTGTCCATTCTTTCCAAGGTAAGGTGTCTTCATTAGTTCAATCGCAGTTCCCATAAAGATCGAACTGTTTCCGTCATTCTTCGCAAATCCGAAAGCACCGCCGAACAGATCCGCTACCGAATTCGCTTCTGTCTCATTTGACATATTGATTCCGACATGACGAATCTCAAAGCCCAGCATTAATGCTACCGCCTGTTTGGTTAATGTAGTTATCTTATCAAAATCTCCTGCTTTCACCAGCTCGTCACTAACCATCCAGCTGCCGCCGCAAGCAATAATCTTAGGGAAGTCCAGATAGGAGATTAGATTCTTCTCAGTGATTCCACCGGTAGGCATGAATTTCATGTTAACATAAGGTGCGGCCATTGCTTTAATCATAGCCAGTCCACCTGCTGCTTCTGCCGGAAAGAACTTCACTACCTCAAGTCCTAATTCGATTGCAGTTTCGATATCACTGGGATTCGTACAGCCCGGAGTGATCGGTATATTTTTCTCCACACAATAACGCACCACCTTTGGATTTAGACCGGGACTTACGATAAAGGTGGCACCTGCAGCTACTGCAATATCTACCTGTTCTGTGGTCAGAACAGTGCCTGCTCCGATTAACATCTCCGGATAAGCTTGTCTCATCCGTCGGATCGATTCCTCTGCTGCTGCGGTACGGAAGGTAACCTCTGCACACGGGAGTCCACCTTCTACAAGCGCCTTAGCCAAAGGTACTGCATCCTTTGCATCATCCAGCTTAACAACAGGTACAATGCCCATTTTTTGAATCTTGTTTAACATTTCATTCATCTTTCTTTCTCCTTTTGTTACTTAATTATGTAATTCGCCCTTTGCTAGAATATTAATTTAGTTGCACCGGTAATGAATTTCAGTAATATATTATTGTTGTAAATAATACTCAGTACTTCATTTTCACCCACAAGCTTCATTACAGACTGCCCAAAAGCAGTACCCCCGAAGACATTCAGCAGGATAAAGAACAACCATACCACAATCAGTCCGTGTACCAGACCAGCCAACAATCCGGCGGTTTTATTCACTTGATTCAACAAGGGAAGCTTACTGATGAGATCTAATGCCATGAAAATCACCCAGAGAAGAATCAATATTGCAACAAAGGTCACAATAAAGGATAAGGAGTTAATGATGACTCCGGTCAGATAACGGCTCACATATTGCTTGAAGCTGGTAATTGCCATCTCTTTATAGCTCTCTGCTGTATTATTCTTAAGAAGTCCTTCCTTGATCGATTTTGGCACAGATAGTCCCTCAATCGCTTTTGGCTGCTCCTCCTCTACGATCTCATCCTCTCCGAACGGCAGGAGCTTCTCCACCTTCGTTGCGATTCCATTGTAGAACTTCTCATTTTCATTCATATAATTCTTCACAATGGGGCTGATCCACATTGTCAGGATAAGCGCCAGGATAAGAGACACTAACGAGAATACTGTTTTAATAAAGCCAACCTTCATTCCGATTACAGCATTACTGATTAATATAATCAATACCACCACTAATAACCAATTCATAGAAATTACACCCTTTCATAATGCTTTTCTTTACTGCATGACTGTTTATTCAACCAGACTTATTTGTGCGATTTCTTTATCACTTACATAGTAATAACGATCCAGATTATTTACGGGATATAAGGCTGCAATATTACTGTCAAAGGTATAGTTGAACTTCACCGTACCGTTGATTTTCATAACGATGCAGGATAAATTATCGTACATGATAATCTCATTGTCTGCCAGATAAATGTTACTATAATCAAAATCCAATTTCTTGTCGAGGATCTTATTACCCTTCTGATCATAAACAACAAGCTCCCGGTAGCCGGCTTCACCTGCTTCCAGAACGACACCGATATATTCCGAACTATGCATAATGCTATGTATCTTATTTTCAAAATTGATCTCTTTAATCATATTCGGCATCTCGGCATAATCAAATATCATGAAGCCGTTTTCCTTAAAAATGCAAGCGGTATCGTTATTATTAAAAAAAACTCTCGGTGCAACAATGCCATCAAATTTGTATGCTCCAACCAAATTCTCTACCCAGTTCTGACCTACCTCTCCGAAATTATAGAAGGATGCAATTCCAACCAATTCACCGGTAGTAACCGAAATATAGCTGGTAATCAGTTTCTCACCATCCTCGGATAAGGTGATATCGATGGGGTACCCGTTCTCGATCACATTGGTCGCCATCTCAACAAGCATGGTACCGTCAACATCATAGAGAATGATTTTGTTTCCTCTATCCGCCTCGAGAAGTGCAGCTACCACACCCTTTTTCGATACCTCTACCTTGATAATATCATGAACGGTTGGTATACTTCCGGCAACTCCGTCTGCGTCAAAGATCTGGATAGCGGTTCCTCCCTGGTCGGCAACCACCGCATAATCACCGCATACATCGGCAATGGGCTGTTTCATCTCATAGGAACCATTCCATTTCAGCTTACCATCTTTATCGATTGCTGTTGCTCCGTCCTTGCTAAACTTCAGAAGCCCACTGCTGTATTGCTGGTATTGTGCTCCGTTCTCCTCGGTATTCTCCATCGTTTTAAGCACTTCATAGCTAACATAATTCTTATTATACAGACTATATAAATAAACGCCGCCTCCGATTAATAACGCTATGACAGCGATTCCAATGACCAGATTGCGTCTTTTTCTGACTCTTCTTTTACGGTCACCATAGTCCCTGATCGATTGTCCTTCCTTGTCTTTCGCCATAACCTACTCCCCTGCTTCTTACTTTATAGAGATTATAACTCATTTGCTATTACTTGGCACCTATTATTTTTGCTCAAAATATTGAAAATAAGATTCCGTAGGGCGAACAAAAAGCTGCCGTTCTGAACACCAACCCTCCAGAATCAAAGAGTACAGCATAGAACGGCACCTTATATTATGATTATAAACGTTTGTAAAGTTCACTTATGTATAACGAAAGCACCATAGAATTCACATTATTATGGAACGATCAGCTTCTGTCCTACATAAATCAAATCCTGGTTTGTTATATTATTCAGTTCCATGATCTTAGCAACCTTGGTATATGTTTTATATAATTTGTAGCTGATCCCTGCCAATGAATCACCCTCAACTACAATATAGTAGTTTACCTGTTTTTGATCCTTCTCGGTAGCCTTCACCTGTTGTGATTTTTCGTCGTTCTCTTCTTTCGCAAGATCCTCGCCCGAAGCATCCTCGTCATTCTTGTCCTCTTCGGAACTCACCTCTTGCTGCTTATCTTCATTCTCTTCCGTCTGCTCCAGGGGCTTTACTTCGCCGGGTACCACCTCAACCTCGAGTCTTCCATCACCGTCTTCGACATCCCCCGCTTCCTCCGTATCCGGGTCTGCATCGCTAATATCAGAGGCTTGTCCTCCTACAACAGAGGTCTGTGAATCAATTGTATTTACCATTCGGTCTTCCGCAACGATTGTCTGTACCTCCTCCATATTCTGAGACAGGTAGTTCAAGGTATCCTGCATACTCTTCATCTGATCATAATTATTTAATATCGCTGCACCGACTACTAAGACAATTACCGCCAGAAGAGTTCCTGCCGCATACATCAATCTGGTTATGCCCTTGCTTTCTTCCGCCACGGGCTTCTTATTCTGTAACACGGTACGTATTTCTCTGGATACTCTGTCATCATAATTCACCTCAATACTTTGCGGTTCCTTATGTTCAATCATATAGGTCTGCATTTCTTCGTTTTTCTCATAATATATATAATAACCATCCAGCTTGGTTAGTCGGTTATTCTCATAGCTATAGAAGGTTTCCTCCTTCTCCATATTATCGAAGGTGAACAGGGTCTTGTCCTGTCCCGCAAAATTATCCAGGTGAGCCTTTGTAATCTTATCTTTGTCTTCCAAGAGATAGCCGGGTCCTCCGATGAACCATCCCACGATTTCCGTTTCCACAAAATACTTTTTGATCTCTTCGTAGATCTTTCCCCAAATATCATTTGAGAAGGTAGTATCCGCAGACATATCAACATCACGAACCTCCACAGCTCCTGATATAAATATATTTCGGTTGTTCTCCAGACGAATACACTGACCAACCAGAACCGCCACCTTGCATGCAGAGTAATCGCCTCCGGCCAATTGCTTTATGTAGGACATAACATAATCTTCAACATAGATCTTCTTATTGGAATTACTTTTCCCTATCTGTCTTACATTCTTTGGCATCTTAAAGGAAGGCTGTATTCTGTTTGCAGGATTACCTTCTCCGCTCTCGTTGCTGTATATTGTTTCTATCACTTGGCTCACTCCTATCCGATACTTTTTCTTCACTAACATAACATGCCTACACTACGAGTTCGTTTGTGCTAAGTGTGTTCTTTACACTTATGGGAGGACGCAGGCACAAACTTTAGAGTGTGAATATATGTTTATAAATTCACACTAATTTGACTAATCATAACATAAGTAGGACATGCTTTTTGTCGTATCGGGCTATTATGTAAACATAACTTATCCACAGGATTCCATGTAAAATGTGCCAAATCCCTTTTATTTGATTCCATTTTATCTCTGACCAACACTACTTCACTCGAAATAGCTACTATTTTGCCTGATAATATCCGATTTATTACAATTTTATAAGTCTAATATTTTAAGTTTCTGGTAATACTTTATCTAAGCTTTCGGAATCAATCGCTCCATAAAACATACATTTGATTGCTAATTCAACGACGAAAGGTATGTGTTACCAAATGAATCTCTTATTCAAACCCAAAAATAAAATATCCTACTTTGATGCAGCAGAAAAAACTACAGCTTATGAAATGGGCAGTACATTATCAGAGCTGATGAAAGAACAGGTGTTACTAAACCGAACGATAATCTTCCTGTGCATCGGTTCTGATCGGGCAACCGGAGATTGTCTGGGTCCGATCATCGGATATAAATTGTCCAAATATAAAAAGTACCATAACTTTTACGTCTATGGTACTTTGGAAGAACCTGTTCATGCCAAAAATCTAAAGGATACTATTACTATGATACATCGCACCCACGATGATGCTTTTGTCATTGCCATTGATGCCTCCTTAGGGCGGTCGGATCACATCGGATATATCACCCTGGGGGAAGGTCCACTGAAGCCCGGGGCCGGAGTAGATAAGGAGCTTCCGGCAGTAGGCGATATCTTCATTACAGGTATCGTAAACTTCTCCGGAATGCTGGACAGCATGCTTCTTCAGACCACCCGACTCAACGTGGTAATGATGATGGCCGATCAGATCTGCCTGGCCATTAATTATTGTATTTGTAAACTAAAAGCCTTAACCCTCTCATAGTCTACAGCCTCTGAGGCGTCCTATTATATCCTATACAGGACAAATCCCAATTTCACATAGGGATTTGTCTTTTTGTTCTTTTTTCAATCAGTCACTTTGTCATTCATCTATACAATTGCATCTTCTTCCTTCTCCTGATTCAGCTTATAGAATGCAACTGCTTCCGATATCGTTAACGCATTACCGGCTTGAAGAATATTGATCAGGGTATCCACTTGTTTAAGATTCATAAACTCTTTTCCTAGATAAGGCTCATAATTACTGGCCATTTTAATGGTGAGAATCTTAATTTTCTCTTCGGCCTTTGCCACAGCGGATTTGATCCTCTCATACTCTTCTCTCTGAGTCGTAAGCTTGTTAATATATTTTGCTTCAATCTCTGAGGCAATAATCGGAGCCGTGGAATTATCAAAGGTAGTGAGCGCATCTTTTTTTTGTACTGCCACATCGACCCGCTCCTGCTCCAGCTTCGCCAGTTCCGCATCAAAATCCTGCAGACCATAGGTGCTCTCGTCAGAATCCTTACGAATATTTCTTTTGATCACCGCTATTTTTCTCTTATTTGCTCTCAACTGCGCGCGGATTCCCCTAACCTTCAGAATCTCCTGTGAATGCTTCCCCTTGGTACGATTACCAAGAATCAGATAAATTCCGCCAAAGACCAGAACCGTCAGTACATAAGTAATGATCAGATAAAGCGTCTGCTCCTCGGGCAGCAATAAAAAATAGATGCCACAGGGGATGGCCAGAAGCGTGATGAGCAAAGTGGCTAGGATAACAATAATATCGGTAAAACAGGATGGCGAGTACAAGGAGTAATAGAGCTTCGTATTACAGAATGCCGGGATATGCTTTTGCCGAAATAAGGTTCTGGCCTCAAGCTTTAACTGAGAATTCTCTCCATGCAGCGAGGCGGTCTCCGCCTCTATCCGCTGAGACACCTTATCATTCTTACTTCTCTCCCGCTTCTCTCTTAAGCGTCTTATTCTGGCTTGAAGCTTGTCCTCCTGCTTATCAAAGGCTTCCTCGATCTCCTGTCTTCGTTTCCTAGTTGTCTTCTGGATCTCTTCCTTGATATCCTGCTCCAGATCGGCGATACTTTTCTCCAGCATCTCCTCATCCAGAAGAAAGGTTTCATTATTTGATTGATAACCGTATAATTCCAGCATACATTCTTTTATCTCATTTAACTGCTCAATACCACCGGATAATAAATTACTGCCTTCCATCAGAGTACCCTCCTGATATCCATTTTTTTCATTTTACTTCTTTTTACCGACATGGTCAAGCAAGGAAATAACCGGCCCTGACCGACATAAAAAAGAGCACCACTCCGAATAATATTTCCTCAATACAGCTGAGGGATACTCTAGAAATGGTGCTCATTTATATTTACATCTTAATAATTCGGAGCGGGTTTCTTCTTCTCTTCAAAGAGAATGTCATCGCCCTTTTTCTTCTTCCACATTACCCAAAGCGGGCCGGCGATACAGATCGTGGAATAACAACCACTGATGGAACCGACTGCCATTGGAAGTGCGAAGCTCATGATGGAAGTGATTCCATTTCCCATCGCAAGGAAATATACCAAGCCAACACTCACCATAACTGCTACGTTAGTATTCACGGAGCGCATCATGGACTGTGTAATGGACAGATCGGTAACGGCCTCCAACGGATAGCCGATGTAACTCTTAGCATTCTCACGGATACGGTCATAGATAACAATCGTATCGTTGATGGAATAACCAATGATACTCAAGGCTACCGCAACGAAGGACTCTCCGATCGGTATCTTGAAGATAACACAGGTAAAGAAGACAATCAGTACGTCATGAATTAGGGCAACAATCGCCATAGCACCCGCGGACAGTCCTCCCATCATCTTAAATCGAACCCAAACATATACCAGAACCAAGGAGCCTGCTAATAAGATGGAAATAATTCCGTTTCTTAAAAAGCGTTGACCAAAGAACGGTTCTACCATGGAGGATTCTGATTGCTTTAACTGCGCATCCGGGAAGGTTTCTGTTAAGACCGCATCAAATTCTTCTCTTTCTGCTGCATCCAAACCATAGTTACCGGCGATATTTAAGATTAATCGCTGCTCTCCACTGGCGATATCCTCCGTTACCTGAGTAGTAACCGGTCGTCCAAGGGAATCGGTAGCAACCTCTGCAGCCTTATCCGCATCGATCTCACCGACATAGGTATACTTAATTAATGCTCCACCCTTGAATTGGATATCAAGCTGTACTCCGTTGATGAACATGAACAGGATACCAATCAGCATGATGGATAAGGATATGGTAAAGTAAATCTTACGTTTTGCAAAGAACGGTATAATTTTATTTTCTTTATACATCTCGGGAGTAACTTTCACTTCCTTAACATATTTTCTATCTCTCATATCTCTCATAGTGTCACCCTCCTTGACCAGCAGGTATAGAGTGCAGGTTTGCGTAAGAATTTAAAGTTGCTCAAGGAAGTTGTCATCAATCTGGATGCTGTTACTCCGGCAAGGAAGTTAAATACAATACCGGTAAATAACGAGTATGCGAAGGATAACATTGTTCCGGATCCAAACACCATTAAAATGAACGCAACGATAAGCACCGTAATATTTCCGTCGAAGACAGAGGTAAAGGCATTCTTATAACCGGAAGCAATTGCAGATGCAACACTCTTACCGGATTTGATCTCCTCACTAATTCTCTCTGAAATAATAACATTCGCATCAACACCCATACCGATTGACAGGATGATACCTGCGATACCTTGAAGGGTTAAGGTCATCTGCGGAACAGAGAGTGCCAGAATCTGACCGGTTACCTGAATCGTAAGTGCAATGCAGGCTACAAAGCCGGGAAGTTTGTAATAGGATACCAGGAAAATGCAGATTAATGCAAATGCAAATACACCTGCCATTAACATAACACTAAGCGCACCGGAACCCAAGGTAGGGCTGATGGTGTTGTAATTCTTGGTAATCATGGAGAAGGGAAGTGCACCGGAATTGATCTTATCCGCGATACTCTTCGCTTGCTCGTAGCCATCCATACCGGTAATCTGAGCAGAACCGCTGGAGATATGCTCATTTACCGTAGCGGACTGAATTAAAGTCTTATCCATATAGATATTGATCAGTTTACCAACGAGTTTCTGTGTCGCTTCACTGAATAGTCTGGTACCCTCATCATCAAAGCTTAAGCTTACAACATATTGATTGATACTCTGATCAACAACTGCTGCTGCCTTTGCTACATGATCACCGGTAAGCAGAATATTACCATCTGAATCCTGGAAGGTAAGCTGTGCTGTCTGTCCAAGCTCTGCAATTGCTGCCTCCGGATCAAAATTAGTCTCATCTGCCTTCCACGGGAAACGTACGATAACATAACCGTTATCCTTGTCGATGGTTACATCACGGTCCATAATGTTCTGTTGATCGAGACGTGTCTCGATAATGGTACGTGCGGACTCTAACTCATCTCCGGTAGGCTTACGATCAAGTCCTTCCGGCTGGAAGGCTGCATCTACGCCGCCACGGATATCGATACCGTAACGCATATCCGGTGCACCCAGAATTGTCAGCGGGTCATCACCCATCGGAATCGTTAAACCGTTAATAGCCGTATATACCATAAGTATTGCTACGATTAATACAATAAAAAATACTGGCTTATTCTTATTCATTCTTTCTGTCCTTTCCAAGGTTATTTATTCTACTAGTCTATCCAATACATAGGAGGAGCATGTCCACCCAGAGAAAATGCAAGCAGAGATTTTCTCCGATATGTGCTAACGGAATAAGTCTTAGTATAAATTAATAAAATTGCGATCGTTAGAACGGGCAGTATCGTGGAATCAAGCACTCTTTTCAGCAACCGTTCGAAATCCTTCAGATATCTGCCGAGGACAGAATTTATCTTTATGTTGTTTATCAACTCATAATTATTTACTTCATTTATAATATAAGCATCCTGTGACATTATGAAAAGAGTATACTGCTTGCCGGAGGATGTCTCCAGATTGGTCGTATACGCTAATGGCGTAAGCATTAGATGCAATAAGATTGCGGAACTGATTAACAGGGAAACCCTTGTTGTATTCTCATTTCGGTTTTTATTAATACCCATACTTACACCCCTTCCTATCATAATTCATCTTAGTCTATCATATACTTATGCGAATCAGATGTTTTCTCTTCTTGTAAAACACTCTGCAGATTAATACCGTCATGAAATAAATTAACACAAACCATGAAATTTGTATACTAAAAAATGTATTTATCCCTCATATACCATCCTTACAAATATCTCCCTCAAATAACCCGAAGATTACGTGAGGAACAAACCGTGTTAAACAGGCTTCACAAGCCTTCCGTAAACAGGAAGAAAAAGCATCATGAGGATTGTCGCTTTTGTGACCTTCCTTCATAATGCTTTCCTTTGTTCTCTATCTGGGTCTGCAACGGAAGCAATATACTCCGCTTTTAATCTTAGTACCGCAGCTTGCACATCGGAACCATGCATACTCCGAGTCATCCGAGAATTCCAGTCTCTCCTCACGTACCCAGTCAAGCAATCGATTCGCTGATACTTCATTCGCTTCGGCAATCTGGGCAACGGTAGCTCTGGGGTGACTTAAAATATATTCCTTCACCTGATCCAGCTTCTTCTCTTCTTCCATAACAAGCGGCTTCAGAATCGATTTCTTCTCTCCCTTGGGTGCCTCCTGGTCGGTATCCGACCTCCTGCCGGCACAGTCCGGACACAGCTCCGGACCATAGATGTATTTAAAAAGCCTTCTACAGTTTTTACATACCTTTACTTCCATTTCTTCTCCCTGTTCTTCGTAAATCAACTTCCAATGTTCCTGTTTATCAAAATCAGATCTGTTTTCTTACAATCTTATATTCGTCGTGGAATTGGAAATGTGGGCAATGAAACATGGAGTAACTCATAAAACGTTCCATATCATCCTCATCCAAATTAACGGTACATATATAGTTATCATACTCTTCATCATATATATAATGATCGCAATTCTCACAGTTATTCGCTCCACTCATTGATTACACCGCCTTCCTCTCAATTGATACTAATAATATAACACAAAAAGCATAATCGAACAACGTTCGTTATGCTTTTAGCAATCTATCATTCTGATTTTAGTTTTTATTCACACAAGCCTTCCGATATTAGCTCCAGCATTGTCTTAAATATTCTTTTACTATCATTCTCACTTCGATGCTGACAATTAAGTTTGTATATGATATTTCATAGAAGGATAGTGGGACTCCTCCTCTACAAATCCCAGCTTCTTATACAAAGGATATCCTGCCTTGGTGGCACTCAGCTCAATGTGTGCCAGATCAAGCTTCTTCCCATCCTCGATTGCCATTTGAAGCAGAGCTCCTGCCAACCCTTGTCTTCTGTAATTCTGCTTGGTATATACATTCAGCAGAAGTCCGGTCTTGCCTGATAGAAAATGAGGATTTCCGGGTTTTTCGGTGATAACCATTAATACGGTTGCTATGATATCTCCCTTATCCTCAGCAATATACGCACATAACGAATGATTCATGTTTTTATGAAAATAGTTCGGCAGATCATGCTCCAGTCTTTCTCGATGCTCCGGCAACATACCGCCATGGTCTTCGGTAAGATAAGCTAACCTCATCTGAACAAGCTGAGGGATATCGTATAATTCAGCCCTTCTCAGGTTCATACTAACACCTCCGTAATATGATTTATACACAGACAATTCATTTTGAGTGAAGGTTATCCACAATATATCTGCAAACTCCACAGGGGGTATGGAATTTAGAGATATCCAGCTCCAGTCCCTGTACTCCGGCATAGGCGATCAGTCCGCTTATCCCTTCCTCCAGTAACACCTTCATCATTGGAATCTCATAGGGATTATAACGCTCCAGAATGGCAAGGATATCTTCCTCGTACACATTGCCAATCCGAAAGAAGCATATGGATACATCGCCGTTTGCTTCGATACTGATGGAATCAACCTGATCCAAGCGGGTGCTGTAGGGTGCCTCGCCGCAGTGATATGTTAAGTCCAGCCGGGGCTCCGGAAAATACTCGGACAGATACTCAAGCGCCTTACCTGCCGGAAATATGTCATTGCCACGGGATACCGTAAGATCTAACGCTTCAACCTGAGCCAAAAGTTGCTTGGTTCGATTATTATAAGGATTATCATTCTCCCGGTTGACCACCCAGGCCGGTTGAAGACGGATCGGAATCTGATTTCCCTCCTTAACCCGTTTGGCAAACTCATATACTACATCAAGTGGTATTGTCTCTTGATGAAAGGCATCTACGGACAAGAGTATATCGCCCACTCTTGCCTCCTCAAGCGCCTCCACTGCTGCCATACACTTATCCTGTTTATTTGTAAAAAAGCCGTTGGTAATCAATTGCCTTTTATCAATTCCACAATCTGCTGCTTCCCCTAATATTCCTTTTACTTCATTATAATATAGAAGTGGCTCTCCGCCAAAGCACATGACCGAAGTGATGGGATAGCGTTCCTTAAGCTTTGTCAGCATTCCCCTCAGCCTCTCATATTCGATATGCCCCCTCCTATTCAGCTTATCACCGACAGAACAATGCTTACATTGCCCGGTACACTGCTCGGTGATGACGAACTCAACCCTATTGATATCTATGTACATACCATTCCCCCGAATCATATTTTTGCATCTCTTGCCTATAAAATAGTAGCCTTAATTCATTTTCCTCACACAAACATCCCATACTCCTTCGGAATATGGATGATCCCCTTCTCGTCCTTGCTCTCTTCAAAGCAATGGTATAGCTCATCTCTTGTTACATCACCAAGGTTACCGATGGAAGCCATAGAATAGAGATAATCCAGCAGATCCTCTGTCTCAGTCACCTCAAGGGCATCAATATAATCCCTTCTGTCTACCGCTTCAAAATGTCTCTCTAGAATCTCTGCCCCGTTCTGCAGTGTAAAGCTTCCGTTAATATCAATATGGATACCATATCTACCTAAGGTTCTTGTAAGATAGTGCTGAATTCCGTTCTCACCGAAGGTAGCACAGTAGAAGCAACCTCCCTTCTTCAGGACACGGGATACCTCCTGAAGCCCCTTCCTAAGATCCGGCACATGGTATAGCATCATGTTCGCTATAATCATATCAAAGGACTCCGCCTCATAAGGGATCTCTTCTATATTAATCTGTTCGAAGGACACCTGAGGAAAAGAAGCGAACTTGTTCCTTACGACAGCAACCATTCCCTCCGAGAAATCGGATAGGATTAGTGAGACTCCGGGATTTAAATGTTCCATCCGACTCATCCATAGATCACCCGTTCCACAGCCAAGCTCCAGGATTCGCATATTATCCTTAATCTCATATTGCTGATAGAGCCAATTCCCAAAGCCCAACTGATTCACACTATATTTCTCATGAATAGAAATTCTGGTGTTCAGGTTCGTACTGTTGCTATATTGTTCCTGTACTGCTTTTGCATCCTTCATACGGTTCTCAGTCATGGGATTCCTCCTTAAAATTCTAATTCTCTATTACAGAACGATCGGCATCTAATGTACCATGTCATCTAATACTAATTGATCCATTCTAACCTTAAGTTCGCCTATCTCCGAATATCCAAAACCCCCATGACAATCTGATCCGGTTGTGATCAACAGCCCCTTCGCTCTACACACCTCTAGGCAGAGGTTCGTGATTTCGGCTGAGTGTGTCGGATAATAACATTCGATTCCATCAAAGCCCTGCTCCATAAGCTGTAGGAGTCGATCGCGGAACATTTCCGGTTCCGTTTCCTTTATTGATACTCCGGGATGCGCCAGGATTGCCTTCCCTCCGGCATTATGAATCTGCTCCAGCACCTCCCGGATCGATGAATAATCACCGCTGTCATTGGTAATTCCATATTTATTGTAGATGGAGAAGCCCTCACGCAGACTATCCGTTAATCCCTTTTCCTGAAAATAATGCAGTGCCTTCCAGCCACCTTTTCCCTTATCATAGGAAAATGCCTGAAAATCACACAGTGAGATATCCTTATAATCCTTCTCCATATCCTTTATCAGACGGATGCTGATATTGTCCAGGATGTCACGATTATTTTTAACAAACCGGGAGAAATCATCATTGTCGATATCAACTCCATACCCCAGAATATGAATATCCACGCCCTGATCGATGGAATCCAGCTCCACTCCGGACAGATACGCTATTCCGTATTTTCTAGCTAGCTCCTTCAGCTCCCCGACTGCAGTCAGAACATTGTGATCGGTAATTGCCAGCAATCCTACCTGATTGGTTACGGCTGTCTGAACTATCTCCTCGGGGGACATGGTTCCATCCGAATAATAGGAATGAAGATGTAAATCGACGTATCGGTCCTTAATTTTCATGTATTTTCTCCTTACTTCCTTATATACTTCATAGTAGTTTTTTCGTCATCATCTATATCATCGTTTCCTCAAATTTGGTTTTGCATTCAGAACATACCTTTTCATGAAGAGAAATCACTCCCCCACAGCTAGGGCAGGTCCAGCTCTCCCTTTGTCGTCTCATGAATTCCTCTATTCCAAGCTCCTTTACCTGCCTGCTATAATCAATTAAGCTGACCTGATAACGAAGCTGATAGCTCTTCTCCATATTCTTAACCAGCTTGCAGGGAAATGATTCACATTCATAGCAGTAGCTTAATTCTCTGCTATGAAGACATGTCTTAATCTTACAAGTTCTGCAGTGCTCCGGTTTACCGCCTTCCCCAGCGATACATCCGACACAGGCTTTCTTCGAATTACAATGCTTATAGCATACCATACAGTTCATACCGCAGGGTGCAAACATTATGGGGTCAATTTGTTCCGGCATTTTCATAGCAATTATCCTCCGATTTCATATGAATGATTGTACTGATAGCATCATGTCCGTCATTCCTAATCCGTCCTAATCCAGTCTAAAGCTGCGGGTATATATTTTCCCATAAGCTGCGTCTCAGCTTTTCCTCAAGTCTTGCATCTTCCAAATTCGAGAGTACCGCTATGACTGCATTATTCTCCGGCAGCACCATACAGACCTGACCCCATTTTCCACTTGCACGATAAGAATTATGCTCCTGCGTCCAGAAATAATACCCATAGCCCCCTTCCCTATTCTCGATCTGCTTCTTCGTCGCCTGTTCCACCCAAGCAGCGGGGAGAAGCTGTCTACCAAGATAATGACCCTTCTGCAGGTACAATTGTCCAATTCGGCTAAGCTCCTCTACTGTAAGCATCATACCCGTGGACCCATAAAAGTATCCCTCCGGACTATAGGCGCAGGTTACAGCAGGGATCTGTAAGGGATCAAATAATCTAGGCTTCAGAAAGTCCAGCATCGCCTTTCCGGTTGCCTTCTCCACCATAACCCCAGCAAGATAGGAAGTAAAATTATTATAACGAAACTTTCTCAAGGAGATATTGGGCAACGGAATCGATAATATATGCTTCAGCCAGTTATCACAGGTCAATCGTTCAAAGGGATAATCCACGACGGACATGGTGAGAAGCCGCTCCAAGGTAATCCGCTCAAGAGGATCAAGCTGATCCCGGGATACCTCTCCCGCAAGCTCCTGTTCAAAATAGGGAAGAATGGAATCCTCCAGCTTAAGATACCCCTCCGCAATCGCCATTCCAACCGCCGTTGAAGTAATGCTTTTCGTAACAGAATATAGATTTCTTCGTTCCACCGGAGCAAAACAATGTTCAGCAAGCTTCTTCCCATCCTGTAATACGACAATTCCGTATACCTGCATATCATTCTCGTTTACCATTGATATGAAATCCTTTAGCATAAGCCATCTCCCCTCCCAAATCGATTAGCAAAAGTCGTCTATGTATTATTCCAGTTCTCCTTTACCGGGAACATAGGAACCGGTGATCTCTATTATATTGTTATCCGGATCCATCACCTGAAAGTAATAATAGGGCTGTCCGGCATTGATATATTTTACGGAGGTAACTTTATCGGCAAAGCCTGCCGCCATAATTCGTTGTCTTTCTATTCTAAGATCCTCCGTCCAAAAATTTAGAACGAATTTATTCGTATTAACTGCATCCGCAATCCTTCCCATATCATCGAATTCGATGTCATAACTACCCTTTCGTACCACTTGATCCGTATGCTCGGTATCAAAATAGCCATTCATAAGGGAGATATTCTGCTGATCGAAGATAAACTGAGCAAACCGATCCTTATTACGACGGGTTACCGGTATCTCTAATAACTGCTCATAAAATCGGATTGACTTGTTAAAATCCCGAACAATTAAGTAAACTGACCCTAAATGCATATCACACCCCCGGATTAATTAATTCGTATTATCTAACATTTTAGCATTATCACAAAATTTGGCAACCAGAACATTCGATTAAATTATTAATGAACTGGAGTTTTGAACAATTGAGACACGAAAACCTCAAAGTCACATAAAGGCCTTGAGGTTAATCATTCTGATTATAGTATAAAGTGTTCTGTGCTGATAAAGCGTGTGGGCCAGAATTCATATAGATGAAGAGAAGTAACCTTCCCTTCAAAGGCTTTGAAATCCTCCATTACGATGGGCAATGCCTCATAGATCTTCTCCGGTTGGTCGATGAGCATCGTTGTATGTGGAGTCCAATCATGGCTGTCGCCAAAGATCTGCTTCAACTCCAGAAGACTTCGGTTCGGATCCGGTGCTACGAAGAGTACCCTCGCGCCGCCAAATATCCCGACATGATTAAAGGTGATCGAAAAAGCCTTCGCCGAACGAGCCACCCGGCATACCAGCTCCTTAATCTCCTCTTCCTTCTCAACCTCGAAGGTACCAAGGGTAATGTGCTGTGGTAGGTTCTTGGTATGCTCGCCAATATAACCCTTATCATAAAGCTTCTGCTGTATCCCTGCCAAATACTTCTCTGTCGTCTCATCATAACCTGCCATGACAAATAGGAATTTCTTGTCCATATAACTCTCCTCCTAAGACTTAACCACGAAAGATTTCATGGTAATATAAGTAAAAATATTATAATATGAATATATACCTTATCTACAGAATAAAAGCAAGTACTATCATCAGATAGGATGTTCTACTACTATGAGGAAAAAGATTATCATACTAATACCGACTGCATTCGTTATCGTTATTATAGTTCTGTCTGCTTTGTCTTTGTTTCGCAGAACTAACCCAATTAATACCACGGATGATCCGATCGATAAGCTGATCAGCAATTCCCTCTCCATACAATACGGTACTGGAAATACCAACTTAGACTCTGTCTATACGCAGGAATTCATCGATGGCATTGACAATAATTATAATTTCTATAAAGAAGAGCTTGCACCATATCAAATTACCTTTAAGGATTATACTTTAAAAGCAACTACAGAAAGTGATTATGTTGTAAGTGTCCATATCAAGGATAGGAACGGGAGTTATATACAGGTAGTCCATATTATAGAGGCAAATGATCGTTATCTTATCTCAGAGATTGAGTATGATATATGAGAACCGACTGTCAACATCTCCAAGTTTCATGATAAAAATCAATCAAAATACGTTTCGGTGCTGTTTCCACACAAAACGCAGGATAAAGGAATGCATGAGCACATCTTAACCCTACGTTAGGAGCTGTTTTAACAAATATGGAGCTGTTTTATGCGTCATTACTTCTTCTTGCATATTTCAAGATCGTAATCCCATTCTCAATAATATACTCATATAAATGAAGCTTTATCATCGGATTATTTTCTAGAAATAAAGGTCTGCCTTTGCCTAAAATGACTGGGATAATACCGATAATGTACTCATCGATAATATCCGCTTTAATGAAGCTGTCTACCAGCACTCCCCCTCCGAACAAGAAAACATTCTTACCCTCTTTCTCCTTCTCCTCGCTTATAACTTTACAAATATCTCCGCTGATAAAGTGAAGATTATCTCCAACTTCATGGCCTTTCATATTCTGAGAAGTAGCTACATATACTTTTTTGTTGCTAAAATCCTGATGCATATTCTGGTCATAGCAGTTCTTACCCATTACTACTACATCGATATCCTTCAGGAATTGATCAAAATCGTATTTATCCGTATCCAGTGTGTTATCCCCATCACCGACGATCCATTCATAGCTTCCGTCCTCTGAAGCTATGTAACCATCCAGACTAATTGCCAAATTCAATATAATTTTTCCCTTCATATGATATACCTCCTTATCATTCATATGGTTTCTCTGTTTCCAATCATCTATATTATTGTTTGCTGTATTATTCATTATAGGTTATAATAGTTGACATCCTATGTCATGTATCCGGAGAATAATTATGAGAGCAGACCGATTAATTTCTATTCTAATATTGTTGCAAGCAAATAAGAAAATCACTGCCTCCGATTTATCCAAAAAGCTAGAGGTCTCTGTAAGGACTATTTACCGGGATATCGATATTCTAAGTGGGATTGGAGTGCCTATTTTCGCCGAAAAAGGGGTAAATGGTGGGATTGGACTTCTGGGAGATTACAAAACCTCTCTTACCGGTATCAACAAAAATGAGCTTTTGTCCCTGTTTATTCCGACCAGTGATAAGATTTTAGAGGATCTAGGTATTGAAAATCTGAAATACTCTGCGATGCTTAAGATTTTGGGGAATTCTGCAACGAATGAGCTAAAGGAATTTGAGAATGTTCAAAATTATATTTATATCGATATGAATACCTGGAGCGAGACCAACACTCCGGTAAATATTGATATTCTTTCTGTATTACAAAATGCCATCTGGAGTTCAAAATCATTACAGATATTATATAGAAAGACAGACATAACAAAAGAAGTGGAAATAAATCCACTTGGCTTAGTCTGCAAACGAAGTATATGGTATTTAGTTGCTGATAATGACGATATCATAAAAACATATAAAGTTTCATCGATTGTGTCTGCAAAGCAATTGGATACTGCATTTGTTAGACCGAAAGACTTTCATTTAAAAAATTTTTGGTTAAATTCCACCCGAAATTTTAAGTCTTCCATCCCAAAACACAATTTCACCTTCAAAATAAACCCCCATATCATGGACCAAATCAAAGAAAGAGCCTTCATCACCATTCTTGAAATCGTTGAAAAAGAAAGTGAGATCTATATCAAAATAAGCTTTGATGCCATATGGCAGGGTGTGGAGTTTGCCTTCGGTTATGGGAAGGATATTGAGATATTGGAACCCAAGGAAGCCATCTCAGAGATTAAGAAAAAGGCAAGGGAAGTGCTTGAGTTGTATAAAAACCGAAAAACAGACCTGCGATAGGACGGTTGAAGTAAATCATATACACGCCGCCGATCCAGGTCTGTTTTATATTCATGACAATAGAACGTTTATAATTCCACTCTGCCTTCAAAAGCACGCAGCAGTGTCACTTCATCGATATATTCCAGATCGCCGCCGACCGGAATTCCGCTGGCAATACGGCTGACCTTGATTCCTGCCGGCTTGATCAGCTTACTCAGATACATGGCTGTCGCTTCACCCTCAAGGCTTGAGTTCGTTGCGATAATCACCTCATCCACATCACCCTGAAGACGCAGCATCAGCTCCTTCAGCTTGATATCAGCAGGACCAATTCCAAGCATCGGAGAGATCGCACCATGAAGGACGTGGTAGACACCCTCGTATTTGCCGGTCTTCTCATAGGCCGCCAGATCTCTGGGATTCTCCACCACCATAATCTGGCGTTTATTACGCCCTGGGGATGCGCAGATCGGACAGAGCTCTTTATCGGTTAGTGTAAGGCAGTCTTTGCAATAGCGGATGTTCTTCTTCGCATCGACGATGGAGCCTGCCAATCCGGCTACCTGTTCCTCCGGCATATTAATGATATGAAATGCCAGTCTCTGTGCCGTCTTTGTTCCAACTCCCGGAAGCCGCGACAGCTCCTCTATTAACTTACTGATTTGACTGCTATAGTAATTCATTAGAAAGGAAAGCCTCCAAGACCGCCACCGAGTCCGCCAAGACCACCGGTTATCTGGCCCATTACTGCGGAGGATTCCTCCTCCATCTTACGAAGTGCCTCATTGGTTGCTGCCACGATTAGATCCTCCAGCATCTCGATATCGTCGGGATCAACAACTTCCTTACTTAACTTCACGGAGGAAATCTCCTTCTTACCGGATACCTTGACCGTTACGGCACCGCCGCCTGCTGTTGCTTCCCACTCTTTATCTTCAAGCTCTTTTGTCTTATCCTCCATCTGCTTCTGCATTCTCTGTGCCTGCTTCATCAGATTGCCCATATTTCCCGGGATACCTCCACCCGGAAATCCACCTCTTTTAGCCATTTTATATACTCCTTTCATTCACTACATTCATCATTTATATTAGGCAGAATTCTTATATCTCCTCTGCTGCACTAAACTTACTTTCGCATAAAGCTCATACTAGTTCTTCGTGACATCTGCTCACTATTTACTATGCTGTATCCATCCTCAGTATACTTCTTATTCGTAATGGATCGGCATCTTTACCAGCTTAGACAGATCAACCACTTCATCCATACGCTCTTTATTCTTATCCAGATAGCGAACACTGATCTGTACCTGCTTCTGTATCATCTGAGCGATGGTATCCTTAATCACCTGCAGATGAGTCTCTCGCTCGATCATATCCTTATCGATGCTCTCGGTTACTACGATTTGCAGCCCACTATTTCCATCGATACTGGGGGTTGCCGCTTGGAGAACGGTACCCAGCGCCGGCGATTTCCTGCCGATCTGACCGATTATATTCTTCCAGTTATTCGCGACCTGCTTCAGATCCTCCGGAAGTGCTTCCGGTAGGATTACAGGTTGCTTCTTCACCGGCTGTTCCTGACCGGTATCCCCGCCATGGGAGGAGGGTCCTCTCTGCTCCACAACGATTCCCTTCGCCAGCTTCTCTTCTAACAGCTTAATCCGGTCAACCAGCGAGTCCAGATTCGTCTCCATCTCCGGCTTACACAGCTTAATCAGAGCGATCTCAATCAACACACGTTTTCTGGTTGCATAACGAATCTGGTTCGACAGCTCGGAGAAGACACGGATATATCTTATCAGCGTCACCTCATCCATGGTCTTTGCCTCCTGCTGTAATAACGCCAGGTTCTCGGTAGAGATCTCGATAACCATATCGGAGATATCTTCCGTTGTCTTAATCAATAACAGATTACGCAGATACCAGATAAAATCGATGGTGAATTGACCAAGCTCACGACCGCTGCTCTCAATCTCCTCCAGCAGCTTAATGCAGGCGGATACATCCTGCCCGCGGATACAGCCGAGAAGCTTCGCAAATACGGAGGTATCTACTGCTCCAAGTACCTCAAGTACATTGTCATAGGTCAGCTTCTTACCCAGATAGAAGGAGATGCATTGATCCAATAAGCTTAAGGCATCACGCATGGAACCGTCGGCGACTCTCGCCACATAACGCAACGCTTTGTCCTCTACTTCGATATTCTCTTCTCTCATCAGCTCCGCCATACGTTCTGTGATGATATCTATGGTAATCCGCTTAAAATCATATCTCTGACACCTGGACAGAATGGTAATCGGAATCTTATGAACCTCGGTGGTCGCAAGTATAAATATTACATAGGACGGTGGCTCCTCGATCGTCTTCAGGAGTGCATTGAAGGCTCCGGCCGACAGCATATGAACCTCATCGATGATGTACACCTTGTACTTACCCTCAGTCGGGGAGTAACGAACCTCCTCCACAATCTCACGAACATTGTCTACACCGTTATTGGAAGCAGCATCGATCTCAATGACATTCATCGAAGTCTGAGCCGCTATTCCCTTACACATCCGACATTCATTGCAGGGGCTGCCATCCACCGGATTCTCACAGTTTACGGTCTTCGCAAGTAGCTTCGCAACTGTAGTCTTACCGGTTCCTCTGGTTCCGGTGAACAGATATGCATGTCCGATTCTTCCGGCCTTTATTTGATTTTTCAGAGTTGTTACGATATGTTCCTGTCCCTTAACGTCAAAGAAATTGTCGGGTCGGAACTTTCGGTAAAGCGCCGTATATGACATGGGCTACTTCCTTTCTTAATTCGATTTGCCATTTCGAAGAAGCAGAGCTTCCTCAAACCGTTTATGTGCAGCGACGAACAGATCCACCAGCTCCGGATCGAAGGTTTTTCCCTTCCCCTCCAGGATAATGTCTACCGCCCGTTGGTGGGTATAGGCATCCTTGTAGGACCGGCTTGAGGTCAAGGCATCGTATACATCCGCAATAGTTAGTATTCTGGCATAGATCGGGATCTCTTCCCCCTTCAGACCATTCGGATAACCGCTTCCGTCCCAGTGCTCATGGTGACAATAGGCAATATCCCTCGCCAGATAGAGCCATCTGGTACCTCCGGTCTCCCGGATGATCTTCTCAAAGGTCTCACGTGCTAAGGTGGTATGTGTCTTCATATATTCATATTCATGATAATTCAGCGGCGATGCCTTACGAAGGATATCATCATTGATACCGATCTTACCGATATCGTGCAGGGTTGCAGAACGAAGAAGATCCCGTTCATCCTCCAGCTCCAGGATGTCCTTAAAATAATTGTTCGCCATAGCTTCTTCCAGTAAGATTCGAAAATACCCGGTAGTATTCTTCAGATGCCCGCCGGTTGTCTCATCCCGACAATCGACCAGCTCTGCGAAGCTGAAGGCGATGGCATCCTGGTATTTCTCAACATAGTTTCGGTTATTGCGAAGGGTATGAAGCTCCAGTACATTCTCCAGCTTTGTGATCAGCATCTTGGCCGTAGCCGGTAAGACGATGAAGTCAAGAACCCCGAGAGATAAGAGCTTCTCTTCCATCCAAGCGTTGCCCGCATCACCCACAAAAACAACCGGCTTGCCTATCATTTCCAGGATATCCTTGATTGCCTCATAATGAGCAAACCCATCCGCATGGTCCTCTGACACGGTTAAGAGTACCAGATCAATATTATTATGCTTCAGGCAGTCCTTTACCGCTTCGACTGCCGGGAGGGGTAGTATCTGATAACTCTCCTGTAAGGAAAGTACTAATGCTTCATACATCGCTCTGTCATAATCCGCTAATAGTATCTGTCTCATAACCATTACTCCCAATCCCTGATTGTATCCTCCGATATGTGTCTTCTTGTGATTATATCATTAATAATCCCATAAATCAATGACCGTCTCCCAGTCTAATCCTCCGTTAACACCTTCTGGAAATGCTGATAATCCTTGTTATTCTTCCAATCTCCACCCCAGGTGAAGCCTCGTTTCACAAAAGCCTGATAGCATACATCCTCTGCATGAATATAGTAAGGGCAATCCAGAGTACGGTCCTCGTACTTTGCTCCCTCCACCGGCGTCACAACTCGCTCGCCGTCCACCACATGGACATAGGGATTATAGAGTGGATTGATATCAATCGCCAGGCCATAGCTATGCAGGGAGATTCGCCTTGTCCCTTCAATGACTCGATAATTAAAGGCAGAGGAATTATTGGCTGCCATCGAGGTATTGTCATCTGCATCATATTCATCCACCAACACCATGCGCTCGATGGGGTACTCTGCTTCATAAAGCTCGGCAAATATTTCAAGGACATCCTCTGCAATGGCCTTATTCACAATCATTTCCCCGGTATGCGCCTGCCCGTCAAAGCCCCAATGAAGCACTGTCACATAACGCAGCTCATCATAAGGTACCTCACAGTTCTTGCCGTAGGATTTTCCATTGATGCGATCCTTAATCTCCTGTGTAAGCTCCTCATAATAGAAGGATTTCATCCTATTCTGCCCGCCTGTCTCCATTACTGCCTCCTGTTGCTCTATCTCTTGCTGATCTATATTCTCTATCATAGACGCTTCATCCCCCGTAGGTTCCTCGGATCGATTAGATTCTTTCACATTATCCACCGAAGCATTCGCTAATTCCTGTTCCTCCGGTTCTACGGATAAAGTCGGCGTGGTAGTACTATCTTTGGCAAGGGTATCCTCCGGGATCTCCTGTCGGAATAAATCCTTTTCTCTGCGCTCCTGCAGATAGACCATGAAGCATAGCAAGAGAAGGGCGATCACTGCGAACAGACATCCGATTAGAAATCTTGATCTCTTCATTCTCTCCTCCATGCCAACCTAGATGGCTCACTACACCGATATATCTCGGTCAATCCTGTGATTAATCTTCTTCAATCACATGAATCTCCAGATAGTCAAAATCGATCTGGTCGATAAAATTATCCTTGGTGAATCTGGCTTTATCATGCTTCTTAAAGTCCGCTATAGTAGGGTTTAACCAAATCGGCTTGGATAAGTCATAGGCGTGACATACCTCTTCAATGGCGGCAAACACCTTCTGTGTCCTCCGAAGTGTAGGATCCTCATTGCAGACCACCATATCCTTAATCATTCTATTTTCTAAAAACATTTTTGCCCATAAACGAAACATTGAACACCTACGCCTTTCTCAAAAAACTACTGCAAACCGTTGCCATTTTGTTCCTGTCATTATATAATTAGCGTAGTGAGCATATACAAGCTTGCTTGCATATACGATCGGAGCAAGAGCTCATGAATACGCTTTTTATTCATGATATATAATATTTTAATGATGAACAACCTTTATTATATATGAAGATGAAAGAAATGCAAAGGCATTTCATCAGTTTTTAGGGAAGGAGCCAACGGTGGAAGGAACGAAACGCAGAGAACAACTTGTGAAGATACTGAACGAGCAGGAGGAGCCGGTCTCCGGGGGCGAGCTGTCCAAGCTTCTCGGTGTAAGCCGACAGGTTATTGTACAGGATATCACTTTACTTCGAGCTACCGGTCTGAACATCTTCTCAACCACGAAGGGCTACCTGATCTATCATTCCGAGGAGCCGAAAGCCAAGCGGATCTTCAAGGTGCGCCACACCACGGAGCAGATTGAGGATGAGCTGTGTACCTACGTGGATAACGGAGGGAAGATACTGGATGTCGTCGTAAATCATGAAATCTACGGAGATATCGCAACTGCCCTCACGATCCGTAATCGTCAGGATGTCTATGACTTCGTCAAGAAGGTCAAGGAGAAAAAGATCGTCCCTCTGAAGGATCTGACCGATGGTATACATCAGCATACGGTAGTGGCTGACTCCGAGGAGACGCTGGACCGCATTGAGAAAGCACTGGCGGAGAAGGGTTATCTGGTCCTCTAATCGCCTTCCTGTTAATTCATCAAGGATCATTTATGAATATATGGAGTTAGAGCAATCGACAAGGGAAATCGGAGGCCCATTTCCCTGTGATAGATATAAAATAAGTGAGGGTAATGAAGATACATCTTCTTAGCCCTCACTTATTTTGAATACGTGATGAATAAATTACGGTTTGCACCGTGCATTTTTACTGCTTGGGAATTAACGAAGGAGAAGCATCGGATTGATCGTCTGATCGCCTTCCTTAACCATGAAATACAGATTGCTGCCTTCCACGGAATAATACTTGGTAGGCTGGCTTACGGTTGCAATCACGTCACCGGTATTCACCAGGTCACCAACCTCGAGCCCCATATCCGCTGATAACTGACCATAGACCACGCTATAGCCGTCACCGATGTCCATCGTAACGGTAACACCGGTTTCTGAATTTGCCCTGTCAACGCTGGTAACAATACCGGTTGCAGCTGCCTTTACTTCAGTACCAACCTCTGCATCAATGATGATTGCAGGATTACATTTGTACTGCATCAGAGTTGCAAAGTAGATCGTGTGATCCATGCTGTAATTCATGATGACATTACCCTGAACCGGCCACATCAGACCATCATCCACGCTGAAGGATAGGTTCTCCATTGTCTCGGTAGTCTCATTCTGAGCGGAAGAGGTTCCGGTCTCAACAGCATCCTCTGCTGCCGCAGTGTCCATGGAATCCTCACCATTCGCTACATCGTCTTCCTCGTAGCCTTCCATCTCAATCATGTCTTCGTTGCTTGCAACATCCTGGCTTGTACCATTATCCGCAGAAGTATTTGCGGATTTATCATTCGCAGCAACATCGGAGGAAGCATCGCCTTGACTATTGACTAGCCCTTCCGATATCGGGTTATTCTCAGCCAGATCAACATCCCCATCCTCGGCTGCTATGTTATCATCAACTTCGTTGATATCCACGTATTCGTTATCCTGCTGCTCTTGCTTTGCAGATAACTGGGATCCAACAATCGCTACGGCAGCAATCGCTACCACGCCGACAAATAATAACACGTAATAACCTTTTCCTTTTAAAAACTCGGTAAATTTGTTCTTTTTCACTATTATCACCTCAAAATATAGTCTTCTCCGATAATATTTTAATTATACCTATCACTTTTACCTGCTCGAATTATTTTGCAGCCAAATATATACAAATTCTGCCCGAGGCGATTCTTGATATCTAATCGCTATGCGGTTGCATTCAACAAGAAATGCTTGCAGAGCTATTGATTGGTCGCATGATAGGCGAAATTGAACCGCCTACGTATAACCCCTCATCTGTACATTGGTACAATTAAATTATTTCCATATTTACATTTTTTAGTCTTATTTCATATTATGGATATTGACTTTTTTGAGTTACTGATTAAAATAGAACTATGCGGATATAGTTCATTGGTAGAATGCGAGCTTCCCAAGCTTGA
>JAEZUM010000061.1 GCA_023421075.1 Bacillota bacterium
ATGTGCTAGAGGCTTATTTTGCATACCCAAAAACAGGAATTGTAGATACCAAACATCAAAATGGCTCTAAACATAGAAAAGGAGCGGGATTCAAAAGAATCCCACCCCAACTATTGACACAGAGCCAAAAAAAGGAAGATGAATACACTAGGTATATTCCTCTTCCTTCCATGGGTATAAACATTTGGTATAAGCCTCGTTCTATAGTACCGGCCTTACCCCTTGCACTCTTATGAAAGCATGTCCTGCTTATAATACTTCAAGTTTTTTCCCGACTTCAACCGGAATCGCAAATTCTGAGGTAATCTTATCATAGCATTCCTCGCAAAGATTAAAATGATGTACCTCCATATCTCTGCCTGAAAAGTACCCCCATTCCTTTGTTGCTTCAAATGCATCCTCCTTCAGGATTCCATTCTCTACTTTTAAAACCTTACCGCAAGAATTGCAACAAATCGGATGATCTCCGCTCTTATTTATGATATTTGCCCTTTTCACGATTTTCCCCTCCTGATA
The DNA here is from genome assembly GCA_023421075.1 of Bacillota bacterium. Lineage (GTDB taxonomy): Bacteria > Bacillota > Clostridia > Lachnospirales > Lachnospiraceae > Mobilitalea. The sequence continues at coordinate 517 of JAEZUM010000061.1, forward strand.
TGATACATGCATCGCTCTTAGGACTATTATAATACGTGTGTTAGCTTTTTTACAGTGGGAATTGCTGTATTGTATTCAACCACATAATGACAGCATCCTCTTTGGGTTTTGTATAGAAATCCTTTCGAATCCCTGCTCTCTCAAATCCCAGAGCTTCATACAGCCGGATAGCAGGCTCGTTGGAGATGCGTACCTCCAGAGTAAAGGAGGTAATACCCCTTGTCACACCCTTCTCGATCAGAGCCTTAAGCATGGTCTCCCCAATTCTTTGCCTTCGATATTCCTTTTTCACTGCCACATTGAAGATATCCCCTTCTCCGACAACACCCCAAAAGCCACAATATCCAGCGATGATACCGTCAATCTCCGCTACCAGATAATCATTCTTATCATCCTGCAGGGAATTACGAAAATCCTCTTCACTCCACGGATCTGAAAAGGTTTCATTCTCTATTTCACAAACTTCAGCCAAATCAGCCTCTGTCATTCTTCGAATCTCCATAAGGGCTACCTCCATTGGGGCTATAAGGGATAGCCCATTACTTAACCTTGCTGTTGAAGCCTTTCGGCTCTTTCACGTTCTGCCTGGGATACCCGCAGATATACCGGTTCATGCATTGCTGCTGTATCAAATTTTTCCTTCTTATATAATTCTATACCCAGTGCTCCGATGGCACCGGCTCTTTGTCTTGAGAGATGGACCGGTGCGAACGAATAGGGTACTTTTATTTTTGCAGCAATTATTTCCCCATAGACTGCAGTGCCGTCTCCTAAGAAAATAACCTCTTTCCCCAGCTTGTTGATCTCTTCGATGAGCTCTTCTACAGCCATCGCCGTCTGTTCCTTGACAACCTGTAACTGATTGCCTTTAAAATCATAGATTCCGGTGTATACCTGATTCCTTCTGGCATCCATAATCGGGCACACGAATTGGCCTGTACCATAAAGATTATATGCCAGACCATCCAGTGTCGGAACCGCTACTACCGGCTTATTCAAAGCAAGTCCTAGTCCCTTGGCGGTTGCACTTCCGATACGAAGCCCTGTGAAAGAGCCCGGACCTGCTGCCACTGCAATCGCATCCACCTCTTCCATATTAATATCAACCATTTTCACAATCTCGTTCAACATCGGAAGGAGTGTCTGTGAGTGTGTCTTCTTATAATTAACTGTATATTCCGCTAACATGGAATCTTCTGTCACGATCGCAACTGAGGCCACCAGGCCTGAACTATCCAGCGCTAATATTTTCATAATGCTTATGTCTCTGACAAATCGAGACATTTCCTCCTCTTCTATTTTAGTCGATCGATATTACCCGATATTCAAAACCCTTCTCCGGTTTCTTAGCGATTGATATATTGGTATGCTTCTTTGGCAATAACTCGTCAATCAATTCTGCCCATTCAATCAGACAGACACCGTTTCCATAAAAATAATCCTCATAACCGATCTCCTCCATCTCATCGATATCGGCAATACGATATACATCAAAATGATAAAAGGGAAGTCTTCCCCCTTCGTATTCCTGGATTATTGTAAAAGTAGGGCTGTTTACAGCTTCCTCTATCCCCAGTCCTTTCGCGAATCCCTGCGTAAAGACTGTCTTACCCACACCCAGATCACCGCTAAGGCAAAATATATCACCCTTTTTCGCTTCGGAGCCCAAACGATATCCTAACTGATACGTGTCCTGTGTACTGTAGCTATCTATTATCATGCTAATATCCATGCCTTTCCATTTCAAAACATCTCTCTAAACGGCATCATTATAGCAGATATGTCCAAAAAAAGATAGAGTTTAATTCGAACCCATATGATTTTGAATTTTATTGACTACGTATGGATATTTGTTATGATAAAATCAAATGTGGTATTAAATATCTGTGAACCTTAGCAATTGAAGTCAAGAAATAAATTTTATTCTGAGTTATCCTCTTATTACAGGTGGTGAAAACATGAGTAACATAGATAATTATAAAATAGTTCAGGATTTGCAGCTTTATATGGAGAAGAATCTATCAAAAAGTATTACCTTAAGGGAGCTGGCCGAGACCGTCGGGTATTCCCCCTGGCATTTGTCCAGAATCTTTAAAGAGGTAACCGGAAAGACCCCTTTTGATTATCTTCGGGCTTTGCGTCTGACAAAAGCAGCGCTGCTTCTTCGTGATAACGAGATCAAAATCCTTGATGTAGCTCTTGATTTTGTATTCGATTCTCATGAAGGTTTCACGAGGGCATTCTCGAAGGAATTCGGAGTCTCTCCACACAAGTACAGTAAGACAACTCCGCCGATCCAGCTATTTCTGCCACCTAAGGTTTTCGACACCTATAAAGCACTTCATAAGGAGGAAAGAAAAATGAGTAATGATAGCAAATCAAAATCCATCTTTGTACAGGTAATCGAGCGTCCTGCCAGAAAGGTACTCTTAAAGCGGGGCTTCAAGGCAGATGAATATTTTGCTTACTGCGAAGAAGTCGGCTGTGATATCTGGCCTATGCTCACAAGCGTAAAAGAGGCTCTTTATGAGCCGATCGGCATGTGGCTTCCCAAGCATCTGATTGCACCCGGAACCTCTGTATATGTTCAAGGGGTTGAAGTACCTCTCACCTATTCCAATACAATCCCTGAGGGTTATGAATTAATGGAGTTACCCCCCTGCACCATGATGGTATTTCAGGGTGAGCCCTATGAGGATGATAACTTCGGCGAAGTAATCAGCGAGACCTGGGAGCATATTAACCGCTTCAATCCACAGATCTACGGCTATGAATGGGACCCGGAAGCAGCACCCCGTTTCCAGCTGGCTCCGATGGGTTATCGCGGTTACATTGAAGCACGACCGGTGAAAAAGCTTAATCAATCAGTGAATGTGTAAAATGCACTTTATACAGCGATGGCTTTCAAGTTATTGTAATGAAGTAATATAAAGAAGTAAGAGTACCTACATGTATTCCGACGCAAAGACAGCGACTTGTATGTTCGTATCAGGTCTGACATAAAACCAAATGTCAGCCTGCTTCGAACATAATAAGCCGCTGTTTTTTCTAACGGAATACATTCGCAGGTACTCCTACTTATTTATTCCTTCAATTTTATATTATATTTTTGTTACCGCCGTATGCATTATCGCAGCTTATGTTATTGCTGAAGCATTAATAATACATTTTCAATATATTACTCTTTATAATTCTAGCTTATCTCTTTCAAACCCCTACCATAAGACTCATATAAAAATCTGTATCCTTGCTTACTGTAGAATACTGCCTTTCAGGAAGCGGTAGGTATAATAACCGATGGCTGAGATATATATTCCTTTTACAAGATTAAAGGGTGTGATGCCAATAATAACCAAGCTTGCAAGATCCTTCACTGCCGATACATTGGCGGAAGCGATTCCTACAATGACATCCATGCCACCAAATAACTTCGCGTATAAAGGTAACATTACAAAATAATTTAATAAAGCTCCTGCGGTTGCCATAGCAATTGTTCCGACTGCAAAGATGAAAATGGTATATAGACCATCTCTGGTATTCGCTCCGGTTGTATTCTTGCTTACTGACTGGCTGTTTTTTGCTTTTCTAAGCTTGTGTAAGATACCTACCGGAATGATAAACGCACTGCTGATCAAGAAATTTGCCAACTCCCCAATCATACCGGTGGTGGATGCTGTTAATGCCTTCACTAAATTCTTAATTAACTCTACAACCACTCCTGCGATTGGACCATAGGCAAGTGCAGCAATTACCGCCGGGATATCACTGAATTCAAACTCTAAAAAGCCCAGATATTTGAAGGGGAGGTGTACCAGCATTAATACATAGGCTAATGCGGATAAAAGTCCGATGGTTACCAATTGTTTCGTTGAAAATAAACTACTTCTCTGATTTGTTACTACATTTGATCTCATAATATTATCTCTCCTTTTAATTGAAAGGAAAAATTCTGGGTGATGCAGAGAATAATGAAAATAAAAATACCCCGATTTTAAACACGTTAAAATCGGGGCGAATCATCACATTAAGCTCTGTTCTCTTCTCTCATCCAGACTTTACTGTCGGTTTTGGAATTTCACCAAATCAATCATTGATCATTACAAATAATCATCAATGAGTCGCGGACTTTACCGCCGGTCGGGAATTTCACCCTGCCCCGAAGAATTTACCTTTATTCTTTTTACAGCTACATCATACAACAGTACCTACCTAATGTCAATATACAGTCTATGGAATTTTATAAGTTTCCGTAAATTACATCCTTTAAGACTCCAGCTGCCTCGCGGACATAATAATGCAGACACATTACCCGGTCAGTTGGCGAGGTCAAGGCAAAGACATTACGAAGTCCTTGCTTTTTCGCAAGTCTGGTAGAGCGATAGATATGAAAGCCATTGGTAACAATACCGACGGCAGCATTCTCACTTATAAGCGCCTTGCTGTATTTCATATTCTCTGTCGTATTCACTGACTGCTCTTCCATCAAGACTCTTTCGCTATCAATTCCTTGCTTTAGGAGATATTCCTTCATAACGGCTGCTTCGGACACCAGATTCCCGTTACCCCTTCCGCCGGATACAATGACCCACGTATCCGGGTTATCCAGTAGATAGGTTGTTGCTGTATCCAATCTCTTCTTCAAGTTCTTCGTCACCTTGTTGCTACTGATCTGGGCGCCAAGCACCAATAGACAATCCAATCCTTTTACGGCCTTAGCGTGGTTGCTGAGCAGTAACCTTGCTTCCAGTAAAACAAAAATTGCTAACGCAATTCCGATCAGAATATAAGCAGTTAATAAGAGCCATTCCGATATCACAAATTGAATATTGATCAAATACCGAAGCAATATGGCTGCAGAGATACAACCGAACCCACCAAGACTCCATATCCAGGAGAAATTCACACCCATCCCTGCGTAAAGTACGATGATAATATAGTATACGATACAGAAAACACCGAGTAGCAATGCACACCAGAACAAAACTTCCAAGGACTCTCTCTCCCTTATTGCAGCTTCATGGATAACTGAATTCTCTTCTTCGCCACATCCACGCCGATTACCTTAACATCAACAATATCACCAACGCTGACTACATCCAGGGGATGCTTCACGAACTTCTTGTCCGAAAGCTGTGAGATATGAACTAATCCATCCTGATGAACGCCGATATCTACAAAGGCACCAAAGTCAATAACATTTCGAACGGTTCCCTTTAGAATCATTCCTTCCGTCAGATCCTTAATCTCCAGTACATCGGTACGAAGAATTGGCTTAGGCATCTCATCTCTGGGGTCTCTTCCCGGTTTCTCCAGTTCCTTAATAATATCCGTCAGGGTTATCTCTCCCACACCAAGCTCTTCGGCCAGCTTATGCTTATCCTTTATCTTCTTACCTATGGAAATGATATCCTCTGATTGACCGGCTGCTTCTTCCTGTCGCTTCAGTGGCGCTTGTTCCTCAACTGCAATTCCACCCTTGCCGACTGCAGCAGCCAATGCTTTACCAAGGGCAGTCTCTTGTGTCTTTACCGTGATCGTCTTTTGTTTTTTCTCCGGCTTCGGTTCTGCCTTCTTAACAGGTTCTACCGCCTTTTGATTCTTCGCTTTGGCCTGGATTTCCTTAACATCCTCGAGAGTCATACCCAGCTTGACCAGCAAGGCCTGTGTTGCCTCATAGGATTCCGGATGAACACCGGTAGCATCCAACGGATTATCTCCATCTGCGATTCTCATAAAGCCCGCACACTGCTCGAAGGCCTTCGGTCCGAGCTTTGCAACCTTTAATAACTCGGCACGGCTGCGGAAACGACCGTTCGCCTCACGATATGCCACAATATTCTTAGCAATTACCTTGCTGACACCGGATATATGCTCCAACAAGGAGACGGAAGCGGTATTCAGATCAACACCAACCTTATTTACACAATCCTCTACCACACCCGAGAGTACCTCGCTGAGTTTCTTCTGATTCATATCATGCTGGTACTGACCTACACCAATGGATTGCGGATCAATCTTAACCAGCTCCGCTAATGGATCCTGAAGTCTTCTTGCAATCGAGGCAGCACTTCTCTGACCCACATCAAAATTCGGAAATTCTTCGGTCGCCAGCTTACTTGCAGAATATACCGAGGCACCTGCTTCATTTACGATAATGTACTTCACCGGCTTATGAAGCTCCTTTAAGAGCTCTACAATAATCATCTCGGATTCTCTGGAGGCAGTACCGTTACCAACGGAAATCAGAGAAATATTATATTTATCGATCAGCTTCTTTACCGTTGCCTTGGCTTCCTCCACCTTGTTCTGCGGAGCTGTCGGATAAATCACAACGGTATCCAGGACCTTCCCTGTACTATCTACAACCGCCAGCTTACAGCCGGTACGGAAGGCCGGATCCCAACCCAGTACCACCTGTCCGGTAATAGGTGGCTGCATCAGAAGCTGCACCAGATTCTTACCAAACACTTTGATCGCTCCGTCCTCTGCTTTCTCCGTCAGCTCGCTTCTGATCTCGCGTTCAATGGCAGGCGCAATCAATCTCTTATAACTATCTTCAATCGTTGCTTTTAAGATATCATTGGTATGTGGGTTGTCCTTCACGATTACCTTCTTCTCCAGATAGCGAAGGATGCGTTCCTCCGGAGCAAGAACCTTTACAGTAAGGATCTTCTCATTTTCTCCCCGGTTAATTGCAAGGATTCTATGCCCTGCTAATTTAATAAGGCTTTCTTCGAAGTTGTAATACATCTCATACACCGTCTCTTGCTTCGCATCCTTTGCTACTGAAGTCAGTGTACCTTCTTTCATGGTTACATCGCGAATATAGCTGCGGTGTTCTGCTTCATCGGAGATATCTTCGGCGATGATATCCATGCCTCCGGAGATGGCTTCCTCAATCGTACGAACCTCTTTCTCCTCGGATAGATATTGTTCGGCAGCTACCCGGATCGATTCTGCGGTATCCTGTGACAATATCAGAGCTGCTAAGCCATCCAGCCCTTTTTCCTTCGCAATGGTTGCTCTGGTTCTTCGCTTCGGGCGATAAGGGCGATATAAATCCTCTACAACAACCAAGGTAGTCGCTGCCAGAATCTGTGCCTTCAACTCCTCGGTCAATTTGCCCTGCTCTTCTATACTACCCAGTACCTGGGTCTTCTTATCTTCCAGATTTCTCAAATATTGTAATCTTTCATGCAGATTTCTAAGCTGCTCGTCATCCAGAGATCCCGTTGCTTCCTTACGATATCGTGCTATAAAAGGGATGGTATTACCTTCATCAATCAATTTTACGGTAGCTTCCACCTGTTCCAAACGGATGCCAAGCTCTTCCTTCAATTGTTTTAAAATATCCATTGTCTTACTCCTTAATCTAATTTTCATTCAATGTAGCATTTCTTATCATTTTTACCATTTTTAATAATACCATCCACCACATCGAAAAGCAACTGAATTCGCTTAAAAACCTGCTATATGGGACTCTTGACCACTTTAAAAAATAGTACTATAATTATACTAGAGTTAGTCTACAAAGGAGGTGCATCCGTGATTGGATCCATTGGTTCAGTTTCTTATACCATACCGGTAGCCGGGATACGTTCAGCCGGCGATCCGACATCTGCTGTCACAAGAGTCAGTCGTATTGCGCCTCTTGGGCAAAAGGGAACTATCAATGTTGAAAAAGCACAGCCCTCCGAGTGTCAGACCTGTAAGGAACGTAAATATATGGACGTATCGAATGAGGCCGATGTCTCTTTCCAAACCCCTACTCATGTTTCACCGGGAGCTTCCTTTGCTGCAGTTTCCGCTCATGAACAGCAGCATGTATCCAATGCTGTGGCGGAAGGTAGCAAACCAGAAGCCAGATTGGTATCCGCTTCCGTATCCTATCAGATGGGTATCTGCCCCGAGTGTGGTACACCCTATGTGGCAGGGGGTACTACGAAGACGACCATGCAATATAATGAAAGTAACCCTTATGAAAGTGCAAGAAAATCTCTGGAAGGCAGCTTCCTTCGGGGAATGAATTTTGACTCGGTAGCATAAAAGGCAAGAACTACAGTGCATGATCGGATGCCTGTTGTTCTTGCCTTTCATATTTTGTGCTTACGCAAGTTTTCTATTATTCGATAAGAGCATTCGCTCTACCTGGAATAGAATTATATATTTTAAGCCAGTATAACGATGAAATAATCTTAGATCTGTGATAAGGCGAATTTCTCATGAACTGCATTCATTGCTTTCTCTACATGTGCCTCATCAATCAATACGGTAACTCTGATTTCTGAGGTAGAGATCATCTTAATGTTCACACCCACATCATACAATGCTTCGAACATCTTTGCAGCTACACCGGAATTAGACATCATACCGGCTCCTACAATGGATACCTTGGCTACTTCTCGCTCCACCTCAATCTTCTGGCATTTGAGACTGCCCTCACGATGTCTCTCCAAGATCGCTACTGCCTCCTCTAAATCATCCTCTTTCACGGTGAAACTGATATCCTTTGTACCGTCTCTTCCCACCGATTGCAATATAATTCCTATATTAACATTATGATTTGCAAGATGATTAAATAATTTGAATGCAACCCCCGGAAGATCTTCTAATCCAATAACCGAGATACGTGCTGTATTCTTATCACAGGCTACACCACTAACGAGCATTTTTTCCATTTTTACTTCCTCCTTAACAATAGTGCCTTCTGAATAATTGAGACTGGAACGAACCACCAACTGAACACCATACTTCTTTGCCATCTCTACCGAACGATTATGCAGGACTCCTGCACCTAAGGAGGCCAGCTCGAGCATCTCATCATAGGTGATTTCATTCAGCTTTCTTGCGCTGGGTACCATCCTGGGATCGGCAGTAAATACGCCATCAACATCCGTATAGATTTCACAGGCGTCTGCGTGTAAAGCTGCTGCCAAAGCAACTGCTGTTGTATCGGATCCGCCTCTTCCAAGGGTTGTATAATCATCAAATTTATTGACTCCCTGAAAGCCGGTAACAATAACAACACGTTTATTCTCTAATTCATTTTGAATTCTCTCCGAATCAATTCTTTTCAGCCTGGCATTTCCATAGACGCTGGTGGTGTGCATCGCAACCTGATATGCATTCAGGGATACCGCGGGAACTCCCATGGTATCAAGAGCCATTGCCATAAATGCTACCGATACCTGTTCGCCGGTTACCATCAGCATATCCAATTCTCTCTTCGATGCTTTCGGATTAATCTCCTTCGCCTGTGCCAGTAAAATATCCGTTGTCTTGCCCATTGCAGACAGAACAACGACTACCTCATTTCCTCTTTTATATTCCTCTGTAATTCTTTTGGCAACATTAAATATTCTTTCTTTATCACCTACGGATGTTCCACCGAATTTTTTTACTATTAACATAGCTGCCTCCTAATCTCTGGCTGGATTTGAAAATAACTTCCCAATAACAGTATATCCTTCTGTCACTTCATTGCCACTCTTTTTTGCTTCTTCTTCATTATAGAGCCAGCTATGCTTCTGTTCCCTTGTACTGTCATATAAAAGGTATGGCACCGGATCACTAGTGTGTGTTCTGCAACGGATCGGAGTTGGATGATCCGGCATTATGAGCATACGATACGCTGCTCCGGCCTTATTCATTTCCTCTACTACAATCTTAATCACTCTTTGATCCAGATATTCGATTGATTTCACTTTATTTGAGATGTTCCCTTGATGTCCCATCTCATCGGGGGCTTCCACATGGATATAGACAAAATCATAATCCTCTTCCAGTAGTACCTTCACTGCTGCCATTGCTTTGCCTTCATAATTCGTGTGAAGGGTTCCATCGGCACCGGGAACCTCAACCACCTTCATCCCTGCACCAACTGCAATTCCCTTAAGAAGATCCACTGCAGATATCATAGCGCCTCTTTTCCGGTTCTTCTCTTCAAAAGAAGTGAGTGCCGGCTTCGTTCCTGCCCCCCAGAACCAGATAGAATTCGCTTTATTTAACCCCTTTTCCTGCCTTGCTATGTTAATCGGATGATTGTTCAATATGTTAAAGCTGCGAATCATCATATCCTTTAGAATAGCATCCTTCGGTAGATATTCGCCAACCACTCTGCCTAAGATATCATGAGGCTGTGCCAGTTCAATCACCTCGCCCTTGTCCCAGATAGTGAGATGGCGGTAACTGGTTCCCACATAGAATTTATAAATATCATTCTCCAGCTCTTTCCTTACTGCCTCGATTAATACGGCTGCATCTTCCGTCGAGATCTCACCGGAGCTATGATCGACCATCGTTCTCTCTTCGTAGGGCAAGTCCTCCTCCGACAAGGTAACAATATTACATCGCAGAGCAATATCGGTTGGCTTCATATCAACACCGATACTGAGTGCTTCCAGAGGAGAGCGACCGGAATAATAGATTTTAGGATTATACCCAAGAACAGCTAAATTAGCTGTATCACTGCCCGGCTTCATTCCCTCCGGGATCGTATGTGCGATACCAAGCTCAGATTTCTTCGCCAGCTCATCCAACTGAGGCGTATCCGCAGCCATCAGAGGCGTTCTGTTATCTAGGGCGGCTAACGGTTCATCGGCCATACCGTCACCAAGAACAACGATATATTTCATAGAATCAAGTCCTTTCTGTTTCTGCCAAATCATTGGTATATAATTTGCTTATGTTTTAGTATTACTACCGGATATCATAGATAAAGAAAGTCGTTTGTTTCGACTTTCTCTAATCAATTATATGGAATTGGGTCATTGTCCGCTCTGTCAAACTTAATCTTATTCTATAGAAATGGTCTTCGCAGTCCTTATACGTGTTAAAACCTTACACGTATTGTACTGACAATACCATCTAAGTATTCTTTCTTCTCTTTTAATTCCTGTTCTGTCATACTCGTTGTGATAAAGGCGAATTCACCGTCAACTCCCGGTGCTACAACCTCCTCTACCTCTCCAAAAAGCTTCACAGCTTCTCTCCTGGCAACTTCCTTGTCTCCGGTTACTCGGATAAAGAAACGATGTTGAACCAGGTTAATATCTGTCAGCTCTAATTTTCTGCTGCTCCAAAGTGTCCATATATTTTTACCGACGTGTTTCGCTGCATCAACAACATCTGCAACTACTGCACTCGCGGTCGGCAGCTTTCCCGCTCCGCTTCCGTAAAACATAACATCACCAATTACATTACCTCTTACAAAGATTCCGTTAAAGACATCATTCACACTGAAAAGCGGATGATTTGCTTTAATAAGGACCGGTGCAACCATTGCATGCACCTGAGAATCATTGCCGCGGATACTGGAGGCAAACAATTTTATTCTTGCGCATAATGCCTTTGCATATTTTATATCGATATCTGTAATCTTTGTGATACCCTCTGTATAGATATCCTCGAAATCCACCTGCATACCAAATGCCAGGGAAGATAAAATAGCTATCTTTCTGCAGGCATCATGACCTTCTACATCGGCAGCCGGATTACGTTCAGCATAACCCATCTTTTGAGCATTTTCTAATGCGGTATTAAAATCCAGACCTTCCTCACTCATCTTCGATAAGATATAGTTTGTCGTTCCATTTAAGATACCGGTGATTTCTACAATTTCATCCGCAGTCAGGGATTGGTTTAGGGGTCTGATGATTGGAATGCCACCGCCTACACTCGCTTCAAAGAGGAAATTAAGATTGCGTTCCTTTGCCATATCCAGAAGCTCTGCTCCATGCTTGGCTACCAATTCCTTATTGGAGGTAACAACACTCTTTCCTTTTAAAAGTGCTTGCTTAACGAAGGAATACGCGGGTTCGACTCCACCCATTACTTCCACAACAACTTTCACCTCAGGATCATCCATGATAATATTTACGTCATGAACCAGCTTCTCCATAATCGGATCCCCCGGAAACTCTCTCAGATCCAGAACGTACTTAATATTAATCTGATCTCCTGCCCTCTTTTTAATGCTCTCACCATTGATTCCAAGTACCTCAACCACACCGGAACCAATTGTGCCGTATCCTAAGACTGCGATATTAATCATCACTGCTCCTCCTGTTCTGCTCATCTCTATCAGTGAAGTCTCATAATTATGTCTCTCCATTGTGCGAACTTCGTAGTTCTTCCTACTTTATTAAGTTTGTACCGAGGATTACGCAGGTACAAACCTTTAACTTCCTGGAAGAACAAGGAGTGAGCACCATTGTGCGAACTTCGTAGTTCTTCCCATGTGAATTAATGTAATTAATTCACATTATTCTCTGGAAACTAATTTAACATAGTGGACACCCTGCATTGCTTCAATCGCCTCGATCATCTGTGAGGTACTGTCTGTCTGAGGTAATATCTCAATACTTAAGGTCAATAATGCAATTCCGTTCACCGGAATACTTTGATGAATTGTAAGAATATTCGCTTCACACTTCGCTACCTGACTAAGCACCTTGGATAGTAGTCCCGGCATATCATCCATCTGGAGCATAAAGGTAATCGTTTTGCCTCTGGTATTCTCATAAAACGGAAATATGTCATCACGATATTTATAAAAGGAACTTCTGCTTATTTCTACGGCATCGGTAGCCTCCTGAACTGTCATAACCCGCTCAGAATCGAGAAGCCTCTTTGCTTCCACTACCTTCAATAGTACCTCCGGTACTGCCTTCTTTTTTACAATAAAATATTGATCTTCTTTCATGTGTTTAACACCTCCTGAGGTTTTTCAGGGTAGCATATGTATGAAACAAAAGGGACTGTATTTATTACAAATACAATTGTCTTTCTAAGAAAGATATACTACCATATATTTATTCATAATGCAATAGCATTTTACCACCTTACAAGGAAAAAATAAAGTTTTGTTACTTATGCTTGAATAGTTAAGGATATATATTAATTTTTTTGTATAATAATTAATTTTGTACAGAAATGACCACCGAAGTTATCGTCTTCTAAGGTTGGCTAAAGTAATATACGGAAGCATTCATCATATAATGTATAAAACATCACATTAAGGACAGTATGATTATTCATGTCGTTCAAGCTGGTGATACCATTGAATCAATTGCCGAAAAATATAAGGTAACACCCGCTAAGCTTATGCGAGACAACGGCTTGTCTTTGCAAGACATTCTTGTCATCGGGCAAACCATTGTGATTGTCTATCCTGAGCAAGTATATATTGTGAAGGAGGGAGATTCCTTAGCCGGTATTGCTTCCGAAAATGAGATAAGCTTGATGCAGTTATTACAGAATAACCCTTTTCTCTCTGATCGGGAATATATCTATCCTGGAGACGAACTGGTTCTAAAATACAATAATAAGAAAGGAAGTATGGCAACCAACGGGTTTTGCAGCACCTATATCAATACAAACATATTAATCAAGACATTGCCATATCTTACCTATCTTACAATATGGGGTAATTATATTACTGCGAGCGCTGATATCATCAGTGTAAATGACGAAGATTTGATTCGGATTGCAAAGGAATATGGATCTGCACCAATCATGCAAATTACCGCATATACTCCACAGGGAGAATTAAGTCAGGAAGCGGCTTATCGAATTATATATACAGAGGAACTACAGAATCGCTTTATTAACAACCTTCTAATCATACTCAACAAAAAGGGATATTATGGCGTTAATATCGCTTATCATTTTCTTACTGCTGAGAATATCCCAGCCTATTCGGGCTTTACAGAGAAGATATCCTCTGCTTTAAAAACCGCCGGATATTATACTTTTATTACGATACCTCCAAGAGTAAGTCAAGTGAATAATGTACTGCTTTATGAAAAATTAGATTATTCTATGATCGCTGAGTATGCGGATGAAATGCTGCTAATGTCATTTTACTTTGGACATTCCTTTGTTCCCCCCATGCCGGTAATGTCGATAACGGCAACGAAGGATTTCCTTGATTATATTCGTACCATCATCTCAGCCCATAAATTAACACTTGGTATCTCTATTATTGGTTATGACTGGAACCTACCCTATGTAGCCGGAGTAACAAAAGCTAATTCGTTAAGTATGACTTCTGCGATCCAATTAGCGGCAGAAGTTAATGTCGCAATCCAATTTGATGAAGTTTCACAGACTCCATTTTTTATGTACTCTGAAATGGTTGTCCCTCTTAACCACATTGTATGGTTTTCCGATGCCAGAAGTATGAACGGAATGACAGAACTAGTCACCTTATATGATCTCAAAGGGATTGGTGCCTGGAATATTATGTATTATAACAATCAGCTATGGTTAATCATCCATTCTCAGTATGACATTCTTAAGATTATATAATTTATAACTAATTCTATATCAGAATATGTTTTTAAAGGCATTTTTACACTTTCGTGTTAAAATGCCTTTGTTGGTTCATTAATCCCCTCATATTTGGGTACGAAATATATTAAACGTATTATATACATCGATGATTCCATACCCCCAATCCGGGTTGGGATATTGTAATACATTACTTCGTTGCGCACCACGGATAAGAAATTTCTTTAGACTAACCGTATCAACATCAGGATAATTATTGTCAATAACGCACCATTCCAGCAAAAGTGCATTGATTCCGGCGGTATGCGCTGCTGCGGCACTGGTGCCGGTTATACTTGTAAATTCATGTTTCAATGTAGGGGCTTGTAAATTCACTCCCGGTGCAGCCAGATCTGGATTGATAATATTCGAAGTGGAATAGCCTCTCCCGGAACCGTTATATAATATGCCGGAATCAGAATTATACGCTGTGATTGTAATCGGTATTTGACAGTTCCCGGGTGATGTAATTGTTGTAAATGGATTGGCATTGATAAAATAAGTCCCTTCAGATATAAGTCCATTCACCGGAAGCCACATATGAAAGGCTCCTTTGACATCACCCTTTCCATATACCCGAAAGTTCCATAATCCAGATGTCGGTTTATCAAACCGAAGAATGATTACCTGCTTTCCGGTAATTGCTTCGATAAGGACATAATTTATATAAATGGTGGTCGTATCAAATATAAATGTAATCATCTGAGTTTCGGTAAGTCTGGAAGCTCTTATCGGTATATATTCACCGGAAGGAGATAATATTCCCATCGTATAAATCATGGGAGGATCTCCCCATAACTCCATGGTAAATCCATATTCCTGCTCACCAATGTATAAATCAACCGATATAAATCCAATCGTCGGATCGAGTTCACTGTAGAAATGTCGTTTTAAATTACCTTCATTTCCGGCTGCAACCGCTACTGCTACATTCGGTGTATCTCCAGCCAAAGAAACAGAAGTATTTAATAAACCATCACTGTTATGTGCTCCTAAGGAAGTACCTAAGCCGATACAAATCGATAATGGCTTATTTAAGATCCTGGATTTATAAAGAATATATTGTAACGCCCATATGATATCATTTTCCTGATAACAATTGAGGTTCTGGGGAATAAAATACAAGTTTTTCAGATTATTCTTCGCCTGCTTAAGCTTCACAATAATTAATTCAGCATCCGGTGCCACTCCGCTGAAATTGTTCTCCTTATTTTCTGAACCGGCGGCTATTCCTGCCAACATCGTTCCATGTCCATTTTCATCGATACTTGGAACAATCTGTAACGGATCTTGACTTCTTAACGCCTGATTGATCTGTTCCGCATCAAATTCCGTGCCATAAAATGAAGGTAAGAGTGCCACCGGATTATTGTTACTATCTATGGTTTGGTCCCATATCGCCAGGATTTTTGATGTTCCGTCTTCCTTTCGAAAAACCGGATTTGTGTAATCTATCCCGGTATCCATTATCCCAATAACAACACCTTTTCCACGAAGGTTTAGCTTACTGAAATTACGCAATCGATATACACCGGATTGATTCAGACTCTGCTCATCGGTCAGGGCATAATAATTCGGTATTGCGTGATATCCAAACTCCTCTAGTTTCTTCGAGCTCACCTCAGCAATTGGTATGTAGATAACAGCATAGGCTTCGTTCATAATATGTACGGAATAGTTTTCATATTTTTTTAAGACATTCAAATTATTATTATATCTGATAACGATGTCCATATAATCATCGCTGACTATCTTATACTTTTCATCCTGATTCATTTCGAAGCATCCCTCCAGCGACCGGTTGCTGATTCATTATATTCAATGCTTCTCATCTTATCCTATCAAAAACACTATAAGCGTCTAATATTCCATAACCCCAGTCTTTATTCGGATAGGAAAGGTCTGTGTTTCTACGTGCTCCGCGTATCATGAATATCTTAATATCCTGTGTACTCATATAGGGATAATTCCCCTTAATAATCCCCCATTCAAACAGCATAGCCGCAACACCTGCCGCATGAGCAGCTGCTGCACTGGTGCCGGTAATACGGACGAAACCATGTTCCAGATTAGGACTTAATATATCAACTCCAGGCGCAGCAATATCCGGCTTAATCATGTCGATACGGGTATACCCTTTTCCCGCATTGCTGTATAGTGAATCGTCCTCCGTGTTATATGCTGTGACAGTGACAGGTATGATCGCACAGGATAGGGATAATAAGGTTGTAGCCGGATCAGAACGGATAAAATAGGTATCCGATGCAACAAAATTGTTCATAGGCAGCCATATATGAAAATTCATTGGATAGACGCCTCTCCCATAAACGTTAAACTTCCATATCCCTTCACTGGGTTTTGTAAATCGAAAACGGAACAACTGATCTCCATTCTGAGAATCAATGATCTGATATTGAATAAATATTGTTGTTGCTTCAAAGATAAAGCTTATCGACAGTGTCTCTTTTAACCTGACATTAACCTTAGGAATATATTCCCCCGACGGTGATACAATATCAATGGTAAATGTATTGGGAGATGTACCCCATAATTCCATCGTAAATCCTTGTTCCCCGGGTCCGACATTTAACTCAACGGTATCATATCCCTTAGCTTTCTCAATCACTCCATAAAAATGTCTTCGTGCATTGCCCTCATTCCCTGCAGGTATAAATACGGATAGCCCCGGATACCCGGACTGCAAAGAAAGCCAGCTGCTTATAATATCTTTTCCATCACGGGCATATTGTGATGTATCACAAGACATACAAATTACGATTGGTTGATTTACTCTACGAGAATAATTTAGCAGATATTGAACCCCAAATAGCAGATCGTTTTCCTGATAACAAACCACATCCTCCGGAACCTGAAAATAAGTCCTCAAATATGGCTTTGCATATTTCATCTTTACAACGATGATATCCGCCTCGGGTGCCACTCCGTAAAACCCTTGCTCCGGCACTTCATTACCGGCAGCGATCCCGGCAATCATAGTTCCATGACCAATCTCATCCCTTGTTGGAACGATTTGAAATGGATCTTTGTTTCTTAATGCTTCATTGATCTGCTCCCTGCTATACTCCGTGCCATAAGCTATTCCCGCCTGATCCCGTTCACTTCTGATTGTCTGATCCCAAATTGCTGCCACTCTAGAGGTTTGATCTGCATTTTGAAAAATCGGATTGGTATAATCAATTCCGGAATCCACGATGCCTATCAGAACACCTTTTCCCCGAAAATCAAAATTCGGTATATTACGGAGTCGCTTTATACCGGAAGCTTCAATCGTTGATACATTCGTCATTCCAAATAAAGCCGGAACTGAATAGCCTGTCTTCGTCAGCACATCCTCTGTCATAATACTGACGGGAAGGTATGCTACAGCAAGAAAGAAATTAATTACTTGAATACCGCTATCCTCGATTTCCTCTAAGATGCCTAGTATTCCATAATATTCGATAAAGAAATCTGCATACTCATTACTATAAATCTTTTCTATATCATTGGATGGCATAGAATCACTTTTTAATTTGTTTACTCTATTATATTCAGACAAGAGAGTGATTTACTCTTGTGTAAAGGAAATTATTCTTGATTTTTCATGATCAGCTGCCGGAATAATAAGTTATCCGGCATCACAGCCATTCATCTCTTCATATTCTCTTTATTCGGTTAATCTATCAGAATAGGCGTTCCGTTATTTCATCCTAAAAAAAGGTTATCTATCCTTCGATAGATAACCTTAATGAAATATAAACTACAATATTTTTGATAAAAACTCCTGTAATCTCGGATGGGTCGGATGATCAAAGAATTTATCGGGTGTATTCTGCTCTACAATCTTTCCTTCGTCCATAAAAAGGATTCGGGTTGCTACCTTCTTCGCGAAGCGCATCTCGTGAGTTACTACAACCATGGTCATTCCTTCATCTGCTAATTGTGCCATAAGGTCAAGAACCTCGCCAACCATTTCGGGATCAAGTGCAGAGGTAGGCTCATCAAAGAGCATTACATCCGGGTTCATTGCTAATGCTCGTACAATAGCGATGCGCTGCTTCTGTCCTCCGGATAGCTGGTTGGGATAAGCCGTTGCTTTCTCCGTCAGACCAATTCGTTGCAATAATTCATAAGCTTTCGCTTCAGCCTGGTCCTTGGTCATAAGGCCATGCTGAACCGGTGCCAATGTAATGTTCTCTAAAACAGAAAGGTGGGGGAATAGATTAAACTGTTGAAATACCATACCCATTTTGCATCGTATCTTATTAATATCCGCCTTCTTATCTGTAATATTAATTCCTTCAAACCAGATCTCGCCTCCGGTAGGAACCTCCAGAAGATTAAGACAACGTAAAAAGGTTGACTTTCCGGATCCGGAAGGTCCAATTACTACTACCTTTTCACCCTTTTGAATCGTTTCATCGATTCCGTTTAACACCTGTTGTTGTCCGAATGCCTTTTGCAAATTTTTAGTGACGATCACCCTTAGCCAACCTCCTTTCAAAGATACTAAGCAGCTTTGTCAATCCCATTACAAGAACAAGATAGCACGCTGCTGCGATAATAAGCGGCGGTAGAATAACCCAGGTTCTTGAACCTACATATTGAGCTGCTTTTGTTAAATCCGTTACCGCAATAACACCTGCAA
This sequence comes from Bacillota bacterium, assembly GCA_023421075.1. Lineage (GTDB taxonomy): Bacteria > Bacillota > Clostridia > Lachnospirales > Lachnospiraceae > Mobilitalea. Next base: position 19,496 of record JAEZUM010000061.1, read on the forward strand.
CAGAGGTCTCCTTGATTAATACGATAAACTCGTTACCTAGTGCAGGCAGAATATTACGAATAGCCTGAGGTAATATAATCAATTTCATAGTCTGAAGATAATTCAGTCCTAAGGATCTTCCAGCTTCCATCTGTCCACGATCGATGGACTCAATGCCTGCGCGAATAATCTCTGCTACATAGGCACCTGAGTTAATGCCGAAGCAAACCGCTCCGACCAACAATTCATTCGTGTTACGAGATGTGAAAATTAAATTATAAATAATCAATAGCTGCACCATCAAAGGTGTTCCGCGAATAATATTGATATAAATATTACATATTGCTACTAACCATCGCATCTTAGAATTCATGGCAGTAACCTTAACGATTGCTACCAGCACACCAATGGCGATACCTAATAAAATTGCAAAGAAGGATATCAAAAGTGTTATCTTTAAGCCTTCCAAGTAAGCCAGATATCGCTGATCCGGAATAATTGCATTATAAAAGTCATCACGTAATCTCTCTAACAATTTCCTACCTCCTATCGAATCATATATTAAAACCATCTTACCCAAAATCATTCGTTGCACTATACCTGTCTGATTCGTTTTGCATATAATAACCGTATTCTACCAGATATAAAAACAAAGATAGAGGCTGTTGATATTGATAACAGCCCCCGGGTACTCAGTGAGAATTCAAGTCCAAATTACTTATTTGTATGATTAGCCGTAAATTCTTCAATCTTACCATTATCCTTTAAATCCTGGATTACCTTGTTGATATCCTCCAGTAATTCTGCATTGCCTTTCTTTACTGCAATTGCATACTTATCCTGGAATAATGCTCCGTCAAGGATTGATAATTCTGGATTAGCAGCTACTAATTCCTCTGCCGGGAACTGATCCATAACGATGCAATCGATTTTATTATTCTTGAGGTCTTCTGCTGCCTGTGCAAACTTAGTATAGCGCTTTACTTCCTTTGCTGCGAGACCGGAAACATAAAAATCGGCGATATTGCCCTGCTGAACACCAACTACCTTATCGGTCAAATCATCATCCGATACCGCACTAACTGCAGGTGTTGCATTATTTACAACCACTACTTCCGTTGAATCAACGTAATCAATTGAGAAGTCCATAACCTGCTTACGCTCATCATTAACAGATACGCCGGCAGCAACAAAGTCTACCGTACCATTCTGTACCGCAAGCAGAGCGCCATCAAAATCCATGTTCTTGATCTCAAGCTTCTTGCCCATGGAATCTGCGATTGCCTGTGCTATATCCATATCCACACCTACAACCTTATCACCTTCCATATATTCGTATGGAGCAAATCCAGCCTCGGTTCCAACGATGAGGGTATCATTTTCCTTCTTACCACAGCCCGCAAACATAGTTACGGTCAGTGTTGTAATAGCAATCAAGCTAATAATTTTCTTTTTCATACGATATCTCCCTTTCTATTTAAGGGAGATATTGATCTCCCCTTTCTTTTTTAAGGGAGAAATTATTCTCCCTTACTTAACGAAAGAATTGCTCTTTCATTCATTTTTTAAGGGAGAATCCTCTCCCTTATTATCTGTTTGGTACATCATTATTTATTGATGACTGCTTTAATCTTATTTTGTTCTTCTTCCGATAAAATACCATCGTGATCCAGAATTACAATCAATCGATCATCAATATTTGTTACAAGCTTCATATATGAGGTGTCTTTACTTTTTATAACAGAAGGAACTTCAAAAATCTGATCCTCTTCGAATTGAACGATTTCCGACATTTTATCGACTTCATAAGCAATTTGAATTCCATTTGAGGTTGTGATAATAAATCTGGTATCATCACTCGGCTCGGTGTCTTCTAAACCGAATTTTCTTCTGAGACTATAAACCGGGATTACATCGCCTCTAAGCTTGATAATACCTTTCAGATTATTTGGTAAGCTAGCCACCGGTTCGATATTCATGAACTTCTCGATGATATTAACCTCCATAATATCCATTCCGTACTCTTTGTCTCCAAGCATGAATACAGCCTGCTTTGTGCTTTGCATAAGTACCCCTCCTTTTAGGATTCTTTGCTCGTGTTGTTTTGTGCGTTCCATTTCAAATATGCATTAATAAATGGATCCAGATTGCCATCCAAAACATTGATGGCATTTCCTACTTCCTCATTGGTTCGATGATCTTTTACTAAAGTATAAGGTTGCATAACATAGGAACGAATTTGGTTACCCCAGGCAATATCCTTCACTTCTCCTCGGATTCCTGAAATCTTCTCCAGATTCTCCTGCTGTTTCAGAAGATAAAGCTTGGCTTTCAGCATCTTCATTGCCTTATCCTTATTCTGAAGCTGGGATCTTTCATTTTGACATTGTACTACGATATTCGTCGGTATATGGGTTATACGAATAGCCGAAGAGGTCTTATTAACATGCTGTCCACCGGCTCCACTGGATCGGTAAGTATCAATACGTAAATCCTCTTCATTAACCTCTATTCCTGTATCCTCTTCGATATCCGGCATAACATCACAGGACACAAAAGAAGTCTGTCGTTTTCCGGCTGCGTTGAAAGGAGATATCCGCACCAAACGATGCACTCCTCGTTCCGATTTCAGATAACCATAAGCATTCTCACCACTGATCTCCAGGGTAACTGATTTTAAGCCAGCCTCTTCACCCTCAAGAAAATCAATCATGTCCGTGGTAAAGCCTTTTTTATCGGCCCACCTTTGGTACATACGACAAAGCATACTCGCCCAGTCACAGCTTTCGGTACCGCCGGCACCTGCATGTAGGGTAATAATTGCATTGTACTTATCATAATCACCGGATAAAAGGGTCCGAAGCTTAAGCTCCTCCAGATCCTTAACGAAGATGTTTAGAGCTTCTTCTATCTCGGGAATCAAGCTAGCATCGTTCTCTTCATAGCCCATTTGTATCAAGGTCTGAACATCCTCAAAATCTCTCTTAAGATGATTAAATTCCTCGATTGTATCTTTGAGATTCTTCAATTCCTTCATATAGCCCTGTGCTTTATCATTATTATCCCAAAACCCGGGCTCTTCCATGGTTTGTTCAATTTCTCTGACTCTTAGGCTCTTATTAGCCAGGTCAAAGTGAATCCCCCACTTCAATCAATGGCTTTTCGTAAGTACTTAATGTATATTTATACTGATCTAACTCAACCACTAAATCACCTCTTTAATGTATTATATATTACTATTTATAAAATCTCAA
>JAEZUM010000003.1 GCA_023421075.1 Bacillota bacterium
TAGGAAGACCTACACCATTATTCGATGCATTGAAGGTTGTTGTCTTTCCTGCATAGGTATCCCAGCTCTTGTTCTTGTAGATAGACTCAAGAACAGCAACTACAGATGCACCAAGACCCTTGGTTGCTGAAGTGATAACGGTATCACTGTCATATCTCTGGTCAACGTCAACACCAATTACCTTAGTACCTGACTCGGAAGCTGCAGCCATAACGCTCTTACCTACAGAACCGCCACAAGCAAAGATAACCTGTGTGCCTTCCTGATACATTGTCTTAGCGGTAGCCTTATTAGTGTCGGTCTCAGCGAAGTCACCGGTGTAGTGATAGGTTACAGTAACAGAGCCATCTGCTAAGCCAAGCTCAGCTGCAGCTGCTTCCGCACCCTGAAGATATCCGTAACCGAATGCCTGAACTGCGGGAACTGCCATACCACCCATGAAACCAAGCTTTGTGTTGCCATCTTTTACAGCAGCATAGCCTGCAAGGTAACCGGACTGCTCTTCTGCATACATAACGCTTGCTACGTTCGCTTTGGTCTCGAAGGTAGAATAATCAGCTGTATGAGGAGCACCATCCAGAAGGATGAACTTAATCTCAGGATACTTTGTCTGAGCTTCGTAGATCGGAACCTCGAATAAGAAACCGGGTGTTACGATAACCTTAGCACCGCTGGTAACTGCATTGTCAATCGCTGCAAGGTAACCTGCATCGGAAGCCTCTTCCGGCTTAATATACTGATGTGTAACCTTATTTGCTTTTGCAAATTCAACAACGCCTTCCCATGCGCCCTGGTTAAAGGATTTGTCATCGATGTTACCCTTGTCTGTGATAAGAGCTATTTCATAACCCTCTGTTTTGCTTCCACATGCTGTCAAAGCAAATGCCATCACTAAAACTAATAATGCTGATATTACTTTTTTCATAAATCTGTCCTCCCTGTTTTAGTTGTAATTATTTTATTTGCCGGAAATTCTGGTTGCAATAACGAAAATTTCCGAATAAACACTACATGAGAATAATACCATAAATGGACAAATTATTCAAGAGTACCAAACTACTAAAAGTATTTTTAATTTTTTACATCGTTTTCAATCTCTTGATAATAATTGTCGCCAAAATTCCGATCAAAGCTCCCATGATCACACCAAAAATCAATAAAAATGGCAAATAATAGATAATATCGATGTTTTCCACCACCATGATCGCAACTGCTATTTGTCCAATATTATGTGCAATTCCGCCTATAATACTTACACCTACCATACTAAATAATTTTGATTTTTGAAAAATAACCATAAGCAGCCAGCTTAATAGCCCTCCAACCAAACTAAACATCATGGTGGATGGATTACCGAAGGTAAATCCAACCAAAATAATACGAATGATAGATAGGACAAAGGCTTCCTTGACACCCATTTTATATAATGCGGTGATAACAACAAGATTGGCTAACCCGAGCTTAATACCGGGTATGGCAATCGATAACGGAAATAAGCTTTCAATATAGCTTAAAATAAAAGCAAGTGCTACCAGCAACCCATAGGTTGCTATTCTCTTTGATTTCATTCAGGTCTCCTTTAACAGTAAACGGTTCCGTACTACCCTGTAATAACTTACATGGACGAACCTTTAATTAGCAACGGCATCAACATCACTGTCCTCGGACTCGGTTACCTCGAGAACTACTTTATTCGGGAGACATACAATCGTATCATTATTATAATGAATACTTCTGTGATTCACACAAATTTTGTCCGGACAACTGGCATCCACCATATCCACAATTCCATCTTTTATTTCGAAAGTGTTGTAGCTTCCATCCTTTAATTTGACAGTATATGAGGTATCATCACTGAGGTATAAGGTGTCATATACTTCACCGCCGACGGTGATTACTACCTTACTGCCCTCTTTCTTTGTCAAATTCATGAATGCTATGATGGCAAACCCAAGAATCAGAATTATACCGATCAAAATCAAATCATTCTTTTTAACCATAAATCTCCATTCTAACTTTCCAATATATATCAAACAATTTGAATCAGGCTGTCTTACATACATGATTATTATATATTAACAAAAGCTTCTGTCAAGAAGAATGTCTGCTTTCCCATTTGAATTGCACTTGTTTTATATCTTATTTCATAAAATTTCGCTCCTTGACAGCATACAGGCAATTTCCTACAATGAAGAAAAACAGGAAAGGTATTCGTTCCATGAAAGTTAGTAATCCCAGCAAGAATATCGATCGATTTCTTCTTTTGCTAATTTTGATCGGTATCCCGTTTCTTCTCATAAGCTGCAATCCTGAGATCCCGAATACAGTGGAAAATCAACCAGAGACTACTGTGGAATTTATCTCAAAAACTGATTTTCTTCTGAATACAGTGGTAACAATCAATTTATATGATAAACAGGACATGTCTTTGATCAACGGTTCCTTTGATATAATCCGTAAATATGAGGCGATCTATTCTCGAACCGAGGAAACCAGTGAACTCTATCGTCTTAATCACGGATTAGCACCTAATTCATCCGAGAAACCGCTCACTTATACTGTTTCCAGCGAATTGGCCGATGTGATTCAAGACGCATTATCCTACAGTAAACGATCGGAGGGTGCTTTTGACCTGACAATTGCACCAATTTCCTCCCTATGGGATTTTCATACCTCTTCTCCGGCTCTTCCCGATGAAACGGTATTAAATCATGCCTTGGACTTAGTGGATTATAGCCATCTACAATTAAACGGTACAAACGTTACCTTCGCCGCAGAAGGAGTAGGTATTGATCTGGGTGCCATCGCAAAAGGCTATATTGCCGACAGAGTAAAGGAATATCTTCTCGCCAATGGTGTGAAAAGTGCCCTAATTAATCTTGGAGGCAATCTCCTTTGTATTGGCACAAAACCCAATCAGAAGCCATTCCATATCGGTATTCAAAAGCCTTATGCCGATCGTAACGAAACCATAGCGACCATGGAAATCTCCGATCTTTCCGTGGTCTCCTCAGGAGTTTATGAGCGATTTTTTGAACTGGACGGTAAAATCTATCATCATATCTTAAACCCAAGAACCGGTTACCCCTACGATAACGGATTAATCTCTGTAACCATTATTTCCGAGAAGTCGGTGGATGGGGACGGTCTTTCCACAAGCTGTTTTGCTCTTGGTCTGGAAAAGGGGTTGCAATTAATCAATCGTATCCCGAATACTTATGCCGTGTTTATCACAGAAGATTATCAATTACATTACTCCGAAGGTTTTGAGGATGCGATCACTCTGCTACCCTGAACAAGAAAGAGTACCTCATCACGAAAAGAAAAGAAGTGCACTTACTCCATCCGTTCATCGCGATGAAGTAAATACACTTCTTATTTTTATCCTCTTCTACAGCTTCTCGAGACTGTCTGCCAATTCATCCAGCCAATCACCTTCATATAACTCAATCATACCACGGTCGCAGGCAGCTGCCAGCTTCGGGTTGATCGGGAGCTTTGCTGTCAAAGGAATATTATGCTTAGCAGCCGTTTCTTCAATGTGACTTTCACCATATATCTGATGCTGCTTATCGCAGTCAGGACACACAAAATAGGACATATTCTCAACCAACCCGAGGATCGGTACATTCATCATCTGTGCCATCTTAACAGCCTTACCAACAATCATGGATACCAGCTCCTGAGGAGATGTTACTATGATTATCCCGTCAATCGGTAAGGATTGGAATATGGTCAGGGGAACATCACCGGTACCCGGAGGCATATCTACAAACATAAAATCGACGTCATGCCAGATTACATCGGACCAGAATTGCTTTACAGTGCCAGCAATAACAGGTCCTCTCCATACAACCGGATCCGTTTCATTTGCTAATAACAGATTGATCGACATAACCTCAATACCACTGTTTGTCTTAGCCGGGAATAACCCCATCTCATTGCCGACCGCTTTTTCTTTCAGACCAAAGGCCTTCGGTATCGAAGGACCTGTAATATCTGCATCTAATATCGCTGTCTGATATCCTTTTCTATTCATATTCACTGACATCAAGGAGGTTACTAAGGATTTTCCTACCCCACCCTTGCCACTGACAATTCCGATTACCTTTTTTATATTGCTAAGCTCATGGGCATCGACGGCGAAATCATTCTTCGGCTTTTGATCCGAGCACTTCGATGCACAGCTGTTGCAATTACTGTTGCATTCACTCATCTTTTATCATCCTTTCCAATGAATTAATATAGCTTGTCCCAGGTAGCTTACAGGCACAAACTTCCCATGTAAATTATGATTTCATAATCTACACTATTTGCTTTGTAATTATACCCCTAAATGATAAGATGTCAATCACTAATTCCTTTAACAAGCGCGACCTTCCCTGAATATGATGATATATAACATTAGGAAAGGAGCTGATATTATGCAGATTCTGAATACAGAAAATCTGATGCTTCTCATGGCGGGTTTCGTAACCTTGGTATCTGAAAATGTTGTACTGCTTACAATTATCGGAGCCATTCTTCTGGTTGCTACAACCGCAATTCGTCTCTTAAGAAAAAAGAAGAAGAAAAAAGGGGAACGGGAAGTAATTCGTCCTGTTGCAGAGATCCTCGGAAATGTTCCGGAACGTCTTGCTGAACTCAACCAGGAATTACAACCCTTTGGCTTTGCTTATGAGCCCTATCAGGACATTTTCTTCTCTCTGATGAATCCATGGCAGAGGGATTTAGGCTATTGTAGATTATATGACGAGGCAAGTGCTGCACTTAGTATGATTATAGATTGCGAACCAATCCGTTTTGAATACAACGGAAGACGATGGCTGATCGAATTCTGGAAAGGCCAGTATGGAATGAACACAGGAGGAGAGGTTGGAATATATTATACAACAGGCCCGGATTTGGATATTCCCGGGATATTTAATGGTACCTTCTACTTCTGTGTTAAGGATGAGGATTGTATCAATATGTCCTACATCTTCCGAAAGGATGATAATATCTTATTTACACGAAGCGGTTATCACTGGTGGCTTACCGGCTTTAAGCTTGGTGAATTCTCTAAGCCCTCCCAATTATCCATGGATATCGTATTGGATCTTTATGACCGTCGTATGGCAAACGCTTTTGTAGAGGCACTCCGCAAGGTAGGCTATAAGGATAATGAATATTCACAACAAGGGTACCGAGTGATGGTACGTTTCGACAGGCCGCATACAAAACAACCGATTACAAGATCCGGTTTAACCGAATTTATTATGCAACGCAACAATGAAGCATTCTGTAATTCTTATAACAAGCTGACAGAAGCATATACCGAAACCTTAGATAAGCTCGAAATCGTACGAAAGGAATCACCCTCCATGTACAATCAGATACTGAGTATCGGTAAACCCAAGGCCGTATTTGAGTCTTATAACTCCATCAAAGGATATGTGAAACGATCATAATTAAACAAGGAAGTGAATGCTGTTGACTGCATCTACACGTTTATCACAGGTTTTATCCACTTCTAAGGTAATCCCCTTTGATGAAAGCTCACGCTTTGTCATTATGAGTGATTGCCATAGGGGGAATAGCAGCTGGGGAGATAATTTTTCCGGTAACCAGAATCTATTTTTTGCAGCATTATACTACTATTATGAAAATGGTTATACCTATATCGAACTCGGTGACGGTGATGAACTGTGGGAAAACCGTTCGATTGAAGATATCATAACAGCACACAGCGATGCCTTTTGGCTTATGTCACTCTTCTATCAGGATCAGCGATTATATATGCTGTATGGAAACCATGATATCGTGAAAAGGGATCCAAGGTACGCCCAGACAAGATGCAATTCCTTTTATTGTGACAGTACGAATTCCCATCAGGCACTATTTCCCGGTATTCAGATCACGGAAGGATTGATATTAAGACACCGATATACTAATCAACAGATTTTTCTTACGCATGGACATCAAGGCGATTATTTGAACGATACACTATGGAGGGTGTCACGATTTCTTGTAAGGTATCTATGGCGACCGTTGGAATTGATTGGAATAAAAGATCCAATGAGTACTAGCAAAAACAATAAAAAGAAGAATGCGGTAGAGAAAAATTTGATGGATTTTGCAAAAGAACATAACCAAATGATGATTTGTGGACATACACACCGTCCTGTTTTTCCTAAGCCCGGAGAACCGCCGTATTTTAATGATGGCAGCTGCGTACATCCGAGATGTATCACAGCGATAGAAATACGAGGCGGTACGATCAGCCTTGTAAAATGGGCAATCATGACCAAACCGGACCGAACGCTTTATGTCGGTCGAGAAGTACTGGAACAACCACTACGATTAAATGATTACTTCCAAACGATCCTACAGGGATAAGCAGCAATCCGAACAAAGAATAAGACATGATTGTTATTGTTTTTAGAATCAGATCATGTCTTATTTTTACGCTTTCATTATATATTTACCGTATTACCCTGCCCCTAGAATCTCACTGTTCAAACTTTTCGGCTTACGATCATTTGTTTTTCTTCACAGAATAGCCGAATTTACCGAGTAACTCTCCCAACGAATAATATTCTCCATGGGAATAGACGATAAGACCTGACTTGTTTAAGTGGAAGCGTCCCTTATCATCCATAAGTCTTTTATCTACGGTAACACCTACGACTTCACCGAGAAACATATCATGGGTTCCCAGTGGGATGATTTGTTTCACAATGCATTCAATATTCACCGGACTTTCCGCGATACCGGGTGCTGCAATTTTCTGTCCCGGAATGGGTGTAAGCTTCATCTCCTTGAATTTATCAACCTCTCTGCCGGAGCGCACACCACAATAATCTGCTTGCCTTACCAATTCCTTGGTCACCAGATTAATCGTAAACTCCCCACTTTCTTTGATAATATCATAGGAATAGCGTTCCTTACGAATGGATATGGAAACCATTGCGGGACTGCTACACACTGTTCCGGCCCATGCAATGGTAATGATATTCGGTTTATGATTTGGACTCTGACAGCTTACCATAACTGCAGGTATCGGATACAGCATATTCCCGGGCTTCCATAGCTCCTTCTCTATCATAGCTTCACTCCTGACTTCATTCTGTTTTTAGTAATTGTAGCGATTTCAATTCGATCTGTCAATGTCTGAACTCTTATCTACCATAAACAATAATGTGATATGAATCAAATTATTTCAAGGTAAGGTTTGGTATAATTTATCCAGTTACACAGCATACTAATCATGATATTGGTATCATAAAGCATAATTCATATTATTGAAAGGAGCACAACATGAAAGCATCAGTTGACCAAGACGGCTGTATCAGCTGCGGTTTATGTATTGACGTATGTCCGGAGGTGTTCAGTTACAATGAAAATGATGTTTCTCAGGCAATTGAGGGCGACATCCCTGAGAATTGTCTGGAGAGAGCAGAAGAATCTCGTGATGGCTGTCCCGTGAGCGTTATCGATCTTTACGAATAGATATGAGGCTGTTTCAAAACATATTTATCAGCATAAGGAAAGGATACAGCATACCATCCTCTGCCAACGATAAAAATGTTATGAAACAGCCTTTTCTTCATTCTTTTGTGAAATACATGCCTCATGAACTGTCTGCCCGATTCCTAATACTTTTCAAAGTGATTATGATCTGCTATTCTAGTTATGATACAAAGCATAAAATATAACAATCTATTTTGTTAAAGAAAGGATGATACGATGGATTTTATACAAGAAGCAAACAAAATATATCTAAATGATGATAATAACCATATGATCGCTGTCGTTACCTTTCCCAAGTCCCCGGAGGGCTTCGTAACTCTGGATCATACCTTTGTAGATCCCTCTCTCCGAGGGCAAGGGGTAGCCGGAAAACTGATGGAAGCTGCCGTAGCATATTTTCGATCCAATGACCTAAAAGTAAAGCCCACCTGCAGCTATGCTGTAAAATGGTTTATGGAACATCCCGAATGTGAGGATGTATTGGTTAAGAATAAGTAAGGAGCTTATTCAAAATATCAGCTTTGCAGATATTTTATGAATCAGGTATGAAGAAAGGGGCTGTTGCTAAATATATGATATAGATGAAGGAAAGGACAATATGCATCCCTCACACACAGGTTGCCTGACATCTTATTGTTTTGTATGCCATTATCAAACATGAATGTTTGCTTCTGGCATACAAAATCAACAATCTGTCCGTCAAACAGTGTATTTCCGCGTATGCAAAGTGAGCATTAACAAGCTTGCTTGTATATATGCGAACGCGCACGCGAACTGGATAATCTCATGTAAGAGATTATCC
>JAEZUM010000044.1 GCA_023421075.1 Bacillota bacterium
CCTCACAGGAAAATATAATGCATTGCATAATGCAGAGCAATCAGGAGGGATACAATGAATAAAAAAGGCGCTTTTTTCAAAGGTAATATTCGCCAATATGTAATGGTAATTGCCTTAGCAGTCGTAATCATACTATTTCAAATTATGACCCATGGCGTATTACTAAAGCCATTAAACATCTCTAACTTAATCTCACAGAACGCTTATATATTAATACTCGCTGTCGGTATGCTGCTCTGTATTCTGACCGGTGGTAATGTCGATCTGTCCGTCGGATCCGTTGCCGGCTTTGTCGGAGCTATATCCGCAACAATGATGTTAAAGATGAACATTCCGGTTTTCCCTACCATCATCGTTTCCTTGCTGCTCGGCTTTCTGATCGGTTGCTGGCAGGGCTTCTGGATCGCTTATGTCGGAGTTCCCGCATTCATCGCCACACTGGCCGGCATGTTGATCTTCCGTGGCCTGACTCTGGTCGTTCTTCAGGGAACCAGTCTTGCTCCGCTTCCTGCCGGTTATACCTTCATGGCATCCGGTTTCTTACCGGAGATCGGTAAGATGGGTAATCTCAATATATTAGCAATTGCTATGGGTATTATCGCATCCATCCTTTATGTATTGAAGGAGCTTAACGACAGAAAGAACAAGAGGAAATATGGCTTTGAAGTTAGTTCCCTTACAACATTTGTTCCACAGGTACTTGGAATTCTGTTGATCATCAATGCGTTTACTTACTCCTTAGCTTCCTACAAGGGAATCCCTATGGTGCTTGTAATCGTTATTGTACTCGTACTCATCTACTCCTTTATCACCATGAAGACAATTCCCGGCAGACATATCTACGCTTACGGTGGTAATATGAAGGCTGCTCAGTTATCCGGTGTTAATACGAAGCGAGTTATGTTCTGGGTATATGCCAACATGGGACTTCTGGCTGCTCTGGCCGGTGTCATCTTCACAGGCAGACTGAACTCCGCTACTCCGAAATCCGGTGTTAACTTTGAGTTGGATGCCATTGCTGCCTGCTTCATCGGTGGAGCATCTACCTCAGGTGGTGTAGGAACTGTTGTCGGAGCTATGGTCGGCGGTCTACTGATGGGTGTTTTGAATAACGGTATGTCCATCATGGGTATCAGTATTGATTGGCAGCAAGCCATCAAGGGTTTTGTACTCCTTGGTGCAGTAGCCTTTGACGTTTACTCAAAATCCAAATCAAAATAAAGAATAACTACACAGTCCTACAAGAGGCTGTTGCAAAAAAGCAATGTAACAATCAAGAAAAGAACGACATGCATCCCTCACACACAGGTTGACTGACATCTTATTGTTTTGTATGCCATTATCAAACATAAATGTTTGCTATTGTCATACAAAATCAACAATCTGTCCGTCAAACAGTGTATTATGGGATACATGTCGTTCTTTTCTTCTGCATGGCTTGCGTTTTGCAACAGCCCTTTGACTATTCGAATGGATCTAATGGGTAGTTTTCTTGATCCACTCTAATTTATATCAGATTTATTCGACTACATTCTCCATATTAACTTCCAACAGCTCTCCTTCATTCATCAGTATATGGCCTGACTCATAAGGCTTGCCCTCCAGAGTAATCAGCACCTTCGAAGTACCATAGTAATTGCCCAGGGTATTTGTTACACTCTGCAGGATTAACAGCTCGTATCCCGCTCCTGCATTCATCTCTGTTACAAATTCCGGACTGAAATCTACATGAAGGACGTTGTTCTCTTCCATGGTCAGGCTGTTTATCCTCGTATTTCTGCTCATCAAGGGAAGATAGGAAGCCTTCAAAGGCTCTGTCTTCATAGCCTCTTGCAGTACCGATAAGACCTCAGTACCGGTTTTCATCGTCAGCTCCGTCTGATCGGGATAGATCTTCTCATCCGCATCCGGATAATACAAGGTAAACGGTTGTGTTAATACAGCATCCTTATTCACCGTGCTAAGTGTGGAGGATATCTCCAGTCCTTCGGACTGAAACAGGGATTTCACCAGACCTACTCCTGCGGCATAATAATCCTTGGTAGTACTATCTTCACTCTCCGTTGTCACTTCCAGTGTCTCAAAGCTTCCGTAGGGCGTGTTAACAGGAACCTTCTCTGCCGAGATATATCTCGTTCTACCGTCCTTCAATTGCCACGTCGTTCCCTTTTTCAGTGGCTCCATCAAGAGTATTTCAGTGTTATCAGTCGCTTCCTGCGTCATGAAATTAACTCTGGAATAGCTTTCATTTACAAGGTAAATCACGGAAATTGCTCCGTCCTTAATCTGAATTACCCGAACCGTCTCTGTTCCGCCATTATTGGTTCTGGTCTGTATTTTCTTATTCTTGGTATCAATATAATCAATGAATCTACGATAGGACGCATACTCATTCCCCTCACCCTCATAGACATATTCGGTATCTGCTTCGAGAGGGTAATAATCCTCCAGGGTGATTACATTCTCCTCCCCAGCGCTCTCCTCTATCTCCTCCTCTCCGGGCGATACTTCGGGTGGAAGTGTCACAATGGGTTGGGTGGTAGGCGTTAAACCCTCCCCATTATTCTCCGCAACATTCTTTTCCTTTTTACATCCGGTTATTGTCACCAGTAGCACGATTATTATAATCAATAAGCTTATCTTTCTCATATATTCCTCCATTTCTCACATCCAAGGTATGTCTACGGAATTAATCCTATTTCTATTATACCGTTGTAGTTCCTATTCATACATTAGACGATGATTAATACTCTGATGTTCCACACTTCAGAAAGAAATGATAAGATATCGATGCATAGAGAGTGACTATAATGGCTTATGGGCGACTGCGCATATGATAATTCCGTCTTCTGTGTATTCTTCCCCGGCTACATCTCCGTAGAACTCAATCCAATCAAAGCCAACCTCCGTTAAATCCCGCTGGAGCTCTTCCTTCGTAAAGGTGTGCTCCCAGATGTTGTAACACTGTGTCTCCTCCTCCGTCAAGATGACATACTGTCTGAGGAATGTATTACTTTCCTCATAACGGTATAATGCTTCCAATGCAACATGCGGCCCCTCACGCCAGAAGCCACTCTCTGAATAAGAAAAGCCCCGGGTTTCCTCCACACCCTTATACTGATTAGGCTGAAATACATCAAAAACAAAGGTACCACCCGGCTTCAAGGAACGACAAACCAGCTTCAGCAATTTCTTCCTGTCTTCTCCCGATAATACTCCGAAATCACAATAAATCAAGGTTGCTACATCATATTCCTGCTCATAAGCGATCGTAAGGTAGTCTTGATAAAGATATTCAATCTTCAATCCTTGCCTTGCAGCACTGTCTTTTGCATAATGGATGGAACGCTTTGAAAAATCAACCCCAGTTACCTGATACCCCTTCTTATGAAATCGTTCTGCATAAATTCCGGGTCCGCAGCCAAGATCCAGAAGTCTAGGGTTCTCACCGGGGTAAGCAATCTTACTGATCCATTCCACCGAGCGATCAATGAATTCATGTTTTCGGCTGGCAGGATCAATGTCCGGATTCAAATGTGCCTCCAGCATACCCTTTGAAATATGCTCATCATCCCAGAATTTTGAGGTTGATGGTGCATAAAGAGCCGGTTTTTCCTTAAGGAAATCAAAAAGCTTCTGATACATTTCAAGCCTCCTTATTATATTAAAATATAATACCCTCTACTGCTTATTACAAATGATCCTGAATATATCCTCAGGCCTGTATTAAGCCTGCAATATTATCATGTATTCTCTTTGCGATAAGAGAATTGTTCATTGTATACAGATGGATGCCATCCACCCCCTGAGCGATTAAGTCTACGATTTGATCCACAGCGTAGGCTATCCCTGCATCCCGAAGAGCCTCCGGCGAATGCTCAAAGCGCTGCATCATCTTCGTAAACTTAGCCGGAAGACTTGCTCCGCACAGTGTTACCATACGTTCAATCTGTGCTTTATTCACGACCGGCATGATTCCGGCTTCGATCGGAACCGTAATTCCCGCTATTCGTGCTCTCTCCAGAAAGGAATAGAAATGACTGTTATCAAAGAAGAGCTGGGAGATCAGATGCTCTGCTCCGGCATCTACCTTTCGCTTCAGGTTATGAATATCATCGATCAGACTGACCGAATCAATATGCCCCTCCGGGTAACAGGCTCCGGATAAATGGAAGCCTCCCCGTTCCTTAATGTATGCTACCAACTCACTGGCATAACGAAACTCATGCTTTGGTGTAATATCCGGGTTAATATCCCCTCGTAGCGCTAAGATATTCTTAATCCCATGCTGCTCTAGGAGATCCAGGATTCTGTCAATCTCCTCCTTGGTATAATTGACACAAGTAAGGTGCGCCAATGGCTCAATCCCATACTTTAATTTAATAGCAGAAGCAATATCACAGGTAGAAGTGTCTCCGGCGTTTCCTCCCGCGCCATAAGTAACACTGATAAAATCCGGCTTTAGTCCCTGCAAATCATTCAGAGTCGTATAGATTGTCTCGATGGAGCTGTTCTTCTTCGGTGGAAATACCTCTAGGGATAAAACCGTCTTTTTCTCGTGAAACAAACCGGCAATCTGCATTATTTTCTCCCTCCAATACTTATTCTATGGTCCTGATCCAGCAGCGGCGACGCTTATGCTGCCTAGTCTCATAATGCTTCCACAGAGCCTGAACCTGATGATTATCCTCTAATTCCGGACCCGTCTCAGCAATCTCAAAGCCGTTCTTTCTTGCGGTGGAGGCCATAGAATTCATTAGGATGGCTGTTAATCCTTTGTTCTGCATATGAGGCAGAACTCCGACCAGATACAGATCCAGTACCTTTGTCTCAGTATAAGGTGCGCGTAGCAGATGATACCATCCAAAGGGAAATAATCTACCGCCGCTCTTCTTTACCGCTTTATTCAGGGACGGCATCGCCAACCCAAAGCCGACCAGCTGGCCGTTATCATCGACTAACAGCTTTACGAACTTTGGATTAATCAATAATATAAATTCATCGTAGTATTTCATGATCTGCTTATAGGAAAGCTTAACCGTCCCGTACAGATTCTCGTAAGCAATGTTATATAAGTCAAATATTTTTGTAATGTAAGGCTTTATCTGATTTCGGGTCTGGGGCTCTACCAGCTTCAGCTTATGCTTTCTTAACACTGCTGCTGAAAGCAGGTCCATTCTTTCATCCGGTTCCTTGGGAATCCTTACCTGATATTCTATCCAGTCCGTATCCTTTTGAAAGCCTAAGCGTTCCATGTGCTTTATGTAATAAGGGTAGTTATAGATCGTGATAAACATACTTTCTTCATCAAAGCCCTCTACCAACATACCCTCCTGATCCATATCGTTAAAACCGATGGGTCCGTGGATCTCAGTTAGTCCTTCCTCTAGCCCCCAATTCCTAACCGCCTGAAACAGGGCTGCAGATACCTCCTCATCATCGATAAAATCCACTCTGGAGAAACGGATTCTCTTTGTGTACCATTTATCGTTGGCCGCCTTATTAATGATTCCCGCAATACGACCAACACAGTTATCATCCCGATAGGCTAAAAATTGCTTGGTCCTACAGTATTCATAGGCAGGATTCTTCTTCGGGTTAAAAATATTTAGTTCATCGGTGATCAGTTTCGGTATTGCCTCCGGAATATCCTGATACATTTTCGTGTTAAAGGTTGCAAACACAAGTTGTTCCTTTTTTGTTTTTACTTCTCTTATCTCCAGCATAGTACCCCCCATATACGTTAAAACCTAATATTAATTCTATATCAGGAATGACGTTTGCGCAATAATATGTTGAACTGTCGATTATTTTCTGTATCAATGTTGCTTTCTGTTCGATTACTTCGAATTTATTTTTATTTTACTCTTGCAATTCAAAAATTGATGTGCTATACTGACAAAAATTCCAACCAAGGAGATTATTTCCATGATACAATTTATGCCCATGCACGTCATTATTTGCTCAGAACTCATTAGACATTGACGCTTGTAGCTCTTCGCATAGCTGCAGGCAGACATGTTTGCTTCAGTTATGCAAATACGGAATGGGCTAATTCATAAATAAAAACTTCCGCCTTGCATGATAGTAACCTATTATACAGGGCGGTTTTTTTATACATTTTATTTAAGGGGAGGAACACAAATGGATGCTATAATAGTAAAGGGATTGTCTAAGACCTTCCGGGTCAAGGTAAAAGACAAGGGTCTGAAAGGAAGTCTGAAATCCATAATTAAGCCGAGGTATCGAACAATACAGGCGGTGGATAATATCAGCTTTCGTGTTGAGGAGGGTGAAATCCTTGCTTTCATCGGTCCAAACGGAGCCGGTAAGAGTACCACCATCAAGATGTTAACCGGTATCCTCTATCCGGAGATCGGTGAGGCAGAAGTCATGGGAATTAATCCGACTGCGAAGCGCAAAAAGCTCGCATATCAGATCGGCACCGTCTTCGGTCAGAAGGAGCAGCTTTGGATGCACCTTACACCTTATGATAACTTCAAATTCTTCGGAGCAATCTATGATCTGTCCGATGAGGAAGCCGAGACAAGGATTGAGGAATTGGCGAGGGTGTTTGAATTAGAGGAATTCATTAACACATCGGTCAGAAATCTCTCCTTAGGACAGAGAATTCGCTGTGAGATCGTAGCCTCCTTAATACACCGCCCCAAGATACTGTTCCTTGATGAGCCTACCATTGGTCTTGATCCGGTGGTAAAGGAAAATATCCGTACTTTGATTAAGAAGATGAATAAGGAGTATAAGACCACCATCTTCCTGACCAGCCATGATGTGGGGGACATCGAGAAGTTATGCAAGAGAATTATTATTGTTAATCACGGGAGTATCGTGTTGGATGATTCAATGGAGAATCTGAAATACCACTATCTGAACAAGAAGATCGTTGAGGTGAAACTAAGAGAGACCATGGATATGACCGACGAGGATGGAATCACTGTAATCAAAAGCAAAGGCAGTAATTTAAAGCTGGAGGTGGACACTACCAAGAAAAATATTGCAGACGCTCTAAAGCTGATTGACTCGGACAACATCTTAGATATCAATATATCCAATGTTCCTCTGGAGAATATCATCACAGAAATCTACAAGGAAAACCGACAAAAAATTAGTTAATTTCGTCAACGGTAACTTTATAGATTAAGAATAGAAAGGTATTGATACGATGAGAAAATATCTGTTTGTATGGAAGGCTACTCTGATTGAGAGTCTCCAGTATGTGTTAAATATTCTATTAGGCTTTATTACCTTCTTCATGATTCTCTTTGTATTCATGAATCTGTGGGAGTATATCTACTCGGACCAGACTAATCTGATTAACGGTTACTCGAAGGTACAGATGATCTGGTATGTTATTCTGACGGAAATCATCTGGTTCTCCACTCGGAATGCAACCTTAAGTTATCAGATCAGCAATGATATCAAAAGCGGTTCCATCGCTTACGGCATCAATAAACCCTACCACTACATTGCATATATCATCGCAAAGCACCTTGGAGAAATCGCTATAAAGACCTTAATGTTCCTGACTGCAGGTCTTGTGATCGGTTATCTCTTCCTCGGTTCTTTTCCTGACATAAGACTATATCAGCTTCCTGCCATACTTCTTTCCTTGATCCTTGGAATGCTGATTAACACCTTCTTAAAGATGAGCATCAGTGTATTATCCTTCTGGATTGAGGATGCAACACCGTTCCATTGGATCTATGATAAAATGATCATTGTCCTTGGCATCATGTTTCCCGTGGAGGTATTTCCCCTCTGGGCACAGCCCATCATACGCTTTACACCGATCTTCGTGGTTACCTACGGACCGGCAAAGCTGATCATCGATTATAACAGCAACATGGCTCTTCAGGTTATTGGGTCACAGCTAATTTACTTTGTAATATCGCTAAGTATATTATTGTTCATCTATCAGAGGGGAGTGAAGAAACTGAATGTTAACGGCGGCTAAAAACCAATTTCGTGTTATCCTGCTATCCATAAAATATAATATTATGAGGGAAATGACAAACCGGGTGACCTTCCTCACCAATGTCTTATTCATGGTTCTGAACAACTCCACCTTCCTGATCCAGTGGTTGCTTCTATTTCATTTAAAGGAAGACATCGGGGGCTATGCGTTCCAGGATGTAATGGTTCTGTGGGGCTTGGCAGCTTCAACCTTCGGCATTGCTCATATCATGTTTCAGAGAGCCTTCCAACTGCCTACTCTGATCCTGCAGGGCAAGCTCGACTCCTTCCTGGTTCAGCCGAAGAATGTACTACTGAGCATCATCACCTCATCGACGAATTCCTCTGCCATCGGTGATCTGATCTATGGGTATCTGATCATAATCATATTCAAATTCAGCCTTCGCAGTTTACTCTTGTTCACCTTGTTCACCCTGCTTGGTGGAATGATTATGGCTGCTTTCGCTGTAATCACAGGAAGCTTCTCCTTCTGGATCGTACGCGGAGATTTGATTTCAGAGAACCTGAATAATGTTATCGTCAATTTTGGGACCTATCCGGACAGTATCTTCAAAAACGGTGTTCGCTTACTTCTGTATACCATTGTCCCGGTTGGTTTTATAGTCTATCAACCCATGCATATTATTTTGAATTTTGATTTGGCAGCATTACTTGGAGTTATCGCCTTCACGCTCGGTATCTGCCTGCTTGCCATTCTCGTATTTTACAAAGGACTTAAGCGCTACACCTCCAGTAATCTTATGAGCGCAAGGATATAAGTATAGACTGAATTGATAAAGTGAATATCATGCACCCCATCGAGGCTGTTGCAATGCATACGTCAAGCTGAAGAAAAGAATAACATGTATCCCATACTGCACTGTTTGACGAACAGATTGTTGATTTTGTATGACAATAGCAAACATCCATGTTTGATAGTGGCATACAAAACAATAAGATGTCCGTCAACCTGTGTGTGAGGGGTGCATGTTGTTCTTTTCTTCATTTATATAATACATTATGGAACAGCCCATTAGCGTGTACAATCGTAAAATATTCAGTGTCTTTCATTTCCATGCTTGAAATTCCCTGTTATCTTCGCCATGATTAACTGCGCTTCCATGCGATCTGCATTGGCTATTCTCTCCAGAAATTTAGTACTGTCTTTCTCCTTTAAGATCATAACCAGTTTTCCCTGCCAATAGAGAAAAACTTTTTTATCCTTCGACACCTTATAGGAAAAAGGCTCCTCTTCCAGTTTGCCTCGTTTATCTATTTCACCCATTCTTATATCTCTCCTCCTATTTAATCGATAATTTATAGTATTCTACTACATCGGTATAAACCTCATAATCATCCACGAATCATCTGATTCGAGGACAATCTTGTCGTATATTATGATCTTGTGTCAGATAATGATATCCATATGCTTAATATAGCAAACTCAAAGCCTAACATAATAGTTTATTGTGTAAATAATTGTACACGATGTCTGTTTTATGTTTACTTATTGTTAAATTGTGGTACAATGTTTGGTAAGAACTGCAAAAATTTAACCTATGAGGAACTTGTTCGGTATTCAACCGGTCACAGAATTTACTATCGCATCCATTCAACGCAAGAAGTGGAAAGCACGATTGCCATGAATAAGAACAACAGCTTAGTACACTAATCTTAACGTATTTTGCTTATGTTATGACCAATCTTATTCTACATTTAACGAAAAGTAAAGGAGTGAAGTGATTGTATGGTACTTGAGGGTAAAGTAGTTGTAGCACAGGGTGGAGGGCCCACCGCGGTAATTAATCAGTCCTTAGTAGGGGCCGTGCTGGAATCCAGAAAATTTCCACAAATAACTAAGGTGTATGGGGCAGTTAACGGAGTTTCGGGAATTATTAATGAGGACTTTCTTGATCTTACACAGGAAACGACCCATAATTTGGAGCAGGTAGCAATCACTCCTTCCTCTGCATTGTTCTCTACCAGAGACAAGCCGGACAATGCTTATTGTAAAGAAATCTTCAAGGTATTTCAAGCTCATGGTGTAAGATATTTCTTCTATATCGGAGGGAATGATTCTGCTGACACGGTTCGTATTGTTAATGAACAGGCTGAATCCTCCGGGTATGAGTTCAGAGCAATTCATATTCCAAAGACCATTGATAATGATTTAATGATGAACGACCACACTCCCGGTTATCCTTCTGCTGCAAAATTTGTTGCACAAGCCTTTATCGGCGTAAATCTGGATAACAGAGCACTTCCCGGCGTACATATCGGTGTCGTTATGGGACGTAATGCCGGCTTTTTAACCGCCGCCTCATCGATCGCTCAGAAGTACCCTGATGATGGTCCTCATTTGATTTATTTACCGGAGCGTCATTTCATCATTGATCATTTTATACAGGATGTAAAGAATATTTATGATAAATACGGTCGTTGTATCGTGGCTGTATCCGAGGGAATCCAGGATGAAAATGGTGTACCGATTGTAACCAAGCTGATCAAGAGCGGAACCGATGCTCATGGTAACTCACAGCTATCCGGTACCGGTGCCCTGGGCGATCTTCTTACCCAGGAGATTAAGAACAGACTTGGTATCAGTCGTGTTCGTTCCGATACACTCGGTTACCTGCAGCGTTCCTTCATGGGATGCTCCTCCGAGATTGACCAGCATGAGGCCAGAGAGGTCGGTGAAAAGGCAGCTCAGTTTGCCATCTGGCATAATATCGACGGCTCCATCATAATTAACCGTACTGGTTACTATTCCGTAGATTATAAGATGACCGATCTGCATAATGTAGCCGGTAAGACAAAGCTCATGCCGGATAGCTTTATTAATGCAAAGGGTAACAATGTAACGGACGCTTTCAAATATTATCTGCAACCGTTATTGGGCAGCAACATGCCGGAAGCACATATGCTACGTGCACCGAGAGCAGAGAAGATACTTCATAAATAATACCGAAAAGATATTTACTTTTCGGTATGAATAGAAATGGGCGATATACTTCCTTATCAGAATTACAGGGAAGCATATCGTCCATTTTATTATATATTTGATAAGATTAATTGATGCCGAAGGTTACAAATTCCTCCATTGCTTTACGCTTCCTCTGGGTCGGAGGTTCTACGCTTGCATAACCAAGCGTTAATAGAGTAATAACCTCCATATTCTCCGGCAGCTCCAATATCTCATGACTGCGCTTTGCATCAAAAGCACAGATCCAGCACGTTCCCAGTCCCAGTTCAGTAGCAGCCAGCGTCATATGGTCAACAACGATCGCCACGTCAATATCACAATGATCCTTACCGTCCTTACGCCTCCAGCTCTTTGCATGATCACCGCAGATCGCGATGATTACCGGTGATTCCTTGAACCAATCACGGCCATAGACCTCGAATAGTTTCTCTCTGTCCTCTTGCTTCTCCAATACATATAGATGAACCGGTTGGAAATTCACTGCTGAGGGAGCCAATCGGCCTGCCTCAAGCACCTGTAGCAACTTCTCCTTCTCCACCTCTTTATTCAAATATCCACGTACAGAGTACCTACTCTCAACAAGTTCTAAAAACGACATAACTCTTCTCCTTTCGCATTTGTATCAAATTATACTATATCCGATACATGATTAACTATGTTTTATGATTATTGAATGTCAATTCTATATATTACACATAAAAATTCCCTCTTCAATCCGAATGAGAGGGAATTTTACTCGATTATTTCTTCTTTGTTGAGCTTGCTGCCGGTGCTGCGCCACCCTTTTTCTTCGGGGCTTTTTTTGGATTCTTATCTCCCATGATACCCACCTCCTTTTGTTTGATCTATTGTCAAGTATTATAACTATTGTATCCTCAATTTGACACAAAGTCAAACAAATTTTCCTCTCAAAATTCGTCATGAATTAATCCTCATGGTGTTTTTTTGTCAGGTCTTAGGTAGGCTTTTATTGCACTGATATCAAAGCTCAATATAGTATAAAATAATATCGGAGTAGGTTCCATCTCCAAGCAGAAAGCCCTTGGGTATAACTCCAAGTCTAGTAAAGCCTAATTTCTCATACAGATGAATGGCCGTTTGGTTAATACTTACCACCGCATTAAATTGCATTACTCCAAATCCGCATTCTTTCGCCTTTGCCAGACTGTGCAGGACCAGCTTCTCACCGATTTTCTTACCACGGTAACCGGAGCGTACTGCATAAGAGGCATTGGCTATATGTACGCAACGACCGATATTATTAGGATGAAGGATATAGAGTCCGACTACCTCATCATCAAGTACTGCCACTGCGGTAAAGGTCTGCACCGAGAAGAAGCTTTCCGCTTCTTCTATTGTCAACCTCTGCGTCTGAGGGAAAGCATTTGCCTCCTCTACGATTGTATTCCATATTTCCATCATGGAGAATAAGTCCTCCCTTTGATATTCACGTACTATAACTTCCATATCAACCATCTCCATTCCGTCCTTTGTATTTAACTACTCCTTACTGCACTCGGAGAATTTAGTACCATTTTACTCGTTTCTCAGTTTCTTGTATCATCAACGAATATCCCGTTCTATGCCAACCATCTCGCCCTCTGTATTCTCCTCAATGAAATTAAGTACATGATCAAGAATACTGTCCGCCTGAGCCCGGTCTCCGGCCACAGCCGCGAAGCCCAGCACAGCAAGCTGGTGAATATCCTGTTCTTCCACCTCAGCAACCGATACATTAAACTGATTCCTTACTTTGGCACAGAGGCTCTTCACCACCATACGCTTCTCTTTCAGTGAATGTGACCAGGGTATATGAAGCGTCAGCTTCGCTGTTGCTACCATCATTGTCAATACACTACCTTTCTGTCTCGTAGATTAACTCCTTACAATCATGAAACTTCATAAAGCGTTTAAAACACCGTTCCAGCTCACCATTAAGCTTTTTGGAAGGACGGATTCCCTTCTCGAGCCAGATATTTTTAACATGGAGCGTGTTCTTCTTGCTTAATGCAATCACCTCTACTCTGGCAATCAGACGATCTCCCATAAGTACCGGTAATACATAATAACCATACTTTCGGTCCGCTTCCGGTGTATAGATCTCCCATTTATAATCAAAGCCAAAGAGCTCCTTAATCAACTTTCGATCCCACAGAATACAATCAAGAGGTGCCAGTAATTCCGTACGGCTTTTGTAATCGGAAGTTGTAATTACCTCCTGAAGCAGCTCCAGATCCTCACTGACGCAGTAAAAGGTATCCTTACAGCCTTCGATCGTAACCGCTTTAATCCTTCCTTCCTCGCACAGTTCATCAAAGGCATCCTTTCTCTCCTGTGCTTTTAACTCCCAGATATTAATCCATGCATCGGAGGGTCTGTTCCATAGAAGTCCTACTGCGGATATTCTACGACGAATTCGCCACTTCAGATGATCCAACTCTCTGGGGCAAGGCTCTTCTGCCTCCAGAAGCTCCTTCGGTAGATGATCCTCCGCTAAGGCATAATACTTATTTGTACCTTTTTTATGATGTATCACCAGATCACCACGAAAATATAGACTCTCCAATGCTACTCGGGCAAGCTTTGAGCTGCTCCAATACCAATCCACCTTCTCTGTGAAGCCAATATCCTTGGAACTGACCGGACCCTTAAGCCGGATTATTTCCTTAATCTCAGGAGCAATTCGATCAACATCTTCCCGTCCTTTGCCCCATTCCAGATAACCGCTTCGGATCCGTTTCAGATAAGGCCAGTCCTCTCGGGGGAGGATACACAGACATTTATCAAAATAATCAATTAATTTACGATCTTCATATAACAGTTCATAAAGCATCTGTTTCCGAAAGCCTTGAATTCTTGACTGAAGCACCAGCTCTGCATTCTTGCCGCAGACATCGATGGGATCAAATTGAATACCGCCAACACTCCGGATATATTCCAGAACTCCTTCCTTGCCCTTGAAACGATACTCACCGAGCAGACCATGCTTGCGCAGCATAAACAATCTCGCTTGTTGTTTGGTTATTGTTATCATCCGTTATCCCCCACTTGAATGTCTAGTAAGATATCTTCTCCAAATATAGTCCGGTGGCCTCTGCCAGATCACCGGTACGGTTTCTCTGCTTTGTATCAAAGATATCCGGAAGCTCCTCTTTCTTCATTCTACCCAGTCCCACCGCAATCAGAGTTCCTACCATCCACCGCACCATATTATAGAGAAATCCATCTCCACAAATCCGTATATTGATAAAGCCATCCTCTTCCTCAAATTCAATGGAATAGATGGTTCTTATCATCGACTTTTTCTTTGATTTCGCATTGGAAAAGGCAGTGAAATCATGGGACCCGAGCATATAGCCGCTAGCAAGCTGCATCTCTTTGATATCCAAGCGTTCCTTCACATGCATACTGAATTTTCGCATGAAGGGGTTCGAATACTCTCTGTTCCAGATCTTATACAGATAGGTTTTATTCTTCGCATGATATCTGGCATGAAATAGCCCATCCACTTCTTCCACATGATATACACTGATATCCTGAGGCAGATACCGATTCAGGTAGTCCATGATATCCTCACAGGATAACATCGTATCCGATTTGAAATTAGCAACCTGTGCCAGGGCATGAACTCCCGCATCGGTTCTGCTGCAACCGATGATCTGTGTCGGCTGCCCCACAAGCTGTGTCAGAACCAGCTCCAGCTTATCCTGAATCGTTGCTTCTCCCTGTCCAAGCCGTTGCCAGCCTTTATATCTGCTGCCATCATACTGAAGGGTTAGTTTATAATTGTACATAATAACTCCTTAAGCAATTCTTTCGTATCATTTCTTCCAACGAGTATGAATAATATAAAAGGTAAATAAAATAACCAGATAAAGAGCCACAACCACCAACAGGGTTATCATCCGCTCGGTATCCGACCCATCTGCATAAATCACAGGACCGAGGCCGAATAAGGTCACTACTAAAAGCAGCAGAATCAAGATAACATAGATGATTTTCTTCGTCATGCAACAACCCTCCTACACTTAATTTTAACTGTAGTATGTACCCTAACGAACAAACTTATTGCAGCTTTGCTTCTTACTTCTTAAATGAAATTCTGATAGTCAGCCCAGTTCTCACTAAGAAGCTTCGGTGTATCCAAGCCATAGGGGCAATGGTTCTTACAGTGATCACAGTGAATACAATCATCAATCCGTTTCATCTTCTCTTTCCAGGAATCATTTAGATAGACGGATACAGGAGCTCTGCGAATCATAAGTGACATTCTAGCGCAGGTGGGTATATCAATCTCTGCAGGGCATGGCAAGCAGTAGCCGCACCCTCGGCAAAAATCCTTGGCAAGCTCTCTTCGATCCTGATCAATTACCTCCTGCAGCGTCTGCTCCAGCACCGGAGGTTGCATGGTATAGCTTATGAATTCATCCAGCTCGCTCTCCTTCTGGATACCCCAGATCGGAAGCACATGATCAAATTGATCAAGGTAAGCATAGGCTGCTGCGGAATTAGTAATTAGACCACCGGACAAAGCCTTCATCGCAATAAAGCCGATGTTCTTCTCTCTACACAGCTCTACCAGCTTAAGTTCCTTCTCCGTTGCCAGATAACTGAAGGGGAACTGTATCGTCTCATAAAGTCCGGACTCTGCAGCCTCTATTGCAATCGGCAGACGATGATTCGTAATACCGATGTGCCGGATCATTCCCTTTTCCTTTGCTTCCAGCATCGCCTCGTATAAGCCTGTTCCATCCCCGGGCTTCGGACAAAAGCTTGGATTATGAAACTGATAGATATCAAGATATTCCGTATTCAGATTCGTCAAGGTAGTGTGAAGCTGCTGCCAGAATTCCTCGACCTTCGTTGTCATCGTCTTAGAAGCAATATAGATACTGCTTCGATACTCACCAAGAGCAATCCCGAGCTTCTCCTCACTGTCCGTATAGAATCTTGCTGTATCATAGAAATTGATTCCATGATCATATGCCTTTTTCAGTATAGCTGTAGCCTCCTCCTTACCAACCCTTTGGATTGGTAAGGCACCGAAACCGTTTTTATTTACTCTTATTTTCGTTGATCCTAGTGTAATCTGCTTCATTTTATCCTCCGTGCAACTTCCTATTCGTTCAGGTTATCCCAATCGACTTCCAATGGAGTTATTGTAACATTATTTGTATCGGATTTAAAGGTATTTATCCATTCCGGCTGAGGGGGAAGCTGATCTGAGGGTTCTGTGATCTCCGGATAGTCACCATACTCCTCTTCAATGATCTTAATTCCGTTCAGCGCCCACCAATCCTCATCGGTCAATCTTTGATTACTGACAAACTCATAATGGGAATATACACTTCCTCTGCTCAGATACAATTTGCCATTCACCGGAGTAATCACATAGATAAGGTCAAAATATCCGGTTCCCAGGGAAAGATAAGATCCATTGGCAGAGCTCACATCGGATACCAGCATATCGCTGATTTCAATGCTCGGATAGTCATCGTTTACAATCCCTTTCAAGAAATTGCCTGATATATTCTCCATACTGCCACCATAACGAAGCAAACGATCATTTTCTTCTTTGGATAGAGGCTCATTCCTTAATTCCTTCACGGAACACTGGATCAACAGCTGCAGCAGCTCTTTATATTCGGTGGCTCCGTTCCTAAGACTCTCATTCAACATTCCAAGGTCCTTCAGGACGTTGATCGTATAGTCCGTAAGATAATAAAGCTTTGAGTAGAGTTCTACCTGCGGCTCTACATAATGGTACTTCGCATATTCTACCGCACCACCCATTTCCGCCATAGCCTGCTTACCGTATAGTACCGTATCATGTTTTAGTTCCGTATAGCTTCCGAGTGCGGTACTTAAGGCTTTATTTCGCCATGCCTGGGTCGTCATGAAGAAGGGCATACCAGAATTCGCATCATATTCCTTTAAGGCATCCTGAAGAGTCCAAAGCCAACCGGTATAAAGATTCGCCGACCATTCCTCAGCACCAAAACCCGCTACCTTCTCCTTCCACTCTCTATAATTCTCGGTGTATTCCTCCCACTTATCCTGAGGCTTATACACCTCAAATTGAAGCTGTTCTGCCAGACCGCTGCCCAATACACCCATCACATCAAGCCCGCTGGGTATCGGACGAAGGATCGGCGTAATCAGATCCTGAAGAATATCGCTGTCCAGAATATAACGTTGCCCCATAAAACGGAATTGTTTCTCGGTCCCAATCGAGGAGAGAACAACCTTACCCTCGATACGTGGTTCCGGAAGCTCTCTGACCGCATTCTCCAGCTTAGAATAATATTCCTCATCATTAAATAGATTCGGATCCTCTTGATCACCATAGACCTCTCTTCGCAGTTTATTCATTGTAAATACATCAATGTCATCAGAAGCACCGACATACTGAGATGTAGGCACATAAATATTGGACCAGAGCTCGGCATCACAGATTTGTTCCGATTTTCCAAAGGTCATATAACTGATCAGCAGTGCTTGAAGTACATTCTCATACTGATACTCACTGTTACTATAGAAGGTATAAGGAAAGGTTCCAAACCACATCATTGTACGGAAGAAACGTCCAAGCTCCTCTGTTCTCGTATAGTGACCTCGTACTGTGAATTGACTGTAATCAACATCCTTCTGGAGTAATGGAGATGCAGTGATTCCCTCCGCCTTATCGCAAAGCTCATACTCTTTTCTGGCAATCGCCAGAAGCTCTCCATCCACCGCTGCAGATACCTCCGTACTGTTTTGTATCAGCATTCTTGCGGTCAGAAAATATACCACATTCTTCTTCTGGAGCTCCTTAAGCTCCTTATCTTCCAAGGAATTCAGTAAAAGCAGTGACTTATCGAGCATCTGTTTTGTCATCAGCTCCAGATCATCATAAAGGTAGGTTGACTCTACATTAATCAATGATTTATCATAGAACTGGTGATATAAATGTAACACAGAATCCGAGGTGATAAAGTTTGGAATACCGGTGTACTCATTACTGTCATAGGTATAATACATCTTCGTCGTCTGTGACGGCAGTACCACAAAGCCGTTATTTACCAGCTTTTTGATTTGATCCTTTGTAAATCCTTTGAACTGACTTATATTTTCAATATTGGACAGATCCTTCGCAATTTTATATCCGGCAACCTTTGCTTCAAAGGAGGGTTTCTGATATACTTCCTTCATCGGTTGCACCGACTCAACTGAGATCCATTCAGAATCCAGATAGCGAAAGCCATCCTGTGTAGCGTCCTCCTCCACCACAGATGGAACGGGGGTAGCCTCCTCTACTTTACTCTCCTCGGAGTTATCCGCATTATTTGTAATCGTCTCGTTCGCATCATTTTCTTTCTTATCTCCCTGACACCCGGATAATACCAGGCATAAACATATAACCATTGCACATATCCGTTTCATAATTTTCCTCCCTCTAATCTACCGTTAAGATTAAGCCAGACTCTAAATGTAATCTTTCACTTTTCTTCTGTCCATCGTTATAGGTTATACGTATCTGATTCTCACCCGTAATCACTGCATCCAGAATCTTGTTATATTCCTTACTATGTGCTAACATCAGGAAGCCAAAGTCAAACCAATGATACACAAATAACTTTTCCTTCCCGACCTCTTCCTTTGTGATAAAGATAATCTCCTCACCCTTGGTGTCAACCAGATCTCCGGCGATAAAATCCTCCCAGTTTCCTGCAATATCCGATCCGGTCCACTTTTTAACCAGCTTACCTTCTTTATAATTGAATACAAATAACCGGTTTTTTTCTTCCTTATCATAATGGGTAGTTTTCTTCACGGCAGTCAGAAGCTCCTTCTCTCCGTCTCCATCGATGTCAGCCACTAATAGCTTCCAAGGTTTCAGACCGGAAAAATCATTTTCATAGGAGCGTTCCCAGACACCGCTCTTCTTGCGGTTAAGTACCAGAAATCGATCACCGTATGTGTTATCCTCCGTAGTGCTGACAAACGTATAGGCCGTATTGTCCTCCACCGCATAAGCAATTAAGCGTTCCCTGTCAACCAATGCTTTGTTCAGCTGTTCCACGACTCCTACTGCTTCCTTTAACTGCCATAGCACGAGAAACAGACCCATGATCAGAAGGCAGGCTATGTCTATCATAATCCTTAGAATAATTCTACTCCTTGTTTTCATTGAGGATCCCTTTTCTGTTCGAACATTTCATTATAAACAACACTTAACCGATTTATACATTTTATCCATGATAGCCATATTTTACCACCCTGTTATTTCCATGACAATACAAATAAAGGTTCTTAAAAAAACCTTAAGAAATAAGAAACAAAAAAAGTCTGCCTCAGCAGACTTTTTCATAATAGGAAGCATATATTAAAAATATCTGCTTTACAAATATTTTGTGGAGCAAGTTATTAAAACAGGAAGCAACAGACCAA
This sequence comes from Bacillota bacterium, assembly GCA_023421075.1. Lineage (GTDB taxonomy): Bacteria > Bacillota > Clostridia > Lachnospirales > Lachnospiraceae > Mobilitalea. Next base: position 19,391 of record JAEZUM010000044.1, read on the forward strand.
GGTCTACTACTTCCTGAATTATGTTATGTTAGTTATCTTCTACCTCTGTTACCCTGTCCACCGCGATTGTCTCTGCCACCAAAGCCATTGTTCTTCTCATTTTTTCTTGCTCTTCTGCAATCGGGGCATCTTACTGGCTCATTATCAAAACCTTTCTCCTTATAAAAAGCCTGCTCGCTTTCGGTGAATACAAACTCTGCCTTACAATCCTTACATACGATTACCTTGTCTGCCATACCAAGTTCCTCCTTGATCATAAATAAATTAAAAACTCTACAATAAACTACGTTCCGATAGATTAAAGCGGTTGGCGAATAAGGAAATCGATCCAGATTAATTTATAGGAATACTTTGATTATAACATGTGATTTCATATTTGCAATACACATCGCTCTTATAAATAGAAGATTTCGGTAATTTTTTAAATAAACATAGATAATCAGAATTCTTTCAAGAACACCCTATACATGTATTTACAATTCTGCCAACAAATAAATCACTATCATTGTCATAAAGATATCAGATCATTCAAAAACTAATCTGTATATTACAGCTATGGCTGTTTTTCTGCTTACTATGGCAAAACTATATCCGTTTGCATACAAATGTATGATATAATGTAAGCGTAGTGAGCATACTACAAGCTTGCTTGATGGTATGCGATCGGAGCTGAAGATCATGAACATGTCTTATGTTCATGATATAATGTAAGCGTAGTGAGCATACTGCAAGCTTGCTTGTAGGTATGCGATCGGGGCAATATTGCCGTACTATTTTTACTTATTGTTAAGTCCATAACACGGGGGTGATAATATGCGAACAGACAACCGACTGACCCAGGCTTACAAGAACGCAAAGGTTGAGTATTTTGATGAAAACTCAAAATATATCTTTTTCAGCGATATTCACCGGGGTGATGACAGTGTATCGGATGAATTTACCCGCAACCAAAACATCTATCTGCATGCTCTGAACTATTACTATAATCAAGGGTATGAATACGTGGAGGTCGGAGACGGAGATGAACTCTGGGAATACCCTACCTTCAAACATATCCGATTAGCGCATACTGATATCTTTATCGTACTTAAGAAATTCTTCGACGACCATCGTTTGACGATACTTTACGGCAATCATAATATATACCTGAAATCAAAACGTTATGTTTACGATAATTATTTTACCTTCTATGATGAATATAACCAGGAAAGAGTAGAGCTGTTCCGGGATCTTGAACCCTATGAGGCTCTTGTATTAAAGGAAAAAAACACCGATCAGGAAATACTCGTTGTACATGGCCATCAAGGCGATTTCATGAATGACCAGCTCTGGTTTGTATCGATGCTGTTAATGCGTTACTTCTGGCGCTTCATGCATGTCGTGGGCTTTGAGAATCCCTCCAGCCCTGCGCGAAACTTATATAAACGGCATAAGGTTGAGCGCGCCTATAACAAATGGATTCAGAAACACAAAATGATGCTGATCTGCGGCCACACACACCGCCCGAAATACCCGAAAAGCAATGAACTCCCCTACTTTAATACCGGCTGTTGTATCCATACCAGAGGTATTACCGGAATAGAAATCCTCCATGGTAAAATCATTATGGTTGATTGGCGTATTGCCGCGGATGACAATGGAGTGGTGAGAATCGAACGTGTTGTTGTAAGAGGCCCGGAGCCCATTGGAAAGTTCGATTGCAAAAATAATCCGTATTCCGGAAATTGCAATGCAGCGGATGAGGATGATGACTGACCATTACAGATTTATCCTCTCATAAAGAATCACCTCCTAGGGTAAGCTATTCTTGGAGGTGATTTATTTTGAAGGTAAGAGACATCATGACGAAAGACATTGCTAGTTTAAGATCTGACGATTCCCTTGAGCATGCAGCTCAGCTGATGAAACAGTATAACTGTGGATCCCTTCCGGTGTGTACCCAGGATAAGTTGATCGGTATTATAACCGACCGAGACATTACCGTTCGTTCAGTAGCAACCGGTGAGGATGTGTCGCATAAAAGAGTCGGAGATGTTATGACAAATGATGTGGTTTTTGCCAACCCGGAAACGGATGTAAATGACGCCGCCAAAATTATGAGCGACCGTCAGATCCGCCGGCTTCCCGTGGTGGAAAACAACAGTCTGATCGGCATCGTTGCCCTGGGTGATATCTCTTTAGAGCCAGCCTGCCAAGAAAGTGCAGAGGACGCGCTGAAAAACATCTCCAAACCTGGCGTAAGCTTACGATAATATCACCAACTAAGGATTTTCGTAATGCTAGGCAGACAAGTAAAATGTATGTGAAAGGAAGGACACTATTTATGGTGTCCTTTACTTTTTAACTCAAAATCATTATTTTACATTTTAATCATCATATTATAATACGTTCCGGCATATTGTATCATTATAATTTATAATAAATAACTTCAATTATTAGACAAAAACATCCCTGTCAATCAAACATTTTCTTCTTTGCATCTCATAATTCCTGTCAATTAATATCAATATAGGAAGACACCGGCATTAACCCCAAGCAAAAAGTAGTAAAAATTTTTGCAATAAAGTCTTCTTTTATATATTTTTAATTGAATTTCTCTTCCATCATGTTAAACTGTACAGGATAAGCTCTAAAATAATTACTATAGAGGAAACAGAAGGCAGCTTTGCCGGAGGGAGGATATTATGAAAAAACCTAAAATACCGATAAACAAAAAGAAAATCAATGGATTGTCCATGATCTATCTCTTGCTACGACTATCCGTGATCATTGTTATTCTGGATCAAATCAGGAGCAGAGATTATGAAAATATATTTCTTTGTATTCTTACTTTGATTTTGTTTATGATCCCAAGCTTTATTGAAAAAAGAATCCATATTGATATACCGGATACCCTGGAGGTGATCATATTGCTGTTTATCTTCTCCGCGGAGATACTTGGCGAGATTAATGCGTACTATCTGATCTTCCCTTACTGGGATACAACTCTGCATACGATAAACGGCTTTCTCGCGGCAGCAATCGGATTATCCCTGATTGATATTCTGAATAAGAATGATAAATTTGCAATATCCTTATCTCCCGTATTCGTGGCTTTGGTTGCCTTCTGTTTCTCCATGACCATTGGGGTGGTATGGGAGTTATTCGAATTCTCCATGGATCAATTCCTTGGATTTGATATGCAAAAGGATACCTACCTGAACACATTTCAATCGGTTCTTCTCAACCGGGACGGACGAAATGTACCGATCAAGGTGATTGTTGATAGCGTGGTGATTAACGGAGAAACCTGGAAAGCTTACATTGATTTGGGCCTGATTGACACAATGCTGGATCTGTTGGTTAATTTTATAGGAGCAGCGGTATTTTCTGTCTTTGGTTATTTTTATATCAAGCAAAGAGGAAAAGGAAACTTTTTAAAGCGGTTTATTCTAAAGTCGAACATACAGGCATATCGTGAGGAAAAGGAGTCACAGAATCAATAGAATAAGTGATTTAAGTACTTTATAACATGGTCAAAAAAATGCCCCTGGCTGTCGTAAACAGGTTAATTACCTATTTATCATCGCCAAGGGCATATTTATTTATCAAACATATACTACAGCACCAAAACAGCTCATTTAGACGGCTGTTCGAATTTGCCGACTGAATAATCTGATTACATCAATTATTACTTGTGATAGAAGGTGTTCTCAAGAGGAAGCTTGGTTCGAAATACCCCGTCTTTTTTATAGTATGCATTCTGACAGGCAGGTGCACCCATAACCGCAACGATTTCTCCGATACCCTTTGCCCCATAAGCCAGATCTATCTGATTCTTCTCTATCAGATGCATTTCAATCGGAGGCATTTGGGTGGACTTAAACAGTCCCAGAGTTCCCAATTTCACTTGGGGAATTCCATCTTTTAACGGGAAGTCTTCGGTTAGGCCATAGCCAAGAGCCATCGCTGCTCCCCCTTCAATCTGTCCGGTTAATGACAAGGGATTAATTACTCTTCCTACATCATGAGCGGCAACAATCTGTACTACCTTTCCTTCCTGATCAAGAACATATAACTGAGTTCCGTAGCCATAAGCTACATGGCTTACCGGATTTTGCTTCGGTGAACCCATGGGATCCGATTTGAAATCATACTCACCGATATATTCTTTTCCTTCCAGCTCCTTCAGTGATAGGCCTTTCTCCAGATCCGCTCGGAGTTCCTTTGCACTGACATGAGCCGCTTCACCGGCAAATACGGTCTGTCTGGAAGCAGTCGTTGTTCCGGAATTCGGAGTAAACTTGGTATCAGGATGCTCAACGATCATACTGTCTCTGGAAAGACCGGTGGTCTCACCGACTATCTGTAACAATACGGTTTGGACTCCCTGGCCGATTGCACCGGCAGAGGAACGAATATGAACCTTACCCTCGATAACCTTTAGGTTACAACGGCCTACATCGGGAACACCGACACCAAGACCGGAATTCTTCATCCCGCTGGCTATTCCCACGTAGTAATTGGGATCCGCTTCATATCTCTCAAAGGCATCCTTCACCGCTTCTAAGGTCTCCGCCATAGCAGTTCCTTCATCGGCAATCTGACCATTGGGCAAGGACTGACCTGGCCGGATTGCATTACGATATCGAATCTCCCAACCGGAGATCCCTACCTTTTCTGCCAAAAGGTTAATCAATGGTTCAACCACCGCACAGGATTGTGTAACACCAAAACCGCGGAAAGCTCCTGCAGGAGGATTGTTAGTATAATAAGCATTACCTTCTACATCTACATTCTGGTAATTATAGGGCCCACCGATGTGAGTGCAGGCTCTTTGAAGAACCGGTCCACCCAGGGAACCATAAGCTCCGGTATCCGAGATCAGACGAGCCTGTAAGCCTTGCAGGATTCCATTCTCATCACATCCAATCTTACAATAGATCTCCATCGCATGACGCTTCGGATGATAATTAATACTTTCCTGACGACTGAAGGATACTTTAACAGGCCGTTTCGTCAGATAAGCACATAAGGCTGCCTGATGCTGGACGCTCATGTCCTCTTTGCCGCCAAAGCCGCCGCCTACCGTGGCGCTCTGTATACGAACCTTTTCCTGAGGGATACCAAGATATGCACTGATCTCATGATATTCATCATAGATCCCCTGACCACCGGTTATTACAAAAATACCATCACCTTCCGGCACCGCAACTGCGGTCTCCGGTTCCATAAAGGCATGTTCTGTGGGAGGCAGGGTAAAGGTTGCTTCTGCGATGTATTTGGAAGAATGAAGCGCGGTCTCTGCATCACCGCGTTTTACCTCCTGATGACTGAATAAGTTATTCTCCGGCTTAACCATCTTACCGAATAGCATATAGCCTTCCCCATGTACTAAGGGGGCACCGGGCGCTGCCGCTTCCTTTGGATTATTAATCGGTGATAACTCCTCATAATCTATTTCCACCGCCTTGACGGCTTCGATTGCCTGCTCCTTCGTCTCAGCTACCACCATCGCAAGTGTATCTCCGCAGCATTTGGTCTCTTCACCGATGGCGATCATTCCGGGCCAATCCTTAGCAAGATGCCCGATGTATCTGCTTCCGGGTATATCCTTAGCCGTATATACTGCTACCACACCCGGCATGGCCAAGGCCTTCTCGGTTCGGATATCAAGAATTTTAGCTCTCGCATACTTACTAAATACGTTTTTGCCATACAGCATTCCCTCAAAGGAATAATCATCTGCATACATTGCTGTCCCCAGGGTCTTTGGTATCGCATCCACGCGATGTACCTTCTCGCCTACTTTTACATTCTGTTCCGTTTCCGGTACCGGGATCCCTTCCCGCAGCATTTTTGCCGCCAGAAGAATCGCTTCTTCAATCTTCGTATATCCGGTACAGCGACAGATATTATTACGGATGGCGTACTTCACCTCTTCCGGGGTTGGCTCCGGATTCTGATCGATCAGACACTTGCCGCAAACTACCATTCCGGGAATACAGAAACCACATTGAACTGCACCCGTCTGAGCAAAGGCATAGCCAAATACTTCTCTTTCCCGTTCGGTAAAGCCTTCGATGGTCTGTATCTTTTTTCCTTCCAACTTCGAAAGCTTCTGAATACAAGAACGAACCGTCTTTCCATCGATAATAATCGTACAGGTACCGCAAGCACCTTCCTTACAGCCATCCTTAACCGAAGTGATCTTAAGCTCATTCCTTAGAAAGTCCATTAATGGCATATCTTTTTCTGATTGGTATACTTTATTGTTAATAACTACCGAATACATTTCTGATACCTTCCTTCCCATCAGCGCTTTATTCATTATTCCTCATGATCTATATTTAATGACAATATTAGTCCTTGGTATCAATATCAATCAATTCCTTCTCCTCTGAAACCCTCACACACTCTACATCCTCGGGATGACGCTTCAGTACCCTTTTCCCTCCTGTATCAAAGGTTAGCGCAAACAGCTCTTCGAAATAAACTCTTCCAAAGATACAGGGATTACCGATTGCTTCACCATGGGTCAGGGCTGCAATGTTTTTATCCGTTGAAGAGAACACCTTAATTAGTCTCTCTACGGATGACCGCTTAAGATACGGCTGATCACAAACTCCAAACATAACACCCTCCAGTAAGGGATTACGTGCCTGTGCTGCTCTCAACCCGAGATGAATGGAATGCGAGATTCCGAGCTCAGGCTCTCTATTTATGATTGCTTCGAAGCCATATTCCGAAGCATTATTTACGATTTCATCATATTGCGTGACGATTATCTTAGGGTATTGGGGAAATTCCTTCATGGTTTCCAGAATACGCAGGTACATCTTCTTACCATCAATCTGATCTAAAAGCTTGATCCCATGATATCTGGTGCTGTTACCTGCTGCCAAAAGTACAATTCCGAGGTTATCTCTGTTAATGGTTTTCCCCCTCCTGCCCCTAATGATATTTCTGCTCTTGTTCCTTAATCCTTTTTAAGGCTATAGATCTGACTGAGCATCATCTGCTTACATTGATCAAAATAGCCTTCGATATCAAATTCCTCTTTGTTAATCAGATATTGGATCGTAGCACCCTGTAATAGCGAAACTAAGCCATAAGGGAGCAACTCCTTACTCTTCTCATCCAGCCAAGGGCAATAATTCTGAAGCACTTCTCGAATTTCCCGGCGCCATTTGGTGTAGGATTCATTAAATTTCTCATGAATTTCATCATTGCTTTTGCTTTGAACCCAGAAATCAATCTCCGCAAAATCATACTTATGCTTCGTCAGAATCAATCTCTTCTTCTGATTAATAAATACATCCAACTGACTCTCAAGGGTATTCTTACTATGCTTTTTCTCTTTTCTTCTGGCATCATAACACTCTTCGAAGATATACTCCTGAAGAGCTCCCATTAACTCATTCTTCGTCTTATAATAATAATGAACATTGGATTGAACCATCTTCGCCCGATCTGCAATTAAATGCATCCTGGTGCCGGCGATGGTCTGTTTATTAACCACATCCAGAGCAGCATTCATAATACGCTTATTCTGCTCCTTACTGATCTCCTGATTGATTTCCGGACCAACTTCCGGTACAGAGGTTGTTTTTGTTCTTCTGATCCTCTTCTTCGATGTGTCCTCCATTTGTGTCTTCCGTCCCCTTCCTTACAGCGGAACAATTTCAAAGAAGGGGGATGTTGCAATACATTCTTCGCCTGTTCGCATACCGAATGATTACAACATCCTCATACCTCCCTATAACCCTTATTCCTGCCCTATGAATATGAATACTTTTCTTCACACTATTATCTTAATTTGATTTCACAGCCACTGCTTCGATTTCTACCAGTCCGCCCTTGGGCAATTTAGCAACCTCTACGCAAGAACGAGCCGGTGCATCACCTTTGAAATAATCTGCATAGATAGCATTCACGGTACCAAAATCATTCATATCCTGTAAAAACACGGTTGTCTTTATAACATCCTGATAGGATAAGCCTGCCTCAGCAAGAATCGCTCCAAGATTTTTAAGACTTAGATGCGCTTGTGCTTCCACACCCTCCGGCATCGCGCCTGTTACCGGATCCAGTCCCAGCTGACCTGAGGTATAGAGAAAATCGCCAACCTTTACAGCATGCACATAGGGTCCTACTGCTGCCGGTGCATTCTTTGCATTAATAACTTCCTTCTTCATAATAAATCCTCCATTTCGTCTTTACTCATTCGTAAATATCACTTTTATTTTAATCGTTACCTGGGATCCTGGCAAGTACCTCGATGAATATAACGCCCTGCCTTCTCCAAAATAATACTTCCTTGTTCAAACACAAGCTTACCCTGTAATAACACTTCTTCGGCACGGCCTTTTACCGCAATGCCTTCATACGGTGTATAATCCACCTTCTGAAGCTGTTCTGCCGCAGAGATGGTACCGCGATACTCCGGATCCCATATAACCAGATCCGCATCACTGCCGACTGCAATCACACCTTTTTTCGGATACATGCCATATTCCTTTGCTGGCTTCGTGGATAATGCAGCGCAAAATTGCTCTTTCGTAATCCGATTCTCTGTTACACCATACGTATACAGCAGGGCCGGACGATGCTCCACTCCGGGAATTCCGTTCGGTATTCTGGAGAAATCATGAAGTCCTCTCTCCTTCTGCCCCTTAAAATGGAAGCTGCAGTGATCGGTTCCAATGGTATCAATCTCATTGTTCTTCCATGCCTGCCAGAGGCATTCCATATCCTCCTTCTTGCGAAGCGGCGGTGACAGTACATATTTAGCACCTTCAAAGCCCGGAAGGTCATATTTTGAATCCTCCAACAACAGATACTGTGGGCAGGTCTCAACAAATACCTTCTGCCCCAAAGCTCTTGCCGCCCGAACAACCTCGATGCTTTCCTTTGCACTGATATGAACGATGTTAACCGGTGTGTCAGCTAATCTGGCTACCGTGAGGAGTTCATGCACAGCCTCCGCTTCCACCACTCCCGGACGGGTTAAGGGATGATACTTCGGAGATAGATTTCCAAGCGCCTTCTGTTCACGGATTAAGGTGTTTAAGAGATCCCCGTTCTCACAATGGACTCCGATGATTCCGCCTTCCTCCTTGACCGCTTTCAAGATCTCATACATTACTCCGGCATTCACCTTAAGATTATCATAAGCCATATAGATCTTATAGGAGGTGATTCCTGCTGCTGTCATATCCTTCAGCTCTTGCTTCGTGTACTCATTCCAGTCACTGATCGACATATGAAAGCTGTAATGACAGGAGGACTTTCCGTCCGCTCTCCTATGCCAATTTTCCAACGCTTCCTTCAAAGTCTCTCCTTTGTTCTGCGTCGCAAAGTCCAGGACCATGGTGGTTCCACCTACTATCGCAGCCTTGGAGCCTGATTCAAAATCATCCGCTGTATAAAAATCTCCCGCATCAAGATCAAAGTGAGTATGGGGATCGATAAAGCCGGGGAATATTAGCTTTCCGGCAGCATCTATCACCTGTTCTCCCTGAACCGGCAGATTCTCCCCCAGTTCAACAATGCTTTCTCCCTTAATACGTACATCCATTCTGGAGCTTTTTTCCGCCGTAACAACCGTACCGTTCTTAATTAATAAGTCCATCTCATTCTCACTCCTGACAAAAGATTATAATCCACTAACCTAGCATTCCTGCCCTTTGTATTATGGCAGCATCAGATAGCGGTGATCATGGTAAACCGCTAACATCAGGTTCTTAATCTCTACATGTAATTCGCAGAATATATCCTTCAGATCTACATCCTGAATCTTATCGCCGAGACGAACTCGAAAGAGCGCTTTCTTCATATCCAGCGCAACAAATCCTTGATTCTCGCTATCATCAAAGTCTTCTATCGTTCTGAAGAGTGTAAATTTCTCTTTATAGGGTGCACTGTCATACGGGCAGAAGCTCTTACAATTACCGCATTCATTGCACATATAATCGATATGCAGAATCTGCGGCTGCTTTGCACCATGTACAAAGATAGAGACATTGGCACGATTCGGACAGACCTCCGTACATGCTTCACAGATCTTGTTGCACTCCAAGCAGCGCTTTCCGTCTTCGTCTGCAGCAAATGCAGCAGCTAGGACTCCCTTCTTTGCTGAGATCTCATTCTCTTTGAGTGGGTTCTCAATGGAAGCTCTCGGCTTCATATTAAGAATGGCATTGACTGCCTTGGAAGCATCACGGATCGCTTCCACAACCGTGGCAGGACCACCGGCTCCGTCTCCGGTTACATACACATGAGAGATGGAGGCTTCCATGGTATCCGGATTATATTCTGCTATTCCTCGCTGATTCACCTTTAAGCCCAAGGACTCATAGAAGGTGCCATCGACCTTCTCTCCAAGAGAAGCAACTACAGTGTCAATATCCAGTATAACCTCTTCCTCTGTCTCCACCGGTCTCTGTCTACCGGAGGCATCCATCTCGCCAAGGATCATCTTATGGCAGATCAACTTACCCTTCTTGTGGCTGACCGGAGCCAGAAGCTCCCGTAGCTCTACTCCATCCTGAAGAGCAAGCTCAAGCTCCTCCTCATCGGCAGGCATATAGGTTACGGTACGGCGATATACGATATATACATGTTCCACGCCGGGCATTCTCTTCGCTGCTCTTGCAGCATCCATAGCCGTATTACCCGCTCCGATAATAGCAACATTCTTACCAAGCGTAATTGAATCCGGACGATTACGACAAATATCCAAAAATTCTATCGCATTGATTTCATTCTCACAATCAATTCCGAGGGGCATTCCCTTATTCGCACCGACTGCTAATATAATATCCTCATATCCTGCATCCCTCAGCTCCTTCAGATCGGTAACCGGATGATTGAATACGAACTTCGCTCCCATAGCCTTTGCTAGGTTCACATCCTTTTCTACATCCTCATGGGGGATACGGAATTCCGGAACAATATATCTTACGATACCGCCGGCTTCTCCTCGCTTCTCAAATACGGTAACCTCGACACCCTCTCTTGCCAGGAAGAATGCACTGGCAATGCCGGCTGCACCGGCGCCTACGACTGCTACTTTCTTCCCTTTATATTTATCGGAGGGCTTTAATTCTTTAATCAATTCCTCATAGCCATTCTGAGCCGCTACTAATTTCGCATCGCGGATCTTAATGGACTCTTCATAGAAATTACGGGTACACTTATTCATACAGGTATGACTGCAGATGGTTCCGGTAATGAAGGGAAGCGCATTCTTGTCTGTGATAACCTTCAGTGCCTGCAGATATTCGCCGTCCTTAACATGCTTCAAGTAAGTAGGGATATCCTGCTCAATCGGACATTGCTTATTACAAGGCGCAATAAAACAGTTAATCAAGGGCACCTTCGCTTCGATCTTTCTGGAGGGAAGCGGCTTGATCCCCTTGGTATAGTGCTTATCCGCCATAACCTCTGTGATAAATTCTCCAAGCTCCTCTACATGAACTCTGCTGAACTCTTGATATTCCATACGTTCCAGCTTCGCTGCCATCTGATTACCTCTCTGATAACCGCCGGTCTTAAGATAGGTGGTAGCCACTGTAATCGGCCAGATACCAAGAGAGAATATTTTATCAATATTGAAGTAATCCGCACCACCGGAATAGGAAATACGAAGCTTTCCGTCAAAGGCTTTGGATAATTTGTAGGCTACCGATAAGGAAAGTGCTGCCAGGGAGCGACCTGACATATACATTTCCTCGCTTGGAAGTTCATTTCTTGTAACATCTACGGGGAAGGTATTCGTCAGCTTTACACCGAACTCCAGACCCTCTTCTTTTGCTTTCTCCTGAAGCCTCCCAAGCATCGGTACCGCATCCTCGAACTGTAAGTCATCTTTGAAATGAAAGTCACCGAATACAACATATCCATAACCCATACGGTCCATGATATCTCTTGCAGTCTCATAGCCAAGTAGGGTAGGGTTGCATTTTACAAAGGTATTCAGATGCTTCTCCTTGATAAGGTAAGTTGCTATACTCTCAATCTCCTGAGGAGGGCAGCCATGTAAGGTAGATACCGTAACCGAAGTACATACCTTTGGTGAAATACTTTCTAGGAACGCCCGGTCCACCTTCTCAAATTTATGAACATTGGCAAGCAGATAATCCATACACTCCTGCCAGATTGCCGCCTTACGTCCATCCATCAGCTGATTAATGAAGGTATCAATCTTCTCCGACTGAATCCCCTTCAGATCATATCCAACACTCATATTAAAGATAAAGCCGTCGCTGTCACCCAGTCCGAACTCTCTGGAGATTACCTTCAAGGCAAACCATGCCTTAATATACTCCTCCAGTGCCTCCGGTACCCGAAGCTCCGTGGACCACTCACAGTTATAACCTTCATCATCTGCAAGAATACAGGGCTTACTGACAGGCAGGTCCTCTCCGTCCAGGGTCTGAACTGTCTTAAGCTCAAAGAAACGGTTTCCTGTGTAATAAGCTGCTACAATATTCTGCGCAAGCTGGGTATTCGGTCCGGCAGCGGGGCCGTAAGGCATCTCCAGTGTCTCTCCGAAGATGTGCAGTACCTGCTTCTTCTCTTTCACAAAAGGTCTGCGTACTCCAAATACCTTACCGGTTTCCTTCTTTTCTTCAAAAATCCATTCCATCAGATTATGAAACGGTATTGGTGTCATCCTATCTCCCATTTTAATATCCTCCTATCCATTAATGCTTCTTGCCAACAACTGTGCCTGTTGTCTGCAATCCGCCATTGCCTTCGCTTCATCTATATAGAGAAGCTCTCTATCCTTCATAAGAACCTTACCGCTTATCATGGTTGTTACAATCTTGCTTCCATTCATACCAAATAGCAAATGCCCGTTGATGTTATCTGCGGTTAGTGGTGTCAGTGGGTCATAATCCGCTACGACAACATCGGCTGCATAACCTTCCTTCAATACACCAAGGGGAGTATCAAAATAACGATTTGCAATCTTAGCATTTCCTTCGAACAACATCGCAGGAACCTCACCCCAGGCTGCTGTTGCATCGCATAAATGATGCTTGTGTAATATATTTGCTACTTTATAGGATTCAAACATATCATTTGTATATCCGTCCGTTCCGAGTCCGGTTAGAACTCCGCGGTGGAAGATCTCCATGGTAGGAGGACATCCACAGGCGTTACCCATATTGGATTCTGGATTATGAACTACCATCGTATCCGTCTCCTTAAGCAGCTCCATTTCCTGACCATTGACATAGATACAATGAGCAGCTATGGTCTTTGGCCCAAGAATACCGACATCCATTAATCGATTAACAATTCGTTTGCTGTGATTCTTTAAGGACGCATGTAAATCTTCAATCCCCTCAGCAACATGGATATGATAGCCCACTGACTCCGGCGTATTCTCCCTGCAAAGAGCAAAGGTCTTATCCGAGATGGTGAAGGCTGCATGCATTCCCATCATGGCCTTTTGCATATCATCTGTCTGCTTCGCGGTAAACCGGATAAAATCAGCATTCTCTTTTACCCCGGCTCTCATCTTCTCTTCTCCGTCACGATCCGAAACCTCATAGCAGAGACAGGTACGAACTCCCAATTCCTTCGCAGCCTCAGCGATAGTAAATAAACTGTCTCCTACACTGCCGAAGCTTGCATGATGGTCAAACACCGTAGTCACACCATTCTTAATACAGTCTATATAGGTTGCAAGTGCACTCTGCCTTGTCTGTTCTAAGGTAAGATGACGATCAATATTCCACCACAGTCCATCCAGAATATCAAGGAAACCCTTGGGATTATAATTGTTAATGGATAATCCTCTTGCCATAGCACTATAGATATGATTATGTGTATTGATAAGGCCCGGCATAATCAGCCCACCCCTTGCGTCAACCCATTCTGCCTCCGGATTTTCTCTCCTCAGTTCCTCCGTGTTCCCTACCTTTACTATTAGCCTTCCGTCTACAAGTACAGCTCCGTTCTCTATCAGCGGTCTGTCCTTATCTCTGGTTATTACTCTACCATTTCCAATCAGTATCATAATTGTCTCCTTTCTTTCTACAATAATCGTCATTCTAGGTATTACGCACCATTTTTCCGGAAAATATTTTATAAGTTGTCCGAATTGTTACATTGTTTGACTAGTCAATCTAATCCTATTTTAAAAAAAATAAAACTAAACAACTAAAATTTATCTTATTTTTATATTTTTCGTCTTTTTTAACAAATTTTATCTTGTATTTTATATGTTTTGTACAGTTTAGCACATTACATTTTATACTATTATAGTTTATCACCAACATAATGTAAAATCAAATGAAATTATAAAAAAATCAAATATTTTATTTTTTATGGAAAAATATATTGATTTTTTATTTTAATATGCTATGATGAATCATATGATATAGATCATCCAATCAAATGTACATAAGCTTCCTGCATCTAGGGATAATTATCGTGGTATTTACTATACTAATATAAAATATCCACAAGTGCTTTTAAATTATTCGAAGGTATGACAAGATGCATGAAGTTTCTTTTCTTTGTAATTAAAATGTTATTACATAATTAGGAGGTAACCATGGATAAGATCAAATGGATTAAGAACACCATGCCAAAAACCGCCGATCTGAGTCTTAAGGTGATGGATAAGTCAGAAGTAAAGAAAGCCAGAGACTTTCATCAAACCATTCCCGGCTATGAGCGCACTCCCTTAGCTAATCTCAAACAAATGGCATCCTACCTGGGACTTAACGGTCTTTATGTCAAGGACGAATCTTATCGCTTTGGCTTAAATGCATTTAAGGTACTGGGAGGTTCCTTCGCTATGGCGCGCTACATTGCACAGAAGACAAACCGGGATGTATCTGAACTTGACTTTACTACATTAACCAGTGATAAGCTTAGACAGGAATTTGGTCAAGCCACATTCTTTACTGCTACTGACGGTAATCACGGTCGCGGTGTTGCTTGGGCTGCAAACCGCTTAAAGCAAAAGGCTGTTGTTTACATGCCGAAGGGCTCTACTCAAACAAGACTGGATAACATCAAGGCGGAAGGTGCAACTGCTACCATCGAAGAGGTCAACTACGACGAATGTGTTCGTATGGCCGCTGCTGCAGCTGCAAAGACACCGAACGGAGTTGTTGTACAGGATACCGCCTGGGAAGGTTATGAAGAGATCCCTTCCTGGATTATGCAGGGTTACGGTACCATGGCGATGGAAGCAGACGAACAGCTTTTGGAGCTTGGAACGGATCGCCCCACTCATGTATTTGTCCAGGCCGGTGTTGGTTCTTTAGCAGGTGCCGTTCAAGGATATTTCGCCAATAAGTATCCCGACAATCCGCCAACCGTAGTGGTAGTAGAAGCCGATGTGGCTGCTTGTCTCTACAAGGGTGCCGTTGCCGGCGACGGGAAAGAATATTATGTTGATGGTGATATGCAGACGATTATGGCAGGTCTTGCCTGTGGTGAACCCAACACTATTTCCTGGGATATCCTAAAGAATCATGTATCCATATTTGTTGCGGCTCCGGACTGGGTAGCAGCAAAAGCGATGAGAATGCTGAGTGCTCCGATCAAAGGCGATCCTCAGGTTGTTTCCGGAGAGTCTGGTGCAGCTCCCTTTGGTGTATTGGTTGAAATCATGACCAATCCGGAACTCTCAGAGTTAAAGAATGTATTAAAGCTGGATGAGACCTCAAAGGTACTTCTCTTTTCCACAGAAGGTGATACAGATCCCGATCGATACAAAGAGATCGTCTGGGACGGAAAACAATACCTATAAACGTAGTGAGCTTATAACAAGCTTGCTTGTAGATAAGCGATCGGAGTGAAGGATTATGAAAATTCTTTATGTTCATAATATATATAAGGAGGAAAGAAAGAATGGATTTTAATAAGATCAAACAGGCATCGGAGAATTATCTGCCCGATATGACCAAATTCCTTCGTGAATTGGTAGCTATTCCCGGTGAGAGCTGTGGTGAAGAAGGCCATATCAAACGAATCGAAGCAGAGATGAAAGCCCTGGACTTCGACAAGGTGGTAATTGATCCTATGGGTAATGTCTTAGGTTACATGGGAACCGGCAAGACCTTAATCGGTTTTGATGCTCATATTGATACGGTTGGTATCGGCAACAGAGCCAACTGGAATTTTGATCCTTATGAAGGCTTTGAATCAGAGGATGAGATTGGCGGTCGTGGTACTTCTGACCAGTTAGGCGGTATTGTATCTGCTGTATATGGTGCCAAGATCATGAAGGATCTTGGATTATTAAGCGATAAATATACCGTATTGGTTACCGGTACCGTTCAGGAAGAAGACTGTGATGGTCTTTGCTGGCAGTATATTATCAACGAAGACAAGGTTAGACCGGACTTCGTAGTATCTACCGAGCCTACCGATGGCGGTATCTACCGCGGGCAGCGTGGACGTATGGAGATCCGAATTGATGTACAGGGTGTTTCCTGTCATGGTTCCGCTCCGGAACGTGGTGACAATGCCATCTATAAAATGGCTGACATTCTCCAAAACGTTCGTGACCTCAACGAAAATGACGCTTCCGATGACAAAGAAATCAAAGGTCTGGTTAAAATGCTGGACGAAAAATTCAATGAGAAATGGAAGGAAGCTCGTTTCTTAGGACGCGGTACCGTAACTACCTCCGAGATCTTCTTTACTTCTCCCAGCCGCTGTGCTGTAGCAGATTCCTGCTCAGTTTCCCTGGATCGTCGTATGACCGCAGGTGAGACTTGGGAAAGCTGCTTAGACGAGATCCGTGCTTTACCTTTTGTAAAGAAATATAATGCAACCGTAAGCATGTATCAGTACGACAGACCAAGCTACACGAACCTCGTATATCCCATCGAATGCTACTTCCCGACATGGGTTATTCCGGAGGATCATGCAGTTACCAAGGCAATGGAAGAAGCTTATACCAATCTCTATGGAACAACCCGTAGCGGAAGCAAAGATGCAGATGCAATGAGAAAAGCACGTCCTCTTACCGATAAGTGGACCTTCTCCACAAATGGTGTTTCTATCATGGGACGTAACGGAATTCCCTGCATCGGCTTCGGACCCGGTGCTGAAGCTCAGGCACATGCTCCGAATGAGAAGACCTACAAGGAAGATTTAGTGAAGTGTGCAGCTGTATATGCAGCACTTCCTACATTGTATTGCAAGTAAGCAAGACGTTTGTTAGGAGTGTCAAAAGCCAATTAATATAATAGTTTCGTCAATCCGCACAATTTCATACTCTGACTGTGTACTACAGAATATAATTCATTCGCAACACGCTCCCGCTTGGATGAAGTACGTTTACGACATTCATACAGTTGCTCATCGAACTATATCCTGCAGCACACTAAAATTGAGGTATTGATGTGCTGAATGACGAATTTAAGTTATTTGCATGGCTTTTAACACTCCACTCAAAGTAAAAGAAAACAAGACAACCACAACAACGTGCAAGTCATAAACGGACTGCACGCAAATCGAAAAGGAGATATGTATGAAGTTACAGGATTATATTGATAAGTTGAATAAGTTGAATTTTAAAGAGATGTACAACAATGATTTCTTATTAACCTGGGAGAAGTCAGGAGATGAGCTCGAGGCTGTCTTCACTATCGCGGATGCTCTTCGTTTTATGAGAGAGAACAACATCTCTACCAAGGTATTCGAGAGCGGTCTTGGTATCTCCATTTTCCGTGACAACTCAACCCGTACTCGTTTCTCCTTCGCTTCCGCTTGTAACCTCTTAGGTCTTGAGGTACAGGATCTGGATGAAGGCAAGTCTCAGATCGCTCATGGTGAGACCGTTCGTGAGACCGCAAACATGGTATCCTTCATGGCAGATGTTATCGGTATTCGTGATGATATGTATATCGGCAAGGGTAACACTTACATGCGTGAAGTTTCTGAAGCAGTTAAATTAGGCAATGAAGATGGAATTCTGGAGCAGAGACCTACATTGGTTAACCTTCAGTGCGATATCGATCACCCCACTCAGTCTATGGCTGACATGCTTCACATCATCCATGAATTTGGCGGTGTAGAGAACCTTAAAGGTAAGAAGATTGCTATGTCCTGGGCTTACTCACCTTCTTACGGAAAGCCCTTATCCGTTCCTCAGGGTATCATCGGTCTGATGACTCGTATGGGTATGGATGTGGTACTTGCTCATCCCGAAGGCTATGAGGTTATGAGCGAAGTAGAAGAAATTGCAAAGGAAAATGCAGCTAAATCCGGTGGCTCCTTCACCAAGACCAACAACATGGCAGAAGCCTTCAAGGATGCTGACATCGTATATCCTAAGAGCTGGGCTCCCTTCAAAGCAATGGAGAAGCGTACTGAATTATACGGCAATAATGATTTTGATGGCATCAAAGCTCTCGAGAAGGAATTATTAGCTCAGAATGCACAGCATAAAGACTGGGCATGTACTGAAGAATTAATGAAGCTGACCAAGGATGGCAAGGCACTCTATATGCATTGCTTACCTGCAGATATCACCGGCGTTAGCTGTAAAGAAGGCGAAGTAGATGCTTCCGTATTCGATCGTTATCGTAATCCTTTATACAAAGAGGCAAGCTACAAGCCATATATCATCGCTGCTATGATGTTCTTAAGTAAGTTCGAGAATCCTCAGGCAGTCTTAAAAGCGCTGGAGGAGCGTTCTGTACCCAGAAAATTGTAACAGTTAAGCCATACAAATTTCCAGTATGATGAGAAGTCGATTGTTTACTATCGAGTGAGCATCATACTGAAATTTGCATAGCGCTCTGCCCAAGCGAGATGAAGCAAAGCGAAATCGAGCTTATGGCTGAACTGTTACATTAAATTAATTCGAAGGAGCGAATCGATTCATGAAAAAACGAATTGTTATAGCGCTAGGCGGCAATGCACTCGGCAATAACCTGCCCGAGCAGATGATTGCTGTACAGAAGACCTCCAAAGCAATTGCAGACCTGATTGAAGAAGGTCATGAGGTAGTTATCTCCCATGGAAATGGCCCCCAGGTTGGTATGATTAACCAGGCCATGGCGGAATACGGTCGTAAGAATCCGGAACACCCCACCTTTACCCCTCTCTCCGTCTGTGTTGCTATGAGTCAGGCATATATCGGCTACGATTTACAGAATGCTCTGAAGGAAGAATTAATCAATCGCGGCATTCAAAAATCGGTAGCAACGGTAATTACTCAGGTACGCGTGGATGAAGCGGATCCCGCTTTTAAACATCCCACCAAGCCCATTGGCCACTTCATGAGTGCCGATGAGGCAGTACTTGCTAGAGAAAAAGGCTTTACTGTAGTTGAAGATAGCGGAAGAGGCTATCGAAGAGTTGTTGCATCCCCCCGTCCACAGGAAATTATAGAGATTAATACCGTAAAGAGTCTTTTGAATGCAGGAGAAATCGTAATCGCCGGAGGCGGCGGCGGTATCCCCGTAACCCGCATCGGAAATCATCTGAAGGGTGTCGGTGCCGTAATTGACAAGGATTTTGCCAGCTGCTTGATCGCAAAGGAGATCGATGCTGATGTATTCATCATTCTCACCGCGGTAGAGAAAGTTGCCATTAACTTCGGGAAACCCGATGTAAAATGGCTCGACAAGATTAATACACAAGAAGCTGCTGAATACATCGAACAAGGTCATTTCGCTCCGGGCTCTATGCTTCCCAAGGTACAGGCTGCAATCGAATTCGCATCCTCTAAGCCGGGTCGTTCCGCACTCATTACCTTGCTTGAGAAGGCTAGGGATGGTATTAACGGATTAACCGGAACCGTAGTCGCAGACATTTAGGTGCTTCTTAAAATATCCAACAACGATATAAAAGCACAAATTATATTCTCATCCAAACCAAGGAACCGGGCTGATAAGCATCTGCTTACCAGCCCGGTTCTTTCCTGTATTCATCCCTATATCAGTAACATATACCTACTATCTCATCACAGTATACTTAATTCTTATCATAGAAAAAGCTCTGCGGATTCTCGATATGGAAAAGCTCCGACAGGATAATGATTTCTGAAAAGGTCCAGTCCAATGTTCCCGTAAACTTTTTGGTCAGAGTATGGTTGCTTAAATTCAGCTTTGTAGCCAGCTCCGCAAAAGTAATACTGTATTCTTCCATGAGCAGCGATAATTTTTCCTGCATAGGTTCTCCCTTTTGATTACTTATTTGGATATCTTTCGATTAATGTATGATAATATTATCCTAATCCTTCTCATAATAATTCTTCTTGACAAATGTTTTTTTTCATGCAATAATTCAAAATATTATTTTAACGAACTGACAAACAACAAAATTTATTATAATCAATGATGATTATTTTATTGGTCCGCGGCCAACAAAATAGTCATTTTTTCATGCTGCTCGAAGCGGGATATGCTGTCGATTGGTTATTCTCGGATTATAACAGGTTCTGTTTTGTTTGCCAAGCATTTCGCATGCCATTAATTGAATATCTAATACTGACAATGAGGTCAAAGCAGTACAGCTTTGATCTTTTTGATTCTATAATAATTGAGAGTGAGGATCTTTTATGGAAATAAGTCTTGCCAACACAGCCTTTATCATTATGTCCACCGCTTTTGTATTCCTTATGACACCCGGTCTGGCACTTTTTTATGCCGGTATGGAGCGCCGAAAGAATGTCTTGAATACCATGATGTCCTGTTTCTTTATCTGTGGTGTCGGTTCCTTATTATGGATTACCGTTGGCTACTCCTTATCCTTTGGAGCAGATCATAGTGGTATCATCGGCGATTTTAGTAAAGTATTCTTTCAAGGCGTCGGTGCCAAACCGAATGAGCTTTATTCAAGTACCATCCCCGAGAGCCTATTTGCAGCATTTCAGATGATGTTTGCTATCATAACCCCTGCGCTGATCTGCGGATCCCTCGTGGGAAGGATGAAATTCTCATCCCTGGTGGCCTTTGTGGTCCTCTGGTCTCTGATTGTCTATTATCCTCTTGCCCATATGGTATGGGGTGATGGCGGCTTCTTACGCGAGCTCGGAAGCATCGATTTTGCAGGTGGCAATGTAGTACATATCAGCTCAGGTATCTCCGGACTGGTTGCCAGTATTATCCTTGGTAAGAGAAGAGAATACGGAATTGTGTCCTACAAGCCGCATAACATACCCTATGTTATTCTCGGGGCAGGCTTATTATGGTTTGGCTGGTTTGGCTTCAACGGAGGAAGCGCTCTGGCAGCGGACGGATTGGCAGTCCATGCCATTCTTACTACAAATACCTCTGCTGCTGCCGCTCTCATCTCCTGGATGCTGCTTGAGAAACAGCTGCACGGGAAATCCACAGCACTCGGTGCTGCTACAGGAGCAGTCGTTGGTCTTGTTGCAATTACTCCCGGTGCCGGCTTTGTTCCGATCTGGGCATCCATTATCATTGGTGCTCTCGTCAGCCCCATCTGTTACTTTACTATGACTAAGATTAAAGCAAAATTCCGATATGACGATGCTTTGGACGCATTCGGATGCCATGGAATCGGTGGTATCTGGGGCGGTATTGCAACCGGTCTATTCGCTGATAAATCCATCAATTCGGTAGCCGGGTGGAATGGTCTCATCTATGGTGATACCCATTTATTCCTCGTTCAGGTCATCAGCGTCGTATTAACGATTGCCTATGCTGCAATAGCAACCTTCGTTATCCTAACGGTGATAAAATTGTTCGCCCCGATCCGTGTAGCCACTGCACAAGAGGCGCAGGGACTTGACCTAACCGAGCATGGTGAGATGGCTTATCCCGCTTTTCATGGTCTGGACTAATTATAGGAGGCGTAAATAAAATGAAAAAAATAGAAGCAATTATTCGGCCTGAGGCTTTAGAGCCTTTAAAGGAAGCTTTATTAAAAATCAAGGTTAACGGTTTGACCATTAGTCAGGTTCTTGGTTGTGGCAAACAACATGGTTTTACTGAATTCATCCGCGGTAATGAAGTGTTATTAAATACATTATCGAAAATAGAAATAAAAATAATCATCCCCGATGATCGTCTAGAGGAGGTACTTGATACCATCATCACGACAGCCAATACCGGCGAAATGGGTGACGGTAAAATATTTATCTATGATGTTCTCGACTGCATTCGCATCAGAACAAAAGAGCATGGTGAGATCGCTCTGTAGGCAAATTTACCTGCTCAGAAGCGTGATTAAGAAACAATATTATAGACCGGATGCCCATAGCCATTTCTGACCACGGGCATCTGGCCTTTTTGCGTTCTCAAAAAGATATTTGCTTTGTTCAATAGAAAGAAAACGATGTATTGACAAACCAAAATGTATATGTTATGTTTAACATATGTTATATGTTACTCATACCATGCATTATAATAATCCTATATTTGAAAGGAGTTTCACAATATGTCTATACAATATGCTATCTTAGGCTTTTTAAGCTGGAGACCTTCTACCGGCTATGATCTAAAAAAACTGTTTGAGGATTCCACCTTCATGTATTGGTCCGGCAATAATAATCAGATCTATAAATCACTGCTGTCTCTTCAGGAGGAGGGTCTGGTTAAGAATGAGACCATCCATCAAGAAGGTGCTCCCTCTAAAAAAGTATATACCATTACCAATGAAGGCCTGGAGCGTTTAAAAAGTTGGGTTATCACTTCTCCTGAAGCACCGGAATTCAGAAAGCCCTTCTTAGTTCAGCTTGCATGGTCCGATCTGCTATCCGATCAAGAATTAGCAAAGCTATTGTCCGATTACGAAAATGAAGTGCAGCTACAATTAGTTATGCATCAGGAAAGAAAGAGGCGTGGTATCCCCTCCCCAAACCGTACCGAGCGAGAGACTCTGATCTGGAACAGAATAACAGACAACCTGATTTCCTCCTATCAGAACGAACTGGAATGGGTACAAAACACAGGAAAGGAATTATTTAAGAGTAAAGAGTAGGAGTGATATGAATGAAAAGAATCGATATGTCATCCTTTGGCCCTGTCTATCGGTCCCCAGAAGGAAAAGAAGAAATACAAAGGAAGTATGACGAGATCTTAAAGCAATGCCCTGTCGCATATGAGGAACTCCATGTTAATACGAGTTACGGGAATACTTATGTCATCCGAAGCGGCGACCATTCTCTGCCGGCTTTACTTCTGCTCCACGGAACCAGCTCTAATTCGGCATTTATGCTTGGAGAAATCATAGAATACAGTAAGCATTACTGCGTTTATGCCATTGATATTCCCGGTGAGCCCGGCAAGAGCGAGGAACGCCAATATTCTTTAGTTCATACCGTATATTATTCCTGGCTGAAGGAACTCATCGATCAGCTTAGCCTAACGAATGTATCTATTCTGGGATTATCCTTAGGCGGTTGGCTCATAACCGGCTTTGCATCTCGATATCCGAACTATGTGGAGAAGCTGGTCCTTTTATGTCCGTCAGGAATCGGAAAACAACGAGTTTCCTTCATATTCAAGGCAGTATTCTATATGCTTCAAGGAGATCGGGGTCGTGATAAGCTGGCAAAGCTAGTCAACGGTAATCAACCGATACCCAATGAGGTTAAAGAATATACCTCCTTAATTGCTTCTCAGTTTCATCTTCGCAAGGAGCAGGTACCAATCTACCCGGACGAAGAGCTGAAGCAACTGCAGATGCCTCTCTTGCTTATTGTCGGAGAGAAGGATGTATTGCTGGATTCTAATGATACAGCAAGAAGAATACAGAGGCTTCTGCCTCACGCGAGAGTAATGCTTCTACCGGACCATGGGCATGTACTAATCGGACTTCAAGCAGACATTCTTAGGTTTCTATCCGAGCGTTCGCCGGATTATTAGGAAACTATAGAAACATCCTGATTAATCACAAATGACAAAACCCATCCCGCACAAGCTATCACATGCAAAGGGGTTGCATCAAAATTTATCGTTAGTCCTATCTGATGCTAACTCATATATTTTGAAACAACCCCTTAACGTTATCACTAATTAGTATTCAATTTCCTGAAGAAACAATCCTTGAGCACTGGCCGGTGCACTGGCCGTCACGGTAGAATTCAGATCTAAAATCTCCTCTATCTCCTCTGCTTTTCTTGCTCCTAAGCCGATATCGAGCAATGTAGCGACCAACATACGAGCCATATTATGAAGGAAATCATTGGCACGAATCGTGATCTGTATTTCCTTCGAATCCTGATAAAGATCAATGGAATAGATCTCTTTTACGGTAGATTTACTCTTCTTCACTGTTGAAAAGTCCTTGAAATCATGCTTCCCAATGAGCTTCTTGGCACCTTCTCTCATAGGAACGATATCCGGCATCTTAAAGCAATAGTAAGTATATTTGCGATCAAAGACACTGGGTACATCGCCAATTGCGATTCGATATAAATAGGTCTTCGATTTTGCATTGAGCGTTGCATGAAAGCGTTCCGGAACCTCCTCCACTTCAATTACTGCGATATCCATTGGAAGATAACGATTAAAATAATTCTTAATCTCATAGAGCTTCAGGCCGGAAGCGGTCTTAAAATTAGCAATCTGCGCATATGCATGAACTCCTACTTCTGTTCTGCAGCCACAATTAAGCTCCACCTCTTCATCGGTCATCTT
Source organism: Bacillota bacterium (assembly GCA_023421075.1). Lineage (GTDB taxonomy): Bacteria > Bacillota > Clostridia > Lachnospirales > Lachnospiraceae > Mobilitalea. The sequence continues at coordinate 43,972 of JAEZUM010000044.1, forward strand.
CTTGATCAACTCAAGCAGCTTATTCTCAATGGTATTCTCTGATTCACCCTTACCGAGTCTCTGCCAGCCATGATATCGACTGCCGTCATATTCCAACGTTAATTTAATATTTCTCATTTGACACACACCTTTCTATCTTAAGGAAAAACCTACACAACTCGTTCCGGCAACTGCCTCTTCGTATAGTATATATAATATATGATAAAAAGAACCGAGGTAACGATCCACGCTAGCGGATAACTATAGATGACCGTACTAACCTGGGGTCGAAGAGGAACGATCGTAAACAGCCAAAGTACACGCAGTGCACACACTCCCAGACTGGTCAGTATCATCGGCATAAAGGAATCTCCCATTCCGCGTAAGGACCCTGAGAATATCTCAATAAACACATAGGTCCAAAAGGTAGGAACCATAATACGAAGTATCTCCATTCCCTTATCTACAACCAGCTTATCTGTAGTAAACAGCCAATAAATATATGGTCCGGTGAAATACAGAATGGTACTTAAGCCGACCGCTACCCCTAATGCCATACGAAGGCAAACCTTCGCGCCTCTGCGTACGCGGTCATATCTCCCCGCTCCGTAATTCTGACCGACAAAGGTTGTGATGGATATACCAAAGGCATTCATGGTCATCCAGAAGATACCGTCGATCTTACCAAAGGCTGTCCAGGCAGCTATGGTATCGGTACCGAAGCTGTTCATATTGGCTTGTATAATGACATTGGAGGAAGAATACATCAAGGACTGGAAGCCGGCAGGTAACCCAATTCGAATGATTCTCCTCAACAAATCCTTGTGAAAACGAAGCTCCTTCCATCGTAGCCGGTAACAATCCTTTGTTCTCATCAGTGTTAAGCAAACCAGGATGGCACTGCATAACTGTGAGATTACTGTAGCCAGTGCAACTCCCATAACGTCCCAGTGAAATGCAACTACAAAGACAAGATCTAGTACTATATTGATAAAGCAACTAATAATCAGAAAATAAAGAGGTTTTCTCGAATCACCGATTGCACGAAGTATGCCTGCTCCGACATTATATACCAGGTTGGCTATCATTCCCGCGAAGTATATTCGAATATAGGTCACAGAGTGGGGCATGATCTCCTCCGGTGTCCCCATCATACGAAGAGCCATAGGTGCACCGACCAACCCAAGGATCATGATGATTGCACCTCCGACAATTGCCATGGCAATTGCTGTGTGGACTGCTTTACTAACTTCTTCTCTATGCCTTCCTCCATAATATTGTGAAATAGTTACAGTTGCACCGGTAGATATTCCTATAAAAAAACCTACAAATACATTGATCAGCGTTCCTGTGGCACCGCCTACTGCAGATAACGCTTCCTTTCCTGCAAAACGACCGACTACAATCGCATCCGCTGTATTATAAAGCTGTTGAAAAAATGTTCCGAATAGCAACGGGAAGAAAAAAATTAATATCTGTTTCCAGATCACTCCTTCTGTGATTACATTGCTGCCCTCTCTTGTACGTACCATTGTTCTCCTCTTTTCTATTGCAAAACCGACTAACACAGCCCATTTTAAGCCACTATGTTCCAATTCACCATAACTTTCCGTCTACACTTTACTTCCCTGATACAGCGATCAAGGGCAATTATAAACCACTTTCTTAAAAATGTATATATGCCTCTTTTTTGTCAATTCATTCCTGTGCAAATATTTGACCCTTCTGCAGATAATATCACTGTGAGAAAGGGTATTCTATTATTGTAACGTGAAAGTATCTAAAAATCCAGTAAAAAGAAAGGAGTCAAACATGGATAATAACAAAAACAGAATAAAAGACCGGGAAAAAAGCAATCCGGAGCTTCGTAAAATGAAGCCGAAGGAAAATGCTGATGTAGGCATCGTTAATGGTCAGGTCATTGGAGTTCACGAAGGAAAACACGAAAGAAGCCGCTCCGAAAAGTAATCCGGAATACACATAAGTTGACGGACAGATTACAAAATCAGTAATCTGTCCGTCAGACTTAAATTCATAACAGGATGAAACAATTTATGGTTTCATCCTGTTTCAATTTCGGTTTAAACCGCTTTAGCCGAGAAAAACAAAGTAAGCAAGCACTACTACACCAAGTGCAATACGATACCAGCCGAAGGCCTTGAAATCATTCTTCTTAATAAAGCCCATAAGGAAACGGATCGCAAGCACAGAGACCACGAATGCCGTCAGCATACCCATAGCTAGGACAGCCAGCTCCGTTCCGGTAAAATGAAACCCGAATTTTACAACCTTGAGTAAGCTCGCTCCAAACATAACCGGAATGGATAAGAAGAAGGAATACTCCGCTGCAATATACCTGGAGGTCCCAAGCAGGATTGCTCCTAAAATGGTGGTTCCGGAGCGGGAGGTTCCCGGTATGATGGAAAGAATTTGAATAATACCAATTAATAAGGCCGTAGTATAGGTAAGCTCACTGAATTTTGTAATCTTCGCGGATCTTCCTTTATTGCGGTTCTCTACAAGAATGAAAAGAATACCATAAACAATCAAAGTAACGGTTACGGTTTGATAATTATAAAAATTAGCATCAAACCAGTCATCAAATAATACTCCCAAGATTCCTGCGGGTATACATCCTACGAGTACCTTAAACCAGATATCCCAGGTAGCAGTCTTCTCAGCCTTGGATTTGCTCGGTGCAAAGGGATTCAATTTATTAAAGTATAATATGACAACTGCTAAGATCGCTCCCAGCTGTATGACAACACGAAACATCTCCATGAATTCATCCGTAACATTTAGATGAATAAATTCCTCTGCTAGAATCATATGCCCCGTACTACTGATTGGCAGCCACTCCGTGATACCCTCGATGATACCCAGTATGATGACTTTCAATAATTCAATTAACATAATCTGTACCTATGCCTTTCCCTATTAGTTTTGTCTCTTTGTTTTGTCGCCTTGTATTTCTTGTTATGATGATAATTACCTTGCATTATATTCCATGGAGTACACTTCCATACGAACAGCTTCATTATATCAGCTTTCCTACGTTATCTCCATTCCTTTTTAACGACTTCAAAGAATAATTGTCTTCACTGATACATCTAAATTAATTTCCCTCTATCGCATTATCAGCCTTTCACATTTTACCATTCCTTTACTACTGACTTCAACCGTAAAATACTTAAGGTTTGCTTAAGTCTCTCTAGCTCTTATACGATTCAAAAGAGGCAGGGAGCAAGCTCTCTGCCTCTTTTTAGGGTATTAAAGTTCAAACACCTCTATACTTTTGATCAACATAACCATCCCCTTTCCTACGAAATTGACCGGTCACTAGTATTATCTCACAGTTATTTGAAAATGCATAGGAATAGAACGATTATATTGGTTTTTTCCCATATACAATTTTCTTAATGGTATCTTCACCAAGATGGAACCGGTCCGACAGGGCTTCGATTGTCTCCCCATGTTCAAACAAATTCATGATTTTTCTGTTTCTTCTGTCAATTGCCTCACGGGCACCACTGACATAGCCCCAGCCTGCTTTACTACTACGTTTCGGAATATAGACCAGGCTACCCTCGACATATTCCTGAATCTCTTTTAGCAGGCGGGCTGGCAATACATCTGCACCTTTCTTGTAATTCAAATAATAATCCCTCCATAAATATGATGTCCTCTTTCTTGTTACAATCTAAGCTTTTCATGGTAAGCCCACCTCCTTAAATTTGATAGTAATAGTATAACACAGCGATGCTGTGAATTCTATCCATTTATTTTCTCTTCCAGAAGATCCGAATAATCACTCCGGTACCAATCACCACAGCGATCACCAATATCGCAAGTATGATAATTTCTGTACTGACACGGGAGTCTGAGGGTTCAGGCAATTCTTCTGCCGGCGGAATGATTGTTACCTGTAGCTGCACTTCACTCCCTTGTATCGTCGCATTGGTTGGATCACTCAGACAGATCCATCCTCTGTGCGAATAATAATATTTTACGTGTCCCCACAAACGGCCATCTTTATCCTCATAGGCAAAGTCAAACTTCGGTCTATCCTCCAGCAGCTTCACAGCACTTTGCGCAGTCCCTGATCCTGGATATTGATAGAATTGGAGTAATTCCTCTCCTGGGTCATAATCATCAAATTCTCCTTTATATCCCTGGATATCCCCCTTATGCTCTTCCATGAAGGAGATATCATCATAAATTACTACCAGATCCTTCATTAAGACCCAGCCGGTACTATCCTCATACACCACGACACCCCACACCCGTTCCTTTTCATCGGTATAGGTAAAGGATACATAGAACTCGGTACCATTCTCCTTGTTCTCTACCGTCTCCTTCGACTTGGGATTCTTCTTTATCTCGATATATCCTTCCGCGCCATTGGCTATGTAGCTTCTCTCCAGTTGCTTACACTCCTCATAATGTGTATTAAAGAAATCATCATTCGGCGTCCAGATGATATCTGCCTGAGCGGACCTGGTAATGAAGCATGCCGTCACAAGACAGGCCAGTATCCCCAGTACTTTTATATAAATCTTCTTCATATCCATCCTCCCATATATAAATCTACAACCTAATCTCTCTTCTACAGTAGTATATTCAAGGCCTGACCAATGCAAAACGAAAACAGATTTGCACCAACTGCAAATACAAAGGGATGCTTAAAGGTTCTCCCATAGGTTCTGTAATAATAGCCTTCCGTAAGAATTGCCAACAACTCTAAGACGATAACAACTGCAATCCGGTTCATATTGCCATAGTGAACAGCAATATAATACGACATTACCACCAGAGGATTGGTAAGGATATTAACCATGATGAGAAGTATAATATCCTTCTTATCCCGAATACGGCATAAGTATACAAAGCTTACTTCGAGTACCAGCGTTAAAAGTAATGACAATCCAAGTGAATACAAAAGCTCCATACCCATTACTCCACCACCCTTCTCAGTCCATAGAGCAGTAAGATAAGAGATAAGCCTGCTGCTAGTGAGAAACCTGTTGTGGTTGAGAACACCGGCTTCCATTCCAGATAGGGAGGAACAAATCCCAGAAATAGTCCAAACGTCAATAATCCAAAGGAGAATCCCTTACATCCTCCTAATAATCTAGCCACTGCCCAAAGAGTCAATGGCATTGTCATATTGAAGAAGAATACAGCAGCTACTCCCAATACCGGAATATCAGAAAACAGAAATAACCCGGCTGCTAACCCCAGGGATAGTATGCAGGTCCTCTTTACCCCAAGCGGTATAGCCAGAATTCCCCCGAAGATCTTGCCAAGCACTACCGCACCCACGTAAAGGAAAGTCCATAGAGAATTGCTTTTCCATGCAAAGTTAGAGGTCATTCCAATATACGAGCGAAGGATCACCACCATAAGAAGACCTGCTACAGCAACCATCACACCGGTGGAGCTTAGGAATTGAAGAGATATAGAAGCATTATTGGATCGGAAGCTCTTCCTGTCTATGTATTGAAGAATTAGTATCAGTAGCAGCATAACGATGAGACTGCTTACTATGATTGCAGAAGAAAGTATCTCCTGCTTGCTAAGTAAGCTTCCAAGATAGATTCCCAACGCACCGGGCGATACAAAGATACCGAGAAGCGTCGGTTTTTCCTTCCCGACATTTAACACCTCAATTCCTCCGCCGATATGAAACATACCATTCCCGATCCCTGCAAGAATTGCCGCCACTACAGCAATCTCACCAAAAAGATATGCGATAGCCACGATACCGCAGCCTAATGCCGCACAAACAGCATTGCGATTAAAGCGGTCTGCCAGTAGACCGATGGGCATCTGCAGAGCAAAAGCACAGAAGTTGTATATTAGAAATGCATTGTAGCCCTGCGCTGATGGGACTAACAAACCAAACATCAGAAAAGCACAAGCGAAATCAACCACAAAATGTGCTATGACGAAGGCAGGTATTATCGTTAATCTTCTGCTCATCTTATTCCTCCTAGGTGGAAATCCGGGTGTAGACACCCATATTTTAACATTTATCTACTATAAATTCAATGTGCAATTACAAGGAAAAGCCACCGGGCAGTGCCGCAAAGCATTCAGACTGTTTTGCTTTGCTATCTAACCGATGGCTTCTCTTCGCTAATGAAATTTATCTGTTATTTATATTCTGCAGGAGTATAAACCATGTTTGCTACAGTAGTAATAAAGTAACCCATGACCCATCCTACGAAGCTGCAGCTCTGCATTCTGCTCCGGATATAGTTTATTCATCAGAAGCTTATCACTGGTGCAGTAAGCAATAAAGGAGATATAATGCTCCTTACTCATCTCATGGTCCATACTCAAATACAGTCCTCCATCCAACTCTTCTATCTTAAGAGCATGTTCCTGCTCCTCCGTATTCAAAGGCAGATCCTCAAGGACCTTTCCACAACAGGTTAATTCCAGCTTGCCGGTGCTCGTTATTATATTCCCGCAATCCGGACATACATAGAATTTAATTCGTTTCATATTACCTGAATCCTCCTCATTTGAGGTCATTTCTCCGGTAAGGATCTGTACGGGGCTTACGCCAAGAATTTGTGCCAAGACACGGATCATAGAGATATCCGGTGCACCAACACCTCTTTCCCACTTTGATACTGCTTGCTCGCTGACATGGAGCTGTTCGGCAAGTATCTTCTGTGTCATATTTAATTCTTTTCTTAAGGCAGCGATCAATGCCCCCGTTCTAACTGAATCCATTTCCTTCACCTCACAGCAATAGTATATCAAGATTACAGGTTAATACAATCAACGCTCCGTTTAGTTTAAAAATACCTCAAACTCTTTTTGTTAAAAAGTTTAAGGTATTTATCTTAGCTTCCTTTTAGTTATTCCGTTTCATCTTCCGCCAAAATCGCTTTAATCCGGTGGATCAACATTTCGATGGCTACATCGTTCATACCGCCTCTCGGAATGATAATATCCGCATATTTCTTAAAAGGCTCCACAAATAATTCGTGCATGGGTTTCACTGTATTCGAGTACTGGGTGATAACTGATTCCAAGCTTCTTCCACGTTCGTTAACATCCCTAATAATACGTCTGATCAAGCGTTCATCTGCATCGGTATCCACAAATACCTTAATATCCATCAGATCTCTCAGTTCGGCATTTTCATAAATCATAAAGCCTTCCACAATGATTACCTTCGCCGGGTTTACGCGAACCGTCTCATCCAGTCGATTATGAACCACATAGGAGTATACCGGGCGATCGATGGGTTGGTACTGCTTTAAGAGCTTGATATCATTGATGAAGCGCTGCGTATCAAAGGCATTGGGATGGTCGTAGTTTAATTTCACTCTCTCCTCCAAGGGCAGTTCATCATGGGGTAGATAATAAAAATCATGACTTAACAGCTCCACACTATCCTTGAATGCTTCCTTTATACGATTTGCCACTGTGGTTTTTCCGGAAGCGGAACCTCCTGATACACCGATCACAACAACATTTTTCATACGTCTGCCCGGAATCACTTATCTATCGTGATAAGCGATACCATATCCTTTCCAAAATAATCATTCTATGCACATTCTTCTCAGTTTCTCGAGCAGGCTGACAATACCTCCCAAAAAGAGGTTATCGAATGCTCTTCCTCACATAATTTTCGCTCTTATAATATCATAGAAAAGCATATTTTGTCTAATAGGATTTCATAGGAAAGGGTGATTTTATTCAAAGTGCCACAGAATATCAATCAGATATCTGTGGCACTCAATTCTTTACTGAATAATAGCGAAGTATTTATCCCATATCTTATCAGCAGTTCTGGTGGCTAAAGCCTGTGTCGTGAGCGTTGGATTAGGTCCTCCGATTCCGTTGTTTAATACACTGTTATCGGCGATATACAGTCTTTTTACTTGATAAGCCTCACAATTTGTATCGGTTACAAAGCCCATGCGCATGGTACTCATGATATGTATGTAGAGCTCAGGCGACCAGTTAGCACGAATAATGGTTCTTGCACCGGCGGCACGTAGAAGCTGCGCTGTATAGGTTGCCATTTGCTCTCTTTTTATCACATCTGACTCACTGGGTTGATAACGGAGCACCGGTATATAACCAAAATCGTCTTTTTGTACCGGATCAAGAACTACTTCATTGCTCTGATTTACTTCATCGTCAACGAAAATTAGGATGCTCAAGGATCTCTGATATTCTCTCATATAATCCTTCAGCTGTTCTCCACTCACAATTCCCTCGACATCCCAAGCATTCTGAGGATCTGCTGTACGAAGAGCGGTGTAGCCTTCTGTACTGGTGGCATAGGCAAGAGTAGACCAGAGAGCCGGGCTCATTCCCATCGTTATCATTACCCCGAGGCCGGGTATGTCTAGTCTTGCTGCAGCATTTTGACCCACATAGGGCTTAATATCCGATACTCCTAACACATTCACTAAATCCTGCTCATTAAAAATCCCGGTTACCGTATCAAAATAGTGGTTTGTAAGACCTTTTCCTACCCAAGGGTTCTCCGGAAGCTTTGAATTCAACCATAACCTCGGTGTTTCGACAGCTCCTGCTGCCATCACGACAACCCTGGCATACAGTGTTGTAGACTCTCCGGTCCAGGTATTCTTATAGATTACACCGACAGCATGCAATTCCTCTCCTATCCCATCTGTCAGTATATTCGTAACGAACGCATTGGGCCTGACTTCCGTATTTCCGGTTAATAAAGCTCTCGGAATATAGCTGACGAGAGTAGAGCGTTTTGCAACCGCATCCACCGTCGGACCGATATGACAACCGTTCACGCAGTGTCCTCTTAAGGTACAGCCAACCGATTGATTGTTTTGAAGATCAAAATCCGGATCCTTGATGGAGGGATTCACTCCGAGTATTGCATTGATTCCCTGACGGTAACAAGGTCCGGTTATATCACGTGATGTCTCAAGCTTCCAACCGGCACGCTTCGCTCCATAATAGAACAGCTCCTCCTTCGGCGTAATCGGAGCCGGATGCACCGGCAGCTCAGCTTCTGCCCTCTCGTAATAGGGTATCAGCTCCTCATAACTGATAGGCCAATGATTGTTCACCGCCTTAGGAATTGCTCTTGGGGAATTTGCAAAATAATGAAGTGTCGTACCGCCAACTCCGCTGTTCTGCCAGGTTGCACCTCCCTTTCTTGTCCAAGGGGGAAGATTACGATTTGCAGGTCCCCAACGAAATTTGCCGGTAACCATATCATTCATATCATTCTCCAGGTCAGTAAAGGATTTCTTCAGTATATCGATATTAAGATCCTCATAGCTGGAGCTGCCAGTTGCTCCGGGTTCCGCATTCGGATTAGGCCACTTGGAATTGCCATACCAGGGTCCCGCCTCAAGCACAATGACCTTAACCCCCTTTTCAGCGAGCTCCTTCGCTACAACGGCTCCTCCTCCTCCTGCACCTATCACAATGACATCTGTATCATAATTCGCATTCATCGAATTCTCCTTTCTTATCCCTCGACACTACTATCATCCAGCGTGATGTCCCTTAGAGCCCGATAACCCAGCGAAGGTCCTGGATATCCTACCTGAAGCCAACTAAGCGGCTTGAACTCCAGGACCCTTTCCTCAGGAGGATATAATCTTGTGGTTCCATATCCGAACCACTCTGAATAATAACCCATGAGTGTATAGGAATCGAGCATCGAGATCACCGTCCTCCATAGTCCCGGATCAACCCCTGACACAATTGATATCATCTCCGGTGTCTGCGTCTCTTGCCGAAGCATTCCAAGCACACTGAGCCGTTCTATAGGAGAAAGCATGGCAAAGCTTATGGGTCCAAAATACCCCTGATCTCTTCTCCACAATACAGCTGCAGCATTCAGTATCTCTGCTGTTGGAATTGCCATTGGTACCGGGTAGTGATCCAGCTCATAAATCAAAAACTGATCCACCAGCTGATCCAATGCTCCGTAGTATTGTATCCGGCCATATTCCTGTGCCAGAGCGGGGGTCCTTGGGATAATCGCATCGACCAGTGCCTGATAAGTATTTTGCATGAAATCATTAAGCATCCAATCTACCACCTAACACATGTTTCTTCCTAATATAAATATGCCTATCCGCAAAGATATATAATAGAAGCAGACAAAAGAATCCGACTAACCTGCAAGACACCTGTTGTACCAGCTTCTCCGGTAATCGCTGGTGTCCTCACTTTGTTTTCGCTAAAATAAGCCCAACCAGAAGTAATAGATCCGACTCATGGCTGGGCATTCAACTTGTATGAACTATGAATACAATTTATATTTAAATACAAAGCTTAATTATATTAATCGTCTTTTTACAAATGGAGCTTTCATCATTCTTAGGAGAGACTTAACATTCGTCAACCATACTATATGGGCGTCATTTTTTCGATTCGCTAAAATTCTGGGGATAAAAAAGGCTGCCACCGTCTCAGGACGGTCACCCAGATTATTGAAGATGAATTGAAAGCTTTTATCCTCCAATACAGGAGAAGCCTCACCCTCCGGTGTCTTCGTCATAAAATCCGTGAGTACCATACCGGGAGATAATAAGCCCGCTGTCACCGATGTACCCTTTAGTTCCTTTGCAAGCCCCTTGGTAAAGTACGTTAATGCCCTCTTCGTGGTTCCATATAAAATCGTCTTAACCTGAATCATATCATTAGAGCCTAAGCCCTCCATATTCCAGATCTGCCCATACCCCTGAAGCAGCATGTGCCTCGCTGCGACCTGACTTCCGTAAATGACACCCTTCATATTGGTATCAATTACTGCATCGACATAAGAAGCTTCCGTATTATAAGAGAATTCATGCGGAACATTCTGCCCGGCATTATTCACCCAGATGTCGATTCCACCCCAATGCTTTGCCGCTACCTCCCATAGTGCCTCTACCTCACTGATGTCTCGGACATTGCACGGTACATATTGGTAGCGGTCTTCATAAGGCTTCAGCTCCGATATCAGCTCCTCGGAGGGCCTCACTGCCCTTCCGGTAATTGTCACCTGACAACCCTTTTGTAAGAATTCCTTCGCCATAGATAGTCCAATTCCTCTGGTGCTTCCGGTAATAACGATCTTTTTCATTCCTCTTTACCTCCTCCTTCCTCTATAACATTTACTATATTTTACTATTTTTAACCTTCGATATCAAATAAAAAATATTTATATAATTATTTTAAAATGTATCTTGACTCTTACCTAACGTCACCTTCTAAAATGCAACCATAAGAAGCAAAACGGTTCGAAACCGTAAGGCAGAATGGAGGATTTTTATATGAAGACATATTTAATTACAGGAGGTGCCGGTTTTATCGGCTCTAATTTCATTCACTATCTCATGGGAGGGAAGCAGAGAAGTCGATCAAGCAGTTCCGATTCTCACGAAGGGGAGACAATTAGAATTATCAACTTAGATAGCCTTGCTTACAGCGGGAATCGTAGCAGTGTAAGTTGCTATGAGGAGTATGACAATTATCGCTTCCTTCATGGTGATATCTGTGATGAAGAATTGGTCTCTACTCTCTTTTCAGAAGAGAACATTGATTACGTAATTCATTTTGCTGCTCAGACCCATGTGGACAGAAGCATTACCTCCCCCATGGAATTTGCAAGAACCAATGTACTCGGTACGCTGAATTTATTAAATGCAGCAAATGCTGCCTGGCAGGAAGTAGAACGAAATACGAAACGTTTTCTCTATGTTTCGACAGATGAGGTCTATGGTGATCTGCCGGAGGAGGGCTACTTTACCGAAGCATCTCCGCTTCGCCCCAGAAATCCTTATGCCGCTAGTAAGGCAGGCGCCGATATGATGGTAAAGGCATTCTATGAGACTCATGGTCTTCCCATCCTCATCACCCGTTGTTCGAACAATTATGGTCCCCTTCAGTATCCGGAGAAGTTCCTGCCACTCTGTATCGAATGTTGTCTGCGCGGAAAGGAGATCCCCATATACGGAGATGGGAGCAATGTCAGAGACTGGCTCTACGTGGAGGACCACTGCAGGGCAATTGATCTTGTTCTGCAAAAAGGACAAATCGGAGAAGTCTATAATGTTGGTGGCCATAATGAGCGGTCGAATCTGGAATTTGTATCCACTCTGAGTAATATGATGACGAAGGAATTCCATCAGAAGGCTTCTCCGGTTCATTTTATCACCGACCGCAAGGGTCATGACAGAAGGTATGCCATTGACTCCACTAAGCTTCAGAGGGATCTCGGCTGGCAGCCGGCTACCGATTTCACGCAGGGGTTAAGAAACACGATCCGTTGGTATCTGGAACACAAAGATTTTCTGCAGCTGTAAATGTATCTATGTTATAATGATACCTAAGTGATCAAGCCACATCATTTCGCAACCAATTCTAAAATAAAATAATATTCACAGAGAAAGGGATGTATAGCGATGCAGGATAAAAGTATCTACTCTACCGGAGAGTTCGCAAAACGTGCCAATGTATCCGTACGAACCATTCGTTATTATGACGACAAAGGCTTACTCAAGCCTTCAGAAGTAAAAGAATCCGGTTATCGCTATTATACCGATCTTGATTTTGTTAAACTTCAGCGAATCATTGTACTGAAGCGACTGGGGTTTTCTCTCGAGGATATTGCAGAGATTTCTGCCAGGGATAAAGACAGTAATTTTATACGAGAATCCTTCGGACTCCAACTGGACTTAATTCAGAATAAACTAGCCGAACTTCAACAGATGGAGCAGACGATAACGCAAGCCAAAGACGCTATCACCAACTCCGGTGAGCCTGACTGGACGAAGTTGATTGGTCTAATTCATTTGCTTAAAATGGAAGAAACCTTAGTGGAGCAATATAAGAATTCCAATAATGTGGCTGCAAGAATTAACCTACATAAGAAATATTCCTTAAGTTCTCAGGGATGGTTTCGCTGGATTTTTGAGTTATTGCCGATCAGAGAGAATATGCGTATCCTTGAAGTTGGCTGTGGTAACGGCCAGCTATGGAAGGATAATCCGGACCGGCTACCGCCAAATGTCCATGTCACCCTGTCGGATATCTCCTCCGGTATGCTTCGAAATGCACAGGAGAATCTGAAAGACCTGGAGCAGAACTTTCATTTTGAATGCTTTGACCTTCAGAGTATTCCCTATGAGGATCAGACCTTTGATCTGGTCATCGCCAATCATGTTCTATTTTACGCAAAAGACAGGGACCAAGCACTTCAAGAGCTTTCCCGTGTCCTGAAAAAGGGAGGGCAGCTATGCTGCAGTACCTATGGTAAGCAGCATATGAAGGAAATCGAACTCCTCGTGAAGGAATATGACGAGAGGATTGCCTTATCCGAAGTAAAGCTCTTTGATATCTTTGGCCTGGACTATGGTCAGGCGGAGTTATCCCGTTATTTTACCACGTCAGAAAAATACATCTATGACGATACGCTTCGTGTCACAGAGCTAACCCCTCTTGCTGATTATATATATTCCTGCCACGGCAACCAAAGACAGCTGCTACTCGGAAGGCAAGAGGACTTCGAACGATTTCTGAAACAAAAGCTGGGTCAAGACGGCCTTCGTATCACAAAGGATGCCGGAGTATTTCTTTGCACAAAGGGATAAAATTCGTTGCATTATATCATTCTATAATAGATCTCCTTAAATTTTTCGACAACCAAAAAGATATTCTTGATTTGTCCGATTTTAAGTGATATACTGTCAACGTATACGAAGACAAATGTCTTCGGTGTGAAGACGAAGAGAGGAGTTCAAATTATGAAACGTAAGGTGATAACATTAGTACTCAGCCTCTGCTTAGTAGCAGGTCTATTCAGTGCATGCGGCACAAAATCAGGTGATGGCGGTAAAGTAATCAAAATCGGCGTATTCGAACCAGTAACAGGAGAGAACGGAGGAGGCGGATTCCAGGAAGTTCTTGGTATGCGCTACGCGAACAAAATGTATCCCACCGTTGAGATCGATGGCGTTACATACGACATCCAATTAGTTGAAGTTGATAATAAGAGCGATAAGACCGAAGCAGTCAGTGCTGCACAAAGCTTGATCAGCTCTGATGTTAAAGTTGTATTAGGTTCTTACGGCTCCGGTGTATCAATCGCAGCAGGTGAGTTCTTCAAAGAAGCTAAAATCCCTGCCATCGGTGCTTCCTGTACCAACCCTCAGGTAACCCTCGGTAATGATTTTTACTTCCGTGTATGTTTCCTTGATCCATTCCAGGGTACTGTAATGGCGAATTACGCTTTCCAGGAAGGCGCTAAGACAGCAGCAGTTATTACTCAGTTAGGTGATGACTATTCCTCCGGTCTCGGAAGCTATTTCGTAACAGCCTTCAAGGGACTTGCTGGTGATAGTGCAATTGTTAGCGAAGAACAGTTCCAGACCAATCAGACTGACTTCAAGGCGATCTTAACCAATATTAAGGCAGCTAACCCGGATGTAATCTTCGCTCCTTCCTCAATCGCAACTGCTCCTTTGATCATCACACAGGCCCGTGAACTTGGAATTACCTGCCCGATTATGGCAGGCGACACTTGGGAGAATTCTACCATTATTGAGAATGCCGGCAAATATGCAGAGGGCATTGTTCTCTCCACATTCTTTGATGATGCTGATCCCGCAACAAAGGAAGCCGAATCCTTTATCACAGGCTTTAAGCCTTATTTAAAGGAGAACAACCAGTCCGAAATCATTCCTGCGGTATCCGCTCTTGGTTATGATGCATATTTAGTTGCTCTGGAAGCAATTAAGCAGGCTGGTTCTACCGACTCAACCGCAATTCGCGATGCACTTGTTAATGTTAAAATCGATGGTGTTACCGGATCAATCTCCTTTGACGAGAACGGCGATGCTAAGAAGGACATGGCATTCATCAAGACGGTGGAAGGCGGCGCTTTCAAATTCTTGAAAACAGTTACAGTAGCAAAGTAATGAATTGAAGTGTGGGGGCTGCCTTCGATATCTGCAGGCAGCCCTTTTCTGATTAATTAAGAGAACCGAATGGTTTTGGAGGACATCTCATGACAGTATCAACCTTATTCCAACATGCACTAACGGGTATTTCCCTTGGTGGTGCATATGCGTTAATCGCCATCGGTTACACCATGGTGTATGGAATTCTTCGCCTCATCAACTTCGCCCACGGAGATATCTTTATGATGGCCGGCTATTTCATGATCTTTTCCATGGTCACCTTTCCATGGCAGATCGCTATTCCCCTGGTATGTATCCTGACCGTAGTCCTTGGTGTCGTAATTGAGCGTGTTGCCTATAAGCCAATCCGCACCGCACCTCGTATGTCTATTATGATCTCTGCAATCGGTGTATCCTATCTTCTGCAGAATCTGGCTACCTATTTATTCACCGCACTTCCACGTGCGTATCCGGAAATACCCTTCCTAAAGAAAATATTCCAGATCGGAAGCATCTCATCCTCTCTGGTTACCTTTATTACACCGGTCTTAACCATTCTTATGGTAATCGGTCTTATGCTGTTAATCAATCATACTAAGGTAGGAATGGCGATGCGTGCCGTTTCGAAGGATTTCGAGACTGCACAGCTGATGGGTATCCGAATCAACAATACCATCAGTACCACCTTTATTATCGGATCATTCCTGGCAGCCATTGGCTCCATCCTATACTTTACTGACCGTATGTCCGTTACTCCATTCAGCGGAACACTTCCGGGCTTAAAATGCTTTATTGCCGCAGTTCTTGGTGGTATTGGTAGCATTCCGGGTGCGGTTGTCGGTGGATTTATCATCGGTATCGTCGAGACTTTCCTCGTTGCCTTTGGATATTCCACTTATAGTGATGCATTTACCTTTGTATTATTAATCGTTATTCTACTTTTCCGCCCGACTGGTTTGTTTGGTGAGAAAATGATAGATAAGGTCTAGGAGGCTCGTATGAAAAAGTCAAAGAAAATTATTTATACCGCCATCCTGGGTGCCCTGGTGCTTGCACTGCTATTCTTCCTGGAGGCAAATAAACATCAATATGGTATGGCATATACTGTTCTTCAAAAGGGAATTATCCTGTCCGTTGTAGCGGTGTCCATGAACCTTGTTACCGGCTTTACCGGTCTTTTCTCCCTAGGTCAGGCCGGCTTTATGGCGATTGGTGCTTATGTTACCGCTATTTTCCTAATTCCTGTGCAAAATATCTCTGATGTATATTATATCAGCGGTATCTCTCCTGCCATCTTAAGCTTTAAGAATTGGTTGGAATCAGGTCCCGCCTTCACTCAGGCGTTACTACCTTATATTGCCTTGATCATCGGAGGTCTGGTTGCCGCCCTGTTTGCCGCTGTAATCGGCTATCCGGTTCTGAGACTTAAGAGCGATTACCTTGCGATTGCTACTCTTGGTTTCTCTGAAATCATGCGTGCGATTATCTCCAGTCCTCAGATGGATACCATCACGAACGGTTCTTATGGCCTGAAGAAAATCCCCGGTTTTGATTCTATCGTTGAGACCTTTGCAATTATGGTGGTATGTGTATTGTTAATGGTTCTGCTTCTTCGCAGCACCTACGGACGTGCCTTCCGAGCAATCCGCGAGGATGAGATTGCAGCAGAATCAATGGGTATCAATCTTGCCAGACATAAGCAAATGTCCTTTATTATTGGCTCCTTCTTCTCCGCAGTCAGTGGCGGCATGCTGGCGATGTTCATGCGTTCCATTGACTCAAAGACCTTCAGTGTATCTTTAACCTATGATATTCTCTTGATTGTTGTTATCGGTGGTATCGGTAGTGTTACCGGTAGCGTCCTTGCAGCATTGCTCGTTACCGCAGGTAAGGAATGGTGGCTGCGATTCTTTGATAACCCTCTTTCGATCGGAGGAGTTCAGATTCCCTTTTTCCGTACGGGCTTTCGTATGGTAATCTTCTCGATTATTCTGTTGGTAGTCGTTCTCTTCTATCAACGAGGAATCATGGGGAAGAACGAATTTTCCTGGGATCGACTCGAACATCGGTTGAAAAAGCTATGCTCTTCTAAAAAGGGAGGTGCGAAGAATGCCTAATTCCGTTCTGAAATTAAGTGATATCACAATGCAATTCGGTGGTGTTGTAGCCGTAGATAATCTATCCTTAGAGGTAAATCAGAATGAGATCGTATCCTTGATCGGACCAAACGGTGCCGGAAAGACAACTGCCTTTAACGTTATCACCGGGGTATATGCTCCTACCAACGGTGCTGTTTCTTTTAAAGATAGTATGATCACCAGCAACTTCCCCAAGGGTAACATGAAGAAGCTCTATGCCGGAGAGAACAAAGGCAGCTATACAACTACCATGAGAAAAACTCCGGATCAGATTACAAAGCTCGGCGTGGCAAGAACCTTCCAGAATATTCGCCTTTTTAAGGAGCTGACTGCCTTCGATAATGTATTGATTGCAAAGCACATGCGCCAGAAGGCAAATATATTCACTGCTACCCTCGGTATCAATCACAAGGAAGAGAAGGCAATGCGGGAAGAGACCTTGAAGCTTCTGGATATTCTCGGTTTGACCGATGTGAAGGATGAGATTGCTAACTCTCTGCCTTACGGTCAGCAGCGTCATCTGGAGATTGCACGTGCCTTGGCTACGAATCCTGAGTTACTTCTTCTGGATGAGCCGGCAGCCGGCATGAATCCGCAGGAAACTGACGAATTAACCGCATTTATTTATGATATTCGCAAGAAATTTAATTTAACAATATTTATGATAGAGCATCATATGGATTTGGTTATGGATATTTCAGATCGTATCTATGTACTGGACTTCGGTAAGCTGATTGCTTCCGGAACACCGGATGAGATACAGAATAACCAACGCGTGATTGATGCATATTTGGGGGTACAGGAAGATGGCGAAGAATAATTTATTAACCTTGGATAATCTGTATGTCTCCTACGGCGGTATCCGTGCAGTAAAGGGTATCAGCCTGAATGTTCCCGAAGGGGAGATAGTCACTCTGATCGGCGCAAACGGTGCAGGTAAGAGCACTATTCTTCGTACTATCGCTGGACTGGTGAAAGCAGAAAGCGGTAAGATAACCTATCAAGGAGAAGAGATAACCGGAAAGTCTACCAATGCTATTGTAGAAAAAGGAATTACTCTTGTTCCGGAGGGTCGTCGCGTTTTCGCAAATCTTACTGTCCTTGAGAACCTCAAGATAGGCGGTTATCTTCGCAAGGATAACCTTGATGCGGATATTGAATGGGTATATAAGCTGTTTCCCAGGCTACAGGAACGTTCCTGGCAGATGGCCGGTACTCTGTCCGGTGGAGAGCAGCAGATGTTAGCTGTAGGTCGTGCTCTTATGAGTAAGCCAAAGCTCATTATGATGGATGAGCCCTCTCTTGGTTTGGCACCGATCATCGTCAATGATATTATGAATATCATAAAGACGATTAATAAGGAGGGTGTAACCATCCTTCTGGTAGAACAGAATGCGAATCTCGCCTTGAAGATTGCCCATTACGGCTATGTTTGTGAGACCGGTAATATCTCCTTAGCCGGAACCGGGTCGGAGCTTCTCAATGACGAGTCCGTTAAGGCTGCTTATCTGGGTAAGACAAAACATAAATAATGATAATAATAGGACTGTTGCAAAAATTGTAGTTAATACATTTTGCAACAGTCATTTTGCTTTTAGACATACATATGCTATAATAACCATAAATTGCTGTTTTGATGACAGGTTATAGAAAGGCATGGTTATGAAGATGGATATTCGTGGGGATGTTTTGCAGTGTCTTGAGACATTAAAAGGGGAATGGCTTACTGCTCCGGAGGACTTTCCGAATTATTTAGAAGAAATATCAAAAGAGAAAAAAGATCAGAATGAAGCATACCTCCGAAAGGTTACCGAAGAATTTCACGATCAGACAAAGCATCTGCCAAGACTGCCGATCGGACGAAAAAAATGGCGCAAGAAAACACTGGAGCTTATCTTTCGTGTTTTATATGAGGAAAATGTCATCGGAATACATAATGCAATGCAACCATCGGAAATCGATGCCTTTTATCAGGAGTTAATGGCATTTCTGAAGCAGGTACGACACTTCTCACCGGAGCTTCGATTCGACGAGATTGGTCAGGCAATCCGCAACTATATCGTATATGCAATGTTCAAGGTGATCCATCTTGTACCTACCGGTTTTAGCAATGCAGGCTTCGGTTACAGTATGTTGTATCCCTTCACCGATAACTATATCGATGGCTCTAAGCCTTCATCAACCGAAAAGCAGAAATATAACCAGTTAATACGGGATAAGCTCCTGGGCAAAAAGGTTCGACCCCAATGTAAACATCATAAAAAGACCTGTGATCTTCTTCAGGCAATTGCTTCGGATTATCCCAGAGAGAAGGATGATCGCATCTATACCTTGCTCCTCATGATGCTGGAGGCGCAGGAGGAGAGCCTTCGTCAACAAAATCAGCAATTCACCCTGAGCGAGGAGGAACGCCTGAACATCTCTCTTTTTAAGGGAGGCGTCTCTGTTCTTGTAGACCGCTTTTTGGTGAATAAGGAGCTGACTCCTGCTGATTTTCACTTTTATCTGGGCTTCGGCTTCTTCCTTCAACTAGCGGATGATCTTCAGGATATCAAGGAGGACAGTGGGAAGGGGTATCAGACCTTGTTCACTGTGGATCTTACGAAGGAACGAGAGGAAAAGCTGGTGAACAAGCTGTTCCATTTTCTATATCGTATTATGGATACCTACTCTGCCGAGAATGATACCTTCAAGAACTTCGTTCTGGCAAGCAGCAATCAGTTAATCTATACCTCTCTCTGCGGGAGCAAGGAATTCTTCACACCGGAGTATCAACGAAGGATCGAGATGTTCCTGCCAATAACCATGGCATTTCTGGAGACTACCAGGGCAAATTCTCTCGAACGCCAGACGGAGCTTGTTCAGGCAGATTACATTAAGGTACTGGATCAGCTGATACAATAATCTCAATCTGCTAAATATACATGTGCTAACAGCAAGAAGCCCGTAGTCTTTAAACTGCAGGCTTCTTGCTGTTCCTTATACACTTAATCTATGACAACTTTTATCTTTTCAGAAACCTTTCCAACTTTTGCAACAACATAATCTATTCCTTTTGATTTTGCAACTGCCTTCCCTGTCTTTTTGTTGATCACTACGATTGATTTTTTGGTCGTTGTCCATACGATATCGTCAGGCTTAACTCCGTAAAAATCTACTCTAAAAGTAAAGACTTCTCCTAACTTCATGGAAGCTGAACTCTTTGAGAATGATAGATAGGGCTTCTTCACGGTAATTGTTATTACTACTGTCTTTGTTTTCCCACTATAGAGAGTTATCGTTGTGGTAATCCTTGCTCTTCCAACACCAATGGCAGTAATCATACCTTCGCTGTTGACGGTAGCCACTTTTTCATTACTCGACTTATAGGCTGCGGTTACCGCTCCGATTGCATTTCCTGAGGTCTTCATCTCCATATTTTTAACGAGTTCTAAGGTCGCAGGCAATACAACCTGAATGGCAGCAGTTGCTCCTGTAGTCCCACCCACATATAGTGTGAAATTTGTAGGTGTTATGCTGATTTGATCACGTAATGAGGTGATGTAATCATTACCTGCTTTATCCCGTAGCATTACATAATCTGAACAATGAAGGATGTTAACCGTAACATATCCCTCCTTATCTACGACGTAACCTGAGCTGTAGGGTAAGGTTTCCAATCTTCCGGTTGTGGTATTGTAATGATAAAGGTAAATTCTGTCTCCCGGGTCAATACCTTCCTGGTCACCGACATAAATACGTACCGCTGCTTGAGCCGGTAATACACCCTCATATGCGAAGTTCACGATTAATCCGGAAGCAGCTTCACTGTCCTCCGGTAGAAGCTCTCCAAGAACTGCGTCACTGCTTAAGGCTTCGACCTCTAAGAATAGGTTGACTTCTGTCATCTCTCTGTTCGAATTAGTCAAATTCTCACCGGTAAAAGTCCAGGAATACCTCTTTCTTCCTTTATCGTCTTCTACTGTTATTGACACATCAGAGCCTATTTCAATTGCTGCCTCTAGCAAATCCGGAGCTAGCAGGATATTCGTTGCCAGCCGAGAATTATTCAAAATGCTATCCGGTATTGCTACCGACAGATTAACCTTTTGTACTTCGTTCTCCTTAATGATAGATATTAATTTCCGGGAAGTTAACGGTATATTCAGTTCAAACGGTTCCTCCGTTGGTCCTTCACCTTCTATTTGATCCAGTATAAGTTCAATCGGTAATTCCACTGATACATCTATAGAGCCATTTTCACCCGGTTCGAATATATAAATTGTAGCCGAACCATCCAACTTATCAATATCGACAGCATCAAGCACTGGCGTAGGTGTCGGTGAAGGTGGTGGTGCTTGTGAAGAAGCTGGCGGACCGATCGGTGTTGGATCGGTAATCACTGGTGGAACGGCAGTTACCGTCAAATTCCGGGTAGTAGCGGACTTTCCGTTACAGGTTAACGTCACCGGTTGATTATGATGGGTAGCTACTGCCATAGCTGTTCCCTGTGTCGGATTGGCTGTGATGTTCCTGAAGCTGAAGTCCTCGTAGTCCACATCCAGTGTAGAGCCATCGTTATAGTCAAGTGTTACCACCAATCCAGACAGATTCAGAGTCTGCCCCGCGGTGTAAGTTAAATCCGAAGGCTGGGTTTTAATAGCGATGCCGGTTACCTCCAAAGCTACGGTATTCTTGACCCAGACGGTGTTGGTGCCGTCAGTATAGGTATGGTAACCTGATTTTGTTGTGGGCCTAGTTACATCAGTGCTAGTCTTCAATGTATGGCCAACGTATAGATAACGCTCCGCTGTTATTTCGCCATCAATTGTGATTTGTCCACCATCACTTGCAGATGCACCGCTACTGGTATATGAGTCACTCGGATATTCAATTACGTTACCTTTAATATGCACTTGGCCTTGCGTTTCGACGCATGCGATTACACCATAGCTTCGCGCGTCTCCATAGACCGTCACGCTGCCTCCGGTTTCGGCATATGCTGCATAACCGGTGCTTATGGTATAGGCGTCGCTTATGCATAAAGTATTGCCCAATACTACTAAAGTTCCGCCGAGACTGGCACTAGAGGCATCAACACCGGAGATGCCAATAATCGTGACATTCGTAACGGTAACGTTAGCATTGTTATAAACGGTTACCCCGTGTGACAGACCGGTTACGTTGAGAGCACCGCTTCCGGACAAATTGAGGCTCCCGTCATTCACAGTTAATGCTGTATCGCGAGCATCATCCGTTGATATGCTCACGGTATGACCGTTCAGATCAAAGGTTATATTTTTATTCACAAGACTAATTGCTGCCTGATGATCAATGTCTTTCAGTATAGTGATTGTTGTAGGAGTTGCGTCTGTTATTTGTGCCAGTGCGTTGTCTAGTGTTGCATACTCCGTACTGCCTATAGCACAAACATTACTAGAAGCTGTTGTATCTTTTACCCATACAGTACCCTCCCCGGTAGAATAGGTATTATAACCTTGTTTTGTAGTGGGAAGGGTGCGACTTGCAGCGCTGCCGTCCTTTATCGTGGTATAAATCTTGACATATACACCGTCGTGATGTATGGTTCCATCGATGGTAGCCTGCCCTCCGGAGGAGACGTGTACCGCAGTTCCGAATTTGGCATTAATCGTACAATCACCAAGGATAAATACCTGCGCCCTATTATCCACCTGTACAGCAATTTTATGACTATTTATGCCGGTATCAGTAGATATTACACTTCCGACAGTGATCTTACTGTTAGGGTTGTAGGCATAGATACCCCGGTCAGAGGATTGCGCAGTGCCTGTGACGGTGATAACGCCGCCGGAATCCGCCGCCGCACCAAAGCAGTCGTAAGGAGCGGGAGCTGTCGCAATAGCATCGCCGCCGATTATGATCTCGCCTTGGCTACTGGCATAGGCACCGTATCTTGAACCGGTGACGCCGCCTGTTACGGTAAGTTTGCCGTTATCTGAGACATAGGCACCAACGCTGTTAACATTGCCAGAACCACCAACAGCAGTTGTTACAGTTACCTCACTGCCGGATCCCTGGACTCGTGCACCAACCCATCCACCTGAGACATTCAACTCCCCGTTTCCAGTCAGATATAGGTCTCCATCCTCTACCCAAAGTCCAATGGCGTCATCATTGGGATTGGAAACGTTTAACGTATGTCCGTTCAGATCTAAGGTGAGACTTTTATCATGAAGTTCAATTCCACCAATCTGATTGATTTCGGTAAGCAACCGGACGGTCTGCCCATTCGTTACTACTGCAAGAGCTGCTTCCAATGAGGAATAGCTGCTTCCACCAACGATTTCACAGATATTGCTTGGTATAGTAGTATCCTTAACCCAGACCTTGCTGGTACCATCGGTATAGGTATTGTAGCCCGTCTTGGTTGTCGGTATTGTATTGTCAGTAATCGCTTTTTCCGTATTGCCAACCCTGATATACCGGTTCGGTACGTCTGTGGTGAGGATACCATCTATCGTAATCTCACCTCCGGCGAAGGCATGCACGGCTGCGCTGCCTGCTGAGGTAGCTGTGGAGATTGCATTGCCCTTGATATACACGATAGATTTACGTCCACCTGAGGTTGCCGGCTGTCCTGCGAAGGCTGCCTGCCATACACTTTGTGTATTACCGTTCACTGTTACGCTGCCGCCGAAATTAGCAAGTACAGCGCAATCGGGATAGCTTGTCGCGATAGCATCACCTAATACCACCAGTGTTCCGTTTCCTTCAGCCGCGGCGGCGATTCCGCTGGAGCCGCCGGTAACCTTAGCATTCGTCACCGTTGCCGTGCCGTTGTTTTGCACTTTTATCCCATTCGTCAAACCGACGATGTTTAGCTCTCCGCTGCCAATCAGATTAAGACTTCCACCGTTTACGATCAGAGCTGTCTCAGCTACCCCCGTAGCTTCCATATTTACGGTATGTCCGTTCAAATCAAAGGTAACCTTTTTATTAATCAGCTGTATACCCCCGGTATTGTCAATGTCTTGGAGGATTCTGATTGTGGTCGGAGTCGTATCCGTCACTACTGCAAGAGCATCGGTCAGCGTTGCGTATTCTGTACCGCCAATAGCACATACATTAGTCGACGGAGTGGTATCCTTAACCCAAACTGTGTTGGTAAAGTCTGTATAGGTAAGGTAGCCGAATTTGGTTGTGGGATAGACTTTGTCGTCAACTGTTTTCGTTGTTGTGCCTACCTGGATATACCTTACTGCAGTTATTACTCCGTTTATTGTTGCCTCTGCAGTATCATAAGCATAAACTCCCAGGGAGCCTACTTGATTGGTCGTTACATCTCCTTCCACAATTATCTTACTGTTGGCTCCATCTACAAAAACACCGATGGAACCGGCGCTGACCGAACCGGTTATTTCAACCCGGCCCCCGGAGTATGCGCTAACACCGTGACTGCCCAGACCTCCGATCGCAGCAACGTCTCCTACTATATTAACACTGCCGTAAACTGCAGAGGCACCGATTCCATGACCGGTTATAGAGGCATTTTGAAGAAAGATATCGCCACTGTACGCATATACACCAATACCATTTGCGGAGGCTACGGTACAAGGCGAGGTAATTGTTAATGTACCGCTCGCATACAAACCATGGTTGGCAGCACCTGTCACGTTCACATTCAGCTGACCACCTCCGCTAATGGTAAGGGCACCTCCGCTTTGAACCTCTATCCCATTTTGACTTGAAGTACTGATATTTAGTGTTTTACCGTTAAGATTTATTTCTATCGTTTTCCCGGAAACCATAAAACCGGAGACTGATGGGATGTCTTGCAGCAGCGTGATCGTCTGGGCATCCTCCACCACTGCCAATGCTTCTGCCAATGTGGGATAGCTGCCTCCGCCGGAAATGGTGCAGACATTATCGCTTACTATCTCTGTTGATGCGATTGCAGTCACCGGCATCAGTGATAAAAGCAGAAGTACCGTGAGTATGGCAGCCAGCACTCTCCGGGCTGGTTTAGCATAATTAATCTGTTTCATTGTGAAGCTCCTTTCAAGATTTGGTTTAGTTCTCGATCCAGTAATTGCACGTAAAGGTCGTTCGTGTTTTATCAACAGGCCAGCTTGCATTTACCAAGTCCGACTGTAATTTACCTCTCTTTCTGATCCTATTTGTGGTATGCGGTCATTTCATTTCTGAATATACTTCGCAATTGCATCCTTCAATACATGACAGTCGTCTATAATAGGCTGACTCTGTTTTTCCTGCAAACATCCTGTTATCACCATGATCTCAAGCAGATATTCCGCCTCAACCGCATACGATAAGGCCAGACTGCCATATCCGAAAGATTTTCCATCGGTCAATTGGGCGATTCTCAGAGATATCCCGATCCCCGTAGCGCACTTTAGAAAACGCTCGCACAGCGGGAACGACTTCTTCTCCTCATTCAGATACCTTACAAGCTCTATGGCGCGTACGGAAAAATCAAAGCTGCCCTCAAGAATCTGCTTCATATTATTGGCCTCCACAAACAACGTATTCTTACTATTTCATTGTAAGGGAAATAATAGTAACATAAAATTACATTGATGTGAGGTATTAGAAATTTAATTTTTGGGCACTGTAACCCAATGTGAGATTTTTTTCCAATCTATTATTTTTTTAAGCGTATTTTAAATGCAAAATATCACATGGGTGTTTTGACACACTTGATGATAAACAGGTAATATGTTATTATTTACCAGTAAGGAGGTGCGTGTATGAGTGTGATCACTTTGCAAACCGATAAACTAATTCCGATAAAACTCCCAGAGATATGTGCACCACGTCTGGAGCTACTGAAACGTTTTGATAAGGCTTCGGAGAAACGTTGTATCTACGTCAACGCTCCGGGTGGCTGCGGTAAAACGGTATCCACTCTTTTGTGGATGAAAAAATCCGGCTATATCCCTATATGGCTCGGGCTTGATGAATATGACAATACGCCTGCTGCTTTTTACCGGTTTTTCTGCTCCTCCCTCTTTTCCGCCATACCTCAGAAAGAAAGCCTTACCGCAATTGTCATGGAATCCGCCTTTAACGATTCACCTGTGGAATACACCATCGATATCCTGTCCAGGTTCTCCTTTGACAACCGTAAATACGCACTTGTTCTAGACGACTTTTATTTTATTAACAATGATGAGATACTAAAATCTTTGATCTTTATAGTGAAGAGGCTACCCTTATCTGTCACTGTGGTTTTTTTAAGCCGCAAAGAATTACCCGACTTCTTCACCCCTATGAATGAGAGCGGCAAGATCGCTTTCATCGATGGGCCCGAGCTTGCTTTTAAGAGCGATGAGATACGGCGGTTTTTTTCAAGCTATGGCCGGTTTATTACGGAAAACGAGGCGAAGCAGGCTTTTGCTCTCACCGATGGCTGGGCTATTGCAGTCAGTGCTTTGGCCTTAAGTGGTAAGATAACTGCCGAACACAAGCTGGATGGAGGCCTTCTTGATGATTACATAGAAAAGCAGATATGGAGGAAATTCGATAATACTCTGCGTCTTTTCTTAATAAAAACCTCGATTGTGGATGATTTCACCATCAAGCTCTGTGAACGGCTGACGGGGAACACCAATGCCAGTCAGACGCTCAACAAGCTGTGCGGTGAAAATATGTTTATCAGCAGAGGGAACGATACCTTCCGTTATCATCATTTGTTTTTGGATTTTTTACGAAGGGAAGCAGAAAAAGAAACAGATGTCAAATATGATGCCCAGTATCAATTGGTAGCGGACTATTATTTTGAAGAAGGGAAATATTTTGACGCCCTGCGTTATTATGTCAAGGCTGAGGATAAAAAGGGAACCGCCGCTGCCTTGTATCATTTCTGGAATAACAAGGGAAAGTCAAGCTCCGAGCTTTCAAAAATTTCCTTTATCAATGATCTTCCCTCTACCTTTTTGGAAAATAACCCATATTTATACGTTGGCTGTGCCTGGTATGCCTTGTTCTACAACAACGTAAATAATTTCTTTTTTCATATGGATAAACTTTATGAGCGGATTCATGATATCGCAGGCGAATATCCCATGTTTTTAGAAAGTATGCTTTTTCTCCTTACCATTGATCATCGATATACTTTTACACAGCAGGCAGCTAAACTGACAACCGAAGATACACTTATGGTGAATGAGGGGAATGTTCCCAAATCTCAGTGTCAATATTTTCCTTCTTTTTACCGAACACATCGGGATTATTCCTATTACGCCATAGATACCGAAGCTCATTTTACGGAATTTCGCCTTGTTTTTTTTAAGATGCTCGGTAGTTATTATCCCATTATCGAATCTGGGGTACGTTCAGGGCTACTCTATGAAAGGAACCAGTTAAAAGAGGCGTTTTCTCTTGTGACGCCAAATCCAGCGACCGACTCAGATGAGCTCATATTCTTGTCCAAACTGCATATAGCGTCCTGCCTCTTTGCTATGGGCAGGGAGAAAGAGTCCACACGGTACAGAGATGAAATAAAAGAATTTTTGAAAAATAAGAATTTATTATACCTTCTGCCTGTCTATTCAGCCTATGAAACGAGAATAAAGCTAATGGACGGCGATACAGCTGCTGCCGTAGCTTGGCTTGAGAATTACTTTGTAGTAGATAAGCAAGACATGGAATTGCACAAAATCTACCTTCACTTTACAACGGCGAGGGCTTATATTGTCTTGGGTGAATATAAAAAAGCTGAGCTGTTATGTGATCGGATAAAAGTTTTATCCCGTGATTTTGGCAGACTGCTTGACAGAATAGAAGCTACCCTGCTACTAATTATTCTTAATTGGATAACAGGTAACAAAAAGGAATCCGTTGAACTGCTTCTGACCACATTGGCAGAAGCTGCACCATACTATTTTGTCAGAGTGTTTGCTGACGAGGGGAAAGCAGTTCTTCCCCTCTTGAACAGGATTAGGAAAAGATTGAATACCGAAGATACAGCAATACCTAATTATAATTATGTGCATGAAATCTATCAGGCAGCTTATGATCAATCAAAGAGACACAAAGGAATAACCTGTGCTCCAAACAAACCCCTTAAGCTATCCAAGCAGCAAAAATCCATATTAGAGCTTTTAGCGAAAGGCTATCGAAATGCTGAAATTGTGGAAATGACCGGTCTGTCCATCAATACCATCCGGTCTCATACCAAAATCACCTATCAAAAGTTGGAGGTTAACTCTGCGATAGACGCGATACACCGTGCCAGAGAATTGGAGTTGATCAAATAAAAGCAGCCAGGCGAAGTCGATTGATTCCTTAGAAGCTTCGGCAGAAAAGCTGAGAAAGAGCACAAAGGTTTAAATACAGCATGAATTTGTTCCAGCTTTAGAAGAGAATTGACGCGTATTACCTTATCCTCTCTTCATCCAGATACTGCTTCAGGTAATCTGTTAGCTCCTTCGCAGCTTTTTCATGGGCTAATTTGCCGGGATGCCATCTGGCTCCGATGGTTTCGTCCGTCGTATCGGGTAGGTGGAATACGGATACCTTTTTATCTCCAGTGCTCTTCTGATATTCATCTACCGCACGATATAAAGAGGGCATTAACAAGTTCCCCATCATCCCGTATGCCCAGACCAACTGCGCTTTAGGGTTGTTCCCTCTGAGCTTAAAAAGAAACCTTACTACCGCATTCTCAAAGGCCTTAAGATCCTCCTTACGGAAGCTTCCATCCTCATTGAGACGCTGCTTATGAGTCTCGCCGGTTGTATCATCCCTCCATTCGGGTGACTGGAATGCGGCGCTGTCATTGGTTCCGAGATTGATAACGACAATGTCTGGCTGCCAAGAGGAAAAATCATTCTCCCGCAGTGCTCCCAGGGCTTCATTCATTTCGCCCTTTAAAGGACCACATATCTTCTCATATATACTCGGAATATTATTGTATGGATTGTTATCCCAGGCGGTCAGAACGCCCCAGCCACATTGTGAAATCACCCGGTAGTCCGCATTCAGATTTGCTGCGGTTATCGCAGCATAATTATCAACTGCACTAAACCACATGGGGATCCAATCCTCCTCCGGTTTAGCACCGATAATTCCTTCTCCCGAAGTGATACTGTCTCCGATGAATTCGATACGGAATGACTTCTCCTCTATCGGAAGAAACTCGCCATCAAACTTAACAGCATGAATCTGTAGCTTAGCCTCCGGATCATAACTCATGGCCTGTACATCCTTTACGATTCTTACATTCTTTACAACACTCTCATTCATACCACGGAATACACAGATCCAATACCTACCGGCTGTAATCATCAGCCGGCTTACCGGAGCACCATTTATGATAATGCTGATCCAATTCTCGTACATATCGTAATCTGCTTCTACCTCAAGCCAGAGTTCGGAGCCCTTCGCATTCAATTCCAAGGCACTACCGGTCCAGAATAATGTCAAAGGTGCCAGCTGCTCAGTAGTTCGTCCATGAACTTTTATATTCTCAATCTCAGATAAAACATATCTCTTAAACTTATCATTTTCTTTCATTGATACCCCTCCATTTTATCCCCTTTGTGAAACTTTATTAATCCAGACTTTCTTCAGCTTTACTCCATCAGATACATTAATATCACAGAATTTGTTGGTATGCTTCTCAACCCGCTGATTTATGCCTTCTCTATTCCTGGTTCTCCGACATAGAATCCAAAAGCTCCAGAATCTTCGGTGTACATCTTCTGCCACCGCAGGGGCCGCTACCTGCTCCTGTCGCCTTCTGTACCTCCGCTAAGGTCTTGGCTCCATTTTTAATCGCATTCTTCATCGTGGATCTGGGAATACCCTTACAGATACACACCTTTGTCATCTTATCCAGGATTTCCTGATTGAGGTTCTGTGCTTCCATATTCCTGCTCTCCTTTCATTTTCAAATGATTAAATTGATAGATATTCACCTGTTATTTTCTCGCTCAGTTCAAAAAGCTGCTTTGCTTGCTTGCGACTCTTGGCTGCCTGGGACGTGGCAGACATCTGGCATCGATAGAAGTATTTCCCCGTCACCTTGCCTCCCTCCGGCGAAGTAGCCAGATAGACCGCAGTCCTCGCGCCTTCCTCCGGTGATAAAAATATCGGCTTGAGTAATCCGGTAATCGCTGTACCAAAACCGGTGATTCGGTCTACTCCCATTGAAGTTGCAACAGCACCCGGGTGACAGCAATTAACCGTAATTCCCTTCGCTTTCACTCGCATAGCCAGTTCACGGGTAAACAGTATATTGGCCAGCTTTGATTGGCCATAGGCCTTTATAACGTGAAAGCCCTTCGTCAGATTATAATCCTCAAAGTGTATCTTTCCAGCTTTATGTGCTCCGGAGGACACCACTACAATTCTACTTCCCGTAATCATAATATCCAATAAACGCAAGGTTAGAAGAAAATGGCCGATGTGGTTGACCCCAAACTGCTCCTCCAGTCCATCATAGGTCTCTCTGCGATCCAAAGAGATAACACCTGCATTATTCACTAATACATCCATTCTGGGATAAAGACTCTTAAACTCATCCGTAAACCGACGTATATCCTCCATATGACCGAGATCACATTGCATTAGTCTTATATCGCGGCTTTTCTTCTCAAGCAGCTCCTCTAGGGCAGTCTCGCCTCTGCTCTTACTTCTGCAGAGCATTATTACTGTAAATCCACGGTCAGCTAAGGCTGCTACCGTTGCCTTACCCATTCCGGAATTACCTCCTGTAACCATTGCTATCTTCTTATCCCCACTTACCATAATATCCTCCTTCTTGATCCTTCCAATACTCTGAACATTTCTTCAAGCAGAATCGATAGTTTCCGCTCATCCTTCCGTAAGCTTATTGGCTTCGTACTCCTCCCGAAGCATTGAATAGATCATATCATCATAGATAATGTCCTGATAGCCCTTGACGCATCTGCGAATACAGCCATCATTTACAAAGCCGAGCTTTTCAACCAATCTTCTCGAGGCTCTGTTGTCCCTAAATACTCTTACCGATAGTACCTCTACGAATCTTTCCTCGAAGGCGTATCTTATAATCTCCCTCAGCGCTTCGGTCATAAAGCCCTTGGAAGTATATTGTTCTCCCAGATAATAGGATATACCTAGCGCATTGACCCCATATCGCAAGGAGTCCTGATCGATATCAACCTTACCGATTACCTTACCGGATTCTTTTTGCACAATACAGAAGGTATCCTTAGACTCCATATCCTTCTTAACCTGGTCCTGCAGTTGTTCCAGGGTAATTTTCTTCATACAGTTATATTTTAGCACAAATTCACTGTTACGTATCTCAAACAAATCTTCCTCATCTCCAAGCTGCGATCCTCGAAGAAGTAATCTCTCTGTTTCCATTCTCTTTCTCCGTTTCTTGTGTGCCTCTTACACATTATCATAAAATCACAATTTCATAGATTGTCAGTACCTCATCCTTCACGGTAAACCTGACATCAAAGCCATAGAATTCAAATCCATAGACTCGCTCCGGGTCCTTTTGATAGGCAGGGCGTGGATCATGTGCCAGTACCCCCATAAGAGCCTCTCTCCGATCCTCCGGTATCATCCTCAACCACTGCTCCGGGAATATGACCTCCAGGGCATAATCCTTCACCGGATCGGCAAAGCCTCCTAAAGCCTCCGGATGACTATCCGTATAAGGAAGATATGGCTTAATATCATAAATTGGGGTCATGTCCATCAGATCGGCTCCGGACACATGAAGCACCGGCCCGTTCTCTGTATATAACTCTACCTTCTCCAGCTTCACACAGGAGAGCCCGATGGAATTCGGTCGAAATGGGGATCTGGTAGCAAAGACTCCCATTCGCTTCACACCACCGAGTCTCGGTGGCCGTACCATCGGAGACCAGGTATCCCTCATCGTCTCAGAGAATGCCCAGATAAGCCAGATATGAGTAAAGCCTTCCATTCCGCGAAATGCGTCCGGGTAACGGTATTCCGGCTCGAACACAATCGTAGCCTTTAGTTCATCGACAATTCCACTCTGTCTGGGAATTCCGAACTTAGTTGGAAAATCCGTATGAATATGAGCAATCACTTTCATAGAATGATTCGCTTCCTTGCTCTCCTTGCGAGTTACAATCTCCTGTTTTGGTTTCCGATAATCCTTGTATTCTGCCATGCTATTTACTCCTGAACTATTCATCTTACTCCCATTTTATAGCAAATCTCAGCTAGTGTCCATCATAATTCATTGATATGATAATTGGCGGCTCAGTGTTGAATAATATCTGACTTACTGTTTTATTATTCTCATTCAAAGCGAATGTATGTAGCATTATCCATTTCAGAGTCTATCGGAGTACAGTAAAAGGAGATCGTCGATTTTCTGATCGACGATCTCCTTTTCCATCGTGAAACGATAGGTCCACCCTCTTCTGATGGATAAATATAATGTTAAGCAATCTCAATAGCTATAAATGCTCTGTAAAATGGACCATGGCACCGGATAGTAATTTAATATTCGCCTCATCAAATACGGTATCAAAGGGTGTATGAATTCTTCCCAGATAATATCCGAGGAGCGGGGCCTTACGAACTGCTGCAATCGCGAAATACTTCTTAAATTTCATCTGATCTGAGGGGTAGAAGGTGGAGGCTGCCGATAAGTATTCTACTGTTTTCATCTCATTCGACATGAGACTTGCTTTCATTGAATCATATAAAACGGTATCCTTTTTCATCCTTTTATTCGCAATAGCCAGAATATAATCTCCATCTGATACGCAATCAAAGTTAATCACCGTAGTATCTTCTAAGATTTTATGATGCTTCTTATAAAAGATGGAAGAGCCTAATAACCCGAGCTCCTCATTGTCAAAGAAGACAAACGCCACTTTATCCCGCAGCTCTACCGGCAGACTCATGGCAATTTCAATCAGTGTTATGACTCCGGAGGTATTATCATTGTATGTATTGGGGTTGGATATCCCGGCCATGATCTGATAACAGCACAATAAGATCAGTCCTGCTGTCACAAATCCACCCACTGCCTCATTTGTAATTAAGGACACCAGGTAACCTACTATAGAACCGGTTCCAAGAATGAGCACTGTCAGTAATAATTGATAGAGGATGTAAAACAATATATTTCTCGGCGTTACAAAGTTCGGAAGAGGCATTACCGCACAGGTATCATAATGGGCTGTATAAATCACCTTTGCATGCTCAATATCTCCAACGACGATATTTCTACTGCGGGTCATACCACCCTGTTCAATCCTTACCGGATACCCCGCTTCTTCCAGAACCTCCGTCGTGCGTTTGATAAA
This sequence comes from Bacillota bacterium, assembly GCA_023421075.1. Taxonomy (GTDB): domain Bacteria; phylum Bacillota; class Clostridia; order Lachnospirales; family Lachnospiraceae; genus Mobilitalea. The sequence continues at coordinate 77,278 of JAEZUM010000044.1, forward strand.
GGAAGCCTTCTGCCTTCTGTTTTTTCGAACCAGGTATCTCCAGAGAATCTCCTTTGAATACTCACTCATATTACTCTCTGCCATAGGTTGCTATCTCCATTTTTCTCCGACTTCAGCCGTTTATACTACTTTTGTAGCTCGTAACAGAAGGGAGATGCAGGAAGGCCTTCTTTGTTATACAGATTAGCTTCTGCCGGATTCTCAGCCCAAGCATAGCGGATACAGACCGGCTTCGGTATGCTATCACTCCATACCAGAACACAATCGTCGACTAATTCCGTCTCTGCCCAGACAAATCGCCGGTCCGGTCCTGCAATCGCAAAATGACGCGGCTCCCGTCCATCCTTCGCGATCAATCCGCCTCCAATTTCAGAAAAAGCGATTCGGATTCGATTATTCTCCAATGTTACCGAGTGAATCATCGGACCGGATGAAACCAGCAACTCATCCCCATATGCGACTCTTTGCGCCGCTAAGGAAAGACGTTTCCCTACCTCTTTCTTATTGACCGGATGAATATCATTCCATTCACCGATATCGATCGTGACAGCCATTCCGGTACCGGGTACCTCCAAAGTCCTTCGCTGTCCTTCCCTCAAGACTGCCCAGTTACTCTCAACCGGTTCTGAGGAAGCCTCTTCGAAATTTGGTAATTGAACATACAGGAAGGGGAATTCCACGCCCCACTTTGTTCTCCAATTGCTAATCAGTGCTTTCAGCAGACTCTCATATTCCTCCGGCTTTCTCGTATTCGTCTCTCCCTGATACCATATCACTCCTTTGATCGGATAGAATAGCAACGGCGAAATCATAGCATTATATAAACCAGAGGGTTGCCATTGAACAAAGGTAGGACCCGGTAATGGATCACTTTTTGCTCCGATATGATACTGCCACTGACCGCTAAGTTCAATCCTATCATCCGGGCTTTCCAGGCAATAGGGTTTCTCTTTGTAGAAGCCACCTCTACCGGAATAGTTCACTACTCTTACAACGATGACATTGGTCCCTGCCTTCAGCAATCCTTCCGGTACGTCATAACGTCTGGGTATGTATTGCATCCCAAGGGTCCCAACTTCTTTCCCATTAATATATACCGTATCCTCATCCAGAATATTACCCATTCGGATTACCGTTTTCTGCTCTGCCATCCTTGCAGTGAGTTCAATTTCCTTCCGAAACCATACCACTCCATTAAAAGACCCAATGCCTTCCTCTTCCCAGTAGGAAGGTACTTTTATCGTCTCCCAATCAGAAGCATCATACTCAGCCGAATAGAAGGTCTTCTCCGGTATCCTAAGCCCGACGTCCTGCTGCATTATATTGCGGCACCATTCCTCTCGAAGGCTCTGGTCCCTCCTAAGTATTTCATCCACATACTTCGTATCACGAAAACGGTAAGCCGCATCAAGATATTCCGGAAAGCTTCGCAAGGCTTCCTCACTCAGCCAGGCTTCTGCCGGAGAACCTCCCAGGCTGGCATTGATCAAACCGATCGGCACTTGATATCTTCGATATAGATCTACCGCGAAGAAATAGCCGGTAGCCGTAAAATTCAGAACATTATCCATGTTAACTGATTGCCAGCTGCCTTCCGCTACATCGGATTGAGGACCGGAAAAGTCATAAACCATAGGTACCAGGAACTGCCGAATAAAAGGGTTCTCTGCTTTCTTGATTTCTTCCGGATAAACCTCCGTTAGGGATTCCATACGCATTTCCATGTTCGATTGTCCGGAGCAGAGCCACACGTCACCGATCAGAATATTACGAACTATAATTGTATTCTCTTCTGACACTGCCGTAATCTTCATATCATAGGGGCCACCAGCCTGCTTCGTAGTAATTGAAATCTCCCAACGCGCATCCTCATTAACCCTCGTTTCATGGCTTTGCCCCAGGAAATTAAGCGTTACCGTATCTCCGGGCTTAGCCCATCCCCATATCCTTATTTCGGAATTACGCTGTAACACCATTCCATCGCCGATCAAACGTGGTAATTTAAGTTTTGTCTCCAAGGTTTATTTCCTCCTGTTATGTAATTATAGTCGTAAGGCAAGCTCTCTTTTCTCCCTGATTAATTCTCTTTACAGAGAATTTGGCTATATCTATACAGTAAATTTCTGTGTTTCCTCATATAACCTGACCGATTTATCGGATAGACTACCGGAGGACTCATTCAGGAACATCGCCGATTTTAATTGATGCGTTGCTGATTGGCTGACATTATCCGTAGAGGCAGCGATTTCCTCAAGAACTGCCGAAATATTCTCGATAGCACCTAAGGTGTTCCCTCTTGCTTCCTCCATATCCTGTACACTGCGATTAATCTGCCCAAAGCGCTGTATTAGCTGATCAACATTCTGATTGATTATTGCATAGGAAACTGTCGTATCTCGAACTGCTGCTTCCTGAAGCTCCATCACATCTCCCGCTTCCTTTGCTGTCTTAGTCAGTAAGGAGGTGCTATTTTGAATGTTCCCGATGATACTCTTAATATCAGTTATCTGGTTCTTAATCTGCTCGGATAGATTTCTGATCTCCTCCGCAACTACAGCAAAGCCTTTTCCAGCATCTCCTGCCCTTGCAGCTTCAATAGAGGCATTTAAGGATAACAGATTTGTTTGATTCGAGATATCATTGATAATGTTCAGGATCGCATTAATTTTTACCGATTTGTCTGAAAGATCTCCAATTCCTTTCACAATATCCGCAGTTATATCAATGGTAGCGCGTGTCTGAGTGTTAAGCCGTTCGGATATCTGACTTCCTTTCCCGACACTGCTTTTGGTCTCTTCTGCAATACGATTTATTTCATCCGTATTTTCCCTTACAAGTACGATTTTATTCGATAAATGGTCCATCTGCTCCAGGCAATTCTCAGCATCCTTCGCCTGCTGTGATATGCCTTGTTCAATTTCACCCATCGCCTGATTGATATCCTCAGTCGCTTTAACAAAATCTGTGGAAGCCTTGGCAACCTCGGAGGACTCCGCGGATGCTTCTTCACTTAGCTGTTTTACCTGACTGATTAGATTTTTGATATTATGGAAGGTGCTGTTAATCTCATTGATCAGAATGCGAAACTCATCATTCCGATTGGTAGTGAAGTCAACCGTCATATCTCCGCTAGAGGCCTTCTTCAATTTTGCTATGATATACTTGATAATCCTTCCGATCCCCAAAGAAATCGATAACCCTATGATGATTGCGATAATACAAGCAATTAACACGATAACAATCGTAATGCTTCGGATGCTATCGGCTTTACCTTGAATTGTATTCTTAGGAATCAGTGCACAGATCGAGGACCCTGTATCACCAATCTTAGAGTACATAAAAAGCTGTTCCTGTCCCTCATAATCAACATACAGTGCTCCACTTTCCTCTTCGGAGGAGATCATAGTACGGTAGAATTCCTGATTATGAAAAACAGACTCCTTGTCGGCTTCCCAACCCGTCTTATATATCTCTTTTCCTTCCGGAGTCACCAGCGCTAAGATACCACTCTCATCTAAGCCTACACTGAGAAGCAGATCACTTATCATCGCTTTATCCATATCAATAACGATAAAAGCATTTGAACCGACGAAATTACGAACGAGTCGAAGGGAATACTGATCTGCTCCCACTCCCAGCTTCTCATCCAAATAGTTATCCTTCCCTATCCAGAAATTTTTGGTAGGGTTTTTTTTCACACTCTGTCCAAGTGTCGTATTATAAAAGTCTCCCGCGAGAGGATCCGTAGTCAGCTCTTTGGTTGATACCGATGTTGTCTTATCCGTTAGCGCTGAGATATAGGATATAAAAGCATCCACGGTTTCTTTTCGGAAAAACTCACTCTTTATTCGGTTATAGACATCATTATTTTTCAGTATATCATCCGTATAGTAACCGATCATATATTGCGAATTTTCTTTTGTACTAACATATTGTGCAGCAACTGCTTCAATATTGTCAATTCCAAGCTGCAGATATTTACCGGTCATTATGATGGTTTGCTCAGTCGAATTCTGATAACTGCTGCGGATACCCTCCGCTGCCTGATTAAAGGATACTACTCCGAGTATGATGATGAATAAAATCGGAATTAAAAAAGACACCATGAGCTTTATACGTATTGTAGCAAATTTCCTAAAAATATATAACCCCTTTGTTATATTCGTTTTCACCTTTTTAGCTCCTTTCGCTTCTGTACTATAGTATCATTACTTGATCGATCTCATTAGCTTAAATAATTTAGAAAAGGTTACCATAGGAATCACTCTGCGAATATGCATCGTCCCTACGGTAACCTGTTCTAGTTATATATTATGAAGTACTTAATTTGCCGAAGAGTATTATTCCTTAACTCCACCGATTGTGAGACCTGTAACAAAATATCGCTGCAGGAACGGATAGAGAGCCACAATAGGAAGACAGGTTAATACCGTTGCTGCCGATCGTATTGAAGCTGTTGTAACTTGGTTGCTTCCGGTTGCTGTACTGGTCTGAGCAGCTACATTCGCATCACCGCTTAATTGACTTACCGATGATAGCAACTTCATCAACTCATACTGAAGAGTGGTCAGATTTTCATTTAGTCTGTTAAATAGCATTGTATCGAACCAGGAATTCCATTGGCCGACTGCAATAAACAAGGCAACCGTTGCAAATACGGGTTTACATAACGGTACAATTATTCTAATAAATATAGTTGTATATCCGGCACCATCCATCTTTGCCGATTCTTCCAAGCTATCCGGTAATCCATTCATATAGGTACGGATTACCAACATATTAAAAGCAGCTACCATACCTGGGATGATATATACCCAGAAGTTATTCATAAAGCCTAAGCTACGGTTCAATAAGAAGCCCGGAATTAAACCTCCATTCACATACATGGTTAAAACATATATAAATGATAAAGGCTTTGCAAAAATATAATTCTTACGACTTAATACAAATGCAAGTAAAGCCGTGGTAGCAAGATGGGTAACCGTTCCCACAACCGTTCTGAGAACTGAGATATATAATCCTGTCGTAATGGATTCCTTATTCAACACTGTTCTATAATTGTTCAGTGTCCACCTTCTAGGCCAAAGATAAATCCCGCCACGTAATGCATCCAGAGCCTCATTAAAGGATAGCGCAATGGTATTAATAATTGGGTATATCGTCACAATTACGAATAATATCAGTATCAATCCGATAATTCCGGATGAGATCGCATTTTTTAAGTTAAATCCCTTCTTTTTCCTTGTAATAATTCGTTTTGTCGCTTCCATTATCTTTCACCTCCTTAGAATAGTCTTTCTTCTCCGACCGCCTTAGCCGAAGAATTTGCTAGGAAAATCAAGATAACGCTTACTAAACTCTTGAAAATACCGGCAGCAGTTCCAATGGAATAATTCGCCTGACTAATACCATATTTTAAGACATATATATCAATTGTCTGAGATACGGGCTGCAACAAACCATTTCCTAATAAATACTGTATTTCAAATCCGGCATTCAGAACATTTCCAATATTAATCAATAACAATATGAAAATCGTTGGTTTGATACCCGGTAATGTTATATTCCACATCTTGCGAAGTCTTCCTGCTCCGTCAATTGATGCCGCTTCATAGAGATCGGGATTAATCGCGGTAATCGCAGCAAGATATATAATACTGTTCCAACCGGTCTCCTTCCAAACATTTGAAAATCCTACAATCCACCAGAATAAAGGCTTAATCGTCAACCAATTGATTGGCGCCTCGACGAGATTTAATTTAAGAAGAACATCATTAATAATTCCATTATCAATTGATAATACATCCCTTACAATTCCTGTTACAATAATCATAGATAAGAAATGAGGCAGATAGGATATGGTCTGAACCAGTTTCTTAGGTCCTTTATGTACTACCTCATTAAGGATAAGTGCAAATGCAATTGCAAATGCGAAGCTTAATACAAGGTTGATAACTCCCATAGCAAGCGTATTACGAATGACCCGGATAAAATCCGGATTATTTACAAAAAGAAACTCAAAATTGTCAAGACCTACAAATTTGGAATGGAAAAATCCTTCCTTCGGCTTATATTTCTGAAATGCCATGACCCATCCAATGAGAGGTACATAATTAAATAAAAGAATATAAAACAAGAAGGGAATTGATAAAAAGATTAATTCCTTCTGCTTCAATATTTCTTTCCAGGTTATTTTAACCTGCACATCTTTTACCCGTTCTGCTTTGATACGTTTTATTCCAGCCATTGATAGTACCATACTTTCTTTGTATTCTAAAAGTTAGCTACCCAAACTTTTCTTTATCAGGAATGAATGAGCTCCCGCTACATCACCTGTTATACGTCATGTAATAAGGCAGGCGGTTGTGGCAATTTTACTGTCCAACCACCTGCCTGTAAATACGGATCTATTACTTTATATCATTATGTTATATCCTAATAATTATGGTCTAACATTCTTCCCTTGAATTAATTCAATTCTAGCATAAACTGCTTCCTGTAACTCTACAAAGAAATCTTCGGGTTTTACTGCTTTATATGCTTTATCGTACTCAGCCCATGCAGCATCGAAATCATCAGCAATTACAACCTGAGGAAGATATTGATGCTTTGTCTCCTCCATCTTCTCCCAAGCAAGTCCTCCGGGAGTTTCAGTAGTAATCGTATTAGCATAGGACCACATCGGGTACCAAGGCTGCTCAAAACCATCAATTTCATTGTAATCAAGCATATCAACATAAGTCTCTGCGCCATATGCACTCAGACATTCCTGAACCTCAGGTCTTAAGCCAACAAAGAATTCGGAAGGCTGTGTATCCGGAGTCATTGCATTGATTCCGTCAGGATTCATACCGGAGAAGTTCGGGAAATAGCTGTAGGAGCAAAGATGAGAAGCTTTGTATTCTGCCTTTACAGCATTGTCTCTCATTTCCTGAGTTCTGGTATAAAGACCATCTGCACCTACATTGTAATCAACGTCCTTTTCACCCCAGCTACGAAGTGTTACGATTTCAGGGCTAAGCAGATCATTTACAAATTGTAAAGCACCTTCCACGTCCTTACAGCTTGTGGTGATACATAAACCACCGGTAAGTACAGCTGCTTCATTTGCTGCATAATACATTTCTTTCATTCCGGGCTCGATTGTAATACCAAGCGGAACATAGGTACAGCCTTCCAGGTTCTGAGCCTTAATTGCATCCTCGGCTGTATTGAAATCCCACTTTTGCTCAACAAAGCAAAGAACACGTCCGGATGAAATCTTCTCTAAGAACTGGTCATGATTGATTGTTACGAACTCAGGATCAATAATACCCTTCTTATATTCTTCATTTAACTTCTTAAAATATCTCTGAGCAGTAGGTGTAAAATTGTAATCAGATACCTTAAAGGTTACCGGATCTACGATACAACGTCCATTATTCGGATATCCGTCTAAGAACTGAGGCGGATTCTCAAGGCAGAAATATCTCCAGTCATATGCTAAGATTTCAAAAGGAATAATCGGAGTACCGTCTGCTTCGGTAGGATTCGCTGCATAATACTTCTCTAACAGATCAAAAAGCTGATCAAGGGATTCAACCTGAGGATAACCAGCCCACTTTAATACTCTGGTCTGGAGCCAGAATGCTTCGCCCCATTGTGTTGTATCCATTAATTTCTCATTAATTTTACCAAACTGAGGCATAGAGTAGATATGTCCGTCAGCCTGTCTCAAAGAATTCCACTGGCTCTCGCTCCAGAAATTCTTGATATTCGGATATTTATCAAAATATTCATCAATAGCAACGGTTGCACCGGCATCCTGTAACTCCGGAGACCAGTTCATAAAATCGGGATACTCGCCGCTGGCGATTAACATACCCACTGCCTCCTCAGCAGTCTGTCCTGTTAACCAGGTCTCCTTACATTTAGCGCCGATCTTTTCTGCTATCATCTGCTTAATCTCGTTATCTTCATTGAGCTCAATACCTTCTCTGTCAAAGAAAGCAGTGAATTCTTTGATTTCCTTAGGAGCAGCTGTTTCCTCTGACTTACCGTCATCTGCTGCATCAGTTTTGGTTTCTGTTTTGGGTGTGTCATTGTTCACTTCTGCTGTATCGCTTTTCTTACAAGCAGTAAACAAAGAAGCCATCATGACAACACAAAGCAGTATTGCTATTAATCTCTTGTTCATAAATACCCTCCCATTAATTTATTCACTTATTTTAGTGATAAAACTATCTTAACATATTTTGCAGAACCACTTCTCATGGAGATTATACAAAAAACCACTACAAAGTATATATGCATAATCATGTAGTGGTTTTTTATATAGTTTTTATCTAATTTCATGAAATATTATTATTTTGCATGCTTCTCTTTCGGAATCTTGTCGGTGTCATCTCATAAACCTCTTCGAACTTAGTGACAAAATACTCAATATTCTTATAGCCGACTTCCATGGCTATTTCATATACCTTCATATTCGTTCTCAGCATCATCTGGGCAGCCTTTCTAATTCTGACCTTGTTGAGATAATCTTTAAAGCTGCAGCCATATTGCTTCTTAAAAACCTGCCCCAGATAGGCACTGTTGATAAAGTATTTTTCGCCTAGAGATTTAAGACTGATGTTCTCAGCAAATTTTTCTTCAATCTCTGCTTCAATCAAATGCATGGTTCCTTTTGCAGTATTTTGCCTCAGATGAGTAAGATAATCCGAATACTCTTCCGCGAACTGCTGGAAGCGAAGCTCATTTCCTCGATTCATTTTCAGCTTAAAAATCGCCTCACGTACGTATTGAATAATCTCATCTTGATCGATGTCGGTATCCTGGTTGTAAGCAAGCCCCAGTAGTCGATACATCAGATATTGAATATCATAATTGATGGCTTCCACTGCAATACGTTGATCGGTCAATCCCCGGTATACCTCTCCGGATAAGGTTTTAATTTTTGTTTTATCATTAATTTCAATGGAATGGATCAAACTGTCCATTTGTTTTCGGAAATCTTCTTCCCTTGGATATTTGGGATTATTTTGACTTTTCTCATATCTTGCATACTTTAAATCATTCTTTTTGTAATATCGTAAGGATCTTATTAACACCGCATCCCGATAGGAATCTGCCACCGATGAGATGTCATTCACCTTACTACCGGCGCAACCGATAATCTCATAGCCCATTCTCTCTGTCAATTCCTTCAATAACCAGTTCAGCCATTCCTCCTGAGAGACATTCCTCTCCTTGGCTATATCGGAGCAGAAGATAATCCCTATATCATAGCTTTCCGTATTCTTTGTGATATCATAAATCACATGATTCGCGTATTTCTTCAGCAACATTCCAGCCAAGTGATATAATCGTCTCTGTTGTTCCCTTTTCTTATCCACGGATAGAGCATGAAAGCCTTTATCACCTAGTGATATTTCACAATGAATATATGTAATCTCATTGGACAATAACATCTTGTCCTGTACATACTTTAAATTGACACTATCAAACTTACCCCAAATAATCGAAGTAAGGTGAGTATCGAGATAAGCCTTTTCGTAATCACGCTTTTTCTGTTCGCTACCGACCACCTCATGATAATCATCCTGAATTCTACGAATTGCCTCTAACAGCTCTGACTTATTAACAGGCTTGATAATATAGTCACAGCATCCGCATTGGATTGCTGATTTTGCATAGCTAAAGTCATAATATCCGCTCAAAAAGATGAACCTTGCCTCACTGAGCTTTCTTTCCTTCACATTGGTTAACAGTTCAATACCATTCATTTCCGGCATACGGATATCCGAAATTATGATATGAAACTCCTGTTCCTGCAACAAACGAATCGCTCCGTTACCGTCGGATGCTTCTCCGGCAATACAGCAACCTTCTGCTTCCCAATCGATTAAAGCAGTAAGTCCTTTTCGAATATACGGCTCATCATCCACTAATAAAACCTTTAATAACGGTATGCCATTATTCATATGCGTTTCCCCCTTTACATGCTTACATCACATACTTACATTACATAATTATAGCCAAATCATAAGTGTGTCTCGTATCTCTGTAATCTATTGTCCCATGTTTGTTGCATTACTGATGGGAATTACTATGGAAATGCAGGTACCTACCTGCTCTTCGCTTTCAATTATAATTTTAGTTTGACTGCCACAATATTTCTTCAAACGGATACAAGCATTGAGCATCCCTAGGGAAGCTGTCCTCTGCAAGTCATCGATGTCCGCATTATTCAGCAGCTGTTCTAATTCTCTTACCTTTTGCTCCGCCATGCCGATACCGGTATCCTCAATCTCTATATACAGACAATTGCCGTCTTCATAGATCGAGATAAAGATTGTTCCTGCATGCTCCTCTCTATTCAAGCCATGAACACAACAGTTCTCAACAAAGGTGGTTAGAACAAGACTTGGTATCATGAAGTTATAACAATCCTGACTGACACGGATTCGATAATTAAACTTATTACCAAACCGGTATTTCTGCAAGGCCAAATAATCCTCTGTAAATTCCAATTCCTGCCGAATTGTAATGATGTCTGACCCCCAATCGGCGCTTTTTCGCATTAGCTTCGCTAAGCTCTTAACCATATGTGCCGTCTCATTCTCGTTTTTAATGACGCTTCGCATTCGGATACTTTCCAATACATTAAACATAAAATGAGGATTAATCTGACTGTATAAGGCTAACAGCTCCGCTTGCTTCCTTGCAAGATGCAGTTCCTGCTGCTCCAACCTGCTCTTATATTCATATTCGATCAGGTTTTTCATACGCTCAGCCATCATATTATAATCGATAATAAGCTCACCGATCTCATCGGATCCGTCATGATTCGGAATTGGATCAAATTCTTCCTCCTTAAGCTTCTTTAAGTAGCTACCGAGTAACAGAATTCGTGTTGTTATGGAATTACTGAACAGAGTTAACATAATAGCAGGAATAAAGGCGTCTGCCAGGAAAAGCAGTGCAATCAGCCATGCTTTTTCCTTCAGCATAATAGCATGATTGGATTTATGACCCTTCAGATATATATCATACTCAAAACCATATGATGATATGGATTTCTGCAGCTGCATTTCCGTGGTGTCAATATCATCGGCTGAATTAAATTCTTTTTTTATACCATTATCCTTCGGATCATTTGTAAAGATCACGGTACCCTTATGGCACACATAAATTGTAGTATCCAGTGCCGAATTTTTAATATTTTCATTGATTTTATTATAATTCAGATCCAGCTTGACAATCTTGTCGATCTGCCTATCTCCGGTTAAATCCAATCTGCGTACGACCGATATCATTCTTTGGTTATTTGTTCTGATATGTGTTTGGCTATAATAGGTCACAAACATTATGTCTTTGTCTGCTTCTAAAAAGCTTTGATACCATCCCTCCGAAATCACCGAATCGATCCGAAAATACCTTCCTCCGCTGAGCATACTGGGATTATCCGAATACAAAGTTAAGCCGTTAATTAAATGTCTTGAGCTCGCGTAGAATACATAATTTTCAAAGACCCTGTTATAAGCCTGATAAAAATCCAAAGGGCTGATATAGTCGGTGTCAAGAAATTTGCAGATAGAATCATTCGCATATAGATCCATGCTAATATAAGCCGCGCTCTCCAGCGCAGAAGAAATATCCTGTGAGACTGCTTCAACAATATTATTCATCGTATTATTCGCTTCATCTCTCGAAGCTTTTAGAATGTTTCCGACGACAATAATGTTGGTGATTAAGACGGGAACCATAACACAAAACACATATAGATAAACCGTTTTCATTCTGATTTTTTTATTATCAATTCCGTTTTGTAACTTTTCCCATAAAACCTTCATTAACTTTAATGCTTTTTCAAATCCGCTGTATCCGGTTTTTCCATTTCTCATGGTATTCCCCTTTTGTACCATATTATTGGGTTCGTAAGCGATTTAAGCATGCCAATGGATATAAACTCTCAATAAAGTTTATAAATTACTTAAAATTATAATATCTTGTATCTTAATAAGCAATAGTTTATAATTGCATATAATTGATATATTATTTTCTATTTTTCATGGGAGGGTTGTGACGATGTATGTTCATTATATTGCAACTGATTGTGTACATGACAGCAACTTTGTTGCCGATCGACCGTCAGGAAGAATTGATTATCTTTTTATATTCGTAAAGACGCCAAGTACCTTTATAATCGATAGTCATATCCATTCCATCGTATACCCCTCCGTGGTACTGTTAGACAGTTATACCCCCCACAGATACTTTGCGAACGATATGCAATATATCGATGATTATCTGCATTTTGCTGTTATAGATCGCAAGGAGTTTATTGATAAATTGACTTTTCCTTTGAATCAACCCATACAAATTTCTAACAATAGTTTTATATCGGATATTATGAATATGATCTTAAAGGAATTCAAGCTGGAAAACAGGAAATCGGATGATATTTATGCCCTGCTTATTCAACTGCTCATGATTAAGGCAGGGGAGGAATGGGCCCTCTATCAAAAGCATAATACGGATATTCCTCATTACAGTGATCTATTGGCTATCCGGAATCAGATCCTCAACAATCCGGATCAGACCTGGACCATTGAAGAACTGGCGCAAAAGGCACATTTATCCTATGCATACTTTCAGGTGATGTACAAAAAAGCCTTCGGAACCACCTGCATTAGTGATGTTATCAATACAAAGATTGCACAAGCAAAGCTTTTATTAACCTCAACCACCTTATCTGTAAATCAGATCTCTCAGGAGCTAGGCTACAATGAGGTCTATCATTTTATCCGTCAGTTCAAAAAAAGCACCGGAATTACACCCGGTGCCTTTCGAAAAAAATAATTACATAATTGATCCTACTGACTTATATCTATTTTTCGTCCGTCTTGGATAATTCCTCTGTAATCTTGTCGATCAGGAATTTCTTGAACGGTGTTTCCTCCTTATGCTCTTGTCCGACACCTTCCGTAGAAAACATCATGTCATATGGAGTTTCCTTCGTGTAGGGAAGCCATTCTGGCATCGCAATGCCATCGGCATCCAAACCGTTGGGATCTCCGTTTTTGATAAAATTAACCCAGTAGTTACACATCAGGCGCGCAAGATCATAATGCTTTCCGGTAAAGGGTCTCCAGCATTTTGCCAGAGTCTCAAAGAAGAACCACAGATCAACCGAGTGGAAGTTACCCGGTTTATCCCATCCGGGAATATCCGCATCAAAGCGGTAGTAGTAGCCTTTCTGTGGGTTACCGTTTTCCTGATTACGTAAAAAAGCTGTCTTTACGGTACATTCGATACCACTGACAATAGCATAATTATTGTTATCATCCTTAGCCCATGCTTCTGTAAACTTCAAAAACTCCTCTGCATCCTCACCAAAAATATTCTTAGCCTTAGCCTCGAATTCTTCCGAACTATCCGCATGGATCAGATTCGGAAACTCATCTGAAGTATTTCCGGACATGACCGGTACCTTGGCATGTTTATTCGCCATATAAAGCTTAATGGGGTCTCCGTAACAGAATTTTCCGTCAATGGTTGTCCCCATCCATTCGTGACTTTCTCTAAACTTCGCATACATATCACGAAGATAAAAAGCATCAAGCTGTCTGGCTTCCTGAAGATTGCCGGCACCAACAAAGCGGAAGAACTCTTCGCCGAGCTGCTCGGCTTCGGATAACGTTCTCGGCCAGCCTATGCCTCTCTCCTTATAAGGACTTCGGATCATAGCACTTTGGATTACGGCTCGCTGAAACAACCCAAAATTATCCGGGCAGGTCATCTGAGATAATACACTTCCCCCTCCGGCTGATTGCCCCGCAATTGTGATATTATTCGGATCTCCGCCAAAAGCCTCAATATTACGAATGACCCACTTCAGCCCTGCCTGCTGATCCAGATTACCAAAATTCGTTGGAGAATCAGGCTGTTCCTTTGAGATCTCGGGATGTGCCAAAAATCCAAATACATTAATTCTATAATTCACGGTTACAACGATGACACCCCGTCTAGCAAGTCTCTCACCATCGAACTCCATCTCAGCAGGATACCCCCATTGTAAGCCTCCGCCAAAAAACCATAAAAGTACCGGCTGCTTTTCCTCAACACTCTTTGCACCGGTCCAGATATTCAGATATAGACAATCCTCATTCATCGCGATATCAGGATCTACATGCCATTCTCTATTATACAGATTATCACCAATACCCGGTGTATCCTGAACAGATATCGGTGCAAACCGATATGCTTCTAATACACCCTCCCAGTTTCGGCAAGGCTGCGGTGCACGCCATCTGTAATCCCCAACGGGAGGGGCTGCAAATGGAATTCCTTTAAAAGCTGTAATTCTGGGATCAGCAGCCTCGATTCCCTTTACTATACCATTCTCTGTCTTTGCTGTCCTAATCATAACCAATCCTCCATCTCATATCCAATTTTGTCAAACGATTGACCATTCGCTTATATTATATTCACACGTTTTGCAAAATGTCAACTGAATATATAAGACTCGTTATGCGTTATTTACTATAAGTCGCAGTCCTATATGTATTTTTTGTGTATTATGCTATTCCTTACGTTTGATTGTGTGGTGTGCAACACAATTAAATCGTTTTACCATAACTATATTTCGACATATTAATTGCACATGATCGTCCTGTCACTCAAAAAGCCTCTGTCTTGACTATTTTGCATAAGTCATGACAGAGGCTTACTTTATACTCTTCTAACGATATTAATTATTTCCGGTATTCCGGTTATATTCGCAACACGGACTTTCGTTCAATAATCCGACAAGGCATTTTAACGACGATGGGATTTATTCTCTCCACCTCATCATCCTCAATCATACTGAGAATGATCTCCGCTGATTTTCTGCCGATATCCCTCAGACCAAGGTCATTTGTCGTAAGATTTGGACGTAAATAATCCGATATGTTTTGATTATCATAACCAACCACCGAAATATCCTGTCCCACCTTGATATCCTGCTCATATAGATAATCATAGGCACCTGCTGCCATGATATCATTCATACAGAAAATCGCAGTTACACCTTCCTCTACAAGCCTCTTTGCACATTTGTATCCGGAATCTCTCATCCAGTTACCGTATCGAATCCAATCGGGATTAAATAATATCTGCTCTTCATATAAGGCTCGCTGATATCCCCTGCTTCTTTTTTGTGTATGAAGATTATCGGCTACACCGGCAATAATTCCAATCTTACGATGTCCCATCGAGATCAGATGTCTGGTCATATCATATCCGCCCTTCTCATCATCGATAACCACGGAGGGAAATTTGGATGACTTCGAAATAGCATAAACTACGATTGCTGGGATGTTAAAGTTCTCAGGGAAGCAATCAACAACTCGGCAGTGACCTGCAACATACATAATTCCATCCACTTTAATCGATAATAATTCCCGGATGGAGGGCTGCAGAACCGATTGCAACTTGTTCTCATCATCATACCACGTATCTTGCCACTTATCGTAGAGTCGCATATTTAAAAGAATTGTTCTGTAATTATTCTCTTCACAATATGCCATGATCGCTTCAACAATCGGGGTAGTACTGAATTCGTTCAAGTCCTCTACAATAATTCCAATAATTCGTGTCTTTTGCTTTCGCATTCCCTGAGCAAAATAATTGGGTTGATATCCTGTCTGCTTCACAACCTCGAGTACTCTTTGACGGGTTTCCTCACTAACCTTCGGTTTACCGTTCAATATATTTGATATGGTGGATGCAGAAACACCGCACATCTGTGCTATTTCTTTTAAAGTAACCAATTTATTCAAACCTTTCTTCGAAGTTATCTTATGGTAGAACATTCTACATATTAATTATTACTACAAATACACTATTTCTGCAATACAAAAATATGATAATTGTTCCTCATATATTGCTAAACTACTTGTTTTTATGTCATAATCCGTTTATTTTCAGTGCAAAATCAGCCATAGCCATCAATCACCGGAAGTCTCATAGTTCCTATGCCAAGCGCAGATAACTGCAGCCCTTGAAACCCACTCTTACCACTTGTGAGCTTAATCAATATCGGTTATGATTTAAACATCTTAACATCTAAACCTAACTTTAGGTCAATGTTTTTTTTATATATCGAAGTTTTTATTTATCGAAATAAGAGATGCCGTTCCTTTAATCCACATAAGGATTGAAAGAACGGCTCCTTCGTTTACTTTCCTGAGATCACAACACCATCAAATGCAATATAAGGTAATTTATAATATCCATTGCAAGTCTGCTCACTTGAAATTGCTCGAATATTCTTTAACATATCCAGCAGATTACAGGATATCATTGTTTCATTAATCGCTTCCTTTATCTTACCGCCTTCGATTAAAAAGCTGGTCTTCACTACCCCGGTTATTTCACCGCTGGAATCCGGTTGATTTCCTGATAAATACCCAACGAGGATTCCTTTCTCGATCGATGCTATCATATCTTCCAAGGACTGCTCTCCGGGCTCTACAACAAAAGCACCACCATAATTTTTACTGCGCGGTATTCCGGTCTTCCGGGAGCCAAAACGGGATATAAGGAAGGAATTTAATACACCTTGTTCGATTACTCTTAGATCTTCTACCAGGTACCCGTCATTCGTGATCCTGGAGCCTGAGGTAACCAGGTCTTGATCATAATAATTACAGGACAAGGTAAGCCTTGAATCCGCAACCATTTTACCCATTTCATCCTTCCACCTGCTGGTTCCGTCAATCAAAGCTTTATCTGATAGTAAAAGTCTTTGTAATGTATGTAGCAACTGGTTAAAAACGCCGGGCATCAATAGGATAGTTCCCTCAAATTTACCCGTAAGCGGCTTTGGATATATTACTTTCTCCGTCTGTTCGAACAACTGAGGCAATAAACTATTGTGAAGGAAGGGTTTATCAAGCGTCTCAACTGCAAAAGCATATTCCGAGACAGAGGAGGAGGTTTCTTTGTCGCGAGCGGAGAATTCTATGAATACCTCATATTTATGATAATGTTCCTCCATAACAACATTGTTTGTATTCATATGCACCCGACTGCCACTTACAAAGGATGCATGGATCTCATTCAGAATTATGTTAGGGTAGCTTTTCGCTGTTTCCTGTACCAGTTCTTCCAAACGAAAATGAAGCAGATCCAGATCTACTTCGCCTTCATCACCTACCACACTGTTTTTAGTTACTTCGGCGATATCCTCTGCTTCCTCAACCATAGAAACGCTGGCAGCCTCCATACAATCATTCACCGCTTTATCCAACGTCGCTTTGTCACTGTTATTAACACTAATCATACCATTCTTATGATCCTTAATTGCTTTCATCGTAATATTAGTGGTGAAGATCGAACGAAGCAGATTAATATTACCGTTATCGATATTTAATTCGTCAACGCGGTTACTGCTAACATTACAGTCTGCCTTTTCCGCACCTGCTTTAATCAACGAGTTCAATACGTAGCTACCGATATCTTTATTCGTCATGATTATTTTCCTCCCACATTTATTCTGCATCGAATGGCCGGGCCGCCCATAGATACCGGAATCCACTGCTTTTTACCACATCTGCCGGTATTCTTCCAGATCATTTCATCCGAGACCATATCTACGGTTTTTAACATATCAAAGGCAATTCCTGATATCGTCGTTTCTTTGATTGCACGCCCCAGTTTACCTTTCTTGATCTCGTATCCCATGGCTACACCAAACATGAATTCTCCGGTCAAATCCGCCTGTCCGTTCGTGGGATTCATCAAATAATAGCCATCCTCCACAGAGGCTATCATCTCTTCCAGTGAGCTTTTGCCGGGCAAGATTGCTGTATTTCGCATACGTACCAGGGGTTCATCCAAGAACTCATTCGCTCTCGCATTTCCCTTCGGCTTAGCTCCAAAATGAGCTGCTGTTTCTTTATTATGCATATACTCTCTTAGTATCCCTTGTTCGATTAGAACTACATCCTCTGCTTCCGTTCCCTCATCATCTATAAATATCGGAACGCCCAGAAGCTTCCCCTCATAGGTGTTTGCGAAGTCAACTAAGGTAATCAGTTCACTGGCAACCGGTTGATTCAAATACGAACCGGCAACGGAACCAAAGCGTACCAGATCTCCTTCCACAGTATGACCCACCGCTTCATGAGCCAATATTCCCGCGAGATCCGGGTCAAGGATGACTTGCTTTAGTCCACCTTCTGCATAGACCGCTTCTCTCTTATGCATAATCCGCTCATACAACTGCTCTATTCCACCATAAAGCTTCTTCGGGTCAGAAAAAGCCGCATCAAAGGAGCCGCATTCACCCAAGGCTTCATATAAGGAGATCGGAATACCGGAATTATCATTCACCGTCATATTAATGTATAAGTTCGCTCTTGGTGTTATTGTATGGCTATCATAAGAATCCGTAGTACACAGAAGCTTTTCCGAGGATTCCTGACTACAGTGAACACTACGGCTGTCTAGGTTTTTATAATGCGAAGAAATATGTTCATCAATCTCTCTGGCAAAATCAATGAGATACTTCTGAGAGACAATATGCTCCGGAATATTTAACGGATAATTACCCCGGCTTACGATCGGCAGTGAAATTGGATCCTTTTTCACTTTTGTATTAAGAAAATCTACATTCCTGAGTGCTGTCTCCAATACTTTACCGACACTTTCACGGTTATATTCCGATGCACTGGCAAAGCCATACACTCCGTTTTTGAAGATGCGGGCGGAGACACCCTGTAGCGTATTACTTTGATTACTGGTAAGATTCCCTTTTAAAATATTCACTATTTGGCTTGAATTTACCTGAGCACGTAATTCGGTACAAGCCTTCAGTTCACTCTTGAATTCAGTTATATAATTCTGTAGCATGTTATTCACTCCCCCAACTATACTTTTCCTCATTTTACCATATATAAGAAATTATTAACACCATAATTTTGTGTTAAGATGCAGCGAGCGAAAAGTGAATGACAACGTATTTTACTGGAATGGTAATTGTTTTATTACCCCATTTTCCATAAGACGGTGTATTAGCTCAAATAACTCTTCCTTTGTAAGAGCTTCCTTCTGTTGAAACCAAAAGCTCATCATTCCGATCATTGCTGATAACGTATATTCCAGAATGTACTCCAGTTCCTTATGATCAACATTTGGACCATCCTTAAACATCTCCCTGATCGTTGGCTTAATTGAGTTCTTGAGTTTGCTTGCAAAGGCAGGGTCTCCATTATCTCCAAGCAGCTGAGAATAATACTTACTATTTTGTTCATATAGCTTTAGAAACATATCGAGTGGCATTCCTAAGGTTCCTGTCGGAGTAGAAACCGGCGGTAGTTCTTCCATGGTGGGGATCAGAGATTTTTCTATATATTCAAGGACATCGTATACATCCATAAAATACTCATAGAACGTTCCTCGATTATAACCTGCTTTTTCTGTGATATCCCTTACCGTTATTTTCTCTATCCTTTTCTCACAATACAGTTCCCAAAATGCATCAATGATATTTTGTCTGGTCTGGGTTGTAATTTCTTCTCTTTTTCTCATACTCTACCTCTTTTTGAATCCGACAAATGATATTACATTGTCGGTTGATGATTATCCTTATCGAACTTATAATACTTATTATACAACATGGTGTTGGTTCTATCAAGGAGGTTACTATGATTACTATTCTTTGTTCCGGCTCACGTGGCGATTTTCAGCCATATATTGCTCTTGCACAACAATTAAAAAAATTAGGGAAAGACGTACGTATCACTGGTAGTAAAAGTTTTGAAGGCTTTATTAAAAGTTATGGTATCGATGTCTATCCAATCGAAGCAGATATCAACACTTTGAAGATTGATCCAAAGCTTTTGCAGGCTGCCGGCTCGTCCGATAATCCCTTGAAAATGCTTTTGACCTTCAACAAAATGAAGGATTATGGCATCTACATGGTAAACGATTGCTATTCGGCTTGTGAGGGGAGTGAGCTTATTATCTACCACCCTGGCTGCTCCATCGGCTATTTTGCAGCGCAAAAATTCGGTATCCCTTCTGTACTCGCATCTCCTTTTCCAATGCATAAGACGATGGAGTATCTCTCCGTAGTAATGTATGGAAAAATGAAACCCAATCGGATCAATAACGGCATTAGCTACGCTATGCTTCAGGGAATGCTATGGATGGCCTCAAAATCTTCCGTGAAAGGCTTCTGGAAAAAACACTTTGGTAGGCTACCCGATCACTTTGGATGTCCCTTTGAGAAGCATACAAACAAAAGAAATCCCGCCATTGTCTCCTGCAGCAATTTCGTATTTAAGAGGCCAAAGGATTGGAACGAAAATATTCATCAACATGGCTATTGGTTCGTAGAAGAGCCTTGTGATTACTCTCCTACCAAAGAGCTTGCAGCCTTCTTAAGTGAAGGCGAAAAGCCAATCTATGTCGGCTTCGGTAGTATGACTACGCTGGATCAGCATACCGATCTGGCAGAAACCGTTGTAGCCGCCCTTATAAAAAGTGGAAAACGTGGTATTCTCTGTGGCATGGGCACCCCTGAGAATCTTCCGGAGAGCATCATCGCGCTTGATAACATCCCCCACTCCTGGTTATTTGAGCGAGTTGCCGCTGTATGTCATCATGGTGGAGCAGGCACAAGTGCAGCAGGCTTCAAAGCAGGGATTCCCAGCATTATTGTGCCATTTTCCAATGATCAGTTTGCATGGGCTAATCGAGCTTATGATCTTAGGGTTGGTTCGAAGCCAATTCCGAAAAAGGAACTGTCCGTCGATAAACTGAGTGAGGCATTCCAATTTGCCTTAACCGAGACCATCGTTGAAAACGCAAAAGCCCTCGGTAGAAATATTAGTACCGAAAATGGAGCCAAGGACTGTGCGAAGGTCATCGCAGATTGTCTTGCGAGGTAATGCTATGGAGACGAATAAAAACTGGAAAAAATCATTCTTTACAATCTATACCGGACAAGCCTTTTCCCTTCTAAGCTCCAGTGCAATACAATTTTCAATCATCTGGTGGATTACCATGGAGACTGGGTCTGCTATGGCTTTGACAATAGCCAGTGTCATAGGTTTACTGCCACAAGCAGTCATCGGTTTGTTTGCAGGTGTATGGATTGACCGATTTAGCCGCAAAAAAGTTATGATTATTGCAGACATTTCAGTCGCATTATCTAGCCTCCTTTTAGGAATTTTGTTTTTTATCGGCATCAAATCATTACTACTTGTATATGTTGTTCTATTTATCAGGGCTTTAGGGGAAACCTTTCATAAGCCGGCGCTACAAGCAGCGATACCCCAGCTGGTTCCTTCCACAGAGCTTACAAAGGCAGGTGGCTTCGGGCAAATGATTAATTCAGCCTGCTCCATGGTAGGGCCCATGCTGGGTGCGTTATTAATGAGTGTGACGACACTGGAGTATGCCATGCTTATCGATGTGATAGGAGCAGCTTTTGCAGTAACGACTCTTTCCTTTGTAAAAATACCGAACCATAAAACAAATCAGAAGGTCCGATTAAGTTTCCTTCAGGATATGAAGCAGGGAATGATTGCATATAAATCGAACAAAGCATTACTTCGGCTCACCATACCAATGTTGATATCAACCATCATATTTGTTCCCCTAGGAACACTGCTGCCACTCATGGTGAAACAGTATTTCAATGGTACTGCGTGGCACAACGGCATAGTACAAACGTTATTTTCCAGTGGTATGTTGATCGCAGCAATGATAATTGGTTTAACTGGAGGACTAAAAAAACAGTTTTTAATGATATCCATCTCTACCTGTTTATTAGGGATATGTTCGCTTATTGGCGGCTTTATACCAACCCGTTTATTTTGGCTTTTCTGCATCGTTGTATTTATCATGGGAACAACCGGCATGGGCTTCAACATTCCCTTTACTTCTTACATACAAAGAACCATTCCGGCGGAGCACCTGGGAAAGGTTATATCACTGGTAACCAGTGTTATGAGCTTCGCTGCACCGGTAGGTATGTTTATCGCAGGACCTGTATCGGAACTCATCGGGGTTAGCCGTTGGATGACTTGTGCCGGAATCGTAATGGTTTTTGTGAGTTTTCTTAGTTATATTCTAACAAGAAAGTTTGATATTCCATTAAAACACGAGGTAATTACAAATGAAAAATAAAATCCGCAAGGGCATACTGGGTATATTCGCTTTGACCTTATCTCCACTGTTACTCCTAAGTGCTACCGGTATTCTCTATATTTTATATCAATTGATTGGAGGCCGATCGTTAAGCGCCGGCTATCAATCCTATATGAAAATAATATACAGCCTTGTGCCATATTTTCTCTATCTTACTGTGATACCAATATTATTATTTATCGTTTTCTTGATCATAAAATACAGACATAAAATAACTAATTTGCTGCGCAAATAGGATAATGGTAAGCGACTAATCATAATACGTCATCCAAATAATTAGGAAAGCGAACCATTATAATTAATAAAATCTTAAACATTTTATGATTGAAATAAAACATATTTTTACATATAATTCTTATTAGCAGCCCATGAATACTTAATAGGAAAGGAATACTATTCAAATGTATCAATGTAAAAAAATAATAAAAAATTTTAAAATACCATTTTTTTCAAACAAGTTTAAAAGATCTGCTATACTTCTCTCTGTATTTGCAGCCACTTTCTTTATGGCACCGACGAACTGCTTTGCCGCAGAAAATGACACCACAGCGGCAAAAATCGTGGAATTGAACCAAGATACTGATTACAACTTCGATATAGATGGAGATGGTCAACAGGATGTAATCAAATATCAATCAATAGAAAAAGTGAGCAATCACACTTCCATCATAAAGCTCTATGTAAATAATGAGCTAGCTTTCAAGAAAACAACGGATGGTGTATCATTTCGTGTCTCAATTCTGGATTTAGATCCGAGCGACAAGCATCTCAACTTTTATATTGAAAACATAGCAGAATCTGATTGTATAGTCGCTTCCTTTTTTGCACAGCTTGAGGATAATAAAAAGCTTAAGGTAACAGCCTTTGAACCAAAAAAGCTGTTTAAGGACTTCAATTATGTACGCTATTCTATACAGGATATCAATGATAACGGCGAGTTTAAATTATTAATTGATACCCCTATGGCTTCTTCATCTATTGGTTGTTATCTTTGTTATGCTACATTTCAGTATAAAGATGGAAAGATTACAAAGATTCCGGCTAGCTACTATTCCCTTTCAGAAGGCTCCAAAGAATATCGTTATAAGGCTGTAAAATCCTTTACCGTACAACAAAAGGCCGGTTCAAAGGTTGTTGCATACACGGTTAAAAAGGGTAACACTTTAACAGTTGATAAAATGTATCTTTCAAAATCAGGGAAGTTATATTTCAGAATGGTTAACAGCAAAGGTAAGAAAGGCTGGATCCCTTGTGATTTAGAGAATCTATTTGAACAGCTTCCTGCGTGGGGCTAAGCAAATAAATAAACAGATCCATAATAATTTTCACAGGCTGTTGCGCTTTTAATTTAGGAAAGATATATTAGCGAGGTTATACTACTCAAATACACTTTATGAAACGTGCGCCCTACGGTTGTACTAGACGATTAAAAGATCCTCGTTTGGATAAACGAGGATTTTTCTATTTTTTCAGGTTTTATTATCCCAAAGGGTTGTCCATACTTTTTCTTTTGAAGCATTAATTTCAATTGAAAATTGAACCTCCTTCATATATTGCCTCCTCTACTTCTCCATGTTGCTTAATAGACTTATGGTGATAAGATATATCCAATTTATATCACAATTAATTCTCTAGAGATACACAAGAACTATGTCTTCGTTCTGTTTATAACATCATAGGAAAAGCAACCATGGCAGGATAAACTCCATGGTTGCTTTTCGATTGAGTACTTTATGTATTATGATTCTTCTTATAAATTATCCTTTTATCCCCATACTTCTGTAACAATGTCCTGAATTAATCTAAGCTTTTCCCACTGTTCTTCCTCGGTTAGTATATTTCCTTCTTCCGTAGATGCAAAGCCACACTGTGGACTAAGGCACAATCTATCCAGGGGAATATATTTTTCTGCCTCGTGAATGCGTTTAATTATCTGTTCCTTCTCTTCCAGGGAGGGAGATTTGGTTGTAATGAGTCCCAAAACAACCTGTTTGTCTTCGCTTACATATTTTAAGGGCTCAAAGTCACCGGAGCGTTCATCATCAAATTCCAGATAAAAGGCACTAACATTTTCCTTTGCAAAGAGATCCTGTGCAACACGGTCATAGCTACCTTGACAAGCCCAGGTGGAATGAAAATTACCTCTACAAACATGCGTATTTATTACTAAGTCTGCCGGCTTCCCTTCAATTGCAAGATTGTTTATCCGTATTAGCTTATCAATTATAGTCTGGAGACCGGCGTCATCGGTTGCTAATATGAAGCAGGCATGCGGATCGACACAAACGCCCCAGGTACAATCATCGAATTGTATATTTCTGCAGCCTGCCTGATATAAATCTTGAATAACCTTTCTATATCCATCTGCAATATCCAATATCAGCTCCTCTTCGTTCGGATAGATCTCTTGCGTGCTTCTAATATTATCCGGTATAATCATCTGAAATAAGAATTGAGCCGGCGCAGGAAGCGTCTGACGAGCGACTGTATTTTCATCCTCAAATTGCTTTACAAACTTGAAATGCTCCACAAAGGGATGATTCTCGACAACCAGCTTACCGGTTAGAAATGTATCATCAATTAATGCAGGTTCTCCGTGAAAGGGTATTCCCTTCTTCGTCTTTTGGTGCCCTACACCATGAAATGCCCACATAAAATCCAGATGCCAGGAGCTTCTTCTGAATTCTCCATCTGTGATCACCGAAAGCCCTACTGCCTTCTGTTTTTCAATTAAATCGGTAATTGCTTTATCCTCAACTGCTTTCAGCTGCTCCTTTGTAATCTGACCCTGAGCATATTCCCCTCTTGCCTGCTTTAGATATTCGGGTCTTAAAAAACTTCCTACGATATCATATTTAAAGGGTGCATTATTTATCATATCATCATCTCTCCTTATCCTATAAAATAATTGTTATCCTTGTTAAAATGTATTATAAAATACTTTGATCTAAATTTATAATACTTAAAAAGGCGGGTTTGATATAGTTTAAAGCTATATCAAACCCGCCTTTTTATCATTTCAATATATATTAACCTGGGTGTCTATCCCACCAATACTACTAAGCTACGTCATTTTATCATACATAGGCGGATACATGCTTTTTCAGGGCATCAATGTATGATTTCCCATACCTGCTCAGTGGCATGTTTTTTTGAAGAATTGTTCCAACACTCATATATTCATCGACCAGTAATGGCCTGGCAATGATATTCTCTCCGTTAAGCTCCTTACTGATTATCCCTGTACTTACCGTGTATCCATTTAACCCTATTGCCAGATTAAAGAGTGTTGCACGATCCCTTACTTTGATATTTTTATTTCTATCCAAAGTACTTAATATTTCTTCTGAAAAATAGAAGGAATTATAGTCTCCTTGTTCGAAGGACAGATATGGATAATCCTCTAATTCCTCTAAGCTGATGGCTTCACGAACCGCCAAGGGGTGTTTGGAGCTGATAAAGATATGTGGTTTCGCTACAAACAATTCTTCAAAAAGTAACCCGTTTTGTTTCAAGAGTTTGCTGATTACCTCTTCATTTTTGGGAGAAGTATAAAGAATTCCCACTTCACTTTTTAATCGACTAACATCTTCAATAATTTCGTAAGTCTGTGTCTCTCTGATGGTAAAATCATATCGATCTCCACCAAATTCACGGATGACATCCACAAATGCATTCACCGCAAAGGAATAATGCTGTGTAGAGACAGAGAATATGGGGCTTTGTTTCTTTCCATTCAAAAACTTTTCTTCCAAAAGATTTGCCTGCTCAAGCACCTGTCTTGCATAGGCGAGGAACTCGTCTCCAATATTGGATATCACAATTCCTTTATTCGTTCGGTTAAAAATTGTGATCTGCATTTCATGTTCCAGTTCCTTAATCGCATTGGTAAGGCTTGGCTGTGACATAAACAATTTTTTGGCTGCATCACTGATCGTTCCTTCCTCTGCAACCGTCACTGCATATTTCAACTGTTGTAATGTCATTTTATCATCCCCCCTTTGCTTAAATACTATTTGAGTGCGATACGACACGATTGCGCCCTTCCTCCTTTGCTCGATAGAGCGCCATATCTGCGGCTTTATACGCACTGGAAAATTCAAAATTACTGGTATAATCTATAGCAGCAATTCCAAAGCTGGCAGTTATATGAATATCCAGATCATTTATCCGAATTGTCAGTTCTTCTATGGCTTTCCGTATGTTTTCAGCTATAATGTCGGCTTCGTTTGTTGAAGTACGATACAAAAACAGCAGAAATTCTTCTCCTCCCCATCGAACAGCCAAATCCTCTTCTTTTATATACTTGATTAATATGGAGCTAACTTCCTTTAGTACGATATCCCCTCCCGGATGTCCGGATCTGTCATTTACAATTTTAAAGAAATCAATATCAATTATAATAACAGCAGCCGGTTCCTGCTCGCTTTCCCCGAATTTCTCAATCTCGCCCATAAAGCATCTCCGATTTAATAACCCAGTGAGCGGATCATGACTGGAGATGTAATTCAACTGATTATTTGCTTGATCTAAGATAATATTCTTTTCAATGCTTTCAAATTGATGGTTATAGATAGTAGTTGATATTACAATAACTGCAACAAAAAAGATTATATAATTGATTAGATTAGAATATAATATCTGCTCCTCATACTCAAAATAAAGAAAGCTTCCTATATAGACCAATGAAGGAGGAACATAGATCATCAGGTTCTTAGGATAATTTAGAACGAAAATCCCAGCGCATAATAGCAGATTGGCGATTAGCAAGCTGCTTATTTTATCGATATACAATTGATCCAAGGTATTTAAAAAGCTAATTAAGACCAAATAAATGCCTAAAATTACAGGGGTAAAGCATCGATAAAGGCGGTTCCATCTCTCCTCTGCTAATTGAAGCAGTTTACCAGCAAGCATAAAGCCTATGACTGACATAACCAGAAGCAATACATGTACAACAAAATAACCGGATGATTTCCAAATTATGTTACCTCTCAAGTGAAACAGATAAGGAATATCATTAAAGACGATAAACATCAATTCAATGATAAATAATATCACTAACATAATTCGAACTCTTACCAGATTAACTATCTCAATCTCATATAAAACAGATTTTCGATGTTCTTCATCTAGAACTATTTTTGATTTTTTAATCATACCATAAATTTTCAAATTAAATTTCTCCATACAATAAATATAGCCGTATAATAACGGTATCCCGTCCAGTCGTTCAGCTCCTTTGGATTCAGTATCCCGAACTTGTAGGAATATCTTAACATCCTTACGGATACCTTTGTTATCTTCGAGAACTCTCCCATCTGAAACATTAATTGCCTCTGAAATATGTGATCACTGCATTAAGAGTATCAGCGAGGATTTTTCTTCAAAATCAGTACATTCACGGATAACGGTGCCGCGTTAAATATAAACTCTCTGCCTGCGCCTATTCTGGTCTCCTGTCTGTCACGGACATGCTCCGGATCCGCGAGAGTGTTCTCTGCATCCGCTTCTCCTGTAAGATATTCCACCTTGTATTCTGACTCCACGTCACAGTCAAGGGTAATCTGAACATCATCTTCATTTTCCGAGAAATTGACAATTTTTATGATAATCTCTTCCTCGGTATCCGTGCACACAGAGCACATGGAAGGATAACTCGGGAGTTCAACGGTCTGAATCAGTTCGTTGTTCAGATACAAATCAACCTCGGTATCCCTTAATATATAATGAACCTTATTAAATTCTCCATACCGCACGTTCACATTGACCGGCTCAGCTATGGGCTCAAGTCGGAAGCCACCTCGCATAAGCGTAGCCTGACTATCCCTGAACATCCACCGTAACGGCTCAAGGTTAAATAACATCCACGGATCCCTTGGATTCGGGTTCATACGATCATAGAAGCTGAATGGCTTCGGTGCGCAAAGCAATCCCACACCGGTATCCTGACCTTTCTCCATATAGAGTTCTGCTTCAAATTCATATTCTCTTTTGTCAACATCTGCATCGGTTCCGAGTGCCACTGCCGAATATACCTTAAATGGAGGTTTTCTGCGTGACATCTCATTGTCTTCGTCCATGACCACCATTTTGCAGTCATCCGTAGCAATAGCCTTGCCGAAGATATTCTTATAAGGTTCTGCTTCGATTCCATTAAGCCTTGCATTCCGATATTTCACTCCGAAATCACCGGTAATCATCGGAAGCCCGTGAAGCTCACGATAGATCTTCCCCGCCTCCTCAGCAGAAGCAATTACCTTCTCCCCCCGGTTCTTACCGAACAGCTTAAACACATAGTAGCTTGGAATGCCATAGCTTCTGTAATTGTCATAAATCAGAAGATTTGGGTACCACGAGTAAAAATGTACATGCTCAAAGAGCGGGGCATACGAGCACATCTTCACTTTATCCTGATTACGCTCGAACCCAACCATGAACATGGCCTCTGCGACCGCTGCACGAAGCTGTCCCTCATAGGTCTGGTTAACCGCAAACTCCCCGACATAAACATCAGGCTTTGTACGGTCATAATTATCATATAAGCTAACATTCTCAGCGTAGAACTCTGGCATGTTGTAATAATGATCATCCACAATATCGCACTTCGTCCTCTCAC
>JAEZUM010000016.1 GCA_023421075.1 Bacillota bacterium
AAAACTTAGCCAGTGTCTTGAACTCTTTTGCCAAAAATGTGTAAGCTCCGTTACGGATCAGCTTACTAACCTCTGCAATTTTCTTGTTAGAGGAAGGTTGTTTCTCTACCCATTTGTAAAGCCAGAAAGCAGCGCCAAATGAGAGAACTGCAATAACGATTGAAATAATTTGGAAAAACAATACGCTAATACTCATGTGTCCATCTCCCTTTCGTTTAATCAGCAAAAAATTCGCTTTGCCTCAAATACTATCACGTTTAAAAAAATTGTGCAATAGGAAACTATTCGATTACTCATTTACGTCATATTGCATATATCACTTTATTTTATTTCTTTATTTAACCAATTATTTGTACTTTATGTACATCCAACCATTCTTTTTTTTGTTTATATTGCCAACTCTCTCACTTTCCTTTTCGTGAATATTACTTTATGCAAAATCTGGAATAATTATATGCTTTCAGACTTGCAATTTAGAATAGAATCTTGCGAAATAAGATTGACACAAGCTATACGTATGAGCTAAAATAAAACCAATTTCATATACTTGTCATTTCTCAAAATTATAGTGACAGAAGCTTAAAACGTGCATATTCATACTTTTCGTGAGTGTACGTTTTCGCTACGAAATACGGATGAGAGATGACCAATCATGCTAAGGAGGACTTATTTTATGGATTTCTTATTGTCGGGTATAATGGCAATAACTTGGCAGCAGTGTGTAATGTATCTTGTGGGAGCTATTCTGATCTATTTAGCGATCGAGAAGGGCTTTGAACCCTCACTGCTTTTGCCTATGGGATTTGGTGCTATTTTGGTTAATCTTCCCCTGTCCGGTGTATTAAACCAAACGCTGGAGGGAGTTGGAGAGACACATGGTATCATTCAATGGTTATTTGAGACAGGCATTGAAACATCCGAAGCTCTTCCGATTTTGCTATTCATCGGTATCGGTGCAATGATAGACTTCGGTCCTCTATTGTCCAATCCGAAGATGTTCTTATTCGGAGCAGCAGCTCAGTTCGGTATTTTCTTCACAATCGCACTCGCAGCTTTACTTGGATTTAGTTTATCCGATGCAGCTTCTATCGGTATCATCGGTGCTGCTGACGGCCCTACCTCCATTCTCGTATCACAAATCCTCGATTCAAAATATGTCGGAGCTATTGCGGTCGCCGCATACTCCTACATGGCACTCGTTCCAATTGTACAACCTATGGCAATCAAGCTTGTTACTACAAAGAAGGAGCGTATGATCCATATGGAATACAATCCGAAGAATGTTACTAAGATGACCAGAATCGTGTTCCCGATCATCGTAACCATCATCTCCGGCTTGATCGCTCCTCAATCGGTTGCCTTAGTCGGCTTCCTTATGTTCGGTAACTTAATCAGAGAATGTGGTGTTCTCGGAAGCTTGTCCGATGCTGCACAGAACATATTATCCAATCTGATCACCTTACTTCTTGGTATTACCATTGCTTTCAGTATGCAGGCTGATGCTTTCGTAAATCTTGACACCTTATTAATCATGGGCCTAGGTTTGGTAGCCTTTGTTATGGATACCATAGGCGGTGTATTATTTGCTAAGTTTTTAAATCTGTTTATCAAGAAGAATAAGATTAATCCGATGGTTGGTGCCGCAGGTATTTCGGCATTCCCTATGTCAGCACGTGTCGTTCAGAAGATGGGTCTGAAAGAGGATCCCTCCAACCACCTTTTAATGCATGCGATCAGCGCTAACGTATCCGGTCAGATCGGTTCCGTAGTAGCCGGAGGCGTCGTCATTAAAATCGTGACTGAAATCCTTAAGAATATGGCAGGCTAAATCTGAGAAAAGGATTTGAAAGGAGAATATTATGAATCAAACTTTTATCTATGCACTTGAAATCATGGGAAAAGGAATGCTTTCCATCTTCACCGTGATCCTCTTATTAACCTTCATCGTAGTTCTGCTTGGAAAATTTACATCACGTACTAAGAAAACTGAGGAAGAATAAAATTATAAAATAGCATAAGAAAGAGCATCTTATTCCATGCTGACGCAATGGAACAGGATGCTCTTTCTTTGAGTTTCTATGGGGATATATGGGATAAATGTGAGGGGTAGGCTAATTATTCTTTTTCTAACAAATATCGACCTTTTTTGATATATTTATATTATAGGACCTTATGGAATATATTTCAAGTACTTTTTTAGATTTTTTAAGATATTTTCGCTTATTATTAGTTTTTTATCACAATATTAAGTGTATTGACTAAACAATATAATAATAAATCTTTCTATTATGGCTATCTGCAATTACTTAATCACATATTCCGAAGATTCCCATGAAAAGGTACACGAAAAAAGAGTCAGCAAATAGAATATTTGCTGACTCACATAAGTATTCAACAATCGCAGGCTTGTCTTTAACCCAAGGCCACATCCAGCAGCATCATCACTGCAAATCCTAACATTGCTCCAATCGTACCGATATTTGAATGATGCTTCTCCTGCTGTGCCTCCGGTATTAATTCCTCTACTACTACATAAATCATTGCGCCGGCAGCAAAGGATAGCGCATACGGCAAAATCGGTTTCATTGCTATTACAGCTACGGCGCCAAGTACACCGGCGATGGGTTCCACGATTCCGGATGCTTGCCCATATATGAAGCTTTTCATACGAGTTAAACCTTCTCTTCGTAGTGGTACGGATACTGCAGCTCCCTCCGGGAAGTTCTGTAATCCGATACCTAATGCAAGTGCAATCGCACCGGTCAGAGAAGCTGCCGGAAAATTAGCTGCAACCGCGCCAAATGCCACACCGACAGCCAAGCCTTCCGGAATGTTATGAAGTGTAATGGCCAATACAAGCAGGATACTTCTCTTCCAGCTTGTTTTTACGCCCTCCGGCTCCTCTTGCGGTCCGATATGGAGGTGGGGCATAAACACGTCTACCAACCAGAGGAATGCTCCTCCTGCTAAAAATCCAATTACTGCAGGAACCCAGGCTACCATTCCCGATTCCTCTGCCATCGATATTGCCGGTGCCAGTAAGGACCAGAAGCTGGCAGCGATCATAACCCCAGCCGCAAATCCAAGCATTCCGTTCAATACCTTCTTATTAATTGTCTTAAATATAAATACCGTAGATGCTCCAACGGCAGTAACAAACCAGGTAAATAAGGTTGCTAACAGCGCTTGGAGAACCGGATCTAATGTTGTAAACCAACTCATGTTTTTTCCTCCTTTTGTATAGTATATTCTTGTGAAATAATATGCTTCCCATGTCTATATAAATTTTCTTTCATTGATATCCCATACGGATTTCATACAAAACCTACTTTATGATACCATATTGTAAGTATACTATAATTCATGGTAATTATTTTTGTCCAGTACTTCATTAAAATTTTTATGCAAAACTGTAAAATAAACCGGCCACATTCATTGGAATACGGCCGGCTCGGATATTTATTTATAATATTCGAAATTTCTTATTCTGTGTTTTCAATTGTTTATCGAAATAATTGATATGTATTAATCGATGTAACTAACTGCCTTGTATGGAGTCCGATAGTTATAATTTGATATACGGATGCCTTCACTTCTGCTTTTTGCACCAATTACCTTTCCATTCCCAATATATAAAGCAACATGATTAATGATGCCGTTTCTACGGTAAAAAATCAAATCACCCGGCTTAATTTCATCAAGACCGACTCTATTCCCACTTACTGCCTGCTCTCTTGAGGTTCTCGGAATATCGATCCTGAAGTTCTCAAGCACAGATTGTGTAAAGCCGGAGCAGTCAGCACCTCTGGTCAGACTGGTTCCTCCCCAAACATATGGATTGCCTTCAAATCTACGGGCGAACTCAGCAATCTGACTTCTTAGAGTGGAATCAGCATCCGCGTCGGAACTGCTTACTAATTCCTTCTTGGAGGTGTCTTTTTGAGAGCTTTCCACGCTTTTCAAGGACATTAAGCTTGCGGACTGTACCTCTTCTGCTTCGGCAGCCAGCATTGCCTGCTCTTCTTGTACGGAGATTGCCTGACTATATACCTTCTTCAATTTGATATAATCCTTGGAGACATACCCGGTGGTTGTTCCATCGACTACGATTTTTACCCAGTCATCCTTTTCTTTCGTCACCTTATACTCTTTGCCTCTTGATACAAGAGTAAGTACGGACGATTTCCTAGATGCTTTCTCTCTTACTCTTAATGTTTTCGCATTGATGGTGGCTAAGGTGCTACCGACCTTTTTGGAATAATCCTCTGCCTTTTTCCCGGTGATTAGAAACTCCGCTTTTATGTACCCTGTAACAGATCCGGATTTGATCTGATACCATTCTCCCTCTTTTTTGAGGATGGAACAAATATTATTCTTATAGAGCTTACCCACTACCTTACTATCCGTATTGGCCTCACTTCTTATATTAACATAGACATTGACCTTAGCAAATGCCAGACCAATTTCCTGTGCTTTCAAATTTGATTGTAATTGGGTCTGTAAATCAACATTACCGTCTTGTGTACCAACCTCCGTCAGTGACAAATCAATTCCAACAGCCGGGGACTGCGCTGCCCTCGCGGTTCCAGTAGGTCCTGCAAATGCAAGTGTTCCAACCAATAAACAGGTAGCGATCTTTCGTACTGATACCATATTGCCTCCTTATGTAAGCCATTTGTTACAAATTTATTAAATATGTTACATGTTTATTATACGACATATTTAACCGGAAAGCATGTGGTATCTACTGGAAATTACGCTCCTTTTTTCCTGAAGTGATTTAGCTGAAAGATTATGGCACACAGAGCAGAAACCAAGGGTGTGGTTGTAATAATACCCACTGATCCCGCTACTCCCTGTAATATTTCTATGACCATCATATCGCTGTTCAATATTTGCAGCAGGGGATACTCATATACCTGAAAGAGAATTAATATATTAAATGCCGAGCCGACAAAGGCAAGGATTAAGGTATTTGCCATCGTTCCCATAGCATCACGACCGATATTCATTCCCGAACGGAAAATCTGCTTTTTTGTGATAGAAGGCTTCTGTTCATAGACCTCATGTAGCGCCGATACAATAGACATCGAGGTATCCATCAACGCTCCGAGTGCCGAAAGAAGTATCCCGCTGATCAAAAGACCGCTTATCATCAACGGTGAATCCGAGGCTCTTACGACCAGTTCCTCTGCCTCTGACATATTAAAGCCGTTAATCGGTGTCATAATGGTTATAATCCAAGCAAATAACCCAGCCGCTAACACGCCTCCGACACAACCAAGGAATGCACATAAGGTCTTTTTCGTGAAACCGGTCAACATGAGTAACGCCCCTGCGCTGGTATATGCAGCAATCATTACTGTAGCCAGAACCGGAGAGACACCCTTTAGTACAAGAGGTATTAAAATAAACCAAAGATTAAGCAAGGTAAATATCAGGCCAAACAATGCTCTTGCTCCTTTTTTTCCACCCACTAATATCATCAAGGCCCCAAAGAAGATTAATGCAATGATTAATACACTGCTTCGATCATAGTTCGGTACGGAAACCACATATAGTTCACCGGCATCATTATAGTCCAATCTTACAATAACCCGGGTCCCCAGCTTAGCATCCACATTAAAATAAGCATTTAGATAGTTTACCGTTTCCAGGACAGCCCCCTTATGCTTGCCGGTAAGAACTGTTATCTCCAGATCCTGTGCTCCGATCCGCCTTCCTTCCGTCCAGGTATCCGGTGCCGCATTATCCCCTAACACATCGGTAACCTTCGCAACTGCAAACATTCGCTTTTGGGCAGAAGTTAACACGTCATCCGGATCCGGACGATTCAAAAATACAGCAGCTCCGATAAATATCAGCAGCATTATTATAGAGGTTAAAATTCTCACCTTAAGGTTATTTTTCATACAGCCTTCCTCTCTCTATCGTACATACCAACTCTGGAAATTATTGGTCCAAGTGTATTTTATACACTGCGGTTTTACTGGAACAAAGGAATGCCACACTGTATTAGTGTGGCAGACCTTCCTTTGAAACATGGTAATCTACTATTTTACTCTAATTGTTTTCTTAATGGTCTTCTTATCCCCATTTTCCAAAGTAACTACAACAGTTACCTTGATGGTTCCTTTCTTCTTGGCAATAAGAGTTCCATCCTCGGATACCGTAGCAATCGTTTGATCACTTACCTTATAGGTTACCTTTGCTTCCTCCTGTCCGATCGGATCGCCATATGCAAATGTAGTAACCTGTGCTAATGCATTGGGAAGACTTACATTTACATTCAATTTTTTACCGATTTCAACAGAGGACTTCACCGATACGGTTGCTTTATCAACCAACTTTACTGCATCCTTTACCTTCTCTGTGCAAATAACAAAATCTCCGCCGCTAAGAGTTGAAAGCTTTAAGGTACCGTCATCTGCTACTGTTTGCTTATTATTCGGAATTTCTTCCAATTTACCTGTCTTAGCATTCTTTAAGTAGATATATACCTTATCACCATTCGATACAGTAAGTGATTCCTTAACAGGTACTGTAACTACCATACCGGCTGCCAATGCACCTTCTGACCCAACGCTTAGGACACCTGCTGATTTATACGCTGCTTCTGTATCTTTTTCCAATGTTACCGCAACGTTCAGCGGCTTCGTATCTGATGTGATTTTCTTTAGCTCGGAAGCAGGGATGCTGACCGTGTAACCCTTTGCATCTGCTACATTGATGGTTAGCTTCTGTCCAGCTTCTTTGGCAAGTAACAATGCATCCTTGCTTAATTCAATATTATTGACGGATGCATCCTTCACAGTGGGAATTGATAAGTCGATTACGATTCCCTTCTTAACACTGCTATCGGTCAGTACATTCTTTAATAACTCGGATCCCAAAGAAACTGCAACATTACTTGTACCGTCTTTCACAGTATCCTGTAGTGTTTTTTCACTGATTTCAATTTTAACGGTAGCTTTTCCTCCTGTGATGGAACTTTCCGCCTTCTCTACCGCTACAACCGTTACAGGAGTTTGTGTCGGAACAGGTGTGATTACCGGGGTAGGTGTAGCAGTTGGCTTCGGTGTTGGTGCCGTCGTTCCTGTTGAACCTGTTGAGGAAGAATTCGTTGTACATACAATATCGGCACGATCACGAACACGGATACGGGCTGCAAGACCATCGAAGGTATTATCGTATGAGGATAAGCCTACTGCTGTAATCTTATTACCTACTGCCAAATTCTTTATTTCTTTGCTTGTCGTGATATAACCGTCAATAAAGATTCGTGCTGTCTTTCCAGCAAGGTCTCGGACAAGGATTGTCTGCACCGCCCCATTTGCAAGCTCAACACTCGTTACTGTACCGGATATCTTCACGAGACTACCCAGATAGGTTTTATTATTAATCTGATCTGCTGTCACAACAATCGGTTCAACCGGTGTTATAC
The DNA here is from genome assembly GCA_023421075.1 of Bacillota bacterium. Taxonomy (GTDB): domain Bacteria; phylum Bacillota; class Clostridia; order Lachnospirales; family Lachnospiraceae; genus Mobilitalea. The sequence continues at coordinate 7,445 of JAEZUM010000016.1, forward strand.
CACTATCCACCATAGAAATACTGCTGACATTCAACTGTCTTTCTCCCTGATAAGAAGAGGTTGTTCCCGTAATACGAACCGTCTGACCTACTTTATAGTCTCCTGCCACAGGGAATGCATTAATACCTGCTGTTCCATCCTGAAGATAGATACAATCAAAGAATGCGGTTGCTTTATCAAATCCGGATGCATTCGAGGTTACAACTCCTTCTACAACAAATTTGACTCCTTCTTCTGCTTCCTTTTGAACATCAGCGATCTTATCGATCTGTGTCGGGTTTACAAACTGAATTAAATTCTGAAGGATTGTATAATTCGAGAAATTTAGTTCTGCGTTGGTATCCGATATCGTTGCTTGAATTTCAAAGTTACTCATGAACGCTGCGCCGTCTACGATGACAAGTGATTGTGTTCCGTTTGCATGAGTGACGGTCTCACTTGCAAGCACCATCAGACGATTGTCACCTGTTGCATATTCATACTTCGGTATTGCACTACCACCGAGACCATCATTATCACAGTCTTTGGAATAGGTAGAACTATGTCCATATACAATCGGTGAAACATTTGCAGGTAAAACTGAAGTAGGCTTACCATCCATATCTACTGCATAGACGGTACCACCACCATACTGGCTGAAACGTTGTGTATACATGTTATCATTGGGATGAGCCGCATCATATACAATTCCTTTGGTCAGCGCATTCTCCCAATTGTAAGTTGTTAAGTATAGTCTTGCTTTATTTGATTCACTGCCTCCGGCATTTAATACATCATCATAAGCACCGTCATCACTGATTCGTAGTTTTGCACCAACTGCAGCCAAAAGCTTATTCTGCTGTGCTGCCATATGGTCGTCTGCCGGGAACGCTTTATAATTCTCATATAAATCCGACCAACCGCAAAGAACTAAGCTTCCGCCTGCCTCTGAGAATTTCTTGATTGCAGCGATTTCTTCATCGGAATAGGTGGCATAGGGTTCTCTTAGTGCAGTCCCATTTCGACGACTCGGTGCGGTCAATATAATCATCTTATATTTACCGTTTTCGTTTTTCGCTGCTGCTAATAACTCCTCACTTGTTTTAAGAACAACACATCTTACATTGCTCTGTGCCGCAAGATTACTGAAGTTACCCATGGAATCCTTATAATTACCGGCTACATATTCATTATAATGACTTCCGTCAATTCCTACGTATACCAGCTTACTGGAATCTCTAATATCCAGGCTGAGATCCTTCGTAAAGGTGTATTCCAGTCCTTCTATGGTCAGAACGGCTTCAACTGTTATCGTCTGCAGCTTTGCTTTTGTAGGAGTGAACTCATAAGCAATCATCTTATTGGTTCCTTTATCCACAGTGCCTACGTTTGTTTTCTGTTCAAGCACGGCACCATCCAACTTATAGGTCAAAGAGTTGATGGTGGCATTAGCGGACTCACTATTGAATAAGGTGGTATTCACAGTCAGTAACTCACCGGTTACCGGTGTACTTGTACTACTTTGCACATTAGAAATTCCAAGCAACTTAGTGCTTCCTACCCATACCGGTGCAGTTACCGCCAGATCTCCATCCTTCTCCGTTACGCGGATATAATAGTAGCTATAGCTGGGTGGAAGCGATGCACTAAGTTCTTTACTCTGAGCATTCACATCCCAAGAATAAACGACACGTCCGCTGTTTGCAATTACCTCTGCTTTTGCTATCGCATCGTCTGCATCACTTAAGGTAACTGAAAGATTCAGAATTTCGGGTACTTCACTAATGATTGAACCCATAAATTCATTATTTACTGTATATGTAATTTCAAGGTTCTTATCTTCTGTCGCATATACTTTATGATCTTTAAGAGCATCATAGATACCTTCTTCTGTAAAGTTATCGGTTATGATAACATCACGAGCATCGTTTGCATTACCCCACTTGCCCTTATGGTTATCCTGGTTATTCGTCGGAGCCAAATGCCAGCCTTTATCCAGAGCCATTGTATAATAGCTATAAGACGGGAAATATCCGCCACTGCCGATTGCACCTTCTCCATTACCAACCTCAACTAAGGATACGCGGGAATCAATGGTAGGATCCAGGTAAGCAAAGTCACTGAAGGTACCAAAGGTGGAACCCGGATGGTTAAACTGGCTGACCGAGTCAACACCTTGTGACTGGCTCAACAGAGCATAGTATGCTTTCATGCCTGCATCATTTGTCTTGCTGTTTAAGGTTGCATTATTACGACTGACAACACCCTCTGTGTTCCAGGTGTTCATATGTCCAGGTCCGCCGGACCAGGTCATTTCGAATCCACCCAGCGCAATAACTCCACGGTTGGACGAAGAAGCATTGAAGGTTGCAATTTTACTCTTAAACTCATTCCATAGGGCTCTGCTACCCACTGTCATTAAGTTCTTGTCATAAAGAGCAGCTTCCGGGTTAATCTCTGTCTTTGTATCAAAATAATTCGAGTGATCCGTGAATGCTACAAAGTCAATATTATCATTATCACTGATATTATTGATATAGGTAAGTGCATCATCCAAAGAACCGGATCCGTCTGAATATGTTGTATGGCTATGTAATTGTCCGAAATATAGACTGTATTTTGGTGTACCTACATTAAACGGCCATTCATAAGTGAGAGCCTTTCCATCTGCACGTGTTATCACTGCCGATGCCGTATAACGTCCATCACTTAAATTCTCTGTTGGTGTGAAGGAGAAGATACCGCTTGCATAGTTCATTGAAACAGCATCTAATACTACCGTATCTCCTGCCTTAAGTGTTAGCTTAGCAGTCGGAGCTGTTCCGAGATTAATGGCTGTTACGCTGATCAGTGGTGTCTTTACCTCACCGGTCTTTCCGTTACGGGAAGGGGTAACTGTAGTGACCTGAGGATCATCTACGACGGTAACTGTGACATCACCACTGTTGGATGCATTCCCAACACTATCTCTTGCAGATACACTAAGAGTAAAGCTGGTTACACCTGATATAAAGGTACTTCCGGGAATGGTTGCTTCCCATTTTGTACTATCTGTACTGCTCTTGGTAAGAGTGAGAACCTTTGACACACCCTTCACTGTATAGGTTAAGGTTGCCTCGGTAACTCCAACATTATCTGCTAACGTAATTGATATGTTGTAATCTTTTCCTTTCTCTGCATTACCAAAGGTAGGCATTGTGATTGTCGGAGCCTTTGTATCATTCGTTATCTTATAATCAATAGAAGTACCGTTACGGAGCTGATCGGTTGTATTGTATTTTGATACTGCCGTATACAGATCAACCTTATCCCCTGCTACAACACCGCTTGGATAGGCAGCTGCTCGGTAGATAGGCATCGTTACCCCTATACTGTCCGTTACGATTGTATTTCCATTATTAACAAATGCACCCAGTGTTATATTCTTAATCACTACATATTCTGATGTCAAGGTATCCTTCGCTGCTTTAACTTCCGCTAAGGTCGCAAATTCCTGGGCTTTAATGACGGTGGTTGCATCAGCAGCTGCTGTTATCAACTCTACGGTAGGAGTCGTCAGCTGTACAACGCCACCATATTTATAGGCTTTACCGGATATTTTGATGATATCACCGATATTATTAGTTAAGCCACCACTCTTAAATACCTGCAATGCATAAATCTGACCATCAATAACATCCTCAAGGATTGCCGAATCAATGGTACCGTTGCTGCCATATTGATATACCAGCTGTCCTACGGTTGTAAACGTCTGAGCAGTAGCAGCCGTGGTAGCTGTAGTTCCACTGAGAACATCCTTTATACTCACCGCACCTTCTGGAATGGTAGTGATCGGATCTGCTAACAGGGGATCGGTTACCGGATCTTTCGCAAGAATGTAATTTAAGGTTGCAATATTACTTTCTAAGGAATCCGGTGCCGTTGCTTTCGCTTCAATCGTGACGTCACTGTTTACGATAATCGGTGCCGTATAGTCCACCCAGATAGCGGAAGGCGAAACCGAAGTAACACGATATTGAACACTCGATCCGGGTGTCGCACAGGAGAGCGTGATTGCACTTCCGGACGCCACCACACCGGATGAGGGGGTTGCCGTAGGCGTTGCTGTTTTCACTGGATCGGCAGGCAAGCTGGAATCATATTTATATAATGTGAATCTGGTAGGATAGCTTGCCGGAGTCGTTGCTATTGTAGAATTCCGATACGCTTTGAACTTATTCTCGGATCCTGTATTACCGGCCAGAGTCACGGGATCTGCTTCTGTTCCCTTAAATGCAAAGGTTTTGGTATCACTGTAAAAATCATAACCCCATGCATAATCTCCCTCTATAATTCCGTTGACATCACCACCGGACGGTCTAACCTTCTTACCGGCAGCGTCCGTTAAAGTGATACTGCTTCCCGAGACAGCTACAGCCCATATTAATGAGTTGTCCGGGTTTTTCACCTGATTCTCTACAGGGGTAACAGCGGTAGCTCCAAGCCATCCACTATCAAGTACCCCTGCTGCGTAGCCACTGCTTGCTACCATAACATAGCTCCCGGCAGTAAGCTCTGCCGGATCATTGATTCTTACATAAGTTCCAGCAGTCTGATACGCATAACCGTTGACTGGATTGATAGTAAATACCAATGCGATACTTAATATCACCGCCAAACTTCGTTTTGCAAATGTTTTCATAACTTTCCTCCTCATATATATTGGAATTGTCAGGCTTGACACTCCATTTTCTTTAAACCCATGTATGGGTAATAAAGCTCATTCATGAAAACATACCCCCACTTTTTGTTACTGTTTGTATTCCCCAATACATTAACAGGTGCAGTGGTATTTCGACCGATATATATGTTAAAATTGCTTAAAATTTTTGTATTTTCAATTTCGATTTGTTCAACTTCAACAAATATACAGGAATAAATGGTACAAATAAAGGACATATGTCCTTTATTTACATCACCGTATTTTTTCCTCATTACTTGTCTTAAATTGCTTGATCAGACTATTGATGGACAGAATGATATCCGCCTGTTTTTGTACCGCTTCGTTCACTTCACTAACCGCAAGTGTAGTCTGGTTAACATTCCCCAGGATCTCCTCTGTATCAGTAATCGCCTCCTGTGCTGTCACAGATACTCCTTCCATGGCATCCTTCACTTCAGATATTGTTTGATCCATGATTTTCGTTGAATACAGAAACTCTTCTGCAATGGTATCAATCAGCTTAGCATCCTTCTCGTAAGAAATGCCTGCACGTACAAATTCATCATAATCGGGTTTGACCTCATTATTGAGATAATGCAGCACATCATTGGAGCTGATTTGAACATGCATAAAAGCATCTCTTACCTGGTGAACCAGCTTTTTGATCTCTACTGCGGATGCATTTGACTGTTCTGCCAGCTTTCGGATCTCCTCTGCTACCACCGCAAACCCTCTTCCGTGCTCTCCGGCTCTTGCAGCCTCAATGGATGCATTGAGGGATAGAAGGTTCGTCTGGTTGGCGATCTCCTCAATGAATTTAGCCATGCTGTTGATCTCATCCACAATTTCACTTTTCTCTAATGCTGCCTTCAATTTTTCCGAATTGATTTGATACATCTCCTGGGCATGCTGTGCAGAAGTAATTCCTTTTTCTTTTATCGCAATTGCACGTGAGGTTATCTCACGGGCAGAATCCTTCTGTTTTTCTGCCTGCACTCTCAGGTTCTCCGTTTTTGCATTAATATCTTCCATGGAGGCGCTTACCTCTTGAGAAGAGGCTCCGAGATCACATGCCCTGTTGGTGATTTTTGCGGTGTTATCTTTGACTGTTTCCATAGTCGCGAATAATTCCTCGGATATCGCCGATAATTCATTTCCGGAGGAACTGATATGAGTTGTTTCTGTGATTACCGTAGCAATGAGATTGTTCATTTTTGATACCGCTTCATTGAGCGCTTTTGTCATACGACCGATCTCATCGTTGTTCTTCGCTTTCAGGGTAAAGGTTAAATCTCCCTGTCCGATGCGCTCTGCCAGGGAATTTATCTTCTTGAGGCGTCTTGCGATCCATATCGTAATTACGACACCGAGGGAAACGGCTGCTACAAGAGAAAGAATGATCGTTTTGTAGATATTCTCTCTTGAACTATCATAGGCAATGGCCATATTTTGAACCAATTCCGATGACTTTTGTGTGTTATTTTTCGACATGGTTGCTATGATATTGGTAATGCTCGCAGGGTATTCAAGGATACTATGGTAGGTCTCCTCCGCTGCAGCTTCATCCTCTTTATTCACATAATCCAGCAGCTTATTCGTACTATTAATATAAAAAGCAACCGAGGACTTCAGTTGATCAAAGTTCTTCTGCTCTTCCCCCTCCGACTTATAATACTCATACGTCTTAATAAGCTGGTTCACCTTGGCAGTCGTATCTTTGATTTCCTTGATTAAATCAAGCTTATTCGGAGAATGCATGTCCTGAAACAAGATCTCGGTTGACGACATAATGATATTGCAATTGATATTAATATCTTTGATGGTACCTGTTTTGACCAGCATAATGTTGATATCCTTGGCATGGTTGTTCATTAGCTTCATGCTGTTAATACCAATAAAGCCTGTAATGATGACCAGTAACACAGTAACAACAAAGGAAAATATAATTTTATGAGATATCAAAATTCCCGAAAAAAGCCTTTTTATCATATTGGATAATTTGTTTTTCATAATTCTCCTCCACGCTGCTCTTCGTCAGCTCTTATCCTATGTGAAACAGGAAGTGTTATATTTTAACATTCGCTTATGTTGAACAAAACTTCTAATCATATTGATTTGTAAGGCATTTTACTCTATAATAATTCATTACAATGAATTAAAATTTGAATGGAGGACTATTCATGTTTATATTATCCGATGTTTTGCCACTTGTTTCTGAAGAGAATAAGCAACTGCTAATCGATATATTTAAGAATGCTCCTCCATATATAACGGATCACTCTGTCATCAAGAACCTTTTGCCTGATCAGACATTATTGTTAGCAGAACAAAAGGCAGACAAGGTCTACGTCCACATCTCCGGTACCTTACAGGGTGTTGATACGCAGGTTTCCGAAGTGATCTATTCCTTTGTTGAACTAAACCCGATTAACATAATCGGTGAATTCGAGGCCTTCTCCAACCGAAGTAATTATTTGATCAATATCATCGCTAAGACGAAGGCCACCCTGATTTCTATCGATGTAGCCGATTTTATCAACTGGATGAAAGCCGATATTCAGGCCTTGAATATTATCACCCGTTATCTGGCCATCAAGCTTTCCGATGAGCTTAAGACAAACCGTGAATATTTATTCTTAAGCTCCTACGATCGATTACTTTTATATCTTTATCATTGTACTTATAAGAACAAAGGGAAACGTTCGATCACAATATACAAGACACAAAATGAAATTGCAGATCAGATCGGTTTTAGCGGAAAGACAATCAACCGTACAGTTAGCAAGCTTGTAACCGACGGTTTGATTTCCTCCGGTAGAAATACAATTAAAATCTCTCCAGAACAATATATCCAGCTTGAGCAAAAGCTTAGGGAACGCGGATTAATCTAACTACAGGTTCCCTATCTCAAGCCCTTATCGTAAGGTATTCCTTCTGCTTTCGGTGCTCTTGACTTCTTGGAGGTAAAGATCAATACGAGCATTGTTGCCACATAAGGAAGCATTTTATAGTAGGTCTGATTGATCTTCAGATTACTCAGGAACGGAATCAGGGCTACGGAGTAAGCCAGGGTACGAAGGAACGCAAAAAATAGCGCGGATAAAAATATCTGCATCGGCTTCCATTTACCAAAGATCATAACTGCCAAGGCTAAAAAGCCGAAGCCAGCCACACCGGTGTGACCATTGACATTTCCATCCATAACACCTACGGAATAGAAAAATCCTCCGATACCACCTAAAAAGCCGGATATTGCAACACCGCTATGTCTCATCACATACACATTAATACCAACGGAATCTGCTGCATGGGGATGCTCCCCGCAGGCACGAAGCCGTAAGCCAAATCTGGTTTTATAGAAAATAATAACTGCCACGATCAAAAAGAAGATTCCAAAATATACGGTTATGTATGTTTTTTGAAAAAACAACGGTCCTAATACCGGTATATCACTTAATCCCGGCACTGACTGAAGATAAAACTTCGTACTGTTCGTAATTCCATCGCTATTAAACTTCATCTTGCAGAACAGCAAGACAACAGCCGGAATGAACATATTTAGGGCAGTTCCGCTGATGGTCTGGTCTGCCTTCATGTTAATCGCTGCAAAGGATAACAGCATGGAATAGATAATACCGGCGATTGCTGCAACCAACATACCGATGATCAGGATCAGCTGTGGATTAGCAATGGAACCCTCAATCAGGTAGACCGCAAGACATCCAAAGAATGCTCCGAATAACATAATACCTTCGAGAGCAATGTTAATAACTCCGCTTCGTTCGCTGAACATTCCTCCGAGTGCTACCAGCAATAGAGGAATGGCAACAGGCAGCATATTTTGTATTAAATAAATGAGTGTTTCCATCGTTATGCCTCCTTGCTTTCTGTCTTATGATTCAATCCATCCGTCATGGTGTCTTCTGTAACTCTGTTGATCTCTGTTTTCTTTTTCTTTTTTACCAACCGTCCCAATGCCGCTTTCATTAACATCGTGAGCGCGGTAAAATATATAATGATTGAAATTACAACATCAATAATTTCCGGCTTGTAACCAAAGAAGGCACTTACCAGGGTACCGCCTCTCTGGATATGAGAGATGAATAGTGCGGAAAAGATGATACCTATCGGATTAGAATTACCGAGCAATGCAACCGCAATGCCGTTAAAACCGTTGGCTGCAATGATGTTAATCGGCTCATAGGTCATACTGCTTCCGGAGATACCGGACGGTGCAAGAATGGCGAAGGCTCCTCCGAGACCGGCCAGACCACCTGCGATGATCATGGACAGTATAGTATTCTTGGTATCATTCATACCGGCATATTTGCTTGCATGCTTGTTAAAGCCCGTTGCCTTCAACTCAAAGCCAAAGGTGGTTTTACCCAGTACGATCGCTAACAGGATTGCAAATGCAACTGCAAAGATTACCGAAACATTTACATTGGAATTCGGTACTCCAAGAGCAGGGATCTGTGCAGAGTCCGGTAAATATGCGGTTCTGGTCATCGTAGGGACATAGATTGCCGCATTATTCATAACAAGCATATCAACCAGGTACATACCGATATAGTTGAACATAATGGAGGTAATAACCTCATTTACATTAAGAGTTGCTTTTAATAAACCAGGTATGAAGCCCCAGAGCATACCACCGATCATACCGGCAAGAATGCAGACCAACCAATGGATGCTAGGCGGCAGCTTGAACATAAATCCAACATAAATCGCAAAGAACATACCAACGGTATACTGGCCGGACGCACCGATATTAAAAAGACCCATTTTAAAGGCAAATCCGACAGAAAGACCGGTCATCAGTATTGGTGTTGCAAAGTAGAACACATCTCCAAGACGACCAAAGCCACCAACCAGCATTGTGATAAAACCATTAAAAGCATTGGCGGGGCTAGCAATTATCATTACAACCAATCCAAATATTAAACCAAGAGCGATCGCAAGAAGTGCTGCGACGAACGCATTCATCGCTTTACTTTTCATCAGCATTGTGATCTGTGCTTTCCACTTTGGAGAAAATGACTTATTTCCCATCTTCATTATCCTTCCTATTTCCATTTCGTTTCGCTCCGGACATATAAAGTCCCAGTTCCTGTACTGTCGTTTCCTTCGGATTTAGCTCTCCAACAATCTCACCCTCATACATAACGAGAATTCGATCACTGACATTCATTACTTCATCCAGCTCAAAGGACATCAGTAATACTCCCTTTCCTGCATCTCGGGTCTCGACCAGCTGCTTATGAATAAACTCGATTGCTCCGACATCCAGACCTCTGGTCGGCTGTACTGCAATCAATAGATTGTGTTCCTTATTAATTTCACGGGCGATGATTGCCTTCTGCTGGTTACCGCCTGACATTGATCTTGCAGTCGTCAGAGGACCCTGTGAACTTCTGATATCGTATTCCTCGATTAAGTTTTCTGCATAGGCTCTTACTTCATTTTTCTTAATGAAGCCACCACGCTGGAATTCAGGCTGCCAATAGCGTTGCAGCACCAGATTCTCTTCCAGGCTGTAATCAAGCACCAGTCCGTGTTTATGGCGATCCTCGGGGATATGACTCAGCCCTGTTGTTGTCTTCTCACGGATCGAAAGCCTGGTGATATCCTTACCCATCAGGGTAATGGATCCCTCCTTCGTCTTCTCAAGTCCGGTGATTGCTGAGATTACCTCGGATTGACCGTTTCCTTCGATTCCTGCAAGACAGACTATTTCCCCTGCCTTCACCTCAAAGGATACATTTTTCACTGCGTTTTTCTTGCTTATTTTAGAAGGCATTGTAATGTTTTTAACCGATAAAACCTCTACTCCGGTCTTAGCTTCCTTCTTATCTACCTTGAAGTTGACATCTCTGCCAACCATCATCTTGGATAGCTCTTCCTTCGTAGTATCCTTAATATTCACCGTGCCGATGTACTTACCCTTACGCAGTACACTGCAGCGGTCGGCCACTGCCATTATTTCATTGAGCTTATGGGTTATAAACAGAATAGATTTCCCCTCTTTGGCAAACCCCTTCATGATTTCCATCAGCTCGTCAATTTCTTGTGGCGTCAGAACCGCGGTCGGCTCATCAAAAATCAGTATTTCATTTTCACGGTAAAGCATCTTAAGTATTTCAACACGTTGCTGCATACCAACAGATATATTTTCAATAATTGCATCCGGATCCACCTGTAAGCCATATCGCTTACTGATCTCCTGGACTTTATGTTTGGCCTCTTTTTTCTTAAGAAATCCCATATGATTGGGCTCTACGCCAAGAATAATATTTTCCAGTACGGAAAAGATCTCAACTAACTTGAAATGCTGATGAACCATTCCAATTCCAAGACGGTTTGCATCATTTGGGTTATTAATGGTTACTTTCTCGCCGTTCATTTTGATCTCGCCCTGCTCCGCCTGATAAAGACCAAACAGTACGCTCATCAGTGTTGACTTTCCGGCGCCATTCTCGCCTAGAAGCGCATGTATCTCACCCTTTTTCAATTGCAGGGTAATATCATCATTTGCCTTAAATCCACCAAACTCCTTGGTGATATGATTCATCTCTATGATATAATTTTCCATTTGTACCTCACTGTCCTTTAAGCAATACCATCAAATTCTTACAAGATAATCGTAACGAACCAGTTAATTTGGTTGATACCTTCGCGTAAATATAGGGGCTGTATGGTAAATTACAGCCCCTGAATCAATTCATTTCTTTATAAGGCTAATCGATTATTGTTATCTTGTAACGACAACAACCTTTGTTAAGTTAAATCCTGCCTTGAGCTCGTCTGCTGTTGCAACACCGGAAGCATCTGCAATCGCAATGTTACGAATCGGAGTAACGGAACCATCCGCAAGAGTTGCAAATACTGCATCATATGCAGCTTTGTCAAAGGATGTAAAACGATCAAAGGAATTCGCCTTCTCATCACCGATTACTGAAGTAGGAAGACCTACACCATTATTCGATGCATTGAAGGTTGTTGTCTTTCCTGCATAGGTATCCCAGCTCTTGTTCTTGTAGATAGACTCAAGAACAGCAACTACAGATGCACCAAGACCCTTGGTTG
>JAEZUM010000078.1 GCA_023421075.1 Bacillota bacterium
ATGACTCTTATAAGCTTTCATTCTCTTCAGCTTTCCAGTTCCTGTGATAGAGAAGCGCTTTGCTGCTGCTTTGCTTGATTTTAACTTGGGCATGATATTTCCTCCTTAATAATTAATACAGCCGGAGAATGCAGGATCATGATACTGCCCCATCCGAAATGCTGTTTAAATTTAGTATTTTAACGTTTTTCTGTTAAGAACATAATCATGTTTCTTCCTTCGAGCTTTGCCGGTTTTTCAACAACAGCAATGTCCTCGAGTCTTTTAAAGAAATCGTCCAGGATTACCTTAGAGGCTGCTGTATGAGCCATTTCACGACCACGGAAACGTAATGCAACCTTCACTTTATCACCGTGAGTAAGAAACTTGCGGGCTTGGTTTGCCTTTGTGTTGATATCATTCTCATCGATATTCGGTGATAAACGAATCTCCTTGACCTCGGTAACCTTTTGTTTCTTCTTGGCTTCTTTTTCTTTTCTAGCCAACTCATATCTGTATTTGCCGTAATCGATAATCTTACAAACCGGTGGTTTCGCTGTCGGAGCTATTTTGACAAGGTCAAGATTAGCATCCTTTGCAAGCTTCATTGCATCCTTGGCAGACATGATCCCTAACTGCTCTCCGTCCTCGCCAATCAGTCGAACTTCTTTGTCCCTGATCTGTTCATTAATCATTAAATCGCTAATAGTACTGCACCTCCATAGGTTATAAGTTAACTGTTACTGGGTTTCGCATGCTTTCTATTGTCTTTTAGACGATAAAAAAGGTGGATAAGAATATCCACCTTAAATGCACAATCACGTAATTATCTCTATACAGAAATATTATCGAAATCAAATAGCATTAACCCGTTCACAATAAATCACTTTACGCTATGGGTGAGAGATGGATTCTCTTCTTTTTCCTCATAAATACTGTCACACAGTATTCACAGCTTAATAAATATAACATGCCGTACAAAATATGTCAACTTATTTTTCTAACAAATATATTATCTTCCTTATTTATCTTAGGTTATCCAATCTGAATACCCGATTTTTTTGTAAATACATCGATTGCTTTCGATACCGCAGTTCCGACCACGAAGCAGATCAAGGCTTCAATAAGGCCATTTATCGTTACGAACAATACGATGAAATGAAATGGATTGGTCGCTCCTAAAGCGGTAACAATACCCTGGACATACTCTGTGTTGTAGAACAACAATATAAAGGCAGACATAAATAATATCGTATTTAATAAAGCACCTGCCAGGTTTGCGGTTGCATGAGAAATTAACTTGGTACGGTCCCAGCGCTTCATCGCTTTGAAGATTAAGCCGGTCAGCCGACCCATCAAAATACGTGTCACAACGCATAAGACAAAAGTTCCTACTACGCTGATCCCAAGCAGAGCAGCACCCAAAGGACCACTAAAGGCTTGAATGAAGCTGGTAATACCGAATACACCGCCAAGGATTGCTCCTGCCGTGGGTCCAAGTACGATTGCACCTACCGCCACAGGAACTACTAGTAAGGTAATCTCAAGACCGGGTGTTTTAATATAACCGAGTGGTGTAAATGCCATCAAAAGAATAATTGCCGTAAAAAGTGCGAGCTGAACCATTTTTAAAGTACGTTTGTTTGTGATTGTTTTCATAGAATCCTCCATTCTGATTGTTCCAATCTATTGATAGTATTGGTCAATTGTTGATTGAATAATAGGAATACACCGAAGCAAAAGCATAATAAAAGCACTGCTTCCTTCCGTCATAATTCTTTAGACGATCGTAGCAATGCAAACTTTATCGTAATATAAACCACATATTCAACAAAACAGCATATCAAAATCAGACTGTTGAATACAACCACGTTCAAGTTCCTGCCACAATCCCTGGGGTCAAGACTATATAGGGTGTCGAAAGCACTGTCGTCCTTCCCTGCTTTACCTGACTTCTTCCTTTCGCCCCACATCTGGGTGCGTTGGAATTATAACAGGATCACATATGGCTCTGATTAAGCATGGTCAGTAACTTAAGAACTTTCTTATTATTCAATTGTGATTATATCATATATTATCCTTCTTAAAAAAGCAAGTAAAAATCGTTTCTGAGTAATCTACTGCGGTTGGCCCTGCTTCATCACCAGATAGGCATAGATGCTTCCACCAAGACCAAGGCCCATCATAATGATATAACTTATGGTTGATGCAGGAAAAATCATTACCAGAAAGACGCTTGCATTGATTAACATGTGTAAGAGAATTGGTGCATAGATCGTACGATATCTGCGATAGATAAGGCCTAATACATATCCCATCACAAATGCGTAAATTCCTTGAACGAGATTCCTATGATAGATACCGAAGAACATTGCTTGAAGCAAATTCGCGCCGTAGAATGGCAATACCTTTTTGGAACGATATAATGTCACTCCGCGAAAGATCAGCTCTTCGGAAATCGGGGCTATCACTAAGGTATAGATCAGTACCAGAAGGAAATTACTGCCAAGAAGTCCTTCCATGGTCTCACCATACTCTTCAAATACTCTAGGAAAAAGGGGCTGAATTATATTCATGGCACCTGAGAAGAAGAACTGGCTGCCAATTCCTAAGATCAAAAAACAAATCAGGTTATTGCGAACAAAGAGCGTACGCCATTTTACCTTCTGCTCACCTCTTACCTCTGCATGGTACCAGAAGAAGAACACTATCCCACATATTAGTACAGAAGCCACCGAGATAATATAGATCATGTCCTGCGACATCATGTCCATGATCTCTACCGATAACCGACCAACATCCTTCAGTGCAGCTGTTCCCTGCGTTAAGCCAATATAAACTGCGATCATTACCTGATAGATGATTTGAAACAGATTTGCTACTACTATGATTATCGTAAACGCTGCCAAGAAAGGCATTACACTTGTCTTAAGGTAAATCAGTAATTTTTTCAATATCTTTGCTCCCCATCTTGAGTATTACAACCATTCTAACACCTTTCGCTTCTGCTGCCAACCCAGAAATTATTAGTACAAATTGTTAGTATAGCGATAATTTAGTGCCTTATCAATGTCTCAAAAATATCAGCTATTCAGATATTTTGTAAATCATGTATTCAAAAAATCAGCTTCACAGATATCTTGTGAAGCATGTAAAAAGAAGAGCCTTTGCTCATAGTGGAGTCACTACTTTGCAAAAGCTCTTACGAAAGATCTTTATGTTAGAACTATTTTATCTTGAATCTGTTATCCAAGAACAACCTCAACCGTATGAGTCTTCTTGTCCCCTGCAAGTGGAATGATATTGCCGGCTACTTCCTTACCGTCAACCGTCATCTTAGCAACACCCTTCGATACGTGGTTCGGGTTCTTTACGGTAATCTCATACTTATCTCCTCGGAACTCACGGGTTATACTGTAACCATCCCATGCTTTCGGAATGGAAGGGTCTACCTGAAGACCGTCATATTCGGGCTTAATTCCGAGAATAGCCTGAGAGATCGCTACGAAGTTCCAGGACGCGGTTCCGGTTAACCAGGAGTTCTTAGCTTCACCGTGACGCTTTGCATCCTTACCAGCCACCATCTGAGAATATACATAAGGTTCCATACGATGGATCTCAGAATATTCTTCGGTGTAGGAAGGAGCAATTCTAGTAAAGTAATCAAAGGCCTTATCGCCTCTGCCCATCTGAGCTTCTGCAATCATAATCCATGCATTGTTATGACAGAAGATACCGGCATTCTCTTTATATCCGGCCGGATAAGTAGATATCTCACCATATTCCACATAATATTTTGTAAAGGCAGGATTCTGAAGCACCAGTCCATATTTCGTTCCGAGTCTCTCCTCTACTGCATCAAGTGCCTGAAGTGCCTTACCATCCTCGGTACCACAGTTACCCATGATACAAAGACCCTGGGACTCAATAAAGATCTTACCCTCTTCGTTCTCATTGGTTCCAATCTTTCTGCCGTAGTCATCATAAGCACGAACAAACCAGGAGCCATCCCAGCCGTCTCTCATGATGACTTCACGCATCTTAGCAATCTCAGCCAGAATACGGTCAGCCTCTGCTTTATTACCAATCTTATTCATTAAGGTTACATATTCCTCACCAATATAACAGAACATACCGGCGATCATAACCGATTCTGCTACTCTTCCATCCTTACTGGTGGTTGTCTGGAAGGACTCTCCCGGCTCCGTAGAGAAGCAATTTAGGTTAAGACAGTCATTCCAGTCTGCACGGCCAATCAACGGAAGTCCATGCGGTCCGATATTATTGATGACATGATCCATGGATCGTTTCAGGTGATCTGCCAGCGGTGTACTGGTGGACTCATCGTTATCAAAGGGAGTCATTACATCAAGGATAGAGTAATCTCCGGTCTCCTTGATATATGCAACCACTGCAAGTACAAGCCATAAGGGATCATCATTGAAGTTGCCGCCGATTTCATCATTTCCCTTCTTGGTCAGTGGCTGATATTGATGATATGCCCCGCCGTCCTGAAGCTGAGTGGATGCAAGATCAATAATTCTCTCTCTTGCACGATCCGGAATCTGATGAACAAAGCCAAGAAGATCCTGATTGGAATCTCGAAAGCCCATACCTCTACCGATACCGGATTCGAAGTAGGAAGCACTTCTGGATAAATTAAAGGTAACCATACATTGATACTGGTTCCATACATTTACTTGACGATTTAATTTCTCATCGGCAGAGTTCACGTTGTACTTGGACAATAACTGATCCCAGTATGCACCAAGCTCAGCAAAAGCCTTGTCCACAGCTGCTGTTGTAGCATACTGGGCAATCATTGCTTCCGCCTTCGTTTTATTTATAACATTCTTGCTCTCGAATTTCTCCTCGAAAGCATTCTCTACATATCCTAATAAAAATACGAAATCCTTTGTCTCTCCGGGTTCCAGATTGATCTCCAGACAGTGGGATGCAATCGGATGCCAGCCATCAGCAACGGAATTCGTCGACTTGCCTGCCATAACCACATCAGGGTTATGGAAGCCGTTATAGGTTCCCATGAAGCTCTCGCGATCAGAATCAAAGCCGGCAATTGGAGCATTCACGGAGAAGAACGCATAATGATCACGTCTTTCCTTATACTCAGTCTTATGGTAAATAACCGAGCCCTTCACCTCAACTTCACCGGTATTATAATTTCTCTGGAAGTTGGTCGTATCATCCTGTGCATTCCATAAGCACCACTCCAGGAAAGAGAACAGCTTCACCTGTTTCTTCTTACCGGAAGTATTCTTAACAACCACCTTATGAACCTCAGCATTGGTATCGATTGGAACGAAGAAGGTTATCTCAGTCTCAACGCCTCCCCGAGCGCCGGTAATCTTCGTATAACCCATACCATGTCTGCATTCATACTTGTCCAGGTCCTTCTTAATCGGAGCCCAGCCGGGTGACCATACATCTCCCTCATCATGAATATAATAATATCTTCCGCCGCCCAGATCCAAAGGTACGTTATTATAACGATAACGTGTAATTCTACGAAGCTTTGCATCCTTGTAGAAGCTGTAACCTCCGGCAGTATTTGATATTAATGAGAAGAAAGCCTGTGATCCCAAATAATTGATCCAAGGATAAGGAGTGGTTGGTGTTGTAATAACGTACTCCTTATTTGAATCATCAAAATATCCGTATTGCATGTAAAATATACCTCCTTATAGCTATTTGTACTCCATTCCTCATTATATTATACCTTATCCTCTATTTCAACCGGAACCGACCCTGAAAAGTAGTACAAAAAACCATTAGAAATTAGTGCATTATTGCGAAACTGTCACTGGCATTATTTAGCCATATACAAATCATAGAAAAAATGACAAAATAAATTATTATCTTATGCGAAATGATAAAGGAGGCATATATGAAAAGCAACGGAATAAAGCGTGTCCGAGTTGTACTCATCCTTCTGTTCCTAATCATAATCCTGATCGGTGGGTATACAGCTTATGCAAATAAGGATTCATTGATCAACAGCTATTACCTGATCACCAAAAGTCCTTCCGCCTATTATACTTATATCGAGCAGTACGGCTTATACCGACTTCTTTCCGCCGATACAAGGGAATCAGAGTATTCGAATAATGGTCATACTTATAATATCTCCTCCGAGATGACCTTCCATCATAAGGAGCTTGATTCCGCTCTGGATACCATACTTGATACCAATCTGACAGACCTTGAGAATGCCCTTGGTATCCCCTTCGAACGGATCCGCTTCGATCTGTTGTTGGCCTCGAATGGTACGATGTATAACAATACGGCAAGTATTCTACTTAACGATACAAGCCTGATCTCAGCACAGCTCTTCCTGAATCAAAAGGACCGAGTACTATCTCTTCGGATGCCTGAGCTAAGTGAGGCATCTCTGACAAAAGTGTTCAGAGATGATATCCCGTCACAGTATATTGATGAAACGCAAAGTAAGCTCCGGTATCAGGAACGGATGAAACGGATTGCCGCCAGATATACGGACCTTTACTTCAGCCGTTTAGGTAATGTAACACTCGATAAGCAGGTTCCCCTCACCATGGATTCCATCGTTACAAAAACCAACCTACTTACCATACGCTTCACGAAGGAAGAAGCAAAGGAATTGTATCTTGCCTTTTTTCGGACCGCAAGGGCCGATGAAGATATCCTCGCTATGTTGCCCTCTTTTTATGTTACCGAAGAGCAATATCGACAAGCGTTAGGTAAGTTAGAGCAGCTGGTGAACATTAATCTGGAGAATACTCCACCGGAATCGACTCTGCAAATGAAGCTCTATGTGGATCATAAGGGGCACATTTTAAGCCGTGAGATTACAAGCTTTGGATTATCAGCCCTCGGGTATACCTTCCTACAGGATAAGGATTACCGAGAATATGAAGTTCATTTGTCGCATGCAGCTACCAACCACCGCCTTCGGATCAACGGTAAGAATAGAAGGCTCGGGACTGCAAACCAAGGTAAAATGACTCTCCGCCTTAATGCTCCTTCCATAACCGCTTCTCCGGAGCTTACCCTCGATATTACTTATGAGGATCTGCAAAGCATTATTCATGATGGCAATAAGTACCTAGAAGG
>JAEZUM010000036.1 GCA_023421075.1 Bacillota bacterium
CAGATACGGTTCGTTGACATATCATTACGATATATCATAATGAAAATCTATTTTTCGAAGTCCATGTGGAACTTCGAGTTTTTTAGAATTTTCAGGGTTGTTTCACTGTTCAATTATCAAGGTTCAAATGCTTGTGATGGTTTTGTTTGCTGCGTTTCTCAACGTCAGCTTTGATATCTTATCACGCATCAGCTTTCTTGTCAACCACTTTTTTAATTTATTTTTTATTGTATTTTTTACCAATAAAAACCTCAAAAAAGTAGAACGGAGAATCAGGGATTTGAACCCTGGCGCCGCTATTAACGACCTACTCCCTTTCCAGGGGAGCCCCTTCAGCCACTTGGGTAATTCTCCATTAGGATGATTAATAACACTATGTTAAATTACTATCTATATTGTCTAACAATTCCAGAACAACTATATCTAGTTCAATTAACTTGTGACGGAGAGAGTGGGATTCGAACCCACGGTTCCTTTCGGAATCACTGGTTTTCAAGACCAGCCCCTTAAGCCGCTCGGGCATCTCTCCATTTGTGCTCTCCAAACGTCGCTTAGCTATTGTATCACCTCGAATAGCTTGTGTCAAGAGGTTTTCTTTTATTCGTGAAAGAAATTGTTTCTTTTTTTGATTCTTTTCAAACAATAATATTTTCCAGTTGCTTTCTCTCTACGCCCTGTACCTTATCACGGATTATTACCACCTTGATAAGAACTGTTAAATCTGTTCTGACAGAATACGCTCTGCGATGACCAAATCCTCCGGTGTGGTGAGCTTTATATTATTGTAATCACCTGATAGCATCTTAACAGGCAAGTTACCAAACGTCTCATATAACATTGCATCATCAGTGACTACCAAGTTCTTACTCGCTCCTTCCCGATAGAAGTCTTCATAGGCCTGACATATACAAGTATATTCAAAGGCCTGTGGTGTCTGCGCAGACCACAGTGTATCACGGTTTGGCGTATGTATGATATTTCCCTGATCATCTACCACCTTAATCGTTTCTTTTACCGGCATACCTAAAATACATGCTTTGTATTCCTTTACTCGATCTATCATATTATTGATGATATCCGGTGTGATAAAGGGTCTCGCTCCATCATGAATCAACACATAATCCGTTGTTCCTGCATTGACCAATCCCTGATAGACCGAATCATAACGTTCTTTCCCACCTTCGATAATCTTAGCTACTTTATTAATATGATATAAGTCAATAATTTCTTTTTTGCAGTAATCAACCAGCCCATCACCGGTTACCAGTATGATTTCATCAACAGAGCTTAGCTCAAACGCTTTCAGACAATAATATATCACAGGCTTATCCTGTAACATTAAGAATTGTTTCGCGACCTTGCTATTCATACGCTTTCCCTGACCAGCAGCCAGTACAATTGCAGTTATTTTACTCATCGTAACCTCCATTCTGCTTCTATCCGTTTCACCGTCTGACATTTGCAAATGCTAGACTAAGCAAAAAGCACGAAACCGTGCTTTTTAAAGTCATTCATTGATAATCACCAGGATAGCCTACTATCGTTCCCCGATTCTTAGATTAGGAACCGCATTGAGATCGAGACCGGCTCTCTCCCCGCGGATAAAATCATAATAAGCTGCAGCGCCAATCATTGCCGCATTATCCGTACATAATATTTTAGAGGGATGATAGAATCTCAGGTTATGGTCAGCACATGCTTTACTCATTGCTTCTAATAAAGAAGAGTTCGCTGCAACACCGCCGGCAATTGCTACCTGTTTCATTCCATAGTCCTTCGCAGCCAGCATTGTCTTTGTTACTAATACATCGATAACTGCTGCCTGAAAGGAGGCTGCGATGTCCGCTTTATTAATCTCTTCCTTCTTCATCTCACAGGAGTTAATATGATTGAGTACTGCTGACTTCAGACCACTAAAACTAAAATCGTAGGGTGCTCCATCGATCTGGGCTCTGGGAAATGAAATTGCAGTCTTATTACCTTCCTTGGATAATTGATCGATCTTCGGTCCTCCGGGATAACCCAGTCCGATTGCTCTGGCTACTTTGTCAAAGGCCTCTCCGGCTGCATCATCTCTCGTTCTGCCGATGATGTTATAATCTCCGTAATCCTTCACAACAACAAGATGACTATGTCCTCCGGATACAATGAGGCATAGAAAGGGAGGTTCTAGCTCCTTATTATCAATATAATTCGCTGATACATGCCCTTCAATATGATGTACACCAACCAAGGGCTTACCCGAAGCAAAGCTGATTGCCTTCGCTTCTGCGACCCCCACCAAAAGAGCTCCTACTAACCCCGGACCATACGTAACACCGATTGCGTCAATGTCCTGCAGAGTAACTTCAGCTTCTGTTAGTGCTTCTTCAATCACCTGATTAATTTTCTCAATATGCTTTCTGGACGCAATCTCAGGTACAACGCCTCCATACAACTTATGCAATTCTATCTGTGAGAATATTATATTAGAAAGTACCTCTCTGCCATTCTTAACAACTGCTGCCGCAGTTTCATCGCAGGAGGTCTCAATTGCCAGTATCAAAACATCCTTCGTCATATCTTCTCCATTCTAAGCAAGATGAATTATTGATTCACTTGCCACTTACTCTTCTTGTTCTTCTTCAGGAACGACTCTCCAACCAAGAACCTTCCACTTTTTATTCTCATCCTGCCGCAGTATTACTCTCCAGGTCTCAGTAAATTTTCTGTTTTCCTGAATGGTAAAGGAGAGATATGTGATTGCATACTCCACTCCGTCAAGCTGTTTCTGCTGCTCCTGATCCTCGCTCACCAGATGAAAGGCTGATATTCTGCGATTTTCTTCCTTCCAAGAGGCTATATCCGAATATAAATTCTTAAGATAAGTCTCCTGTGGATTCGCCGTGATAAACTCCTCATCGTATAATTCTCTCACTTTTAGGGCAAGTGCTTCTACCTCTTCATCCGAGATCTTATCATAAAGGCTCTTCATCATACTGCCAAAAAGCTTTGTTACTTCTCTGGGTGTCTCAGGATAATACAGCTCAAGATCTTTATTCAGAAGCTTTTGCACCTCTGTCATTTCCTCCACCGCAGTTTCCTCTAACGGTTTGATGCGGTATGACCAATAAAAATATAAGGATAAAATAGCCATAGCTATCACCAACATAGTTGCCACAGTAGCTGCTGTACGATTTTTTGCTTTTCGCATACCGTATCCTCCTTATGAATGCTGTTATCATTCGTCCTTATCAAACTCCAAGGTTACGCTTTTACGGTCCTTACCTATCTTAGTATTTGAAAATATACTCCGGGCTTCCTCCAAATAATCCTCCGGACGTGTCAGGGATGGACTGTAATGAGTAAGCCACAGCTCATGAACCTCTGCTGCCTTAGCAAGTCTTGCTGCTTCCCGGAAGGTCATATGCTTATATTCCTTCGCCTTTGTATCCTTGTCCTGCTCACCATACATTCCCTCGCATATGAACAAATCCGATTCAAATGCGTTATCCGATATCGTTTTTAAAGGTCTTGAGTCCGTACAATAAGTAACCTTAATTCCTCTTCGTTCAGGACCTATTACCAGATCAGGTGTATAAGTGATATCACCCTCCATAATAGTATCTCCCTTTTGTAATCGGTTCCAATATTTCTGAGGCACATTATTCTCAAGCGCCCGCTCTGTATAGAATCTACCACCGCGCTTGATATAGACACTATAGCCATAGCAAATCACATTATGTTTGACTTGGAATGCCTTTATCTGATACCCGCCAAGTGAAATCGTCTCCTCGGGAGAGGACAATTCAATAAAATTTAATTGAAACGGTAATTCCGGCGCGATCACTCGAAGTGCATTAACAACTCGCTCCAAGCCTCTTGGTCCAATCAAAGTCACCGGCTCGGTACGGTCTGCGTTTCCCATCGATAGTAACAGGCCGGGTAATCCACTGATATGATCTCCGTGATAATGTGTAAAGCATATGGTATCAATGGAATGAAAGCTCCAACCCTTTTCACGTATTGTAATCTGTGTTCCCTCGCCACAATCAATTAACAAACTGCTTCCATTATATCTCATCATCAGCGCTGTGAGCCATCTGCCGGGCAGGGGCATCATACCGCTGGTTCCTAATAAACAAACATCTAACATTCTTTAGCCTTTCTATTTGAATTTAATCATAATATATCCTATTTATTTTCACACTAATCAAACAAATTCCCTTTGTTCCAGCTTGTACATGTGTATTCTTATACGCTGAGATTTTGCAGAAGCGGAAAACTTGCTATATGTTTAGGTACTTTATATTTGTATTTTAACAGTATATCCGTTCGTTTGTCCAGATAATTGTTATTCTATGGGATTATGTACCCTCCGAGAGGCTTTCGTGAAATGTACGTTTCAAAAAAAGGGTTCTATAATAAAAGTTGGGGTGTAAAAATCATCCCAACTTTTTGTTTTTTGTAATACAATACATCTATAAGAAGCCTCTAACAAAAAAATGCACGTCGACCAAAACAAACATTTTGCGGAGGAGG
>JAEZUM010000062.1 GCA_023421075.1 Bacillota bacterium
GAAAAGGCTCAAAAAGAAGTCGAAGTTATGATTAGGGAAGCTGGTGAAGCCGCTACCTTAGAGGTAGGAGTTCATGGAATTCATCCTGAGCTTGTAAAGCTTCTTGGCAAGATGAAATTTAGGACAAGTTATGGACAGAATGCATTAAAGCATTCAATTGAAGTAGCTATTTTATCCGGCCTTCTCGCCGGAGAAATCGGTGTGGATGTTAGACTTGCAAAACGTGCCGGATTGTTACATGATATCGGTAAATCGATTGATCATGAGATGGAAGGAACCCATGTTCAGATTGGTGTTGACTTATGTAGAAAGTACAAAGAGTCCCCTGTGGTTATTAACGCAGTAGAAGCACATCATGGCGATGTAGAGTTCTCCTCATTGATCGCATGTATCGTACAAGCAGCTGATACAATTTCAGCGGCAAGACCCGGTGCAAGGCGTGAAACCTTGGAAACATATACCAACAGATTAAAGCAACTTGAAGATATTACCAATGGCTTTAAAGGGGTAGATAAGTCATTTGCTATTCAGGCAGGCAGGGAAGTCAGAGTAATGGTAGTACCTGAACAAATCAGCGATGCTGATATGGTGCTGTTAGCTCGTGATTTATCTAAAAAAATCGAGAATGAACTTGAATATCCAGGACAGATTAAAGTAAATGTAATCAGAGAATCAAGAGTAACTGATTACGCTAAGTAATTTCTAACATGTATAATAGCTAAAACCGAGTAGTGATACCTGGTTTTAGCTATTTTTTTGCATAAACAGAGTATCAATCATTATGTATTAATTTTTCGGTATTTTCAATCAGGGAAAAAGTATTTATAATTTAAAGATAATTTAAAGTATAATTTTAAGTCATTCTAAGGTAAGCGGAGTAAAGTGTAGATATAAAACGAACGAATAGAGGTGTTAACTATGTTTACGGTGATTATTCCTGCTTATAATCCTGATCAGAAGTTAGTCTGTATGATCGATGAGTTATATAAAAATAATTTGAAGGATATTATTGTTGTAGATGATGGAAGCATGGGCGATGCTCGTCAGATCTTTTCCTCATTCCAAGGTCTGGTAACCCTAATAACGCACGATTGTAATCGTGGGAAGGGCGCTGCGATTAAAACAGCCTTAGAATATATTCTAAATCGTGAGGAAAGTAGCGACGGGTTCATTATCATGGATGCGGATGGACAACACCGTGTCTGTGATGCCAAGAGGTTGCTGTCCTTTTTAAGGGTTGAAAAGAATGGTCTTATACTGGGAACAAGACATTTTGACCGGGCTGTACCGGTCCGATCCTTGATCGGAAATACAATCACAAGATATGTTTTTCGTCTTTGCAGTGGGAAATGGGTGAAGGATACGCAGACCGGTCTTCGGGCGTTCTCTTATAATCTGGTGGAGCGTCTAATGGATATACAGGGTGATCGATATGAATATGAGATGAATGTCTTGTTAACCTGTGCCAAAGAGAACATTCCGATCATCGAAGTTCCGATACCGGCAATTTATCACGATAAAGACAACTCATGTTCTCATTTTCGAGCGCTTCGTGATTCGGCGAGAATATACGCAAATCTATTAAAATTCTCCGGAGCATCCTTCGTGAGCTTCTTATGTGATTATATCCTTTTCTTTCCGTTTGTAAAGCTCTTTGGCCTAGTACTTGGAACAGGAGCAGCACTAATCTGCGGAAATATCGCCTCACGATTCATTAGTGCATCATTGAACTATTATCTGAACAGTACTTATGTATTTCAACAAAAGAAAAGCAGAAAGACCTCCTTATTAAGCTACGTAGTCTTAGCAGCTATGATATTATATCTGAATTCGCTGGTTCTCTATTTTTTACATGATTATATTGGAATGAATGAGGCCTTAGCCAAATTATTTACAGAGATGATTTTATTTGCCCTGAGCTTTTGCGTTCAACATTTTGTAATATTCGAAAACAAACTACGGAAGGAAGGAAGCAGAGCATGAGAAACAAAAAGAAATCAAAACCGCTATGGATTGTCCTGGCAATCGATTTATTGATCATAGCAGTCTATGTTGGCGGTTTTTATATAGCATATTACAGAGTGCCCAGGCAACTGGACAGTGCCAACATACAAACAGTTGCAGCATCACAATCAGGATCTAACGAGATAATCAATCAGGAATCAGATGAGCTTGTATCGAAGGATACTGTTTTTGATAAGACTGTATCGGACGAGACTTCAACGGAGGAAGTGGTATCCACTGATACTTCCTATACCAGTGAGAATATCTCAATTCATGTAGAGCAGTATACTCAGGGAACCGGTAAGGATACCATTACTTATTATGTTGCCGATGTATATCTTAAGGAGATCACCAGTCTGCAGAGTGGATTTGCCGATAATACGTATGGAGTTGGTTATACCGATACGGTTCTTGAGATGGATGAAGATCTGGCGGCCATTCTGGCAATCAACGGTGATTATTATGGAAATGGTAATAACGGAGTCGTGATACGAAACGGAGTGGTCTATCGAGATAATTCCAGTGGCTTGGATGTCTGTGTGCTCTACAGCGATGGGACTATGAAGACTTATTCTGCAGATGAATTCGATGCAGAGCAGGCAGTAAAGGAGGGAGCTTGGCAAGCATGGTGCTTTGGACCGGAATTATTGGATGAGAGTGGAAACAGTATGACCTCTTTTACGACTGATAGTCATATTGCCAAAACCAATCCCAGAAGTGCAATTGGATATTATGAACCGGGGCATTACTGTTTTGTTGTGGTAGATGGCAGGCAGAGCGGATATTCCAAAGGGATGACCCTCGTGGAACTGTCTCAATTAATGAAAGAATTGGGCTGTACTGCTGCGTATAATTTAGATGGTGGCAAATCCTCCTCCATGACCTTTCATGATGTTGAAGTAAATCGTCCTTGTGATGGTGGAAGAGAAGTCAGTGATTGTATTTTGATTAAGGAGGTGGAATAAAGTGAAAAAAATAAGGGTACTATTACCACATATATTATTGATATTATCCGGTATTTTTATGACCTTTCTGATACTCGATTCTTACAATCCGACGATGGACTTTGTAGGAAATGATGTTTCCACCGGACTCTTCTGGGTATTTTGTATTCTGACGGTGGTTCATTCTATCATAACCATCCTATCAATGAGAAGGAGTCAGGATACTTCGAAGAACCGGGACGAAGAGTAAAATTTTGAATAGATAAAATGTATATATATAAAATAAAACGCATAATAATAAGTTCTCTTGTTTGATTTATATATAAGTAAGGATTATATTGTTAAGTTTATTGACTGATATATTAATAAAATAAAGCATAGATGCCTCTTAACAATAGATAATTAAGTGAAATAATATTCTGTTACTTGGTATAATATGGGGTATATCACCAAATAAATCCTTTAAATGCACAAAATGCACAATAAATCCTTGTATCGCGGACATATGAAAGCCATAGAAAATACTTTTTGCATTTATTTTGAAATTATTGTTGCAATATTAAAAATATTATATTACAATGGTAAAGATTTCAATAGTGAATACTATTAATTATGAATAAAGGACGGTGTGAATTCTATGGCGTTGACATTATCAAAAAAAGCACAGGCAGTGAAGCCTTCTTCAACCTTAGCGATCACAGCAAAGGCTAAGGAATTAATGAGTAAAGGGATCGATGTAGTTGGATTTGGAGCAGGTGAGCCTGACTTTAATACTCCTGATAATATTTGTGATGCAGCGATCAAAGCCATTCATGACGGATTTACAAAATATACTCCGGCCGAAGGTACCTTGGAGCTACGGAAAGCAGTTTGTGACAAGTTCCTGAATTTCAATAAAATCAACTATGAACCAAGCCAGATTGTTGTAAGTAACGGTGGAAAGCATTCCTTAACCAATATCTTTGAAGCGATCTGCAACCCCGGTGATGAGGTTATCATCCCGACACCCTACTGGTTAAGTTATCCCGAGATCGTGAAATTGGCGGACGGTGTTCCCGTATTTGTAAGAGGCGAAAAGTCCAATCAGTATAAAGTTACTGCAGCACAGATTGAAGAAGCTTGTACCGAGAGAACCAAAGCTTTGATCTTAAATTCGCCCAGCAACCCGTCCGGTATGATTTATACCAGAGAGGAGCTTGAGGCAATCGCTGAGGTTGCGGTTCGCAAAGACTTCTATGTTGTTTCCGATGAGATGTACGAGAATTTAATCTATGAAGGAGAAGCGATCAGTATTGCATCCTTCAATGATGAAATATATAAGAGAACGATCACCTGCAGTGGTGTGGCTAAGAGCTATTCAATGACCGGATGGAGAATTGGTTTTACCGGTTCATCGAAGGAGATTGCAAAGCTTATGGGCAGTGTTCAGAGCCATCAGACCTCCAATCCGAATTCCATCGCGCAAAAGGCTGCCTTGGAAGCAATCACAGGACCTCAGGAATCAGTAGCTAAGATGCATGCTGAATTCAAGAAGAGACGTGACTTTATGGTGGAGAGAATCGGAAGCATTCAGAATATCTCAGCGCTTAAGCCGCAAGGTGCCTTCTACATGTTTGTAGACATCAGCAAATTACTGGATAAGGAATATAACGGTGAGAAGATCGGCGATGTAGATAAGTTGTCTAAGATTTTAATTGAAGATTATAATGTTGCTGTTATCCCCTGTGCCGACTTTGGCTTTGCAGATCATATCCGTCTTTCTTATGCAATCTCTATGGAGCAGATTAAGAAAGGTTTGGATCGAATTGAAACATTGGTTGAAAAACTGGGATAAACATAGATATTGGCTGAATTGATCGGCCAGTGCCAATTACAGATTACTTAAATTAGGTAGTGTTTTTACAATATTTTGTTAAAACACTACCTATCTTTCTGCATTTATGTTAGAATACATTTAATCTATTATGTAAATCTTTTAAGAAAGAAGGGCGTATCATGGCGTTATTTGGATTCATCGGTGCGGGTAACATGGGTTATCCATTGATTAAGGCTGCCGGTAATACCTTTGGCACAGCAGAAGTGGTCTTTACAGATGTATCATTGTCACGTTGCCAATATGTGAACAATGAAACTCAGATTCCTTTTCTCGAGGAGAATATAGAAGTTGTAAATCAGTGCAAATATCTGGTACTTGCGGTCAAACCACAATTCTTTCCCCAGGTACTTGATCAAATAAAGACCTCAGTAACAAAAGATCAGATTATCATCTCAATAGCTGCCGGTATCACCATTGAAAAGCTAAAGGATGCTTTGGGTTCTGGAGCCAGAGTGGTAAGAGCGATGCCGAATACTCCGGCGATGGTTGGAAAAGGAATGACCGGTATCACTTACTCCATGGATGATTTTACCGAAGAAGAGAGAAAGGTGATTGATCGCTTCTTTCAATCCTTCGGAAAATATGAAGTGTTTGATGAAAGATCGATGAATGCGGTCATATGTGCCAATGGCAGTTCACCGGCATATGTTTATATGTTTATCGAGGCTCTGGCCGATAGTGTTGTAGCTTATGGAATACCAAGAGACAAAGCCTATGTATTAGCAGCCCAGACAGTACTCGGTGCTGCAGCTATGGTACTGGAGACCGGAGAACATCCGGGCAAATTGAAGGATCAGGTGTGTTCCCCCGGAGGAACAACCATTGCCGCAGTAAAGGCCTTGGAAGAGCACGGACTCCGTAATGCAATTATGAAAGCGACGGATGCCTGCTACGAGAAGGCAGTATCCTTAAGCAAATAGTCTTTATAAACAGGAGGGTAATAATGAGTCCATATAAACGGATCAAACGAGACTTGGTACAGAAGGGGAGAATTATTGATTATTATCATGATACGATAGAAATCAATGGCGAGAAGACAACTACCTTTGATTTTATTCATCATAAGGGAGCTTCCGCTATGGTACCGGTCGATGAGCAGGGAAGAATTGTTATGGTGCGCCAATATCGCAATGCAGTAGACGGTTATTCACTTGAGATACCCGCCGGTGGCTTGAATGAAGGGGAGGATAATCAGACCTGCGCGATCCGCGAGTGCGAGGAGGAGACCGGCTACAAAGCCGGAGAAGTTCATCACTTGATTGATGTATATACTACCGTAGCCTTTAGCAATGAGAAGATTTGTATCTACTATACAACCGGCATTACACCATCGAAGCAGAATCTGGATGAGGATGAATATGTAACGATTGAACATCATACTCTGGAGGAGCTGACCAAGCTTATCCTGGACGGGGAAATCAAGGACGCTAAGACCGTGGCAGCAATTCTGGCTTACCGGGCTAAGGTGGGTAAATAGTCGGGTAATCGAACGGTTTGATATGCTTGTTCTATTATATCGGAATTATCATATCTATGTAATATAGCTGATAAGATGGCAGGCACCTTAAATGAAGAAGTTTAGATTACAATTGAATCGTCCAGGTATAATACAGGTAGCACTTATTCTTCTGATTATCGGATTGTTTCTCGGAATTGTATGTGCGAATGTATTTCAGGATCATTTTACAAAACGATTGCAGGTCTATGAGGATAATGTGTTTACCGAGATAGCGGATAGTGAGATCGATCATGCGGGTCTATTCCGGTATGTACTGGGCAATAATTTCAGCGATTTTTTAATGTTTTGGTTGCTTTGTATTACCATACTCGGGGTTCCTTATATGGCGCTTAAGATAGCCTCCTTTGGTTTTTTTGCAGGCTTTTTTATCTCAGCAGTGACTATGGAGTATGGTTTTAAAGGAATTCTATTAGTTTTGGTTTATCAATTTCCTCATGGCTTACTGTATTTACCGATCATATTGATTTGTCTCTATCGCGGTTATCTTCTAAGCAGAGACATCTATCAGTCGAACCATACCAGCCTGGCAGCAATCTTAAAACCGGTCAGAGTGAACCTGCCGATTATATTGCTGTTGGCAGTTGCTCTAATATTTGCAAGCTTTCTGGAGGCATATCCGGGAGCATATTTTCTTAAGAAGGCACTTGGATTATTTTTATAAGGAATGATTAGTAACCGATATGAAGATTGGACATAGCGAAGGAGGAGATATATCGTGGAACAATATATCAGTGATTTCATCAGTTATCTGCAAGAAGTAAAGCATGCATCCAAGAACACGTTACAAGCCTATCAGAATGATTTAAAGAAGCTTCAGCTCTTTTTGGAGAAGCAATATATCAATTCTGTCGCTAAAATCAGTGAAACCAATCTGAATTCTTATGTGCTGACCCTTGAAAAGGAAGGACTTTCACCGGCCTCGGTCTCAAGAAATATTGCGGCGATCAAAGCTTTTCTCCTCTATTTGATCAAACATCAGGTGATTACAGAGGACCCCTCCGAACGGATTAAACCCCCTAAGGTACAGAAAAAAACGCCACAGATATTAAAGACGGATTCTGTGGATCAATTGCTCCTACAACCGGATACCGCTACGAAGAAGGGAATTCGAGACCTGGCAATGCTGGAACTGTTATATGCCACCGGAATTAAGGTATCTGAGCTGATTGCTCTAAAGGTTAAGGATGTGAATCTGTCCAGCAGATACATTACCTGCGGTGATCGAAGAGAACGTAATGTACCCTTTGGTAAGTCAGCAAAAACGGCACTTGCATCTTATCTAAGCATTCGAGATGAGGGCTTTAATAAAAAGAATAATGAGTATCTTTTTTTGAATTCATCAGGGGAACCATTAACCCGACAAGGCTTGTGGAAAATTTTAAAAGCATATGCCAAACAAGCAGGAATGACAGAGATTAATCCGAATTCTATCCGTCACTCCTTTGCGGCTCACCTGCTGGAAAACGGAGCAGACCTCAGTAGTGTACAGGAATTCTTGGGTCATGCTGATATCACGACGACGCAGTTATACCTGACGCATAGCTTCAAAAACAGCAGAGAAGTGTATATGAATACGCATCCGAGAGCATAGCAGACAACAAGAGAAAGGTAATAATAAGATGATTAAGAAGCTAATAAATATAGGAGTTGCAATCCTTACGGTTCTATCCGGCATCCTAGTTATGTGCCACTTTGTGTTCTATTATCTAGCTCCGTTGTATTTATTATCCAAGTATAAACCGGATCTTAATGGAGCAGCATCCATTGGTATCATAGGAGGTGCAGATGGTCCGACTTCAATCTACCTGGTTGATACTGTCTACCAGTCATTTATACCTGTGTTTCTTATTCTTTTTATTAGCGGAATCGTATATTTTGTTGTTCTAAGATGGAGAAAAAATAGAAGATAACAATTACATAGCATAACCGACCTTCCATAAAGGAGCTACCTTGCAATAATTAAGTTTATTATCAAGTGAAAGGGATGAATATCTCAGATTGCTTGATCACAAATAAATAGAGTGTATATTGCTTACCAAGATGAAAGGATATATCTACCTAGTCTGGCAAACAGTATACACTCTTTATTGTTTTATACCAATATTGAACTAAATATTATCTGCTATTGTATAAATCAGTCTCTCGGAATCTTCCCAACCAAGACAAGGATCCGTAATGGATTTTCCGTAGATATGTTCTGTAACCTTCTGACTGCCACCTTCAATATAGCTTTCAATCATGACGCCCTTGACCATACCGGCAATCTCGTTCGAAAGCTTGCGACTGTGCAGAACCTCCTTCACGATACGAACCTGCTCCTTATACTGTTTGTTGGAATTGGCATGATTCGCATCTACTATGATAGCCGGATTCACTAATTCACGCTTATTATACATAGAGGCCAGTAGATTCAGATCCTCATAATGATAGTTCGGTATGGATTGCCCATGCTTATTCACTGCACCACGTAGTATCGTGTGAGCCAGCGGATTACCGGAGGTAGTAACCTCCCAGGTACGGTATAGGAAGGTGTGGCTCGCCTGAGCAGCGACAACGGAATTGAGCATTACAGAGAAGTCACCACTGGTCGGATTCTTCATACCGGCAGGAACATCCATGCCGCTGATGGTTAGACGATGCTGTTGATCCTCAACGGAGCGTGCTCCAACTGCAACATAGGAGAGGATGTCCTCGACATAAGGCCAGTTCTCCGGGTAGAGCATCTCATCGGCAGCCGTCAAACCACTTTCCGCTATGGCACGCAGATGCATCTTTCTCATAGCGATCAAGCCTTCCTGAAGATCAGGCTCTTTCTCAGGATCGGGCTGATGAACCATGCCTTTATACCCTTCGCCGGTTGTTCTTGGCTTATTGGTATATATTCTCGGGATTAGTATCACCTTGTCCTGAACCTTTTCCTGAACCTTAGACAGACGTGAGATATAATCACAGACCGCATCCTCATTGTCAGCCGAACAGGGTCCGATAATAACCAGAAATTTTCCGGATGCACCGGTAATAGCATCTTTTATTTGTTTATCTCTTTCCTTTTTGCACAGTACATCACGGGCGGGCATTGGATAAGCTCTGACAATTTCCTCCGGTGAGATAACTTCCTTTATAAATTTAAAACTCATAGCATCAATCTCCCTCGTTTTATGTTGATTTATTGTATCCTTTTTTTCTATATTCGTCAATCGAATAATCCATAAATATGTATAAAATTTCATTTTGTTTAAATATTAATACTTTAATGATTTGGAGATGATTTTATGAGTAACTTACGAAGTAGATCAAAAAGTTTTTAAAGAAGGATAGGCTTTTTTTTTGATTTGTTATATAATAGTAATATTCCCTAAAATTAGTTATCTCATTTTTCGGAGGGATGTATCGATTGTTACATGGAATCAAATAGTATTTTTTAGGATAATAATTTGAAAGGAAAGGTAAGGTGATCGTTATGAAAATGTATGATTTGATTAACAAGAAAAAGAATAAAGAGAAGCTGACCAAGGAAGAAATAGAATTCGTTATTCAGGGTTTTACAACCGGTTCGATTCCGGATTATCAGATGGCAGCGTTCCTGATGGCTGTCTGTCTGAATGGTATGGATCATGAGGAGACAGCGGCTTTAACCGTTGCAATGGCGAAAAGCGGTGACATTCTTGATTTATCAGCCATCCACGGTGTTAAGGTGGATAAGCATAGTACCGGCGGAGTCGGTGATAAGACCTCCCTTGTACTTAGCCCTATGGTAGCCTCCCTGGGAATTCCGGTAGCGAAGATGTCCGGCAGAGGACTTGGGCATACCGGTGGTACCATCGACAAGCTGGAAAGCTTTCCGGGTTTTTCAACCTCAATCTCATCCGATAAATTTGTTGAAAATGTAAATCGGGTCAAGATGGCAATCGTCGGACAGACTCCGAATCTGGCTCCGGCCGACAAGAAAATCTATGCCCTTCGTGACGTTACGGCAACCATTGATAATATATCTTTAATAGCCAGCAGTATTATGAGTAAGAAGATTGCTTCCGGAGCAGATGTTATCGTGCTGGATGTGAAGACCGGCAGTGGTGCATTTATGAAAACCTACGAGGAATCCCTTGCCTTAGCAAAAGAGATGGTTCAGATCGGTACCATTGCCGGACGTAAGACCTTTGCAGTAATTACGGATATGAATCAGCCTCTTGGTAATGCCGTTGGCAATACGTTGGAGGTCATTGAGGCGATTGATACTCTACGAGGAGAAGGACCGAAGGATTTATTTGAGGTTAGTATCACCTTAGCTTCCTATATGCTTGTAGGTGCAGAGATAGCAAAGGATGTAGAAGATGCCAGAGCAATGCTCTTTAAGACCATGGAGGATGGAACCGCCCTGAACAAGCTCGCAGAATTCATCGGCGCGCAGGGGGGCGATAACAAACCGGTTTATGATACTTCCCTTTTTCAAAAGGCATCGATTGCGCAGGAAGTGGAGGCTCCATCGGACGGATATGTTTCCTATATTCATACGGATGAGGTTGGCATGACCTCCTTAGTACTCGGTGGCGGAAGAGAGACTAAGGAAAGTGTCATTGATCTCAGTGTGGGTATTAAGATCCGCAAAAAGTTAGGAGATGCAGTTGTGAAGGGAGAATCCCTTGCAACGCTCTATGCCAACGATAATAATAAGCTGCAGGAGGCAAGGAAACGTCTGCTGAATGCTTATGTTATCTCTGAGACAAAACCGGAGAAACCGAAGTATGTCTATGCAATTGTTACCAAGGATGGGGTTATTGAGATTTTATAATAGATACACAATTAATTACCGGAACGATCCATACTGCGAAAAATACTAAGAATGCATTTGGGAATGCTTAACTTGATCTTCAAGCGAAGCACTCCCTTTTTGATTCATTACATCAGCGAGCTTTCGATAGTTCTTCTGATATTCTGTATTCTCTCAGAAGCGTCCATCATAAGATATAGTAATAACAGAGGTTGATAATAGGAGTAATTGTATGAGACGCTGCTGTGATCGAAAATCGGACTATTTACTTCGTCAATTGATAAAGGGGATAATCATCGGAATATCGCTCCTCATTCTATTTCATTTTGTTTATGAAAATTCATCCATTTTTTATAGAAAGAATAATTTATTACATAGAAGGGCAATTTTCTCTATGCATCTGAATACCAATGATCTTTATCTGAAGAAGGGAGAGGAATTCCATCTTTATGTAGTTGCTCTCAATAAACGAGTATCCTTTACCTCAACTGATTTTCGTGTAGCCGGTGTGAATTTTAATGGACGCGTCTATGGATATCAAACAGGCAATTGTTTTATTCTGGCGAAGGTGGATAATCGAGTTCTCAAATGCAGAGTGCATGTAATGGAAATCAACAAAAAGCATATTACACTAAGCGTAGGAAGAAGCAAAAAGCTAGGTGTACGTGGCATCGGCTCCTTTGTTAAGTGGAGAAGTTCTAATTCATCGATTGCTTCTGTTGGTATGTTTGGACGGGTGAAAGCAAAGCGTAAGGGGAAAGCCGTAATTTATGCAACTGTGAAAGGTAAGACCTTCTCCTGTGAGGTGAGAGTGAATTGAATGAAGTCACTCGGAGGAACGGTAATAAAAATGAGACAATTTACCATAGATTGGTCTAAAATCAGAGGGCATGGATTAAAATAGTAATAATACATTTTTTGGAGTAACTATGAAGAAAATTAGTGCAGTGATCCTCTTATGTTCCATGCTTCTCATTCAATTCTGTTCAAGCACAACAAATGCGCAGATGAAGTTTACCACACCAAAGAAAGAAGGGGATGCTGTTATGGTCTCAGCGCAGGTGGCAGCCCAGCTGAACATAGACTCACCTTCAGCAGTGCTAATTGAGGGTTCTACTGGAACAGTAATTTACGATAAGAACAAGGATGAGCGAGTTAGACCGGCCAGCATAACTAAGATTATGACACTGCTTCTGATCTTTGAAGCATTAGATTCGGGAAAAATCGCTCTAACCGATGAAGTTACCGTGTCAGAGCATGCAGCCTCTATGGGTGGTTCCCAGGTCTATCTGGAGCCTTTCGAGGTACAGAGTGTGGATACCATGATCAAGTGCATCAGTATTGCCAGTGCCAATGATGCCTCTGTAGCTATGGCAGAGCTGATCGCCGGCTCAGAGGAGGAATTTGTAGCCTTAATGAATGATAGAGCGAAAGAGCTCGGTATGACGAATACGAACTTCGTGAACTGCTGTGGGCTGGATACCGATAATCACTATTCCTCTGCTTATGATGTGGCGCTGATGTCCAGGGAATTGATCACGAAGCATCCGCAGATCAGCAAATACTCCACGGTCTGGATGGAGAACATAACACATACCACTAGAAAAGGTACCAGTGAATTCGGTCTCACCAATACCAATAAATTGGTAAAATTCTATCAGGGGATTACAGGCTTAAAGACAGGATCTACCAGTCTGGCAAAATATTGTGTTTCTGCAACAGCAAAGAAGGAGAATATGGATCTCATTGCTGTTATCATGGGAGCACCGGATACGAAGACTCGCTTTTTGGAAGCTTCGAAGCTTTTAAATTATGGGTTTGCTAATTACAGCATATATACAGATAATAATTCCGATACTGTTTTGACTCCGGTTAAGGTGACAAAAGGTGTGATGGATGAGGTCCAGGGAAAGACAGCGCAGAACTTCTCTTACTTGTGTTCCAAGGGAAAGAGTGCTGCAGATATACGCAAGGAAGTAATTTTGTATGAAAAAGTCGATGCACCGTTTCCTCTTGATACGAAAATCGGTGAGATTATCTATTATTATGGGAACGACAAGATCGGTACCATTGATATTCTGGCTGCGGAGGCGGTAGAGAAAGCCGGCTTAAAGGATTATTTTGTTAAGGTGTTAAAGAAATATTTTGTAGGAAATTAGTTGCAATATATTGAAGCTTATTCATAAAACAGAGATTGTCCAAGCGGTGGCAATCTCTGTTTTCATACGTATCGTATTGACACTTGAAACTTGAACTAGTATAGTATAAGAGGTACGACATATTGAATATAAACGGGTCGTATACCTACATATTGCAGTGAAAGGAGTATGGCATGCAAAAGGACATGATCCTCTACGGGATTATCATATTGATAATTTTGTGGGCCATGATCGAGCAAAAGCTCCTTCTGACCACAAAACATACCATTCGTTCATCAAAGCTCCCTGAGCCATTCGATGAGATGAGCTTTGTATTATTAGCTGATTTGCATAACCGTACCTTTGGAAAGAATAATAGACGTTTAATCAACCGAATCACCTCCTTAAATCCATCCTTTATCATCCTTGCCGGTGACATGGTAAACAAAAAGGATTCTTGTTATCCAAGCAATGCATATACTTTGCTGGAGCAGCTGGCAAAGCGGTATAAGCTTTATTATGCCTATGGTAATCATGAACAGAAGCTGGAACGAATTGGAACAGATTCAACCGTTTCGTGGACAAAAGAAGAAAAAGATTATTATACTACATGGGTAGAATTCAAAAGAAGACTGGAAAAGGAAGGTGTTACCTTCCTGAACAACGATAGTATCGTACTAAAAATGCAATCGGATGTCATAAGGATAACCGGTGTCTCACTCCTGCATGAATTCTTTGAATTTAATTCTTCAAAAAAGCTTACCGTCGCGAACTTGACTCAGCTGATTGGGGATTCATCCAAACACGAATATCAGCTGCTGATTGCCCATAATCCGATTCATTTTAGCGCTTACGAGAAATGGGGAGCAGATTTGACCGTATCGGGACATCTGCATGGAGGCATGATGCGTCTTCCTGGTATTGGCGGAGTGATATCACCCCAGGCAAAATTATTTCCCAAGTATGATAAAGGAATGTATTCAGAAGGAAAACACCATCTGATTGTATCCAGAGGCCTTGGATCTCATTCCATTATGCCAAGACTATTCAACATACCGGAGATTATTGATGTGACACTGAAGAGGGAGATTACGAAATAATTACCGTATTATATTTTCGCCTGATCGGCAACCTGAAAGGAGTAACATGAGTATTCCGGTTAAATTAGAAGCCTTTGAAGGCCCCCTGGATCTTCTGCTTCACCTGATTGATAAGAATAAAGTGAATATCTATGACATACCGATCGTTACGATTACGGAACAATACTTAGAGTATATCAAGCAGATGGAGACTAAGAATCTAGAGATTATGAGTGAGTTCCTTGTGATGGCCGCTACTCTGATTAATATAAAGTCTAAGATGCTGTTGCCTGTTGAGGAGAGTGAGGATGAGGAATCCGTGGACCCGAGACAGGAGCTGGTGGATCGCTTATTGCAATACAAAATGTATAAGTATATCTCGGAAGAACTAAAGGATCTGGAATTGGACGCCTCCAGAGTATTATTCAAGCCACCGACCATTCCGGTGGAGATTGCTGACTACAAAGAGGATATCGATGTGGAGGAGTTATTAAGTGATCTTACCTTATCAAGGCTTCACGAGATCTTTAAATCCATCGTGAAGAAGCAGGTGGACAAGATCGACCCAATTCGTAGCAAATTCGGTAAGATTGAAAAGGAAGAAATTAATCTATCCCAAAAATTCGTACAGATACAGGAATATGGTTTATTACATAAAAAGTTTTCCTTCCGCAACCTATTGGAAGTACTGAATACAAAAATGGAGGTTATCGTCACCTTCCTTGGTATCCTGGAGCTGATCAAAATCGGAAGGGTTCAGATCGAACAAGAATGTTTATTTGATGATATTATAATTACCTATCTTGCAACAGATATCATTACGATGGAGGAGGTAGGCTTTTAATGGAGCTGAAGATGATAGAAGCACAGATTGAAGCAATTTTATTTACGATGGGGGAAGCGGTCGAGGTGGAACGTATCGCCGGCGCCTTAGACCACGATGTTGAAACAATAAGAAAAATTATCCGAAATATGATGGATCAATATAGCTGTGAAGAGCGTGGTATCTATATAATTGAGCTGGATGGCGCCTTTCAGATGTGTACAAAGCCTTCGATGTATGAGTCAATCATTAAAATAACGCATATTCCTAAGAAGCATGTTCTGACAGATGTCTTACTGGAGACATTATCGATTATAGCCTATAAACAACCGATTACAAAGCTGCAGATTGAGCAGATTCGTGGTGTTAAGTCCGATCATGCAGTCAATAAGCTGATCGAGTATAACCTGATCTGTGAAATGGGCCGAATGGATGCACCGGGAAGACCGATTCTGCTCGGTACAACTGAGGAGTTCCTTAGAAGCTTCGGGTTACAGTCTCTTGACTCACTTCCGGTAATGAATCCGGAGAAGCTGGAGGACTTTAAGCTGGAGGCAGAAGAGGAAGCACAGCTGACATTGGACATCTGATTTGATATACATTTGTGATGAAGTAATATAGACAGGCAGGATATCTGCATGTATTCCGACGCACGGAATTCGGATATCTGTTCGCATCTGATTTGACATAAGATACCTATGTCAATCCGATACGAACAGGATGTATCCTCGGCCGTTCTGACGGAATACATCTGCAGATACACCAGCCTGTCTATATTACTTCTATGTACGTATTGGATTAATGATTGTTAGAATTAATCAGTAAATATAATCTTCCCCACATAAGCAGATCTGTAATGGTCACGTTGCACTAGCTGATTAAACTTTCGCGAATAAACTGATTACACAATGTCGCGCTTACACTTATCCATGGAGTAATCAGTTTATTATTGTCTTCCTCGC
Source organism: Bacillota bacterium (assembly GCA_023421075.1). GTDB lineage: Bacteria > Bacillota > Clostridia > Lachnospirales > Lachnospiraceae > Mobilitalea. The sequence goes on from JAEZUM010000062.1 coordinate 16,114, forward strand.
ATAAGCAGATCCGTAACTCATAGAGCTACTACAATACATGTAGTAGCTCTATTTCGTCACGTTGCACTAGCTGACAAAATCACGGAATTCTCTTAAGCAAGCTTAGAGAAGTTCCGTGATTTTTGTCAGACTAATCTGCTTATGCGTGGAAATGACAGTAATACTAAACTTTGGGTTTAGAAATATTAAAAATAATGCTTGCATATTAGGACACATTTTTGTATAATAGTCCATGCTGTTAATAATTATTTTACAGCAGTTTTTTGTTATCGTTTTATATTACATATTCATGCCGAGTGAGATGAATTTTTTCTGCTATTTCCTGCTCAGGATGAAATATTTTATTGTTTGGCGTTAGATACTATGAAAGAAAGGTTGTGATGTTAGGGTTGGATAAAAAGCTTACGTTATACGGCTTTAACAACCTCACAAAAACACTTAGCTTCAACATTTATGATGTATGCTATGCAAAAAGTGAGAGGG
>JAEZUM010000050.1 GCA_023421075.1 Bacillota bacterium
GCTCTAAGAATTGTTACAACTTCCTTCTTTGTCGGCAACGGAACCGGTCCGCTCACCTTGGATCCTGTCTTCTTAACAGTATCAATAATTTTTCCTGCAGATTGATCGATTAAATGATGATCATACGCCTTGAGTGTAATTCTCATTACTTGACTTGCCATAAAAAAAGCCGCCTCCTTTTCGCACTTAATTTCAGTACGACAAGTGGTGACTGTACACTTATCCGTGTGTATCTTCATATCTCATACATTTCGACAAATCATTTGTGATTTGCCTCTCTGTGGTGTTTTATGAAGTTTATCCACACGTGTTATCTGCCCCAATGGCAGAACGCTATATGGTACAGTGACTTGTCGCCAGTTTCATAACTTGACCTTCGCTCCACGGAACACCTACCTGAAACAGGTAGCAACCTCTCGCTTCAACGCTATCAATGTCACAACATTTGATATTATACACTAAGAATATAGCATTTGCAAGTACTTTTTTTAAGTTCAATCTTTCTTTTTTTGTTTTTCTTTCAATATCATATTTTTTCTGATTCTATCCAAATTATCTCCAGATTTTCCTGTTTTATGTATGTGAAAAGGGCAGAAGCAATTATTTGTTCCACCCTCACCATTCAAATATAGGTATTTACTTCAGAGTCTCACCGATCTTCCTGATTCAGTGCATGAAAGTATTATTTATTCCTCTTCTTTCACCACATAGACCGGCCGTTTTTTTGTCTCCAGATAGGTACGGGCAAGATATTGTCCCAAAATTCCCGTACAAAATAATTGAACTCCTCCGATCAGACAAATGATACATACCAGTGATGGCCAGCCTGCTGTGGGATCACCGTAGATCATGGTCTTAATGATAATGAATATAATCAAGACCAGTGCCACCAGACAGAATATCATACCAAACACTGAGGCTAAAGCGAGTGGAGCTGTGGTAAACGCAATAATCCCATCCACAGAATACAGGAACAGTTTCCAAAAGGACCATTTGGTTGTGCCTGCGGCTCGTTCCACATTGACATATTCCAGCCATTTCGTCCGATATCCTACCCAGCTGAATATCCCTTTCGTAAATCGGTTGTACTCTGTCAGTTCCAGAATCGAATCAACCATCTGACGTCGTATCAGACGGAAATCCCTTGCCCCGTCTACAAATTCTGTCTTGGAGATGGTATTAATCAGGCGATAAAAGCAACGGGCAAAGATGGAACGAATGAACGGTTCTCCTTTTCTGGTGACTCTTCTGGTAGCGACACAATCATAATTCTCGTCCACTACGGCATGATACATCTCTTCAATCAGTTCCGGCGGATCCTGTAGATCCGCATCCATCAAAACCACGTAATCACCCTTTGCCTTCTTAAGACCGGCATAAATAGCAGCTTCCTTCCCGAAATTCCTGGAGAAGGATATATAATGGATTCGTTGATCCATCCCACGAAGATACCGAATTGTCTCCAGGGTACGGTCCTTGGAGCCATCATTAACGAAGATGTATTCCCATTCCAATAGTGGTAATGTTGATGCAATTCTGGTTATCTCATCATAGAATATAGGAAGAACCTCCTGCTCATTATAGCAGGGAACCACAATAGAAATCACTTCAGCCATTCGAAACCTCCTTACGATTCCGGTACACTGTAATACCGATGAACAGCAATAAGCCTGCAATCGAGATCAGAGCACCTTCCATAAGATAAGGGGTACGGTAGTTCAAGCTGATCCGATGCTCACCCTCCGGTAACTCAATTGCCGAATACATGACATTTGCTTTCATGATCTCTGCTTTCTCTCCATCTACTGTTGCACTCCAGCCTGTGCTATACGGGATACTTAATACCAGTATACCGTTTTGAGACAGAGCAATGTCCCCCTCAATCAGATTATTACTTTCCCTCACATGCTGCAAAGACTCCCTGCGTAGCTGCTCCAGCTGCTGCTTTATATGCTTCATAGAAAGGCTGTAAACAACGATCTGGTCACAGCCGTAGCTACCCTTCTCCGGAAAGGTAATTCTGACCCAGTTCTTAATCGACTTACTATAGCCCATATTAATCAGGAAGTTAACCTTACCAAAATAAGTATTATGATATTTATTTCGGATATTTACCTTTTTTGATATCTCACCTTCTCCTTTAACTTTAAATGTCCGCATCAGCATCTCTCTCTGATCAATGGTCAGATTAACGAATCTGATATATGTCTCAGATTTTTCCTTACTATCAAAGGATAATTTCATCATTGCGCCCTTGTTAATAACTCGAAAGCCATCCCCCTCCAGATCGATACTCCCATCGACATAGATATTATAATCCAGTTCCTCAATGCCGACATTCATATTCTGTTTCGTTCTTTTTACATGATTTGTGCTCTTCTCCAACACCACGTTATACAACAGGGCATTCTGTTTTTGAAGTGAGTTCAATCTATGATAATCTTTTTCTGTCATGTAGCTTGTATAGGTATATCCAATTGGCAGTGCGTAAAGATTTTCAAAAAGATAATAGGTTTCTGATCCCAGCTTCATCGTTTCCTTAAGCTCATAGGCATAGGGTGCTGCATTACGGTCTGTGGATATAAAATACTTCACGCCGGCCAATGCATCCGGGATTGTTCGACTATCCTGATTGTCAATGCGGTAAGCAGACCTTTGGCTAACCATCTCCAACTCTTTATAGAACTCCCCAACACTCCCGTCCATCAGGCTAAAATAGGAGGATACATCATTATAGTCATGAATAAGAGACTCATTCCGCACGTTGTCTCCATAGGTTTCAACGCGATACCATTCGTTTTCAAGTTCAGACAGCATTTTTGCTGCCCCTGTGTCGGTCAGCTCACTGATTTCACTATTGGTAAGAAATTGCGCTGAATATCCGTTAAATTCCTCTGAGTAATATGCATAGCCGTTAAATGCTATATTACCGATTACCAGAAGATATAGCACTGTATTCTGAAGCCTCTGCCATCCCAAAACCCTCCCTGTCTGAAGAACCATTATCAATAAAAATGAACTTAATAAAATAAGAAATGCATATTTTACAATAGCCTCTGAAGGAAATACAAATGCAAGCACTGCATAACCAAGAATTCCGATTACAATCAAGGTCTTCTCCCGAGAGCCCATCCGAAATAATTTTTCATAGGTAACCGCGAATACTACGGCTACTACAAAAGCGACCAGAAAGTCCCAACGGTTTGTGATATAGGTAAAGGCATTCATAAAATATCCAAAAGCCGGAATAAACAATGCAAGCATGGTCAGGATAAATGCAATCGCCAATTTACGGTATTTCGAATTACAGATTATAATGGCAACGGAAAAGCCCGTTAGACCCACAAAGGTCAAATCCACCCAATAATGCGGAGTAACCCCTGATGCAAACAATCCCTGGAGTGCGTAAATGTAATAGGATTTGTTATAAAAAAAATAACCTGTTAGAACTTCCGGTTTACTCTCCATTCTTCCATTCTGAAAAAAAGCATAAACAATAGGCAGAAAAATGACTGCTGCCATAGACATTCCCAGTATATAATAGCTCCCGGTTCGTAGCCCAATAAGGAGTAACCCTACCACTTTATTTTTATATTCTTTATAATAAGTACCGATATAGCGAAGCATAACGTAAATCACTGCCATTACCGTTACTATATATAAGAAGTAAAAGTTACTGATTGTACATAAAAAGCTTATTATGATCAGAAGCTGCGGCTTTTTTCTGCGTAATACCTCCTCTAAGCCGATTAACAGGAGTGGCAGATAGATCATGGGATTCAAAAAATACGGGTGTCTAACGCCGGAGAAGTAAGAATAACCGCAAAAGACGAACATAATAGCTCCAAGTATTACACCGTTTTTGTTCAGTCTCCAGTACCTTCCAAAGATCAGAAAACTGATACCGATCAGATAGAGCCTCAATAGTATCATAAGAGAATAGATCAATGGCGCAATTTTACCGACCATAAAGACAGATAACAGGGCTATCGGATCCCCAATAGCATAGTAATGAAGAGTCGTTATTGTATCAAAGCCTAGTCCGATACTAAAATCCACCATTGGAAAACCCTTGCCCATGAATAATCCTCGAAGCAGTTCACCATAATAGATCAGAATCGGATAATGCTGATTAATACCGTCTATGTTCCATACAAAGGTTCGCCCTTCTATTAGAAAAGGCATATATATGATAGGCAAAAGCAGCAGAAAAATTATGCTGTATATCAGATATGTGTTGTTCCGTAGCTTCGCTTTCATTCAGACTTCGTTTGCCTCCCGGGGGAATGTTTTTTGAAAATAAATAATCTACTGGCTATATAATTTGCCAGAATAACAATCACATTTGATAGAAATTTCATAATGAGGTCGGGCAGCCCCATCCGATCTACGAACAAGTACATGATCAAGATATCTAATAACCCGGTCAGAATTCTACAGGCTATAAAGAATGCAAATTCAAATAGGATTGCCCTCAGTTCTTTGTTATGACTATGAAAGACCAGAATCCGATTCGTAATATAGGCAAAGAACACCGATATCCACCAGGCTAACAGTGTACTTCCTACAACACCAAAGCCAAACCATCTTGTACTGATATAGTAGAAAATTACATTAACCACTGTGGTACAACCGCCAAAGAAAATATATAAAATAATTTCCCTGTATTTTTGCATTGATTTTTTCATTCAATTCCTCGCCAGTAAACGTAATTGTATCATGAATAAAAAAGCATATTCATGATCATGTTGCTCCAATCGGAACTCACAAGCAAGCTTGTAATTCCTCATTCCGCTTTCATTGTATTCTTAAGTTTTAGCTTTTCTCGAGGATTTATTCAAAAATGGGAGAAGGAACCTCTACCTATGATCCAATGGGCGGTCATATCCGATTACCGTCCAAATACCAGTCTCATCCTGGCGTATGAGCCGCTTTAAATAGATATATTCTGCTAACGTATTCTCACTCTTAATCCATGCTATCGCTCTGCTTCCGTCATTCTCGATTATCACAATATCCTCGTAGGAAATGGGGTATTCTCCGATCACACCCTCCGGGGACAGCAGAAGACTTGCAAATACCTGAGAAACAAATACCGGGTCGAGCTTCCAGGGTGAATGGCCTGCATCGACACTTTTTTGTTCACTTTCTTCTATTTTAAGATCTATCTCCGTGCTAATCTCCGGGTCCTTCCACATCGAATTGTCACGATTTTCTCCGCTCCTGTTTCCTATGTCCGGTTTCGAAGTGATTGCACCTTCCGGAATTTCAACTGACCCTTGTGTTAATTCCCGAAGGAATGGCAATAGATCTTTCATGGGAATATCCCCTATCAGATGAAATTCTAACCCTTCCTCCTGCCAACGAATTGAATTTCCGGTGGGATTTATAACCAACTCTGCTAAATTACCGTTAATCTTCCCCAAAACAGCCATAGAATCAGCTTTCAGCTCCTCTGATGCCTTTCGTTGTTCTATTCTTACTGTATTTGCATTCTTGTCGGTAATGTAATAGAGTATCAGAGCCTGCTTCTCCTTCCGAACTGCAATCTTTGATAAGGAATACCCCAAAGGTATCGGGTCAACAATAATCGGCTGAAAACCAATCATTCCCTCAGCCTCCTCCATGGTGTTTATAACCTGCTCATCATCCGTATCTACTTCCGTAAAGCCTTCCGGCAACTGGTAAAGCAACAGTTTCTTCGGAATCTCAGGAAGAAATTCAATGGCTGTATAGGTCACCCGGTATCTGATTGCATTCTGTATCGCCGTCTCCCGCTGAAGCGGAAGATTTGTCTCCCGATCTACCCATAAGAGATACGGGCTGCCACCCTTCGGTGTGACACGAAGTATTGTTGTACTTCTTCCTGCAACAGAATCCTCCCCAATCTCTTCTACTGTAAGTGCAGCCTTTACCTCATCCATCTCCTGAGCCAGTTCAAAGGTAAAGCGATACGGATCCGGAAAGGTTGCATATAGATACGACGCCTTCTCCCTCGGTCGCAACTGCCATTTCTTCTCTCCATTATTGATTGTTGTGATGCCCTTCGCAGTCCCCTCCAGCTCCTTCACATAATAGTTTCCCTTCTGATCCGCCCATATCTCTCTGACCGCCTGTATCATGACTTCTCCTAAATCATTGCTTTCGATTACGGATATCGTTCCATGATATGCTTCCAGTTCCGAAATGGCCTTCTCCATAGCATATACAATGCTAAATTTTTCTTCCCGCATGAAAAGCCTTGGTAAAAACAATATCATTGCAGCTACCGTCGCTACCGCTGCTGAATATAATACAATACGATAGAATAAAGGGAAATCTCTCTTTCTCCTATCCGTCCTCTCTTCTTCTCCTTTTTGTATCACCCTCTCTTTTATACCGGCCGCCAGCTGCATCGGATAGTCCTGTGTTGGATCATCAATCTCTCGTAACAGCCTTACTCTTCTTACAGTCTCCAACAAACGTTCATACTCCGCATCGCATCCCAGAGTCCCATGTTCTTTCGGCTTCTTCTCATTATTTAATTGATCGATATATCGGGATAGCCCCATTTGCTTTTTGTCCATTTTCCATACCTCCTATTCTACGGTTATGTCAAGGAGCTCTGCCAAAAGATGAAGAGCTCGGTATTGCATCACACGAATAGTACCTTCTTTCCGTCCCATAATCCGTGCTGTTTCTGATGTAGAGAAGCCTTTGATTATCCGCAGTGTGATTACCTCCTGCTGCTCCGGGGTTAATTGTTTCAATGCAGCTTCAATGACAGACCTGTTATTCACGGTATCTGTAAAATCCTCTTCCTTTAGTCTCTCAGGATTTACCTCTTCAATATTGATACTATTGCCTCTTCGCTTCTTTCTTCTCCATTGATCCCGGATTATATTGATTGCAATTGTTCTAAGATAACTTCCATGATTAGTTATTTGATCCTTGTTCTTCTCTAAATATGCAATCGCCTTAACATAGGTTTCCTGGGTAATGTCCTGGGCTTCCTCGCGGTTCTGCACTTTATTATAAATGAAGCGATATAGCTCCTTCCAAGTCTGGGAACAGATCGCTTCTATAAAATCACTGTGTCCTTTTGATGTATTATCCATCCTGTCTCCTTTCCGGTAAGCTGTAATATACGATACTAGATAAACATGTTTATAAGAATATAGACGTTACAAATGCGGACAATGTTACATCAAACAAAAAACAAGGTGATTTAATTTAAATGGCTATTTAAAACGAATCCATAAAGTAGTATAGTTACAATATAATGATTTATTATTCGTGAATGTAGAAGGGAAACAAGGAATTATGAGAAAGTATAAGAGACCGAAATCGGTCGAGATTATTTTTTTCAGTGGAACCGGTGGTACAAAAAGAGTTGCCGATGCATTTGTCAATGAATTCTCAAAACAAGGTATATCGGTCTACTGCCACGAAATTCATGTAAGAACAACATATGAGCCGCAAGAGGTTGACCTGCTTCTCGTCCTATATCCTGTTTATGCCATGAACGCCCCCAGACCAGTTTACGAATTTATCGATAAAATGCCTCCTGCAGATAAAAAGATCGCAGCCGTAATCTCTGTCTCCGGCGGTGGAGAGGTGATCCCGAACACAGCCTCCAGGCTACACTGTATTCAGCATCTTCGGAGAAAAGGGTATCGTATCGCCTATGAGCAAATGCTGATCATGCCGGCAAATTGCATAATTGCCACACCCAAAGAGCTGTCCTTAATGCTTCTTAAGGTACTCCCTGATAAGGTAGAAAAGATAGTCATGGATCTTCTTGCCGGAGTAGTAAGGCGAAGTGAACCGTATTTAGTGGACCGTATTGTCTCGCTTTTTGCAGAGGTACAGAAGGAAGGCTCCAAGCACTATGGCAGGGTAATTAAAGCAAACAACAACTGTAACGGCTGCGGACTCTGTGCAAAATCCTGTCCCACCGGTAACATAAGCCTTAAGAACACAATTCCCGTCTATGAAAGCCATTGCTGTCTATGTCTGCGCTGCATCTATGGATGTCCGAACAACGCTCTGCAACCGATCATCGGTCGTAAGTTTATCCTGAAGGGGGGCTTCTCTCTGAAAGCCTTGGAGAAGGACCTGCCAGATTATGAACCGATTGATATCCATACCCATGCATACAAAACGGGATTTGAAGGACTCAGAAAATATTTTACCGAAGGCTAAAGAAAGTGACTTTTTAGCGAAACGTATTCCGCAAGTAGCTCTTTATATAAAATAAGCGTACAAAAGGGTATTGATTTCCCCGTTACAAATAACCGGGAAATCAATACCCTTTCAAACAATTTGTACTTTATAATCTGCTCAGTATACCTGATCAAATACCATAGAACGGTCTATCTCTCCCAGCGACCTGAGGCACCGCAAGGAAGCACCAATCCATTCCCTGATACCGGGAGACCGATTTCATCTGCCGTTACCTTACCACCGTATTTCTTGCCGATCTCTTCTGAAATCATATAGGATAGAACGCCAGCCTGAAGCCCCGTGGTATAGGAATTCAAGAGAAAGAACAGGGGCTCCTCGGATAACAGCTTCGTACAAAGCTGGACAAAAGGATGAATGCTGTCTTCAATCTTCCATATCTCACCCTTAGGACCTCTTCCATAGGAAGGTGGATCCATGATAATGGCATCATATTTACTGTCTCGGCGTATCTCTCGTTCAACAAATTTAACACAATCATCAACAATGTATCGGATCGGCGCATCACCCAGACCGGATGCCACCGCATTCTCCTTCGCCCAGGTGACCATACCCTTTGAGGCATCCACATGAGTCACTGATGCTCCGGCTTTGGCAGCTGCCAGTGTTGCACCTCCGGTATAAGCAAATAAGTTTAAGACTTTAATCTGTCTCCCCTTCTCGCCCCTAATCTTCTCCGAAAACCAATCCCAGTTAGCCGCCTGCTCCGGGAACAAGCCTGTATGCTTAAAGCTAAAGGGTTGAAGATGAAAGGTCAGGTCTTTATAATGAATATCCCATTGTTTCGGTAAATCAAAAAATTCCCATTCTCCTCCGCCCTTCGAGCTTCTATGATAATGAGCATTCGGTTTCTGCCAACCCTTATGGACTCTTGGTGTATCCCAGATTACTTGGGGATCCGGACGTACCAGGATATAATTACCCCAGCGTTCCAGCTTCTCACCTTTTGAAGTATCTATAACCTCATAGTCCTTCCAATCACTTGCAATCCACATAACAATCTCTCTTTCTGAACTTTTCTAAGATTTCTTCCAAAAACAATATATCATCCCATTATTATAAACTAGCAAGCCCTTAATTACAACCAAATTCCATCTTCCTTCATCCGATATAGTGCCTTAAGCTTCCTCTCATTATTCTAACGATATTCTAACTTGACGCTAGGTAGATTTAGGAATAAACTAATAGCTGTAAGATGTTAGCAAAAACAAAAAGCCTATCCTTCCGGTAAGATGATGTTTGATCACTTGGCACATCTTTTCACCACGAATAGGCCGAAACAATAAATAAAACATATGGAGGAGTATAACATGGGAATTTTAACAAGATTCAGAGACATTATGTCCAGTAACATTAACGCACTGCTTGATAAGGCAGAGGATCCGGAGAAGATGATCGACCAATGCTTAAGAAACCTGAATACCGACCTTGGCAAGGTAAAATCCGAAACCGCCTCTATCATGGCTGAAGAGCAGAGAGCAAAAAGAGTTCTTGATGAATGCAACGATGAAATCAACAAGATGCAGACCTATGCTGTGAAGGCACTTGAAGCGAATAACGAAGCAGATGCAAGAAAATTCTTAGAGCAGAAGGCTAACCTCTCCAATAAGCTCCCCGGTCTACAGGAAGCTTATAATCTGGCTCACACCAATGCAACACATATGCGTGAAATGCATGATAAACTGGTTGAGGATATCAATGAGCTGGAAGCTCGTAAGGATATGATCAAGGGGAAATTAGCCGTTGCAAAGACACAAGAGCGTATCAATAAAATGGGCTCCTCTGTAGCAAGTGCAAATGATTCAATCGCAAGCTTTAAGAAGTATGAAGAGATGGCAGACAAGGCTCTTGATAAAGCGAATGCTATGGCAGAACTGAATAATTCCTCCGCAGAGCAGACGATCGAGGATCTTAAGGATAAATATGAAACGAATTCCAATGTAGATGATGAGTTGGCTGCATTAAAAGCAAGCTTAGGAAAATAGTAAGACGAAAATACTTGGAGCGTTTGAAATGTCCGCGAATGAAAGAATACTTTTATTTGCGGACATTTTATCAAGTGGGGAATAGAAATGGAGGAAAGTTATGTCTACTGTGATACACTATAAATGTCCTAACTGTGGGTCCGATATGGCCTTCGACAGCCAGACCGGTTTCTTGCGCTGTGCCAGCTGCGGCCGGACAGATAACATCGAGAACATGAAGAAGAATACGGAAGCAAATGAGGACGGATTTCATTACGAGGCGGATGAGGATGACATCAATGCTGCTAATTCTGCCTTTGAACATGATTATGCAGATCCAAACAATGAAGATGAGCCCAGCAATCATTCCACCTTCAACGAACAGGAAGCACATGAATATCACTGTAAAAACTGTGGCGCAGTCCTGATTACCGAAGCCAATACCACCGCCACAACCTGTAGCTTCTGCGGAGCCGGCGTAGTCTTAAGCGACCGTTTAACCGGCAATCTGGCACCGGCCAAGGTAGTTCCCTTTACCATCAGTAAGGAACAAGCTCAGGAAGCATTCAAGAAGTGGTGTCGAAAGGGCTTACTTACTCCAAGCGATTTTATGACCGCCGACCGTATCAAGAATATAACCGGGTTATATGTACCTTTTTGGCTATATGATATGAATGGTCGCGGAGAAGCCGAAGCTACCTGCACCAGAGTTCGAACCTACTCCGATGCAAATTGGATCTACACAGAGACGAAGTTTTATAACGTTTATCGTAAGGTTGATCTAAACTATTCCAGAATCCCCTGTGATGCCTCCCGCAAGATGGAAGATAATATGATGGATAAACTGGAACCCTATCAGTATAATAATCTTAAGGATTTTAATATGCCCTATCTGGCAGGATATATTGCTGAGAAATATGATTTTACCGATGAGGATATGCTGCCGCGTATTAAACAGAGAGTTGGTTCCTATGTTGATAATTACATTAGTTCTACCATAAGCGGATACTCCTCTGTAATGTATCACCGTAAGGATATCAACATCCGTAAAAAGAAAGCGGATTATACATTACTCCCTGTCTGGATGGTATGCTATGACTATAAACAGGCAGAGCATATCTTTGCCATGAACGGTCAGACCGGAAAGATCGTCGGCAAGCCACCACTGAGTAAAGCAAAACTCTTTGCCTGGTTTACCGGTGTTTCAACAGGTTGCTTCATCCTCTTCCAGCTTATAACAAGGATCGGAGGTGCATTATCATGAAGCAGTTTTTATTATTCAGATCACTACCAATGCTTGCACTTCTCGTATTAATGGCAGGAATGATTGCCTTCACGACAGTACATACTTATGCCGCGGAGACAGAGGATACTGCAATTAATCAACATGTCTATGATAAAGCAGATCTTTTATCCACATCGGAGGCCGAGGAACTGGAGCAATTGTGTATCGATTATGGTAATGAAGCGGGTATTGATATTATGATTCTTACTCATGACGATCCAAATGGTGGCTATGCTGAGGATTATATTGAAAATTTTGAAGATCAATTACCGGTAGGTAATCGCGTATACCTTCTGATCGATATGAACGAAAGAGTTGTGTTCATGGAGGGTTATGGTACCGCCGAGACTTATATCCATTCCAAGAGGATCGATACAATCATCGAAGAGATCACTCCAGACCTATCGAATGGTAATTATTACGATGCCTGCGTTACTTACATTGAACGCTCCGCAGCATATATGAGTGATGACTCCGAATTAAATTATGATCACGACTATACTGCGGGAACACCGCAATCAAGCAATCCAAATGCCCCGAATTATGATGAGACCTGGCCCGGTGACCGTAATTCCGGATCCTCAGAGTTCATCGCAATCATATCCAATGTATGGGTACAGCTGATAGCTTCCCTCGTAATCGGTATTATCACGGTATCCATCATGGCTTTTCAATCCGGTGGCCGTATGACTGCCGGCAGTGCCAATTACATCGAATCAAATAACTCCGGATTGATCGGTCGTCGCGATGATTACGTCAGAACACAAGTCACTCGAGTTAGAAAACCTCAGAACAATAACTCAAGCGGTGGCGGCTTTAACGCAGGAGGCTTCCGAGGCGGCATGTCCGGTGGCGGTCGTTCCCACAGCTCCGGAGGAGGCAAATTCTAGTAGTCATCCTATCACGATTGTTATATAATAAATATAAATCCGGTCCTTCTTGAAAGGTCGGTACCATAAATGGGAGGAAATCAATATGGGCATTTTTTCAAAACAATTTGCAAATGTTGTAGAGTGGCAAGAGTTTCGCGAGGATATGATATTCTACCGTTGGAGCAATGATGAGATAAAAAAAGGGAGCCGCTTAATCATAAGACCCGGTCAGGATGCAATCTTTTTATTCAATGGTAAAATAGAAGGTATCTTCAAGGACGAGGGTGATTATGATATCGAATCTCAGATTATCCCCTTCCTGTCAACCTTGAAGGGCTTCAAATTCGGCTTTAACAGCGGAATGCGTGCAGAGGTTCTCTTCGTAAATACCAAGGAGTTCCAGGTTAAGTGGGGAACACAGAATGCGATCAATATTCCCGTTCAACAGTTACCGGGCGGAATGCCGATCCGTGCCTTTGGAACCTTCACCTTTAAGGTGGCCGATTATGTGAAAATAATTGATAAGATCGCCGGTGTAAGACAAAGCTATACCGTAGAGGAAGTCAGACTACGAATCGTAGCAATCCTTGATCAGCTTCTGATGAAATGGATTACAAAAGAAGGCAAGGATATGTTTAATCTTCAGGCGAATTCCTTTGACATCGCGAATGGTATACGAACCGACTTGGATATGCAGCTTTTCGATACCGGTTTGAGTGTTACCGGCTTTCAGATTATGAGCTTTACCTACCCGGAAGAGATTCAGGCAATGATCAACAAGAACGCCTCTCATAGTATGGTGGGCGATGTTGGTCGTTATCAGCAAATCGAATTAACCAACGGAATGGCTTCCGGCAAGATGCATGGTGGCGGAGTAGCCTCCGATATGGCTGGTATGATGATGGGTATGAATGCAGCTAATCAAATGATGCAGAATATGAACCAGGCAGGAGGTCAGACTTCTCCCTCCGGGTCCAAACCAAACTTCTGTCCTAACTGTGGAACAAAGACCGGTAGTGCCAACTTCTGTCCGAATTGTGGCCAAAAACTTGCATAAATAAGATAAGACAGGGTAAGGAAGCATATAAAACCTATGACTTCCTTACCCTTATCTCTAACTATCTTCAAGTTATACTAAGTATACCTTATTTTAAAGATTCTTAACTATAAATTTTTAGTCAACCTTAAATACCTTGTCATTCATCAGTTTACTTAATCTTGAATCAGCATCTTCCATGGTTTCACCCTTTACTCCAAAGTAAAATTTGATCTTCGGTTCGGTACCGGAAGGTCTTACCGCACACCATGCGTTATCATTTAATTCAAAATATAATACATCGGATTTCGGAAGTCCGGTCGGTGTTACCTCACCGGTTACCATGTCGGTAATCATATCCTTCTGATAATCACGAAGCTTTAATACCTTATAATCTCCGGCTGACTTTGGAGGATTAACCCGATAACCTTCCATAATCTCTTTTATTCTCTCCATACCGGTAATTCCCTTGAGGGTGACAGAGATCAGATCCTCTTTAAAGTAGCCATACTTCTCATAAATCTTGTTCATCTGATCAAAAAGTGAGATTCCCTTCGTGCGGTAGTATGCTGCAGCCTCGCAAAGACACATAACTGCAACAATCGCATCTTTGTCACGGGAATGAGTTCCAACTAGGCAACCATAGCTTTCCTCGTACCCGAATACATACTCGTTACAGCCGGTCTCCTCAAAGTGCTTTATCTGCTCTCCGATATATTTAAAACCGGTCAGCACCTCAATGAGTCTTGCATTATAATATTCTGCGATCAGATCTGAGATATTTCCCGTTACAATCGTCTTAATCAATGCCGCATTCTTGGGTAAGATCCCCTTCTCTGCCTTCTGAGAGAACTCATATTCTGCGATTAAAGCACCGGTCATGTTACCATTGAACAGAATAAACTCACCTTTCTCATCCTTCACCATAATACCCAAACGATCAGCATCGGGATCAGTAGCTAAGATAAGGTCAGCGCCAACCTCCTTGGCAAGCTTCTGAGCTAAAGTAAATACCTTCGGATCCTCCGGATTGGGATAGCCTACCGTTGAAAACTCAGAATCAGGCAATTCCTGCTCCGGAACAATGTATACATTATCAAAGCCAAGCTCCTTCAGTATCTGGCGTACCGGCAGATTTCCTGTTCCATGCAGCGGAGTATAGACGATCTTCATCTTCCTACCCTCTTCACTAATGGGGTTCACTACCAGCTTCTTAAGCTCAGCGATGTATTTATCATCCATTTCAGCACCAATGATAGTAAGTAAGCCTGCTGAAATAGCATCTTCCTTCTCCATGGTCTTAGCGGTGGCAAAATCGGTAATGGCATTTACTTCACCGATAATCTCCACATCCTTTGGATACGTAATCTGAGCGCCATCCTCCCAATATACCTTATAACCGTTATACTCTGCAGGATTATGACTGGCTGTGATTACGATACCGGCTATACATCCTAGGGTACGAAGCGCAAAGGATAACTCGGGGGTAGGTCTGAGCGATTCAAAGAGATAAGCATGAATTCCATTGGCTGCAAGGCACAATGCACTGTCCATCGCAAATTCCGGAGACATCCTTCTGGAATCATAAGCTATGGCAACACCTTTGTTTTCCCCACCCTGCTTCTTAATGGTATTCGCAAGACCCTGAGTTGCCCTTCTAACCGTATAGAGATTCATACGATTAACACCGGCACCTAGGATCCCTCTAAGACCTCCGGTTCCAAACTCCAAATCCTTATAGAATCTTTCTTTTATCTCATTCTCATTCCCCTTTAATGCAGCCAGTTCAGCTCTGGTTGCTTCATCAAAGTATGGGTTGCTTAACCATTCCTCATATCTTTTCATAAATTCCATACTCGAAACCTCATCCTTTCTTCAACACGATGATTACTTACGTATTATTATTGCTATTTGTCTATCAAAAATTGCTCTAAATGTCTCTATCATGATACAATGCTTTTTTATGAAATGCAATAATTTTTTCCATGTATTGTTTCCTACTCAAAAAAACAGCTGATCCTTGATATTGTCTTCAAAGATCAGCTGTATTATCAATATTCTGTTTACTAATTCATATTATAAGCCATCACTGTAATCGTCTTCGCTGATACCCTTTAAGTTGAACTCTGCTTCTGTCCAGTCACCGTCATTATGAGAATTCTCTCCGTAATTAACGTGAGCGTCGTCTACTCCCGGGATACTGTCCTCTCTCTGAAGTAAATCTCCTTTGCGGGAATATTTATCTTCATCGTAAACGATTTCAGCAATACCATCTTCTACATCAAAGCCATCATCCTCGAAATCCTCGCTGAACTCCTCATCGCCATAACCATCCTCTTCGGAGTACTCAAAGCTGCCATACTCATCAAGATAATTACCTTCGCCATCAAGCTCTTCAGAAAGCATATATTCATCCAAGGTATCGGTATCCAGCTTAACGGAACGATATCTCTTCATACCGGTTCCTGCCGGAATTAACTTACCAATAATAACATTTTCCTTCAGACCGATTAACGGGTCAACCTTGCCTTTGATCGCTGCTTCGGTAAGAACCTTAGTGGTCTCCTGGAAGGATGCTGCTGATAAGAAGGAGTTTGTTGCAAGGGATGCCTTGGTGATACCCAGCATTACCTGCTTACCATCTGCCGGCTCTAAGCCCTCTGCGATTAATCTCTCATTCTCATCCTCATACTCTAAGATATCAACTAGAGTACCGGGTAAGAAGTTGGTATCGCCATTGGTCTCGATGCGAATCTTCTTAAGCATCTGACGAACAATAACCTCGATATGCTTATCGTTGATTTCTACACCTTGCAGACGATATACTCTCTGTACCTCCTGGATCATATAATCCTGAACGGCACGAATACCCTTAATCTTTAAGATATCATGAGGATTAACACTACCTTCGGTCAGCTCATCGCCAGCCTCAAGAACATCGTTATCCTGAACTTTAATTCTAGAGCCGTAAGGAATTAAGTATGCCTTAGATTCCATCGTCTCATTATTCGTAATAATAACTTCACGCTTCTTCTTGGTATCCTTGATGGTTACTACACCGCCAAATTCAGCGATAATTGCAAGACCCTTCGGCTTTCTCGCCTCAAAAAGCTCTTCGACACGAGGAAGACCTTGCGTAATATCATCACCCGCAACACCACCGGTATGGAAGGTACGCATGGTAAGCTGAGTACCGGGCTCACCGATTGACTGTGCTGCGATAATACCAACTGCTTCACCTACCTGTACTGCTTCACCGGTAGCCATGTTAGCGCCGTAGCACTTCGCACAAACACCAATGTGTGACTTACAGGAAAGTACGTTACGAATCTTTACTTTATCAACACCGGTAGCGATAACTCTTGCTGCACGCTTGGGTGTAATCATATGATTTGCTTTTACGATCATGTTACCGTCTGCGTCGTAGATTGTCTCGCAGGAATATCTTCCTGTGATTCTCTCCTCTAAGCTCTCGATTACTTCCTTACCGTCGGTAAACGCCTTGATCCACATACCGGGAGCGTCATGACCTTCCTGACAATCAACCTCACGGATGATTAAATCCTGGGAAACGTCAACCAGACGACGTGTCAGGTAACCGGAGTCCGCTGTACGAAGAGCGGTATCGGACAGACCTTTACGAGCACCGTGAGCGGAGATGAAGTACTCCAATACGTCAAGACCTTCACGAAGGTTGGACTTGATCGGCAGCTCGATGGTACGACCTGATGTATCCGCCATCAAACCACGCATACCGGCAAGCTGTTTGATCTGCTTATCGGAACCACGGGCACCGGAGTCGGACATCATTTTAATATTATTGAATTTATCAAGTCTGTTTAACAGAGTGTCGGTAAGAACCTTATCGGCATTCTTCCAGGTCTCGATAACGGTATTGTATCTCTCGTCCTCGGTCATTCTACCACGTCTGTATTCCTTCGCGATATTCTCGATGGTAGCTTCTGCATCTGCGATAATCTGCTTCTTCTCACCGGGAACCTCCATATCCGAGATGGATACGGTCATCGCTGCACGTGTTGAATATTTGTAACCCAAGGATTTAACAGCATCAAGGATCTCAGCTGTCTTAGTAGCTCCATGAATATTAATACATTTCTCAAGAATAGGCTTAAGCTGCTTCTTACCAACTAAGAAATTGATCTCAAGTGTTAAGAAGTTCTCATCCTTGGTTCTGTCTACAAATCCAAGATCCTGAGGAATAATCTCGTTGAAGATGAAACGGCCAAGGGTGGATTGAATTGTTCTGGTCTCCTCTACACCCTCATTATTGATACCGGTTCTTCTGATCTTGATCATCTCATGAAGAGAAATAGCAGCATTCTCATAAGCTAAGATTGCTTCGTTTAAGCTCTTGAAATGATGACGAACACCACCCTCCATCTCTCTTTCAATGGTCAGATAGTAAATACCAAGAACCATATCCTGAGAAGGAACCGTTACCGGTGCACCGTCAGAAGGCTTCAATAAGTTATTCGGAGAAAGCAGTAAGAAACGACATTCAGCCTGTGCCTCTACGGACAGGGGCAAATGCACAGCCATCTGGTCACCGTCGAAGTCGGCATTGTAAGCGGTACATACGAGCGGATGAAGCTTAATTGCTTTACCTTCAACAAGTACCGGCTCAAACGCCTGAATACCAAGTCTA
This sequence comes from Bacillota bacterium, assembly GCA_023421075.1. Classification (GTDB taxonomy): domain Bacteria; phylum Bacillota; class Clostridia; order Lachnospirales; family Lachnospiraceae; genus Mobilitalea. Next base: position 18,047 of record JAEZUM010000050.1, read on the forward strand.
TGAAGGGTAGGTGCACGGTTCAACATAACCGGATGCTCCTTAATAACCTCCTCAAGGACATCCCAAACCTCAGTCTGGAGTCTTTCTACCATCTTCTTTGCAGACTTAATATTGTGTGCAGTACCTCTTGCAACCAGCTCCTTCATAACGAAAGGCTTGAAGAGCTCGATTGCCATTTCCTTCGGCAAACCACACTGATATAATTTCAATTCCGGTCCAACAACGATTACAGAACGACCGGAGTAGTCAACACGATTACCAAGTAAGTTCTGACGGAAACGTCCTTGCTTACCCTTTAACATATCGGACAGAGACTTAAGAGCACGGTTACCAGGTCCGGTTACCGGTCTGCCTCTTCTACCGTTATCGATTAATGCATCCACCGCTTCCTGAAGCATTCTCTTCTCGTTACGAACAATAATGTCCGGAGCTCCAAGCTCAAGAAGTCTCTTCAGACGGTTATTACGGTTAATAATTCTACGATATAAATCGTTCATATCGGAGGTAGCAAAACGACCACCATCGAGCTGAACCATAGGACGAAGATCCGGTGGTATAACCGGGATTACAGACAGGATCATCCATTCCGGCTTATTACCGGATTCACGGAATGCCTCCACTACCTCAAGACGCTTAATAATTCTTGCACGCTTCTGGCCGGTAGAGTCCTTCAGACCCTTCTTTAAATCCTTGCTTTCCTTCTCAAGATCAATTGCCTGTAACAGCTCCTGAATGGCTTCCGCACCCATACCAAGACGGAAGCTGCTATAGCCATATTTCTCAACCGCTTCCTGTCTTTCCTTCTCATTCAGTACCTGCTTATATTGTAAATCCGTGGTTCCTTTATCAAGTACGATATAGGAAGCGAAATACAATACCTTCTCCAAGGTTCTCGGAGAAAGGTCAAGAATAAGACCCATACGGCTTGGTATTCCTTTGAAATACCAAATATGAGAAACCGGTGCAGCCAGTTCAATATGACCCATTCTTTCACGACGTACACTTGCTTTCGTTACTTCAACGCCGCAACGATCGCAGACAACGCCCTTATATCTGATTTTTTTATATTTACCACAATGGCATTCCCAGTCCTTGCTAGGTCCAAAGATTCTCTCACAGAACAGACCATCCTTTTCCGGCTTTAAGGTTCTGTAATTGATTGTCTCCGGCTTTCTAACTTCTCCTTTTGACCACTCTCTGATTTTTTCAGGTGAAGCTAAACCAATTTTTATTGCGTCATAGGTTATCTCTTGAATACTACTAATCATCTCAGACATCCTTTGGCTCTCCCTTCATTTATACCCGATTGCAGGTTCTCTAGTCCCTGCAATCAGGCTCTATTCGTTTTATGACATCCAAGTCTACTCTTAAATATCGGTTAAAGTCTGACCACAAGCCTTACAGCGTTTACTGCCTTCTGCTACGATAGCTCCGCAGTTAGGGCACATATTCTCTGCAACATCTTCCTCTTCGTCCTCATATATTCCATCATCCATGATATCTTCTGTCTCATCTTCGTAGATATCAAAAATTTCCGAATCAAGGTCTTCGACATTAGCCTGTGTGAAACCGGCATCTTCATAGCCTTCATCATATCTGAAATTATTATCGCCTTCAATTAATGGAGTCAAATCAGAATCACCGTAGTCAATACTTTCGGTCATCTTCACCTCATTACCGTTCTCATCGAGTACAGTAACATCAAGTGCCAAGGATTGAAGCTCTTTTAACAATACCTTAAAGGATTCCGGAATACCAGGTTCAGAGATATTCTCTCCCTTAATAATTGCTTCATAGGTCTTAACACGACCGGTAACATCATCGGACTTAACGGTAAGGATTTCCTGAAGGATATAAGCAGCACCGTATGCTTCCAGTGCCCAAACCTCCATCTCACCGAATCTCTGTCCACCAAACTGTGCCTTACCACCTAACGGCTGTTGTGTTACTAAGGAGTAAGGACCTGTGGAACGAGCATGGATCTTATCGTCAACTAAGTGGTGGAGCTTCAGGTAATGCATGAAACCAACGGTTACAGAACCATCGAAGTATTCACCGGTTCTACCATCACGAAGTCTTACTTTACCATCTCGGTTAATCGGTACGCCCTTCCAGTTCTCTCTGTTCTCCGGATGGTTCTTCAGATATTCCATAAGTTCCGGATCAAGGGAGTCTTTATATTTCGCATTAAATTCTTCCCAGGTAGTATTTGCATAATCGTTTGCAATCTCCAGGGTATCCATAATATCAAACTCGTTTGCTCCGTCGAATACCGGAGTGGAGATGTCAACGCCAAGAACCTTCGCTGCTAAGGACAAGTGAATCTCAAGTACCTGTCCGATGTTCATACGGGAAGGAACACCTAGAGGATTAAGAACGATATCAAGGGGTCTGCCGTTCGGTAAGAAAGGCATATCTTCTGCCGGAAGCACGCGGGAAACAACACCCTTGTTACCATGACGACCAGCCATCTTATCGCCTACCTGAATCTTTCTCTTCTGTGCAATGTAAACACGTACGGTCTGATTAACACCGGGTGATAAATCATCGCCATTTTCTCTTGTAAATACCTTAGCATCAACAATAATACCATATTCACCGTGAGGAACACGAAGGGAAGTATCACGAACCTCTCTCGCCTTCTCACCAAAAATCGCTCTAAGGAGTCTCTCCTCAGCAGTCAGCTCTGTCTCACCCTTCGGTGTAACCTTACCTACTAAGATATCTCCTGCACGAACCTCAGCACCGATACGAATAATTCCTCTTTCATCAAGATCCTTTAACGCATCGTCACCAACACCGGGTACATCTCTTGTGATTTCTTCCGGTCCTAACTTGGTATCTCTGGATTCTGCTTCATATTCCTCGATATGCACAGAGGTATATACATCTTCCTGCACAAGACGCTCGCTAAGAAGAACAGCATCCTCGTAATTATAACCTTCCCAGGTCATAAAGCCGATTAACGGGTTCTTACCAAGTGCTAATTCGCCCTTTGCAGTAGAAGGACCGTCTGCGATTACCTGACCTGCTTCAATTCTCTCACCACGGAATACAATTGGTCTTTGATTAATACAGGTTCCCTGATTACTCTTGGAGAACTTAATCATGCGGTAAGAGCTCTTTGTATTATCATCATTCTTAATAACAACTTCTTTTGCAGTAACGCGATCAACAACACCGGCTTTCTTCGCTACAACACATACGCCTGAGTCGATCGCAGCCTTAGCTTCAATACCGGTACCAACTACAGGTGCCTCGGTTAACAGAAGCGGAACTGCCTGACGCTGCATGTTCGCACCCATGAGGGCACGGTTCGCATCGTCATTCTCCAAGAAAGGAATTAAGGCGGTAGCCACGGAGAATACCATCTTCGGGGATACGTCCATTAAATCAATCTTGTGCTTTTCATATTCGGAGGTCTCTTCCTTATGACGACCGGAGATACTGTTGCCAACAAAGAAACCGTTCTCATCCAGCTCTTCGTTCGCCTGTGCAACAATATATTTATCCTCTTCGTCAGCAGTAAGATATACAACCTCATCGATTACCTTAGGATTCATCGGATCCGCCTTATCAACCTTACGGTAAGGAGCTTCAATGAAACCATATTCATTAATTCTTGCATAGGTTGCAAGAGAGTTAATCAAACCGATGTTAGGACCTTCGGGAGTCTCGATGGGACACATTCTTCCGTAATGGGAGTAGTGAACATCTCGAACCTCGAAGCCTGCTCGATCACGGGACAAACCACCGGGTCCCAGCGCAGAGAGACGTCTCTTGTGCGTTAACTCGCCAAGAGGATTGTGCTGATCCATGAACTGTGACAGCTGGGAGCTTCCGAAGAACTCCTTCACAGCAGCAGTAACAGGCTTAATGTTAATCAGGGACTGAGGACTGATTCCCTCAAGATCCTGAGTTGTCATTCTTTCACGAACAACACGTTCCATTCTGGACAGACCGATACGGTACTGGTTCTGTAATAACTCACCAACCGCTCTGATTCTTCTGTTACCCAAATGGTCGATATCATCTGAATTACCGATACCGTACTCAAGATGAATATTATAATTAATGGAAGCAATAATATCTTCCTTCGTAATATGCTTCGGGATTAACTCGTTGATATTTTTCTTGATTGCTTCCTTGATCTCTTCCAGATCCGTATTGCTCTCGAGGATTCCCTTAAGTACAGGGTAGTATACATCCTCGGTAACCCCTAGCTCTCTGCGGTCTACATCTACATAATGTCTGATGTCTACCATCATATTAGAGAGAACTTTAACATTACGCTCCTCCGCTTGTACCATTACGAAAGGCACAGCTGCATTCTGAATCTGTCTTGCGATCTTGTCATCAACCTGAGTTCCGGCAGTAGCAATAATCTCACCGGTAGACTTATCAACCACATCTTCGGTAAGAACAAAGCCTACAATACGATTACGCATATGAAGCTTCTTATTAAATTTATATCTACCAACCTTAGCAAGATCGTATCTTCTTGCATCAAAGAACATGCTGTTTAACAAGCCCTCTGCATTCTCAACTGCCAAAGGCTCGCCCGGACGAAGCTTTTTATATAACTCAAGAAGACCGTCCTGATAACTGCCGGTTGGGTCCTTTGCGGTAGAAGGATCCTTCGCAAGGCTGGCAAGAATCTTCGGCTCTTCACCAAATAACTGCTTAATCTCCTCGTTGGTACCATAACCTAATGCTCTTACGAAGGTGGTAATCGGAACCTTTCTGTTACGGTCAACTCGTACGTAAAAAACATCATTGGAATCTGTCTCATATTCCAACCATGCACCTCTGTTCGGTATTACTGTGGAAGAAAATAATTTCTTTCCGATTTTGTCATGATCTACTGCATAATATATACCGGGGGAACGTACTAACTGGCTTACGATAACTCGCTCTGCACCATTGATTACGAAGGTACCGGTTGCTGTCATTAATGGAAGATCTCCCATGAAAATATCGTGCTCATTAATCTCGTTATTTTCTTTGTTATGAAGTCTTACCTTTACCTTCAAAGGAGCTGCATAAGTTGCATCTCTTTCCTTACACTCTTCAATCGTATATTTGATGTCATCCTCACATAACGCGAAGTCTACGAATTCCAAACTTAAATGTCCACTGTAGTCTGCAATCGGAGAAATATCATCAAATACTTCTTTGAGTCCCTCATCCAAAAACCACTGATAGGAATCCTTCTGTACTTCAATGAGATTGGGCATCTCCAGGACTTCCTTTTGTTTGGAGTAACTCATTCTAACGTTATTACCAACCTTAATTGGATGCATTCTGTTCTTGTCCA